>NZ_AICN01000056.1:0-14990 GCF_000247775.1 Limosilactobacillus gastricus PS3
GTATTTGATCAATACACAAAGCGTGTTGCGGCAAAGGTCGAAGACCTTTTACTATGGAATCAAGAAATTCAAGCTAAGTTTCATGCATAACGAAAAGGGATACTCTGAAAATCCATTTTTGGAAATTCAGGGTATCCCTTTAATTGTCATCCCGTATCGTTATGGTGTGCTTACAAATTGAACATTGTTCCACCATGTTTATTTATAAGACAACTTTAAATATTTATTCATCATTATGCCTGCTGTTGTCTTTTTTCATTGCCATACCATATGTAAAATTATTATGGTATGAATAAGTGTATTCTCTTATGACGTTCCATTTATACTTACTTTCACCCGTTTTTTATCTAATAGCCTAATAGGTAATAATTTTTATTATTGACTTTTATCATTGTCAGAATTTAAAGTACATTTACAATGAATAACTGAACCATATTATCAATATTAATCCATGGTATGATAATTTATCTGATTAAAATGCTGTTTTAATGCAAAACAATGGCCAACCATTCACCAAATTGAAAATGGTTGACCATTGATCTATATTGATTCACTGGTTTTATAAGTTAATTTATGAGCTGAAGCATTTTCAAAATACCAACTCAAAATTCCTGCTTCAATCTCCGCATATTCACTTTCTTTAACTTGCAATTGAACATGACCATTATTGTAATTAAAGTAATAAGGTTGCCGATTCAATGCCGTAGGTGCTAGGAGACTAGCAGTGATTCCTTTAAAATACCAATCTGGAAATCGATTAGGTTGGTAGTCACTAACCTGCCTGACCTTCTTAGACCTATGTGCTTCACCATTTGTCTGTCCATATCCAAATACTACAATTGCAACAATATCTTCCTCTAAGATGTTTCGGTTAATACTACTCCCAATAAGCCATGAATTCAATCCTAAACTTTGAATCAGTATCATGATTTCAGCCGCTACATAGCCAACATTATAATGATCACCTTTGAAGAGGATCACATTTTTTACATTACTCGACCGTAACCTAGCAATAAACCCCAGCGTATCTGAAATACTATCTTCTTCCAGAAACGCTTTAATACGATGATTGATACATAATTGATTTAGTTTTTCTCTAATCCTTCCCTTTAAATATGATGATACTAATTCATCACTATATTTCCGAACAGTATGGCGTTCCTTCATTAATATTTCTAATTCCATCTTTACACCTCAATTCAGAATTTTAAAGTTAATCTAGAAATCTTGAGAAATATCAATCATCCTAAACTTCGTCTATTCAACTCCTTTAAGTGCTTCAACCATGTCTAATTTCCGAATACGTCGACTAATCAACAGCGTGGTTGATAAGGAGCAGACCCACACAAAGACCGTGGCAACTGTAATCGTTATCCAATTGATATATGGTGAGTATACCAAATTAATGGTCGAGAAGGTATTAACATACTCACCTAAGAACCAGATTCCAGCCGGAATCCCAATTAACCACCCCACAAAGGTGGTAATCAGATTTTCAATCAAGGTCAGGTTTCGTAATTCATTTCTCTTAATTCCTAGTACACTTAACGTGGCGTAATCTCTGGAACGTTCTACGAAGCTCAAGGCGCCCAAATTGTAAAGCACAATCACAATTAAAAGCACGGCAAAAGCAATAATTAAAGCAAAAATACTCATTAAATTATTAACGAAGCGTTCGGCGTTCTGGCGTTGGGAATTCATCGTAATCATGGATGAAATGGCCGACTTATCATACTTAGCCCCTTTACCAACTAACAAGGTAGTTGGTTGGAAAGTTTCTCCCGCATCTTGCCAAGTTTTACTAGTAACATAAGCCCCTTGATTGGTTTCACTGGTAATGATCCCTTTGATTTTTAACTTAATCGGGTCACTTAAGCCAACCGTCTTAATCTTTAGGGTCATTCCTTTAGAAAGGTTTGCCCGATCAGCAAAACCTTGAGTAACGTAGACTCCACCATCTTCAACTTTGTGACCATCAATCGTTTTCATTTGGACATAATCGCCTTTAGAGCTACCTTTGGAGATGACCATTAAAAGGCGATCATAGCCATCATCCGGTGAATAGTGAGCCTGACTAAGTTGGACCCACTGACCATTTTGATGATTAGTTTGTTGGTATTGTTGATAATTATTAACGTTTAACCGTTTACTGTAAGTAAAATCATGCCCATAAGCCTGTTCAACTAAATGGTTAATTGATTGGGGCATACCAATCCCAGCAATCATCAACATCATCCCGCCGGCAACCCCGACAATTCCCATCAAGACTCGGGATTTATTAAAGAACACATCCCGAATGGCCCAGCGGCAGGCATAGGAAAGTTTCCGCCAACCACGAATCCGTTCTAACCAGATATGATGAACCCGACTCTCGGTTTCACCGCGTAAGAATTTGGCTGGTAAACCGCGCATTGAACCTCGTGCGGCCCAATCGGCCGCACCAATACAGATTAAAATTACTAAAGCAATGACAGCTAAACTACTGTAGGTGTATGATAATTGCCAATGTGGAATCGAGAACATCGCTTGTTGGGTGCTCAGGACAAACCAGGAAATTACTGGTGAGAATAAGGCCCCAACTACTGTTCCGGCACCACCAACTAGTAAACCAAAACTAGCATAGTGGAGACTAAGTTGGCGATTTTGGAAACCTAAAGCTTTTAATGTCGCAATTTCACCCATTTGATCTTCAATTAACCGCCGAATTGTCGTGAACATGGCTAAGATCGCTAATAGGATAAAGATGAACGAAAACAAGTAAGACAAGTTTCGAATTTGCCCAACCCGATCCAGTGCACTAGAGACATCAGGGAGTGTGGTTCGATTATAGTAAGCGACCAGTCGCGCCCCAAAGATCTTTTCCACTGCTTTTCGCATTTGGTGATGATTACCCCGAATTTCAATTAAATTATTGCCCCCAGCATAGTGAAATTCATTCGTTAGCGTTTGCGGGCTAACATAAGCATACCCATAGTTAGAGTAGTTTGGGGCAATGTATTCCTGGGTTCCATTAAAGTAAATTCGACTTGCCGATTTAACGATCCCCCGAATCTTTAAGCGCACTGTTTGCCCCTGGTAACGCATGCTGATGGTTTGGCCAACTTTTAAGTTATGATTAGTTGCGTATTCTTTATTGACCCAAACTCCTGATCGTTGATTGGAATAAGCGGTTCCCTTCACTAAGTGCAGTTTGGTGACTGGGTGATCAAGAGAATCAATAATCAATTGATGACTATTCTGTTTAACTTGAATTCGTGTTCCCGCACTAACTTTACTGATCCCTTTCAGATCACGAAGCTTACTTAAGTCATTATCAGTCACATTCGTGGCTTGGACCCAATAATTAGCGAGCTTGGCATCACTAATATAATGATCTAGACTCGTATCCAGTCCTTTCCACGCTCCTTGAAGGCCGACAAACACTAAAATAGACAGGAAGGCCATCAGGAAAACGGAGAAGAATTGGGTCCAGTTATGCCGGACATCCCGCCATAACTTTCGATTTAGATATTTCATGCCAAGCCCTCCAATTTCACTGGTGAATGATTATCGTCGATCCGGTCAATCACTCCGTCTTTAAGTCGAATGACTTGATCTCCATATTGCTCAAAAGTTGGATTATGGGTCACCATTACTACGGAAGTGTTGGGATTTTGAGCTGCTTGTTGCAAAAGAGCCATAATTTTCAAACTAGTTTTTGAATCTAAGGCCCCGGTTGGTTCATCGCAAAGCAACAATTGAGGCTTTTTAGCTAAAGCTCGGGCAATCGAGACCCGTTGCATTTCCCCACCAGAAAGTTGATTAGGAAAGTTATTTAACCGATGCCTTAACCCCACCTGTTCTAAATACGATTCTGATTGAGCATCATTGCCATTTAATTTCGCCGCAATGGCGACGTTTTCAAGTGCGGTTAAACTAGGAATTAAGTTATAGAATTGAAAGACAAAACCCACTTTTTGTCGCCGATAATTGGTCAAGCCCGTATCTGATAACTGGGCTACCTGTTCGCCATCAAAATCAATGGTCCCATTCGTTGGACGATCCATCCCGCCTAAAATATTGAGTAGCGTACTTTTTCCGGAACCAGAAGGACCCAAGATAATGGTTAATTTTCCTTTTTCTAAAGTAAAACTGGCTTGGGATAGGGCATGAACTTCCTGATCACCCACCTGATAAATTTTATTTACATCCTTAAAACTAATCATTTCTCATTCTCCTAATATTTCGTCATTAATTTAACCTTTTCACTTAAGGTCGGTTCATGATATTGTTCAATCATCTTTTTCGATACCGCTTCGCGGTTCGTCGCAATCCGTTGATTAGCTAATTCAATCGCCTCTTCAATTTGCATAATTTGTGGTAATTGATACTGGTCAACAATGGTTTGTAACCGTTCTGCTACCTGACCACTAACCATAAACGGTGGTAACCCTAATTCCTTGAACCGTTGTTGGATTTCGATATCGGACAAATTCCGATATTCTTCGGAGACTGGTCGATGACCATCCGGATCCATCGGAAATTCGACTGGTAAATGAACGACATCGGTATACCATTCTTTAGCATGTTGCCGAACAACTGTTCCATAACTATCCAAATACTTTTTCATAAACGGTTTAAAAGGCACTCCCATAACAGCTTTGGCAATTCGGTGCGGAAGCGTTGAGCCAGGATTAATCCCTACCTTCATGCGAACAGTCCCATAAATCCATTCATTTAACACCGAGCCATCAGAGATAAAAGCGCCCGCTTCTTTATAAGCAATCGTTTCGGCCCGGACCCGTTCTTCAAATCGCTTTAGTCCCAGCGCCATTAATTCGTCGGCGGTCATATCCTGAAAACGGCGTCCCGGATATAAATCCGTCAAAATTTCCCGCGCTGATAACGCATTAATCAATGGGATCCCTGTTAAAATTGATAAAGCCGTCGTCGTGGTCGTTTTCCCCGTAGAATAAGTTCCCGAAATTACTAATCGAATATGTTCGTTATTGTTCATTACTGCTTCCTTCCATCACTTGTGGTAATTCATGTGCCATTTGAGCACTAAAATAGACTTGATTATTAATGTCCGATCCATGCGCCGTTAAGGTTCGCCATTGGTGATGATCCTTATCAATTACTCTGGACTTCAATACTTCACCAATTACTCGAGATCTTTGAAGTTGCTTTTTATTGACTACTCGATCTTGATAATCTGCCGAAATCCGTTTCATCCATAAATTAGCACAATCATCACGATCTAAATTATCTAGTTGATAAGTTAACATCTCCCCAATCTGTGAAAAAATAATTAACCATTCAAAGATTGAAAAACCATTATCATTCGTTTTACTTCCTAAGCCGGCATAATCATTCCCTTCTGCTTGCTTTACAGCTACCGCCGCCATTGAAGTTTGATCCAGATAATCAATTCCATCAATGGTCAACTCACTCTGCTTTAAATGTTGCGTTAAAAACGATTCGTGACCTAAATCAGAATTACTAATATGATTGCCAAACCGAATGGATAGGTTAATCTTCATCCCTAAAATATTGAAATGAAAATTATTGCCATTTTGCGTAAAGTCGACTTTTAAAGCTTTACTCAATTCCACTGGTTCGCCACCAGCCCGAATATCAAAATGACTGACATAATAATCCGCTGACTTTTCTGGTCCTAGTAATTGTTCAACAATCATTGCAGAAATAATCACACTATCCAAGGTACTTAAGTGTGGTGAGCGGGCTTCGCCTTGTTTAATTGACCAGACCTCATCACCAAAATTAACTTTCACCATTGCTTCTGACTCTTCTTGATCTAAAGTGATAATCTCATAATTAGCGTTCTTATAACCAACCCCAAAATATCGGGTATTGCGATCGCCCAAAATTGTATCGACATTCATTTTTCAAAACCTCCTAATGGATTTAAATATACATAAAAGTTCACAAAAAAAGCATCCGTAGATCACGAATGCTTGCTTGCGGAGGTCCGCAAATTATAAAATTAATTTTCTCTTCAAAGCCTCACGAACGGCGCCAATTCGACCACTGACGCCCAGTTTACGACAAATGTTTGTCACATGAGATTCGACCGTTCGCTGGCTCATAAATAATTCTTCAGCAATCTGAGGATTGGTTTTTTCATCGGCCATGGCTTGTAACACTGCTAACTCGACTTCCGTTAACTTTTCATCATCAGGTTGATTAAAAACTTTATCCGGAATTAAAACATTCCCCGCCATCACTTCCTGAATGGCCCGCATTAGTTCATCATATGAGGATTCCTTTCGTAAGAAAGCTTGGACCCCTAGTTTTAGGGCTCGTTGATGCAGGAGTTCATCATAAAAGCCGGAGATCAAAATTACCTTTGGCATGTCGGATAAAGACTTTTGTAAATTTTCCAAAACTTGAAAGGCGGTTTCATCTTTTAACATCATGTCCATGATCACCAGGTCAACCTCCGTAGTTTTCAAAAATAATTGAAAACTCGCTACATCAGTAAACGTCCCGACGACTTCTAAATTAGCTTGTTCCTGCATCGCTTTTGCTAAACTATTTAACATCATCTCATGATCATCAATTAAAGCGATCTTTACCATTTGATTCTTCCTCGCTTTCCAGTGGAATCATCATTGCAATCTCGGTTCTCGGATACGTCTGAATTACCAAGCTTCCTCCCAATAGGTTTAACTTTTGCTTAATCGTCGTTAACCCATAGTGACCCGAGGTTTGAGAATGCTTCTGAAAGGTCCCATTATCCTGACACGTGATCGTTAATGATTTTTGATTCCTGGTTACTTGAACCCAGGCTTGGTTGGCTTGACCATGTTTAACACTATTAATTAGCATTTCTTGCAGTGATCGTAAGACAAAGTTAGCTTGGCGATCCGATAACTGGTCTAATTGGCCGCCAGAATGATCTTGAAATTGAATCTCAATCGGCCAGGTTTGTTGAAGATGATCAATCATTTGGCGAATTGTATTCGCCACCCCGAGATCACTAATCAACATTGGATAAACCCGATTACATAAGTCTCGTAGTTCATGGATCAAATCATCCATCGTATCCAATAACTTCTGATGATTATCCTCTGGACTAGCTCGTTCAAACTGCTTCTTCATTAAAATTAAATTTTGGATGGCCGTATCATGAATAGTTAAGGCTACTTGTTCTCGTTCATTCTCTACAGCATCAAATAATTCTAAACGTTGATGGCGACTATCAAAGCCGGCAATCAAGGCAAAGACTTCTTGGTATACTGGAGCAACAGCAATCATTAGCATTAATGCATAGGCAGTAACCAACCATAAGGGTAACCCCCGTCCCAAGTTAATAATTAAAGCCATAATCGTAGTCGTTAACACCAATAGATAGCCTTGTGCATAGCCACGGACCCGGCGATATGAATTGGACAATGATCGATTCACAATCAAAATATGTAATAAACAAATAATCGGTACTAACAAAAAGGCGGCAACATTCAAAAAGGAATGTTGGGGTGGCCATTTTAACGGATACAAATATAACAAATATAAAGGAATCAACGAAGTCAAAAAGATCAAGGAAAAATTAACGCGGGAAACCCGTTCTTGACCTTTCTGTATTCCTTCTAAGAAGACCAGAATTACCAAAACTAATGGTAAGAAAAAGCTGCCCCAATCATTTAAGTAATCAGCTAACCAATACCATGCTGGTAACCATCCTAAAACAAAGGCAATATACAATAATGGATTCAGATAAGTATAAATCAACGTTAACCACCCTAAGAAAGAGTTAATCTTTGGTGATACTAACATCTTTCGCACCATCATCGGAATTAAAGATAAGAAGGCCACTAAAATTATCCGACCGAGAATAATACCCTGACTTGATGGAATCAGGGCTACTAAGGCAATCGCAAAGAATAACATAAAGTTTTCAAAATGCCGTTCTTGCAGACTTTGCCGGCGCCAAAATAAAATTAGTACCGTGATCAAGATCACTGACAGACTCACTGCTAAGAGAATCCAATAAGTACTTAAAAAAGGGTGACTAGCTAAGGAAATAACTTGTTGATGACCATCTCTTAGAATCGTTAATTTACTAGCATGGTTAACTAAGAGCATACGCTGGACCGAAGAAACTTTACCAGGGTCATTGCCATCAATCTGTAATAACTGATCACCAACTGCTACTGAAATATTATCGCCTGCTGAATGCGATAAAATTCGCGTAATGATCCACTGACCATGTTGCTGACGCACACTAATCCCAATATTAGCTGAGTGTCTTAAGGCAATCGTAAAATAAATTCCTAGACTTACCATAACCAAACCAGCGAATATCCATTTATACCAGTTAATTTGTTTTGTCATAGTAATTTAACTTTACCATCATTAGGTTGCTATGTATATACTTATTAATTCTTATCTTCAAAGGTGGTGAACTACTCGGCCATGAATGACCAAGCTTCTGGGAACACGAAGTAGTATTTAGGATGTTATATCGGTATCCCGAAGACCTAACTTACAGAACTTCGTTCTTTTACCACGGCTAGCCCCTAGCCAAGTAGCTTTAAACCACTGTTTAGGATATTAACTGCCGCATTAATATCACGGTCGTGGTGAGTCCCACACTTTGGGCAAGTCCATGCTCGAATATTTAATGGTTTCTTACCATCGTTGTAACCACAAATCGAACAGAATCGCGAGGTGTTATTCGAACTGACCACAATTAATCGTTTACCATACCAGTTGCACTTGTATTCAAGCATGGTACGAAATTGATACCAACTGGCGTTACTAATTGATTTAGCTAAACGGTGATTATGAAGGAGATTCTTGGTTCTCAAATCTTCGATCACAATCACATCATAGTTTTTAACTAAATCAGTCGTTAGCTTTTGCAGATGGTCTTTACGCTTATTAGCAATCTTTGCTTGATACCGTGCTTTTTGTTGCCGAGCTTTTTGCCAATTTTGATAATCATTCACTCCCATTTGTTCCAAATGGTTCGGGTCGTGATTCCATTGGCGAACGGCCACGATAGCCCGATTCTTACGCTTACTATATTTACGTTGCCAATTAGCAACCTGATTTTCTAACCAATTAACATTTAACGTAGCATATTTATCACCATCCGAAGTAATCGCTAAATCAGTAAGGCCAGCATCGATACCAACCGTACGGTTGGCTCTCGGTAATTCGTCAATATCTGTTTCAACGTTAAGTGAAATGTAGTATCGACCGTCTGGATCGTGGCTAATGGTATATCGCTTAATACGGTAATCTTTTAATTGATTTGTTTTGCTTGTTCGGATACTGCCTAATTTAGGCAATTTCAATCGCCGTTTAGCTTCAATTTTACAAGTGGAGTGACCGGTGTAAGATTGGCGTACACAATGACGTGACTTAAACCGTGGATAACCACCACGATGGTTAAAAAGATTTTTAAAAGCAACCGCTAGGTTATGATTAACCGTAATCAGACTGGTCGAATCACTTTCTTTTAGAAACGGATAATCATGTTTAAGTTGTTTTAGCAGGTAATTCATACCATATACCATACTCGTTGACAAAGTGACTGCTAGGATTGTTATCATAGCGATCTTTAGCCATTGATAACATCTGATTCCAAACGAAACGGTCGTTACCAAATAACTGTAAAAGTTGATTCTTTTGAACTTGAGTTGGGTACAAACGAAGTTTGATCCCTTTGATTACCGTGGTCATGTGATCCTCCTTTCTACTATTCTTCCTTATTCCGTTGATCGTCTATATATTTAGCAACTGCCCGTTCATTGACAACACCGATGCTTTCTACATAGTAACTAACTAGACGACTACAAGTGACGGCCTTTAGCTTTCCAATAACTTGTCTTTAATTCTGGACAACGACGGAATAGTCGGTAAGCCGAAATTCCTTTCAACCATCGAACGATATTAGTAACTGATAGTTTTGGTGACACTGTAACCAACAGATAGACATGATCGTCTTTACCGATTTCCATATGGACAACTTTAAGGCCGTACTGATCAGCAATTTCAAAGACTAATGATTTAAATTCAATTTCTACATTGCCTTTGAGCACCTTATTACGATATTTAGTTCCCCAAATAATATGGTAGTTAAATTATATACGGACGTTCTCCCATATGTAAGTCCATTTATATCTTTCATACCGGTATTATATCAAATTTCAATCATAGCCTATATGTGAGAGATGCTATTATGCCCAACGGGCATAATAAAAGGGCAATTCATCACGTACTTAAAAGAACGTGTTTCCTTGCCCAATTTTAAAAACTTACCTTTTACGTTATAACAATCTTATCATAAATCACGTCTATACTTTAACAGCAGTCTCTATTCTCGTTATGTTAGAACAGTAATTCTATACTATTATCGGTCCAAAATTGGTCCAAAGTTTTTCAAGTCCCCGAAAGTCAAATTAAGCTAGAAACAATTTCATCTGCTCATCTGTGACATGCTTTAAGAATGCTTCTAGCGGTGTTAGATAGCCCAGACTCTTTCTAGGTATGCGATTCCTACGACTAGCCACAGATTGCAAGAACCCATCAGACAGGTTGCGGAAATCAAGATTTTTGGATAAACCATCTCTTCGGGCTAACCCATTATTGTTTTCGTTTAATCCTCTTTGATTAGGAGCACCTACTTCTGCGAAGTAGATGTTAATGTCAAACTTGTTAGCCAGGTTTCGCCAATCAGCGAATTCTTTCCCGTTATCGAATGTAATAGGCTTAAATAGATGTCGAGGAATCGAGCTAAACCATTGTTCAAGAACTTTACCAACACTCTCAGCTGATTTATCATGAGAATTTAAGATAATCTCCACTTTGGTCAATCGTTCGCTCAATGTCGTTACCGCACCCAAATGATTTTTTCCCTTGAACGGTATCTCCCTCGAGATGTCCGAATTCTTGAGCGTAGTTTGGCTAGTCCTTCTCCCGCTGGTTAATACTTGGAACTAGAATGAGATTAGGACAATGAGAATTGAGACTTTGCTATAATCACTTTAAAGATTAAGCGAGGTTTGAATATCATGTCTAAAGGAAAACATTACGATAATCAATTTAAGTTGGATGCGGTCAATTATTACTTGGATCACCAGGAACTATCAGTCGATGAACGAGTTGCGTATTTAGGTGTCTCCCGTGCATCAATTGCTAAGTGGGTACGTCAATACAAGGACGAGGGCACCGTTGGTGGCCCCGGTTAAGGAAACCACGCTACCGATAAGGATAAGGAGATTGCCCGCCTCAAGCGCGAATTACATGATTAGAAGGCGGCGAATGAGATCTTAAAAAAAGCTATTCGCATTCTGGGCGATTAACCGAATTGTTCGTACTGGTGGATGAATAAGCTAAGGATTCTAGCTGTCCATCGGTGTCTGGAATGCTGAAAAACCTTGACCTATCCAAATCAAATTATTATGACTGGAAAAAACGTGAGCCGTCAGATCGTGGATATAAGCGTGGCTTTGTCTATGATTTAATTCAAAAGATCTATGATCAGAATAAGGGAATTTATGGTGCCCCTAAAATTTGCCATGAATTACGTAAACGGAGAATTTCAATTTCCGTACGGACAGTAAGCCTTTATATGCGACAAATGGGCTTACGTGCTTGTTACATCACACCATGGACCACTACCACTCGTGATCCTAATTTCGAAGCTTCGCTTCAAAACATCTTGGACGAGAACTTTAACCCAGACAATCCAGACGAGGTATGGTACATTGACACCACTTATATTCCAACTGATTCCGGCTTCGTGTATCTAACTAGCATTATCGATTTGTTTTCACGCAAAATTGTCGCTTGGGATACAGCTGACACATTATCAACGGAGGTGGTCCTACAAATTATCGAGAAAGCTAAACAACGCCGTAACGCAAATAAAGCATTGATCATGCACAGTGACCGTGGGAGTCAGTTCACTTCTGAAGCATATAAAAAAGCTACAAACCGAATGACCAATAGTTACTCGGCCAAAGGTTATCCTTGGGATAACGCCTGTATCGAATCATTTCATGCTTTAATCAAACGAGAATGGTTAACCCGATTTAGGATCAAAGATATCCACGAAGCACATCGTCTGTGCTTTGAATATATCGACGCTTACTACAACACGGTACGGATTCACGGTCACTGTAATTACATGAGCCCCATGGCTTTTGAACAACTTTACTATGAGAATCATCACGAACAGGATGTAGCATAGTCTAAAATCTTAATTTAAATTGTCCGCTTTCTTGACATAGGACCAGTTCTATATAAACAACTTTAGAGATACCTATCTCAATTAAAGTGAATCCTGGTAGTTTCCGTATTTTTTTCATTTTATACACCATTTAATTTTTATTACCCAGACATAGATTTGGGCTAGTTTGATCAAACCTCCTTTACACTAAAGTACGTAGTAAAATTTCTGCCGTTCCAAAAACTTTCTATAATTTCAAAATGTGGCAACTTGAAATAACTATTAAATAGTCCTCGACCAAAATAAAAAGCCCTGAATTAACAGAGCGCCAAGTTGTAGTCTAATATTCAAATTACTTAATCGTAGCGACCCCAAGCCGAATAAATAACAACTTCCTTTTTTTCTTCATTTACTTTATATACAACCCGATGCTGTATATTGATTCGTCGAGAATAAAAACCAAGAATTGGTGGTACGAGTTTTTCAAAACTTTGATTGTTTTGATATGGATTATCTTTTAACTGATATACTAGCTTACTAAAATTTTTCTCTAGATAGTTACCTTTTATCCTTAAATCTTTTCTAGCTCCTTTCTTTATTTTGATTTTGTAACTCATAATTCATCCCAAACCTTATCAAAATCTTCTTCCCCAATTACAACCGCACCTCTTTCACCAGACTTTGTAGGTTTAATTATAACTGGTTTATTATTTAAATTTACGTCTCTGATGATTTAAAAAAATCTTTTCGTCCCTGCGTTGGTGTTACAATCTCACTCATCTTTCTTACCTCACGGATCTGTTTCGCAATATAATTGCTAACCTTATTTTAATACGTGTACTTGATAGCGTACATTCAATTCACACTTTGTAACGAATGATAAATTGGCAATAAAAGGCTCAAATACATGCCACCAATAATCATGGCAATTAACATAAACAAAATCGGCTGAACAAGTTCTAAAAGTCGTTCCGTTTGATTAATGAAACGTTGAAAAAGCATCCGCGAATAAATCAACAATTCATCCCCCAGCTCGCTCGTAGTTAAGCCCCGATTAAAATACGAAGCCAACTCATCTGGTAAATAGATAGTTTTTAAAATCACCCGTTCAATGGATTGTCCCCGTTGGGTTTGTCGGGTCAATTGTTGGATCACTTGGTAAACCATCGATTGGTGATCATATTGGCGCGTAACGCGGTGAATATCTTGAAACGACATTCCATGAGCAATCATCATTCCTAATACATTGACTAAATAATAATGCCAATATAACCGCCAATAATTACCTACCACCGGTAAATGACATAACCAGTTAATTCGCTCGAGGCGCGACATTTTTAATAAAACGATCCCCTGCCAAATCAAGATCGTCATTATCGCACTAACCGTCATCACTAAAATTTGCAATATACGTGGTTTTATCCCCCAGTCGCCTTGTTGCCAACTTGATAGTTGTGGTCCGACATAGTGAACCATAATCATCATGAAGACCCCCAAGACCGTCAACAACAATAACGGATATTGTAAAAGCCCACGTAACTTTTGCCGTTGTTGATGCTGCTTGGTTAAAAACTCGCCAATTTGGCGTACAACGCCTGCTAGGTTACCTTCTTGTTCTGCTAATTTCAGTTGATAATATAAATCCGTGCGTAGCCATGGCTTCATGGTTTCAGCTAAGCCACCCCCTTGGACCAATTGTCGCTCCATCTTTTGGAACCTATCTAACTCTTTAGGAAAGATCCTCCCCGAAAAAGCTAAGGCCTGGGGCAAATTCATCCCACTATTCAGGGCATCACCCAAAAAGACAAACCACTGGGCTTGATGACTTAAGGTAAATCTAGCCGGCTTTAAATTGCTGGTAAGTTTCATCCGTAATTCTCCCTTCTTCACAAGCTCGTGCTAATTCATGCCGCCAACTTTGGGCAACTCCTGATTCTTCATGGCCAATTGATTGGGTTAAGTCATCCCCACTTAATTGATCAAAATGGAGCGCCCAGCTTTGATCATGTAGGGGAATGAGTCGCTGATAACTAACTGCTAACAGAGCCTGATGTAAATAATATTGATCAACCCCTAATTGTTGTAAACGTGAGAGCACCCCCTGGGCACTGCGCGCATGAATAGTGGCCATGACTAACTGGCCACTCAGGCCCGCTTGAATGACCATTTGCGCCGTTTGGGGATCCCGGATTTCACCAATGATTAAAATCTGGGGACGATGGCGTAAGCTCGTTTTAATCAAAGTTTGATAATCCATGCCGGCGACTGGGTTCACTTGGGTTTGTAAAAAGCGCTCGTGACTGATTTCCACTGGATCTTCAATTGTCATAATGGTCTTTTGATCGATAAATTGTTCTGCCAAGCGATACATTGTCGTCGTTTTTCCTGACCCCATTGGACCAGCAAAGAGCATCACACCCGTTTGCTGGGCTAAGGCTTGTAGCCCTTTCCAATGCGAAGGGACCAAAACTTGAAAATCAGCTTTTGGCGGATAAATAAATCGCACCACCATCGACTCTTGACCGCGATAATCACCAACTGTTGAGATCCGCAAATCAATCTTTTGACCGGGATCCATCTCCCATTCCAAGGCTCCAGATTGCGGGCGACGATGCTCGCTGATATCTAAATTGCTCCGATACTTTAAATAAGCCATGATTCGCTGTCCACTATGTTTTGAAAAATGATACCGTAACGCTAATTTACCACGGATTAAGGTAGAAAGCCGATATTCTGCGGCCTCAGGCATTAAGTAAGCATCGGTCACGCCTTCTTGAATCATGATTTGTAACTCACGTTTAATTTG
>NZ_AICN01000055.1:0-28822 GCF_000247775.1 Limosilactobacillus gastricus PS3
TAGAGATCCCCATTGATCTATCCTTTCATCTCTTATTCATTTTTAAAACACGAATAAAGGAGAGTTACCAAAACTGTAACTCTCCTTTACTTTCACCGTCCAATGGATGGGAAACTACAAAACTAGTAGCCGTGAATATTGAAATTAATATTTAATTAATTTCTTTTTTTCTTCTTCCCAATGACTGATAAACCTAGTAGTCCAATTACAGATGCACCAACAATACCTAGTGAGGTAAGTTCGTTATTTTCATCATTACCAGTTTGTGGTAACTTAGTGCTTTCAGACTTGGTATTAGTATTACTAATAGTATCTTGATCTTGCCAGCTAGTAGTTACTGTATGATCCTGGTAATCAGTAATCGTCTTAGTGATCTTATCATCATTTTTTGGTGTTGGTTCAGGTGTTGGTTCAGGTGTTGGATTTGCATCATATGTGACAACAACCGTTGTACTTGAACTCGATGGTGTAACCGTTGATCCCTCAACAACTGATTTGTTTGGAGTATATCCAGTAATCGAAGGCGAAGTTACATCAACAAATTGACCACTTGCCGGAGTAAATGATGTCGTATTAACGGTCTCACCATTAATAACTCCAGAATCAACGATTTGACCAGTTACATTGTCAACTACCACATTCTTAGTGAAGGTAACTGATTGAACATTATCATTAGCAGCCTTTGAACCATCAGAGTATTGGTACTTAATAGTTTGACTGACTTCTTTCTTCAAACCATTTTCATCTGTACCAGTAGGCCACTTAGGACCATTAGGATTATCCGGATTAATTGGATTACCAGGAGTCTGAGGGTTATTTGGCGTAATGTTAGTGTAGGTGTGTACCAGGTATACATTGAAAACTTGGTCTTGATCGCTATCAGTGTCGTAATCTGCTGCCGCGAAACCATTTGCTGTGGCATCACTCGTCTTATCTGTTGACAAGGCGTAACCGTTAGCCAAGTAGTCCTTCAATTGAGCATCGGCCGTGTTGAAGTCGATTGCCGTCCCGGCTTCACCAGTTTCATTGTAGGTGTTAAGAACCTTATCATTGTCAGTTTCGTCAATGATATTGATTGTGGCCTTTTGTTCACCAATCGTGTAAACCACGTTAACCGTGCTGTTGTCAGTTGACGCCGTCGGCGTTACTTCTTCAACACTCGTTAGGCTTGGCGTGTAACTTGCAATTGCTGGAAAGTCTACTTGTGCCCACTTATCAGTATTGCCACTTACGTGCCAGTCAGTCGTCGTGTAACCACCACCGCTTTGGACTTCTTGTCCTGTGACATTATCTGTCACAATGTTCCGGGTAAAGTCAACGTCTTGCGTTACCGTTGGTGCTGCCGTTTCACCTTGCTTTGGCCCATTGCCATAAGTGTAGTTAATCGTCCGCGTTACGGTCTTGTTAAAGTCATCGGCGGTATAACCATTACCTGGGTTGTCACTGTCATGGTTAGTGTAGGTGTGTACCAGGTATACATTGAAGACTTGGTCTTGATCGCTATCAGCGTCGTAATCTGCTGCCGTGAAACCATTTGCTGTGGCATCACTCGTCTTATCTGTTGACAAGGCGTAACCGTTAGCCAAGTAGTCCTTCAATTGAGCATCGGCCGTGTTGAAGTCGATTGCCGTCCCGGCTTCACCAGTTTCATTGTAGGTGTTAAGAACCTTATCATTGTCAGTTTCGTCAATGATATTGATTGTGGCCTTTTGCGTATCAATGGTGTACTTAACATCTATTGTCTGATCACCATAATCTTTATTCACCGTCGAAGATTCAACCGAAGTTTTATCAGCGGTATATCCTGCAATCGTAGGAGAATCAACTTGATTAAACTGCGTCGTATCAGCTTGCTTAAATCCTAAATTAGTTAATGCTGTGACAATGTCAGAAGTGTTCTTAACTTCATCATTAACATCATATTGAGATTTATCACCATCAAGTACATAAACAGTTGATTGACCAGTAGCTGAATCAGTTACTGTAGCAAAAGTTGCATTATTAACAACACTATCAGCCGCTTGTTCGCCAGCATAAGGTCCGTTTTCGTATGTATAATTAATCGTTCGCGAAGCGTTAGTAACCGTGACTTGTTGTGTTTGTACAACCTGATTTTCATGCCATTCTACAGTAGGTGTAGTCGGAGCAACCGGGGCAGTTGGGGCCTCTCCTGGATCTTTTGGCGTATTAATAGTCGCATTCATAGCAAACCACATGACCGTATTATTATTCTGGCCAATTTGGTTACCACTTACACTAAATTGAATATTACCATCAGTAAGAATTAATGCACCCGATCCGTAATATGCTGTCTTTGATTGTGGATAATCCCACCCTTGAATATAAGTACCAGCAGCCTCACTACCTGTACTTTCAGCATTAAATTTTGCCCCTTGCGCTACATATTCATTACTATTTACAGAATATACGGTTCCATTCTGATTCGTAATTGAAGATCCTGGTAGGTAAATGAATGTATTATTCCCGATTGAAACCTTTTCAACGTGGTCAGATTGATCATACTTAAAGGATGGAGTATAACTAATAGTCCCATTAGTTAAAGTATACTTACCAATCGTCTGACCAGTTGTATCATATTGATTGCCATTAGCATCCTTTGCAACATATGATGTATCATCAGTCGCAGTTCCATCAATAACTAATTTAGCTGGGTTAGAATCAGATAAAGTAACATTTTTTCCAGCAAAAAGATCTTGTAAACTTTCACTTACGACATTCACACGACCATCTGTTTGAGTCGGACCTTCATCACCCGAATATGGTTCCCACTGAACTTGTACGGCATTACCATCAGCATCATTAGCTTGTAATGTAATAGCTTGTGGCTTTTCATCTGGAAGATATTGGGTCCCATTCCAATGATTTAATGATGATAAACTTACAATCGCTTTACCATCGCTAAAGTCAACTTGGCTTCCATCTTCATAGTAGAATTTAATTCCCATATCCATGGAAATTGGATTACTAGTCTCGGTATTCGACCCGACAGTAATTGTAACAGTAGGGTCCCGACTAATGGTAACTAAAGCAGTTTCATCATTATTAGAAGAGCTCTCCAGTTTATATGTATAAACGATCTTAGCAATCTTCTTAGTTGTACCATCATCTTGGTTGTATGCTGTGTTACTTAAATTATCATAAGTAACAGTGATTTCATCACCAACCTTCATCAACAATACATGATCTTGTTGATTGGTGTATGGGTCAGTACTTGTTAAATCGCTACTTGTAAGAGCAGACGGATCATACTGATCTATAATTGCTTTTTCACTGCCGCCAATCCCAAGGACGCTTTACAGCATCTGGTGTAACATAATTGGTTACACCAGAAATAGATACTGTTGCATTAGGTTCGGAAGTCATGATCAAATTATTAGCCTGATCAACCATTCCTGCGCCTGATCCAGCAGCAACTTCTTTTTGATATTCATCGTATGCAGATTTAGCGGTGTTGTATTGTTCTAACTTTTCTTGATAAGTCTCTTGTTCACCCTGATACTTGGTCATTGCGTCTTGATAATCCGCAACGGTAGTATCAATTGCAGCAGCTTGACTCGCATAATCCGCAACCGCCTCTGACGTAGCTGATGTACCAGAATATTGTGAGGCAGCTGTTTCGTTAACATTTACACCGGCACTCTTAGCATTATCAACTGCAGAGCTTAAAGAGGTGCTTGAGCCACTCGTAGCAACTGTTGTGTCGGTTGGAACAGTACTAGTTGTCGTAACCGTTGCCTCACTGTCAGCTGTGCTAACACTTGCAGATGATGATGAATTACTAGTAGCAGCAACTACAGGGCTGTTATCAGTCGTTGTATCAGCATGTGCAATCGTTCCATTAAATAAAACAAAAGACGTCCCAAGCAACACTGAAGCAACCCCGAAGCTTAGCTTTCGGAGTCCCCAACGCTGTTTATTATCATTTTTCTTGTCATATAATTGTGTATTTTTTCTAGAAACCATAAAATACTCCTTATAAATAAGTATGATTTAAATATATTCAAAAATTAGAAAATCTAAAGTAACTATTAAGTTAACTGTCTAATGAACTTTCAATGTTAATTTGATAGAGTTCACTTGAAAGTGCTACAGCAAATAGTAACGATTCTTCCTCCTTATCATCAATAGAGGAAAGTTCTTGAACTTTTTCCAGTGCAAGATTAATCATTTCTTTCGCTTTAGCATAATCTCGCTTCATCTTGTATGCTATCGACATTCCATAGTAGGTAGCTGACAAATAGTCACGGTAACCCTCAACTGATGCCATCTGGGCAATTGTTAATCCAAAGCAAAAAATTGCGTCTTCGTACTCTTTCCTATAAAGATGCACAAAACCACCGAAAAAATGTTGAACAATATTATCGCGTGTACTTTCACCATTAATCTTTACCTGAGAAAGTTTCTTCTCTATAGCTGAAGCATCACACTTGAGCATCAATGAGATTAACTGAGAAACATAATTATCGTCATATTTGTCATTAACCAATATGGTCTCAACAGAAATTCCTAACCTACTCGTAAGTAGTTCTAGAACGTCAAGGCTTGGCAATTTGTTCTCGTTTTCTAATAAACTTACAGTTGACTGCTGGCAAATTCCTTCAGCAACCTGAATTTGAGTTAATCCTTGCTCTTTTCTAATTTTTTTAAATTTTTTACCTTTTACTTCCAAAATAGTACCCTAATTCTTTAACCAAGTTCCAAAAAAATAATATAAATTCACTGTGCATTCGAAAAAGTATGAATTACAAAATTTCAAACATTGCACAAGAATTCACATTTCTTGCATTCACCACCCTTAAAGATTTTAAGGTAATTATTTTTAAATAGACACTCAAATAACATACCCTATATACATAATGTACCTTATATAAATGACTATATCAACCTAATAGTAGCAATATTTCCTCATTTAAGCCTTCAAAAAATCATATTTATATATATTTTTTTAAATTATGTTCTATTTAGAATTGAGTTAAATTTGTGAACATCCAATCAAAATTTTATCACTTGATTTATAACGCACACAAAAAAGGTGATACCTTGTCATAATCAGGCATCACCTCGGAAGCGTAATAATCTACTAAAATTTGGGAAGAAATAGTATGGAATAAGAGATAGTAAAAACTAGCTTCCATATATATATTAACTTATTTATAATTTTTTCATAAATCAGTTTTATTACTTTTGTAACTTAATGGTTACAAAAATTTCAATTTGATAGTTTTGATACTACATACTTCTCCGACTTTTAACCACTATGAATTAATTTCAAAGTGCCCTTACAAAGGCTGAATTGTCTTTACCATTCTTCATCTAAATTTCCAACGCCTTATCACCAATGTCTCGACGATAGAAGCATTCTGGTTCATCAAGTTGCCCTAAATATTGATATACCTGATGTTGGGCTTCTTCTAGCGTGGCCGATTTACTAATCACCATCAGCAAGCGCCCACCAGTCCCAACTAATTGGTCTAGGCTACCGCCTACATTAGCAAAATCGATTTCAATTCCGGCTTGCTTAGGAAATGGTCCGATCGCTTGACCATGCACCGGATTAACTGGGTATCCAGCTGAGGCTAACACAACCCCCAGGACAGCATCATTAGTTTCTTCTACTTCTGGCATGGCTTGATCATTCACACACGCATCGACCAGATCAAATAAATCCGTCGCTAAACGTGGCAAGATGACTTGCGTTTCAGGATCCCCTAAGCGGACATTATATTCAATAACTTTCGGACCGTCTGCCGTTAACATCAAGCCAATATACAAGATCCCATGGTAATGATAATCACCAGCTACCAGTCCTTGAACAGTTGGAACCACCACTTCATCGACCATCCGTTGCCGATCCTTAGCGCTCAGTTGAGGGAGTGGACTATAAGCCCCCATTCCACCGGTATTCGGCCCTTTATCCCCATCGTTGGCCCGTTTATGGTCTTGGGCCATCGGTAGGATCCGATATTCACCGTCTTGAATCATCACGAACATAGAATATTCGGGACCGATCAGACATTCTTCCAGCACTAAACGACTGCCTGGCGTCTTCAAAATCTCCCGAATTGTCAATTCCGCCGTGGCTTGATCCTCGGCAATCACAACACCTTTGCCACCAGCTAAGCCATTATCCTTTATTACCACTGGAAAACCAAACTCACTAATCCCGGCTAAGGCCGCCTCTACATCTGCATAGGCCTGGTGCTTCGCCGTTGGCACACCGGCTTGGTTCATAAAATCAAGAGCATATTCTTTAGAACCTTCTAATTGTGCCGCCCGTTGGTTAGGACCAAAAATCTTCAAACCGGCCGCCTGAAAGGCATCCACCACTCCGGCACACAAGGCGTCTTCGGGGCCAACAAAGGTCCAGGCAACTTGATGACTTTTGGCAAAGTCAATTAGAACAGGAAAGTCGAGTTCTTCAATTGCAACTGGCTCGACCCCCACCATTGGCATTCCCACGTTCCCTGGCGCACAGAAAACGTGATCAACGTGACTACTTTGCTTTAATTTTTTGGCAATCGCAAATTCACGTCCACCGGAGCCGATTACTAATACATTTACTGGTTCCATCAGCAAGCAACCTCCTCTTAGTGACGGAAATGACGAACGCCAGAGAAGACCATCGCAATTCCTAATTCATTTGCTTTATCAATTGATTCTTGATCACGGACCGAACCACCCGGTTGCACAATGGCTTTAATACCATGTTCACCAGCATATGCCACACAATCATCGAATGGGAAGAAGGCGTCGCTCGCCATGACCGTCCGATCATCAATAGCATCGCCAGCATGTTCCACGGCAATTCGTAATGAATCAATCCGGTTAGGTTGACCTTCACCCACCCCAAGGGTCCGTTCATTATTTGCGACCACAATGGCGTTAGATTTGGCATGCTTAACGGCCTTCCAAGCAAAGGCCATGCTCTTTAATTGTTCAGCCGTTGGCTTAGCCTTCGTAACGACTTCCCATCCGGTTGGTTCTTCGGCCAAGACATCTTGTTCTTGGACTAACAAACCACCCATGACCGAAACAGTTTCATGTCCCATCGCTTCGTCTTTAGCGTCAAAGTTGACTTGTAATAAGCGAATGTTCTTCTTCTTAGCAAGGACTTCATAAGCATCGTCATCAAAACTTGGGGCAACGATAATTTCCAAGAAGATCTTCCGCATCTTTTCGGCCGTGGCTAAATCAACAGGTCGGTTGACGGCAATTACGCCCCCAAAGATGGACACTGGATCCGCTTCATAAGCTCGATCCCAAGCAAGTTCAAGCTCTTCAGCTGTCCCAATTCCACATGGATTCATGTGTTTCATAGCGACTACCGTTGGTTCATCAAATTCCCGAACACAACGGAGGGCCTCATCGGCATCCTTAATGTTGTTGTAAGAAAGTTGCTTCCCGTGCAATTGCTTAGCTTCCAAAATGGAGAATTGCTTAGGCATGGTATCCTCATACAACCAAGCCTTTTGGTGACTATTTTCACCATACCGCATCGTTTCTTTAAGATCGTAAGTCAAAGTTAACTTTTCGGGATCTTCGAGGCCAACTTGTTCGGTTAGGTATTGTGAAATCAAGGCATCATAGGCAGCCGTATGACGGAAAGCCTTTGCTGCTAACTTAAAGCGCGTTTCTAGGGTTGTATCCCCATCATTTTTAATCTCTGTTAATACTTGATCGTAATCAGCTTGATCAACCACAATCGTTACACTTTGGTAATTTTTGGCAGCTGAACGGACCATACTTGGGCCACCAATATCAATGTTTTCAATGGCATCCGCTAATTCAACTCCTGGTTTGGAGATGGTTTCTTTAAAGGGATACAAGTTAACACAAACTAGATCAATTGGGGTAATTTGGTGTTCCTTTAAAGTTGCCATGTGTTCTGGTAGATCCCGCCGGGCGAGTAAACCACCATGAACATAAGGGTTTAAAGTCTTTACCCGACCATCGAGCATTTCTGGGAAATGGGTTACATCTTCAATCCCAATGGTTGGAATTCCGGCATCATCTAACTGTTTCTTCGTGCCTCCAGTCGAGATAATTTCGTAACCATTAGCTACTAACCCTTGGACAAAGGGAACTAAATTGGTCTTATCTGAGACACTTACTAAAGCCCGTTTCATCTTATCCTTGCTCCTTTTTTGTTAAATCTGTTAACACTGCTTTTAAAACCTGTGGATATAACTGATGTTCAACCTCATGGACCCGACTTTCCAAACTATCAAGGGTGTCATCAGCCAAAATCGGTACATGCCGTTGGGCAATAATTGGCCCCGAATCGAGTCCGGCATCGATATAATGAACCGTTACCCCCGTCTGATCACGATGATCCGCAAAGGCCCGTTCAATCGAATGTAAGCCTGGATATTCTGGTAACCAGGCTGGATGAAGGTTAACAATCCGATGATCATAACGATCTAAAATTGTTGGTCCCACTACCCGCATATAACCAGCTAAGGCAATAAAATCAATTTGGTAGTCTTGCAAGACTTTTAAGATCCGTTCTTCATAAGCTTGCTTGCCACCGCATTCCTTAACCGTGAAGGTTTCCACTGGTATCTTAAATCTATGAGCTCGTTCAACCACTTTGGCATCCGGATGATCACAAAACATTAAGACTAAGTCGCCAGGAATCGTCTGATCTTGAAATTGCTTAGCCAGCACTTCAAAATTCGTCCCATTACCTGACGCAAATATTGCTACTCGCATCTCTTACCTCACTTAATGACAATCTTGGCCTCGTCTTCAGGTCGTGCCTTCAATTCTCCAATAATGTATGATTCCTCATCGAGGGTGCGCAACTGATTTTGGACCATCGTTACTTGATCCGGATGCACTGCCAAGACCATTCCAATTCCCATATTAAAGGTTTCGAAACAATCGTGTAATGGCAGTTCTCCTAATTCTCGTAAGTAGTTAAAGACCGGTAATTGAGGCCAAGTACTGGAATCAACGACAGCCTGCAAGTCATCGCCAAACATCCGTGGCAGATTTTCAACTAAACCACCCCCGGTAATATGACTGACCCCGGTGATGAGGTGTTGTTTAATCAATGGCAACACGAAAGGCACATAAATTCGCGTTGGTTGTAAAATGGCTTCCCCAACACTTTGCCCCGCTAAGGTTGCGGGTTGATCACTTAAAGCGACTTGATGATCCTTAAATAAGATTTGGCGAACTAGGGAGAAACCATTTGAATGAATTCCACTAGAAGCCAGTCCAATCAGAATATCACCAGCAACGGGATTATCACTCGTTAATAAATCATCTTTATCAACCACACCGGTAACAGTCCCTGCTAAGTCATATTCTTCAAAGGAATACATATCCGGCATCTCGGCCGTTTCACCACCAATTAGAGCCGCACCGGCTTGCCGACAACCTTCAGCCACGCCGCTGACAATGGCGGCCATTTTTTTCGGATCATTATGACCGGTCGCAATATAATCAAGGAAGTATAGTGGTTCGGCCCCCTGAGCGAGGACATCATTGACACACATTGCAACCACATCAATCCCAATCGTGTCATGCTTGTCCATCTCTTGGGCGATTAACAACTTGGTCCCAACACCATCCGTTCCAGACACCAAAATGGGGTGTTGAACCTTCAAGGACCCCAAATCAAATAAACCACCAAAAGCGCCGATTCCACCCATGACCCCGGGCCGATTCGTACTTTTGACATCTTGTTTAATCCGATCTACTAATTCGTAACCGGCATTTACGTCGACCCCGGCCTCTTGATAACGATTCATCAGATTAATTCCTTTCGTTCTTGTTCACTCAAAGATTTACGATAACCTTCTTCGTAATCATACAAAGGGGTTGGATAATCACCATTAAAGTAAGCAACCGTCAAACCACCATAGGGCGCATCGCCTGCATCAGGCATATCAATCGCTTTAATTAAGCCCGGCACGCTGAGAAAGTTCAGAGAATCGGCCCCAATGATTTGACACATTTCTTCGACCGAATAATGCGCCGCCATTAATTCGGCTCGGGTCGAAACGTCAATTCCATAAAAACAAGGGAACTTAAACGGCGGCGAAGCAATTACCATATGAACTTCTTTGGCTCCCACTCGCCGTAGCATTTGAATCAGTTGTTTGGAAGTCGTACCGCGGACAATCGAGTCATCCACCACGATCACCCGCTTGCCTTCTACCACCCCACGTACCGCAGCTAATTTCATCTGTACACTCCGTTCACGGAGTTCCTGGGTAGGCTGAATAAAGGTACGCGCAACATACTGACTCTTGACCAAGCCCATTTCATAGGGTAAGCCAATTTCCTCGGCATAACCGGAGGCTGCCGAGAGTGATGAATTCGGAACCCCAATGACAATGTCACCATCAATTGGGTGCTCTTGGGCTAATAACTTCCCCATTCGTTTACGCGCCGTATGAACCGTTACGCCATGAATGATCGAATCAGGACGCGCAAAATAGATATATTCCATGGAACAAACGGCGAGCTGGGTATCTTCCGTGTAGTGATCCTCATGCAAGCCATCTTGATCAATGACCAGCAATTCACCTGGTTGAACATCTCGGATAAATTTGGCGCCGACAATGTCCAATGCACAGGTTTCACTAGTAATGACATAGGCGCCGTTATCCATTTGGCCAATACATAGTGGCCGAAAACCATTGGGATCCAAGGCAGCGATTAAGCGATCTTTTTGTAATAAGAGAAAGGCAAAGCCGCCCTTAACCCGATTCAAACTCTTCTTTAGAGCTGGAATAAAGCCATCTTCTTTAATGTAGTGCCGGATCAAATGAATCAAAATTTCTGTATCGGAATCCGATTGAAAAACAGCGCCTTCATCTTCCAGTTCTCGTTTCAGACTAACAGCATTCACCAAATTACCATTGTGAGCTAAAGCCGTGTCCCCGTCATGAAAGCGGAACAAAAAGGGTTGCACATTTTCAACGGAATTACGACCAGCCGTCCCATAGCGAACATGGCCAATCGCCCGATCCCCTTGAAGGAGATCCAATTCCGCTGGATCGGCAAAAACCTTGGATAATAAGCCCCGGTCCCGGTGTTGGAAAAGGCGTTCGTGATTAGAAGTAACAATTCCGGCCCCTTCTTGGCCCCGGTGTTGCAGGGCGTGCAAACCCATGTAGGTTAGCTGACTAGCGTGGTCGGCACCAAAAACACCGAAAACCCCACACTCTTCATTTAGTCCTTTGATTTCAGCAGGCATGGAATGGCCTCCTTCCAAGTAGTCTGCAAATCAGCCACGGAAACATTCATATCGCCGTCAGCTGTGCGCGTATCTAACCAGTGCGTATTAGTGACTTCACCCACTAATTGGGCATCATCACCTAAAGCGTCTTCAAAAGCATCTTGCTGGTCTGGCGATACGGTTACGATGAAGCGACCTGGGGTTTCACTAAAGAGTTGCGCATTCGTTAAGTGCGTTAAGTTAAGTTCAAAGCCCAAATCAGTGTCAAATAAAGCTTCACTTAAGGCCACACCAAGTCCCCCCTCACTGAGGTCATGGGCACTTGCAACATGCCCAGCTTGCATGGCAGCTAATAAATTCATCATCATTTGATGACTCTCTTTAAGATCAAAATCATTCAATACCCCGTCAATATCACCTTGGAGCATCTTTTGTAATTCAGATCCGGCATAATCATCACCGGTTTGGCCTAATAAGTAAACCAAATCGCCAGCTTGTTGGGCTTGCATCGGAATAACATGGTCTAGATCCTTAATCAATCCAACCATCCCTACCATTGGAGTTGGATGGATAGCTTTGCCGTTATTTTCATTATATAAAGAAACGTTCCCGGAAATGACTGGGGTATCAAAAACCCGGCAAGCTTCTGCCATCCCCGCCGTCGATTGATGTAATTCCCAGAAAATTTCTGGATCGTTAGGGTTTCCGTAATTTAAACAGTCGGTAATGGCTAATGGTTGTGCGCCACTAGCAATGACATTAGCGGCCGCTTCGACGAGGGCAATCTGGCCACCCACCTTAGGGCTTAAGTAGACAAACCGGCCGTTCCCATCGGTGGTCATGGCAAGTCCCTTCTTTGTCCCACGAACGCGGATCACTCTCGCATCACTTCCGGGGCCGACGACCGTTGATGTCCGTACTTGGGAATCGTATTGTTGATAGAGTGATGACTTGTCAGCAATGGTCGTTTGACCTAACAGGTCCTTTAAAGTAGCTGCCGGATCATCAATTACTGGTTGCCAAGCAGGAGCTTGTTCCGCAGCGGCGATCCGTTGGGGCTTAGCTTCTTCACTTGGTTCTTCTAAGACATCATCAGTCAAAGTCGAAACTGGAATATCGCACACTTTTTCGCCATCGTGATAAAGGACATAGTCATGACCTTCCGTAATCCGCCCAATCACGACGGCTTCTAAATCATAAAAGTCAAAGATTTGCTTAACATCTTCTTCGTGACCTTGTTTAACACACAGTAACATCCGTTCTTGGGATTCACTCAGCATGATTTCATAAGCTGACATGTTGGGTTCACGTTGGGGAACTAGGTCGAGGTTTAATTCGACCCCACTCTCACCTTCGGAAACCATTTCGGCACTCGAAGATACGATTCCGGCGGCTCCCATGTCTTGAATCCCGATTAACCAATCGGCATGCTGTTGAATCAATTCCAAACAAGCTTCCATCAAAAGCTTTTCCATAAAGGGATCCCCGACTTGAACCGCCGAGCGTTGGGTCGCATTCTCATCGCTAAATTCTGCCGAAGCAAAGGTGGCCCCGTGAATTCCATCACGTCCCGTCTTGGCACCGACGTACATCACCGCATTGCCAACCCCGGCAGCCACGCCGGCTTGAATGTCTTTTTGATCCATCAAACCAACGCTCATGGCATTGACTAAGACATTCCCAGAATAGCAAGGATCAAAGGTGGTTTCCCCAGCTACAGTAGGGATTCCCATACAGTTTCCGTAGTCACCGATTCCCTTAACGACTCCAGTTAATTTCATTTGGTTAGAAACCTGATCTAATTCACCAAAATGCAAGGAATCAAGGGAAGCGATGGGACGAGCCCCCATGCTAAAGATATCCCGTAAGATCCCTCCAACCCCCGTGGCCGCTCCTTGATATGGTTCAACCGTTGAGGGGTGGTTATGACTTTCAGCTTTAAAAACAACCGCTTGACCGTCATCAATATCAACAACTCCCGCTCCTTCGCCGGGCCCTTGCAAAACGCGGTCATTCTTGTTCGGGAATTGACGTAAGACTGGCTTGGATTTCTTGTAGGAACAATGTTCACTCCACATGGCGGAGAAAAGTCCCGTTTCAGTGAAGTTTGGTAACCGGTGTAAAAGATGGTCACAAATATAATCGTATTCGTGTTCCGTCAAGCTCCAATCCAAGTATGGTTTTTGTTGCTTGATTTCTTCTGGTGTCATTGCTTGCTGCATCTCTTAAGCCTCCGCGTGAACTGATCCATTTTCTAAAAGTGATGTAAAGACACGTAAGCCGTCCGTATTCCCAAGAATAGCTTCTACGGCCCGTTCTGGGTGTGGCATCATTCCTAAGACGTTACCACGTTCATTACAAATTCCGGCAATGTTACGTAAACTTCCATTGGGGTTTTCTTCAGCATACCGGAACACAACTTGATTATTCTCTTCCAATTTATCTAAAGTTTCTTCATCGGCATAATAGGAACCATCAGCATGGGCAATCGGTAAGACGATCCGTTCATGAGCTTCATACTGAGTGGTGAACACCGTACGATTGTTAACTACTTCTAACGGAACTGATTTACAGATAAATTGTTGACTATCGTTCTTCTTTAAAGCTCCCGGTAACAGGCCAGCTTCCGTTAGAATTTGGAAACCATTACAGGTCCCAAAGACAGGCTTACCTTCATCTGCCATTTGCTTAACAGCGCCCATAATATTAGAAAAACGAGCAATCGCTCCTGAACGTAAGTAGTCCCCATAGGAGAAACCACCTGGCAACATTACTGCATCATAACCAGCGAGGCTACTTTCTTTATGGGTCACATAATCAACATCCGCCCCACAAACCGTATGCAAGGCTTCATATAAATCAATATCACAGTTGGATCCTGGAAAGACCACTACGGCAATCTTCATGAATTAACCCTCCCGCACTTCGTAGGTATACGTTTCCATATTAAAGTTGACTAGTAGTTCTTCGGCAATTGACTTAACTGACGCTTCAACCGCGTCGCCTGTAGCATTAATTTGGACATCAAAAAACTTACCGACAGTAACATCGGCAACCTCATCATGTCCCAAAGCATGAATTGAATTTTTGATGGTTTCTCCTTGGGGATCAAAAACTGATGGCTTGTAAGTAACATAGATCCGTACGTTGGTCATAATTATTTCTCCTCTAAAGCAGTTTGAATACGCGCTAATACTTGATCATAAGTTTCGGTAAGATCAGCTAATTGACGCCGGAAAACGTCTTTATCCATGTGGGCGTTCGTCTTCAAGTCCCACAAGCGACAATTATCTGGTGAAAATTCATCGGCTAAAATAATCGTGCCATCTGGTAATTTACCAAACTCTAACTTGAAGTCGACTAGTTTCATACCAGCCTTTTCAAAGAGGGCTTTTAAAAGTTCGTTAATTTCCCGACACATGGTCCACATTTGTTCTTGTTCGGCAAAAGTGGCGATTCCTAACGCATTAGCGGACGAAGCATTAATAAAAGGATCATCCAAGGGATCACTCTTATAAAAAGTTTCTTCAACTGCAGGATTCAAGTCGGCACCTTCATCTAAACCATAACGACTAGCAAAGTGCCCCGCCACGACATTTCGGGTGACGAATTCTAAGGGAACCATCTCACACTTTTTCACTAGATCTTCGGTCGGTGAAATAGTTTCCAATAAATGAGTCGTAATTCCATGATCCTTTAAATAATGGAAAACTAAATTGGAAATTGCATGAGCAGCATGTCCTTTACCAGCAAAATGTTCCTTTTCTTTCCCATTAAAAGCGGTGGCTTGATCTAAATATACGACCCGTAAAACTTCCGGATCATCGGTTGACCACATTTCCTTAGCCTTTCCGGCATATAACAACTCACTCATCGGTTATCTCCTTTTGGTTAAATCCGAACTTTGATACGACTAAAATAGCGTTTATTCGTTATTCATACATAGAATAACAACCACCATAGTAAAGGTCAACTGATCTCATGACATTTAATTGACTTTTAATCTTTAATGTTCGTGTTTTACCCACGTTTTAATCAACCCCAGACAAAAAGGGTTTGGCAAGCTGCCAAACCCTTAACTTTATTAAGATCTATCTTTAACTACTTTAATCTAGACCAACGCGATGGAAAATTTCGTCAACGTTACGTAAGTGCCAATGGTAATCAAAGGCTTCATCTAATTTTTCCTTTGATAATTGCTTTTGAATAGTTGGATCGGCTTCTAGCAAAGGCCGGAATGGGATTTGTTCAGCCCAACATTTAGCAGTGTAAGGTTGAATTAAATCATAAGCTGCTTCTCGACTCAAGCCGCTTTCCACTAACTTCAATAGGACCCGGCCACTGTAAATCAAGCCTAAGGTCTTATCCATGTTCCGCTTCATCGTTTCAGGGAAGACATCTAGATTCTTCAAAATATTGCCCATCCGGTGAAGCATGTAATCAAGACCAATCGTGGTATCTGGCAAGATCACCCGTTCGGCACTGGAGTGTGAAATATCACGTTCGTGCCAAAGGGCATCATTTTCATAAGCCGTCACCACGTGCCCACGCAATAAACGAGCCATCCCGGTCATATTTTCTGAACCGATCGGATTCCGCTTGTGTGGCATCGCGGAAGATCCTTTTTGGCCCTTAGCAAAGTGTTCTTCAACTTCATGAATTTCGGTTCGTTGTAAAGCTCGAATTTCGGTAGCAATATTTTCAATGCTGGTAGCACAAAGGGCCATAGCAGCAATGTATTCGGCATGAAGGTCCCGTGGTAAGACTTGCGTCGAAATCTCTTGCGAATGCAGACCTAATTTTTTACAGACAGCATCTTGGATGAAAGGATCAACTTCAGCAAAAGTCCCAACGGCCCCGCTAATCTTACCCGCTTCAACCCCTTTAGCAGCATGTTCAAAACGTTCTTGATCCCGCTTCAATTCCGCATACCAACGAGCAAACTTCAAACCAAAAGTCGTTGGTTCCGCATGAATCCCATGCGTCCGGCCCATGCAAACCGTGTCCTTAAATTCACGGGCTCGCTTAGCTAGAATATCGATAAAGTCTTGTAAATCTTGACGTAAGATATCATTAGCTTGTTTTAATTGGTAACCTTGCGCCGTATCAACCACATCGGTACTTGTCAAACCGTAGTGTACCCACTTCTTTTCATCACCCAAGGATTCCGAAACCGTCCGGGTGAAAGCAATCACGTCGTGGTGGGTAACGGCTTCGATTTCGTTGATTCGGTCAACACTAAATTTAGCATTTTGCTTAATCTTTTCAACATCTTCTGCCGGAATATGCCCCGCTTCGGCCCAGGCTTCATCGACCGCGATTTCCACCGCTAGCCAACAATTGTATTTGTTTTCATCCGTCCAAATAGCACCCATTTCTGGGCGAGTATAACGATCAATCATAAATTAGTTCTCCTATTGTTCTTCTGCTTGCCAAACTTTGGTATCCGCAATTTCAGCAAGGGTGGTTTCTAAATCATCTGTCAAAATTGTGACGTGTCCCATTTTACGATTCTCACGTGATTCTGCTTTTCCATAATCATGAAAATGCCAATTTGGCTTTTGGGAAATCAGTGCTTGAACTGGTTTGACGTGTTGTCCTAACACATTGACCATAATGGCTGGTTTTAATAAGGTAACTTCTGGTAATGGCCAGTTCAAAATGGCCCGGTTATGCATGGCGAATTGTGAAAAATCACAGGCCTCAATGGAATAATGACCAGAATTATGGGGACGAGGTGCCAGCTCATTAATATAAATGTCGCCATCCCGTTTAACGAACATTTCCACCCCTAAGATACCTTTCAAATCCAACTGTTCTGCAATTTGAACGGCCATTTGACGCGCTCGATCCTGTAATTGAGGGCTAATCCGTGCTGGGACAATCGTCTTATGAAGAATCTCATTGTGATGAATATTTTCGGCGACTGGGAAAGTTACAACCTCACCATCCGTATTACGGGCTACCATCACGGAGCATTCCAAGTCAAAATCAACCCAGCCTTCTAAGATACAACTCCCGGCTGCTAAAACGGCCTGAGCAGCTGGCAAATCCGCTGCACTTTTAAGTACGGCTTGCCCATGACCATCATAGCCACCTTGGGCGGTCTTTAAAACGGCAGGATACCCAATTGAAGCCAAGGCCTTTTCTAAATCAGCTTCACTCTCCACTTCCATGAAGGGAGCGGTTTGAACTTTGGCAACCCGCAAAAAGCGTTTTTCACGTAAGCGATCCTTCGTAATCCGCAACAATTCCGTTCCTTGAGGGATTGCTACTTGATCAGCGACTTTTTCTAAGGCGGCTAAATCGACATTTTCGAATTCATAAGTTAAGACATTGGATCGATGTGCTAATTCTTCAATGGCGGTAAAATCATCATAGTCCGCGACAATTTGATGATCAGCCACTTGACCAGCTGGACATGCCGGCGTGGGATCTAGAATCACGACTTGCATCCCATTCTCTTTGGCATCCAAGGCCATCATTTGCCCTAACTGACCACCGCCAATGATGCCAATCGTACTACCCGGTAATAACATCTTAGCCAAGATCTGCCTCGCTTTCGACCGCTTGGTCATGCATCTTTTGCCGATATTCCACAATTTGGTTTTGAATGGCTGGGTCACTAGTTCCTAAAATCTGCAAAGCTAGCAAAGCGGCATTTTTGGCTCCTGCCGCCCCAATGGCCGTTGTGGCAACCGGAATTCCGGCTGGCATTTGAACAATTGATAATAAAGAATCCATGCCACCCAGGGCACTAGTCTTGGCCGGAATCCCAATGACTGGTAACGGGGTATTGGCCGCCACCATTCCTGGCAAGTGCGCTGCACCCCCAGCACAAGCAATGATCACCTTAGTCCCATTAGCAACCGCACTTTTAGCAAAGGCGAACATTTCGTCTGGCATTCGATGAGCTGATACCACATGCTTATCATAGTCAACGCCAAATTCATCCAGAATATCACAAGCTAATTTAACGGTGGGCCAGTCGGATGTACTACCCATCACAACACTAATTTGACTCATTTTATTGCCTCCTCAAAATCTGTTTTCAGAATACCAAACAATCCCCCTAAATTCAAGAACGATTGATTCTTATTTACTTTTAATGTTCGGAAAACAAAAGAAGCTAACCAGTGAGCTAGCTTCTTACCTTGTAATCTTATTTTTCTAATTGTTGATACTGTTCATCAGACACAGCTTCTAACCATTCATTGGATGGATTTTCTCCTGGAATTCCAAAGGCTAAGTGGGAGAACCAAGAATCAGCTGCGGCCCCATGCCAATGCTTGACGCCGGCAGGGATTTCAATCACCGTTCCCGGAGTCATTTCTACCGGGTCCCTCCCCCATTCTTGGTACCAGCCGCGCCCACCAACGCAGATTAGGGCTTGACCGCCCCCCTTATCCGCATGGTGAATATGCCAATTGTTTCGGCAACCGGGTTCAAAAGTAACATTATGGATTGGGAAAGGATCTTCACATACGGAAGCTAAGTAACTTTGGCCAACAAAGTATTTGGCATAAGCATCATTAGGATTCCCGATTGGGAAGAACAGTGATTTTTGATAAGCATCCCGGGCTTGATCACTCGTACTAGCTTCATTCTCATCCCAGACATCCTTCGCCAAATTAAAGACTGCCCACGCCACGGGCCAGCCAGCATAAAAGGCCGCATGCGTAATAATTGCCGCAATTTCACGCTTGGTTACCCCATTTTTCTTAGCCGTTTGAAAATGAAATTTGAGGGAATCATCAACTAATCCCCGTCCCATAAAGACTGAGATAACGATAATACTCCGGGTTTTAAGATCAATATCTTGGTTATTCCAATTTTCACCAAACAAAACATCATCATTGAAGTGTGCGAATTCCGGTGCAAAATCACCTAAACGGTCTCGTCCAGCGGTTTGTACAATTTTAGCCATTTTCAGATCCTCCATTTGTTTGTTTTCCTTAATATACACCCATTTTTATTTCAATGTAACTAAAAAAGGATCACCACGGATCCTTTCATTTAGAATAAACCAGTAATCATTCCCTCTTCATCAATGGTCATCTTAACCGCTGCGGGAGTCTTTGAAAGACCTGGCATGGTTAACATATTCCCTGACAAAGCAACCACAAAACCGGCCCCTAATTTGGGCACAAATTCCCGAATGTGGAAGACAAAATCAGTTGGCGCACCTAATTGAGTTTGATCATCCGTAAAGGAATATTGGGTCTTAGCAATACATACAGGCATGTCATTCCAGCCACGGTCAGCGAATTGTTTTAATTGGTTCTTCGCTTTCTTGCTAAACTCAACCCGGGCAGCCCCATAGACTTTCGTCGCAATGGTAGTCACTTTTTCTTCAATCGTTTGATCCAGCGAGTAGAGATGGTGGAAGTCAGCTGGTTGATCTGCCAAGCGGACTACTTCTTCAGCTAAGTCTAAGGTACCTTCACCGCCCTTCGCCCAGGCATCGGCTGTCACGACATTAACCCCTAGCGATTGGCAATTTTCGGTGATCATTGCTAATTCCGCGTCCGTATCAGATACAAAATGGTTAATAGCAACAACCATTGGTACGCCGAAGCGTTGAACATTTTGAATATGACGGTTCAAGTTCTTCAGACCATTTTGTAAAGCCGCTAAATCTTCATTTTGCAGATCAGCTAATTGCGCCCCACCGTTGTACTTCAAAGCCCGCACAGTTGCCACGACTACCACGGCATCCGGATGCTTATCTAAAGCCCGCGTCTTAATGTCCATGAACTTTTCAGCCCCTAAGTCAGCCCCAAAGCCGGCTTCCGTTACAGTATAGTCAGCCAGTTGTAGGGCCGTCTTCGTAGCGAGCACACTGTTACATCCATGGGCGATATTAGCGAATGGTCCCCCATGCACAATGGCCGGAGTGTGAGCTAAGGTCTGAACTAAGTTTGGCTTAATGGCATCTTTCAAAAGAATCGTAATGGCATCCGCAAAACCTAATTGTTCCACCGTTACCGGTTCTTTTTGGTAGGTGTAACCAACCACAATTTGGTTGACCCGCCGCTTAAGATCCATTAGATCAGTTGACAAACACAAAATCGCCATCAATTCTGAAGCTGGCGTAATATCAAAACCGGTTTCACGTGGAACGCCTTGCATAAGGCCACCTAAACCAGTTACCACATTCCGAAGGGCCCGATCATTAACGTCCTCAACCCGTTTCCAGATGATCCGCCGTGGATCAAGGCCAAGGGCATTATCCCGCATAATATAATTATCAATCAAGGCTGCTAAGGTATTATTGGCACTCGTGAGGGCATGAAAATCCCCCGTGAAGTGTAAGTTAATATCCTCCATTGGGACTACTTGGCTGTAACCACCCCCAGTAGCACCCCCCTTAACACCAAACACCGGTCCCATCGATGGTTCCCGCATGGCAATAATCGTTTGGTGATTTAACTTCGCTAGAGCATCTCCCAAACCAACTAGAATGGTTGATTTACCTTCGCCCGCTGGAGTTGGATTAATAGAAGTAACTAAGACCAACTTATGTTTTTTGTCCGGCGTTTCCTTAACTGGCAAATTAATCTTGGCCTTATACTTTCCGTATTGTTCAATATCATCGGCACTTAAACCAATTGAGGCAGCAATTTCGCTAATTGGTTGCATTTTAGCTTGACTAGCAATTTCTAAATCCGTTGGCATGATTATCTCCTTTTTACGAACATTATTAGCTGCGTTTTGTTTACAAGTTAATAATATACGAACTTATAGCTTTTGTAAATTGATTTTGTTGGTTTTTGATTTAGTAAAGGACTTCACCCCTAAAATATCGAGGAAGAAGGTAAAAATTGGCACCCCGACAATTAGGCCCCAAACGCCAAAGAAATGTTCACCAACCAAAAGCACGACAAAGGTATAAAAAATTGGTAGTTGGGTCCGTGAAGCCATGAATTTTGGGTTTAAGACATAAGCTTCAATGACGTGAATTACTGCAATCATAATTAGAATGTAAATAATGTACTTGATCCCACCAGTGCTATAACCAACCATACACAATGGAATGAGGGAAATAATGACCCCAGCTACCGGCACTAACGAAAAGGCAAAGACCATCACTGATAAGGCAACAATCTGTGGCATTTGCATCACGATTAAGCAAACCGTCGTAATAACAGTATTGGTGATAGCGATAAAGAATTGCGCTTCGAGGACGACCCCAAAAGTATTTACAAACTTTTGACCAAAGTAATATAGATCTCGGAAGAACCAACCGGCCACATTACTATCCAAAAAGGAGCGTGAAAAGCCATTCATTTGTTTCAATTCAATAGAATAGAAGAAACTTAAAATCACAGCCATGACAAAGGAGAAACTAAAGGTCCCTACACTAGTTAAAGTACTAATCCCAATCGTGACCCAGTGCCGAACCTGGGTAGTAATGGTCGACATGCTGACATAGTGAGTAATATATTTGGTAAACCAAGTCATATCATTACTTTGCGAAAAATTAATCACGTAATCAACCATCCGGACGATTTGATTAATGAGGATCGGCATATACTTGGTCACTCCAACATAGGCCAAGAAAATAATAATCGCATAAGTAACGACCGCGGTAATGGCCGTTGGTAATTTGGGTAACCACCGTTGAACTAACCGTAACCAATGAACGATTAAATAAGTAAAAATAAAGGTCAATAAAATTTCCGTCATAACGGCCCGAACATACCATAATACAAAGATAATGGCGACCAATACTACGGTCCGTCGTAAAATTGTGTTATTGATAAATCGTTGCCAAGAACTTTCCATCTGTTTCCTCCAATGTTTGATTACTGTTATCTTAACAAAATCGGTTTATCCCTGCACCATATTAATTACATCACTATTTGAGAAGGTGTATACTAAGATAAATATTTAATTTATATTTGAGGGACATTTATGTTAGAGAAAACTTTTTATAAGCAATTACTTAGTCGATCTTTTAACGGTTTAACCGTCAAAGTCATTTATTGGGATGGCCGGTCAGCAATTTACGGTGACGGCGAACCGGAAGTGACGATTAAGTTCAATGAAAAGATTAGTATCCGCGAAATCACCAAAAACGCTTCGATAACCCTAGGTGAAGCCATTATGGATAAGAAAATCGAAGTCGATGGTAGTCTGCAAAAGCTTATCTTTGCGGCATACAACAGTGCTGATAGCTTTATGCGTAGCTCTAAATATCGGCGTTTCTTACCAAAGCAACGTGGTCATAGTGAACAACAAAGTAAAAATGATGTACAAAGTCACTATGATGTCGGGAATGACTTCTACCAAATTTGGTTAGATCCAACCATGACCTATTCCTGTGCCTACTTCACTGACAACAATGTTGATAACGATTTAGAGCAAGCCCAAATTGATAAAGTTCATCATATTTTAAAGAAGCTTGATCCTCAACCCGGCAAAACCTTACTCGATATTGGATGTGGCTGGGGAACCTTAATGCTGACTGCGGCACGTGAATACGGTCTTAAGGTTACCGGGGTAACTTTAAGTGAAGAGCAATTTAAACATGTGCAACGGACGATCGATGAAGAACACTTAGCTGACGTTGCCGAAGTCCACTTAATTGATTACCGTGAACTCGGTGACCAACAATGGGATTACATCACTTCCGTGGGGATGTTTGAACATGTCGGAAAGGAAAACTTAGGCCTTTACTTCCAAGATGTAGCTCGTTATCTCAAAGATGATGGGGTGGCCTTAATCCACGGGATCACTCGGCAACAGGGAGGGGCCTACAACGGCTGGATCGATAAATACATCTTCCCTGGTGGTTACATCGCTGGTTTAACTGAATTGATCGATCATATCGAAGATGCCCACTTACAAATCGCCGACATGGAAATGCTGCGACGCCATTATCAACGAACCCTAGAAATCTGGGATCGCAACTTTAATGAGCATCGCGGTGAAATCACCGATATGATGGGCGAACGCTTTGTGCTCATGTGGGATCTATATCTCCAAGCCTGCGCCGCTTCCTTTGAATCTGGTAATATTGACGTCATTCAATACCTAATCACCAAGGGAGCGTCTGGAAAGAGTCTCCCAATGACCCGCGATTATATGCATAACTAATTTTTTGACCTCAATTACAACTAGTGTGAGTAAAGAAGGTGGACAGAAATGTTACTTGGTTTCTTATCCCCCTCTTTTTTTGTGTCCATCCAACACTTTTCACCATTGTTGTGGTGTTTTCAGCAAGTTTGCTTAGCTATGATAGGTTTATCGAAACAGCAGCACAGCATTACAGGAGGTTCTTATGCTTATCGATAAAACTATTTCATACTTATTTACTGGCACGCGTTACTTAGTTTGGGGGATGGCTCTCATTGGTATTATCGGCTCGGTAATTTTATTTTGGGTTAATCTGCCCTTAGGACTGTTATCAGCCACTACCTTTGTTGCTAGTTTGGCCCTTGCGATCAGCTTATCCCTACTCTTAGCCCCGCGATTACTCACGCCATGGCTATCAATTACTAATCGCCTAACTATTGGTCTCCCCGCCCTCTTAATTGCTCTAGCAGTGATGGGAATGATCTATTATGCTCATGGTGGTTTTCCGACTTTAAACCTATTGTTCTAGGGATAATAAACAAGTTATAATGGTTGATAAATTACCAAGAAGGTCCAGCTTGAATAATCGAACACGTCTGTTAATCGGGCTCAATCTGATCCTATTGGTCCTCCAATACCCGATCTTTATCAATCGCTTTCTTACTACTCCCTATCTTGTAGTCATTTGTATCTTATCTGGCGTCCTTTTTGGAATTGACCTCCTGGCTGGTGGTCTCTTTCTTCGTCAGCTTTATTTACACAACTACTATTTACAACAATTAAAAAAGTATCACCATTTTACCCGTTTAATCACCCTATCTTTTAGCATCGTCATCAATTTAGCATACGTTGCCTTTACTTTTGGACTGGGAATCTTTAATTTAAGCGTCTGGTTTACTACTTTAGCTGTTTATTATTTAGTTTTAGTAATCTCGCGGTTTTATATTGCGGTTCACTTAGCCCAAGATCCTGACCATGGTCATCACAATCTAAGAGGCTATCAAATTATTAGTTACTTAATTCTTTTGATTATTCCAGCCTTTATTGGCTTAATTGTTTTGACCTTGAGTCATAAGACACCGCCGAGAGTCAGCGAGGTTCAAACCATCACTCTAGCCACCTATACCTTTTATAATATCGGTAGTTCGATTATGCGTTATCGCCGTTCACGGCGGGAGCGCAACGCCATCTTAATGGCGGATGCTAATTTGGCTTTGATCATTTCTTTATTATCAATTTTCACTTTACAGACCATCATGCTGAAAACCTACACGGCCACCCACGATTTTTATCAGGCCATTACGATTATTGTCGGAATCGCCATGTTAGCGATTGTTATCATCGTTTGGGCCAGCATGCAGTGGTACATATATAAACAAAAGCGACTGGGAAGCAATTAATTCCCAGTCGCTTTTCATTTTATTTTGCTAATTTTGTCCCGTAATTGTCCGGAAGAAGTCCATGAAAGCATTGAGTTTTGGTAATGACTTTTCTGGATAGAGGGCCACTTTTAGTTTCCCACCATTTAATCCTTGGGCTTGCTGATAAACCGCGTTTGCAACTTGATCACTGGTTTTAACGGGCGCTTTTAATTTATGACTCTTGGTCTGATAAACTTTCAATAGTTGAATCTTTGGTTGCTTTAACTTGGTGCCTTTTTTTACCCAAATAGCACTTGCGGACTGGTAGACCAGTTTCACTTTCTTTGACTTCGCATGGGCAACTTTGACCGAATACTTGGCTGTTAGCCAATGTGGACTATAGGATCCGAGAACCGTTTCATACAACTTTTGCGTCTGAGTGAAGCGATTACTACTATCCGATCCACCCGCATGCATGATTACCGTAATTAACCGATGACCACGATACTTACCGGTACTTACAAAGCAGTTTCCCGCTTGATCAGAGGTGCCTGTTTTTAAGCCATCGATTTTAACTTGCTGATTATGATAGGTAAAACCCGTTAAGAGCGAATTCGTATTCTCCACGGTCTGTCCCGCTACTGTCGCACTAGATTGTTGCGTAATCTTTAATAAATCAGGATACTTCTTAATCACATATTGGGCAATTAACGCCACATCTTTAGCTGACATTTGATTTTCAGCATCTGCCGCAACACCTTTGGTCTTAAAAGTACCCATTTGTTCATTTGTCAGGCCTACCGCATTATAGATCTTGGCATCTTTCACCCCAATTTTTCGGGCCGCTTTAGTCATTTTTTGAGCAAATTCAGCCGTGTTATCACCAGTAGCTCGCGATAAGGTGATCGTGGCCGCATCCGCTGATTTCAAAAGCGCCGCAGTCACTAATTCTTTAACCGTATAGGATTTGCCCGCTTCTAAAGTGATATTGGAATACTCCGTGTTTTCGGACAATTCTGCTTCGGCTTGCGTTATTTTAAGCTGACTATTCCAGGATAATTTTCCAGCCTTAATTTCTTGCTCAATCACGATCATCGTTAACAACTTGCTCATTGATGCGATTGGTAGGCTTTGACTTGCATTTTGTTGATACAAAACCTGACCTGTAGAAGCATCAACCGCTAGGGCCGCATTAGCATCAATGGCCGCCGCTTTCGCCGTGGTGGCTCCCAGAGGACTCACGACCATGCCCACCACAGCTAAACAGGTAATAAACCATTTAATGACCTTTCTGATCTTTTGGCTGTTGTAATGGAATGGTAACTGTAAACGTTGTTGCTGATTCATCTGACTTAACCCCCACATGTCCGTGATGTGTTTCAATAATACTTTGTACAATCGCTAACCCCAGTCCAGTCCCGCCAGTTTGCTTGGATCGCGATGACTCAACCCGGTAAAAGCGTTCAAATAAATGTTGCACGGATTCTTCTGGGATTGGCACGCCATCATTAGCGACAGTAATATCAACTTGGTCGTCCTTAACTTGCGTCGCGATCCGAATATAACTCGAGCCATCGCCATATTTCAGGGCATTAGAAACTAAATTACTGAAAACCCGCCCAATTTTATCCGGGACCACTTCGACCATCAGAGGACTTTGAACAAAATCCGTTTGCATCTGGATCCCGTGCTTTTCAGCTTCCAACTCAAAACTAGCACTGACTTGTTCCAATAATTGGGTTAGATCAACTTCCACAAACTTTGGTTTTTCTGCATTAAACTGTACCTTCGTGTATTCAAAGAGGTCATCGACCATTGATTTCATTTGTTGTGCTTTGTTATAGGCAATATTGGCAAATTGCACAATTTCCTCTTCACTCCGGTATTGATGATTCTCAATTAAACCTAAATAACCAATGATACTCGTTAAGGGCGTCCGTAAATCATGACTAACATTGGTAATTAATTCGTCCTTTGACTTTTCAATCTCGCGCTCTTCTTTTATGGAGCGGGCCGTACTATCAACCAAGGCATTGACACTGGTAATCACATGTTGCTGAGCCCCTTTCACACTGAAGGGAATCCGATGCTCTAGGTGCCCTTGCGCAATATAATGTAATTCACTGATAATGTGATCCATTTGGTATTGGTGATATCGCCTTACCATCCGCCACCAGAGAATCACGAAATCCGCTACTAACATTAAAATTACTAAAATTTGTTGGGCCCCCACAATCCGCATCCGAATTGGTCCCACTGCAACCGATTGTTGCATCACAAAGAAGCCCAGGTTGACTCCAGGTTGATTAACCATCAAAATTTGTAAAATTGTTAGGACTGCTAAATTCAACAGACCCAATAAGATGATGGTTAGAATTCCTTCTAAAATGAGCGAACTTTTTTCCCGTCGTGTTAGTTTTAACATGTTATTACCCTTTATCTAAATTTCGTTATTTAACTAAAATTAGCTTCCAGAAGAAGATCAACCTCCGGAAGCCAATTTACGAGCTATTCGACTATCTTAGTGTGCTGACACCTTATAGCCAACACCCCAAACTGTTTCGATCACTTTTTCGCCACCGGTTGCTTCTTCAATTTTATCACGCAAGTGGCTAACATGAACCATTACCGTTTTCGCCGAAACCACGCTTTCTTGTTTCCAAACGCGTTCAAAAATATCATCCGCACTGAAAACCCGGTTCGGGTGACTGGCCAGTAAATATAAAATCCCGAATTCTAAAGCAGTTAATTGAATATGGTCGCCCTTTAAAGTTTTTACTTCATGCGAATCCTGATTGATTTCAAGTGGCCCCGCATGTAACACATCCGGTTGGTCATTAGTCACTTCATGTTCACTCCGCCGTAACAGGGAGTTCACCCGAGCCATCACTTCTAATGGGTTAAAGGGTTTCGTGACATAATCATCAGCTCCTGATACCAAACCGTGAATCTTATCCATATCAGCCGTTTTAGCGGACAAGACTAAAATCGGCATGGACGAATCCTTCCGGACCTGCTTAATAACTTCCATTCCATCCATTTCTGGCATCATTAAATCAAGGATAATTAAGCCAATTTCATGATCGGTATTTAACTTGGAAAGGGCTTCTTTCCCATCAAAAGCCGTTACTGGTTCGTATCCTTCATTGCGGATATAAATTTCTAACAACTGAACGATTTCACGATCGTCATCGACTACTAAAATTTTCATGGTCTAACCCCTTTCAATCGCACTAATATTCTTCATTATAACGTTTCTGTTCTTATTTAGCTCGAGATTAAACGAGGTTTTAGAAAAACTTGAAAATTTAGTTTATAGCCAGCCCTTTTGATGCGCCAAGTTAACGGCATCCAGGCGCGATGAAGTCCCAGTTTTGCTTAAAATGGCGGAAATATAATTCCGGATGGTGCCCTCTGAAAGATACAGTTGGGCAGCTAATTCCTTAGTCGTTGCCGTTTTTTCTAAAGCCTGCAAGACCTCCAGTTCACGTTTTGATAAGGGGTTGTCCACCTCATGTAGGACGCCGGCCACTAATTGGGGATCAAAGACCGTATTTCCCTGCATGATGGAACGAATGGCACTAATTAACGAATCACTGGGACTATCTTTTAATAAGTAGCCATCTACTTGGGCTTTGATTGCCGTTTGAAAATAATTAGAGCGGGCAAAAGTCGTTAGAATCACAATTTTAATTGGTAAATCCTGCTGGCAAATTGCTTGGGCCACCGCCAAGCCAGATCGTTTAGGCATTTCAATATCTAAAATCGCCACATCCGGTTGAAGATTTTTTATCTCTGCGCAGGCTTGTTCACCATCAGTAGCCGTCCCGACCACTGTAAAATCAGGCTCCAATTCGAGAATCATCTTTAAGGCTGAATTCAGCATGGTTTGATCTTCAGCTAAATATATCTTAATCATCTTTGACCGATAATTCCCACGATTTCACCCTGGTCAATTTGAAAGGAAACATCTTTTAGTACCATTCGTCCATTAAAGGACTTCTGGACATGATCTACTGTTAAGATTGTCATAATAATCACCTTTTCTTTCTGGGATTATTATAGAAATTTCGATCATCAATTTTCAGTCACGCTTGTCACAAGTTAAGATGACATTTGTCATCTTTTTAGGAGCATTCAAAAAGAGATTGACAAAGTTCTTGCC
>NZ_AICN01000054.1:0-10889 GCF_000247775.1 Limosilactobacillus gastricus PS3
GGAAAGGCTCATCTAAATGGGCCTTTTATATTGGGACTGAGAGCTTGATAGCTAGCTTCAAACCACTATTTATAGTAAAATAACACCAGTAATATTAATGGAGGTAACGATCATGGCAACAGATGAAACAATGTTTTACGATTTTAACCAAGGTCGTCCGCAAAGTGTGGAAGCAACCTTAAAGACGGTCTATGATGCCTTAGAAGAAAAGGGATACAAGCCGATTAATCAGATTGTCGGTTATTTAATGTCCGGTGACCCGGCTTATATTCCACGTCTGCATGATGCGCGAAATCTAATTCGGCAATATGAACGAGATGAGATCGTCGAAGAACTAGTGCGGTCTTACCTTCACCATAATGGGGTGACCGATTAATGCGATTACTGGGTTTAGATGTTGGTTCAAAAACCGTTGGGGTAGCCCAAAGTGATCCTTTAGGTTGGACGGCCCAAGCGGTGGAAATTATTCCGATTAACGAAACTGAAGAAGTTTTTGGTTTGGAACGAATCGCTGAATTAGTAAAAGAACGCCAAGTAGCCGGCTTTGTTATCGGCTTGCCTAAAAATATGAATAATACAGAGGGACCTCGTGTGGAGGCTTCGCGGCATTATGGCGAACTTTTACAGGCTAAGTTTCCCAACCTGCCTGTTGACTATCAAGATGAGCGCTTAACAACCGTCCAAGCATCGCGTATGTTGATTGAGGAAGCGGATGTTTCGCGGAGAAAGCAAAAGCAAGTGATTGACGAATTAGCAGCCACCCTGATCTTACAAAATTATTTAGATCGCCATGGCAAATTAACGACTAAATTGTGAGGAAAACAATGACAGAACCACGTGATGAACAAGAAGTTTTTACCCTTGTCGACGAAAACGGCAATGAAGAATTATATATGGAACTAATGCGGTTCCAATCTGACGAAACCGGGAAATGGTACATTTGTTTATATCCGGCGGAAGAAGAAAATGCTGATGAAGTCAGCATTCAAGCCTTTGCCTTTGAACAAACTGGGGACGAAGAAGATGATGAAATTGAACTTCAACCGATTGAAAATGATGTTGAATGGGAGATGGTGCAAGAAGTTCTCAATACTTTCATCGATGATGAGGGAAATGTGAATCTATAAAGAAAAGCCAGATCACTAAAGTGGTGGTCTGGCTCTTATTATTGATTAGCGATCGCTTGGGCTTTTTGGGTATTACCAAAATGTAATTTGGCGAAGTGACCAAGCTGTTGGCCTTGACGGATTAATTTGGCGGCCACCTCATCCACGGCGTGATTAGCGCCAATTGGAATGGTCATACCGGCATCATTACTGAGCGCATCCATTGCCTGCAAGGAATAATAGCGGGCAACGATCGAAGCAGCGGCCACGGCAACGTGAACTTGTTCGCCCTTAGTCCGAAAGTAAACCTTATCTTTGACGATTTGTGGTTGCCCAGTCAAATAATGATAATAGGTCTTCGCTTGGACGAATTGATCGATTAAAATCGCTTGCGGCCTTGCTGGGGCGATCTTTTCCAGAGTTTTAGCAAGGACAATATTATGACAAAGGGCTTTTAGTTGGGCCTGATTATATTTTTGCATCCGTTGATTATAGGCTTCAGGCATGAGATTTAAGTAGGTATAAGGACAAAGCGCAATGATTTGTTCGGCTAGTTTAATAATTTGCGGATCCGTTAACTTTTTGGAATCTTGGATGCCCAGTTGAGTTAGCTGGTCAACTTGATTAGCCGCGACATAAACCGCTGCCGTCGTCAGGGGTCCAAAATAACTCCCGGCACCAACCTCATCTGATCCTAAGACGGACCAATGGGAAAAATCAGCGGGAAGACTGGGATCTTTAGTTAGATTTGCCTTTTTTTGGACCGGATTAGCTTGCCAACGTTGGGCTTCTTCTTGGGCCAGTTGGCCTTGAAACATGACCTTACGACTTTTGGTATAACCGGTCACGGTGACTCCCTTTAGTTTAGCTTGGAAGCTGGCCCCCGTGGGTAGATTTCCTTGGCTCGGGTAGGTAGCTTGCATTTTTTGAAAGGTCGCAGGATCGACCTGGATAACGACATTCATGACTCTCTCCTTCCTAATCAATACAATAGCAAAACTAGCCGGTAAATGCTAAAATATTTCTTAACTCAAGGAGGAAGCAATGATTCTGACAGTAATTATTCTAGCAATTTTAATTGCTGCTGGCCTGCGGGGCTATCGGCAAGGCTTCGTCGCTTTAATGTTAAGCCTGGTTATCTACTTTGTCGCTTGGCTGCTGGCTTCATGGGGGGCTAATGGCTTCGGGAGCTTCTTAATGCAGATCTTCCCGCAAATCGGTTCCGATAATGCCCAAACGACCTTAACTAGTAACCTAACTTTAGCTACCAATCAACTCTTTTACCACGGGATTGCTTTTTTTATTTTATTCCTAATTGTCAATGCGCTTGGTCGTTGGTTGATTCGCCGTTTTCATTGGGTTAATCGAATTCCATTGATTGGCTGGGTAAATCAATGGGCAGGTGGCATTGTCAATCTGGTAATTGCCTATTTAATAATTTTTATACTATTAGTTATTTTTCAAGTATTGCCAATTGAAGGCTGGCAAAACCAGCTAACTGCTTCGGGATTGGCGCAATGGATCATTCACCAAACGCCATTTTTGACTCAGTGGTTCTTTAATTGGATTTTATAATTGGAGACAAAATGAACGAAAAAATCTTATCGACATTAGAATATGATGCGGTCAAGGGCTTATTAGAGCCTTTTCTTGTTTCTGCAGCCGGAAAACGGGAATTAGGGGCTTTAGTCCCCCAAACTGATATAAAAACTATTCAGGACTGGTTAGTTGAAACCACTGATGGCGCTGATTTGTTACGGGTTGAAGGGGGAATCCCCATTCCAACTTTAGCCGACATTAGTCCGCAATTAAAACGCTTGAAAGTTGATGCGGCCTTAAACGGGACAGAATTAGCCCAAATCATGCAGGTGTTACGAACCAGTATGCGGGTGCAAACGTTTTTTGAACAATTAGCGGAACAAAAGTTGACTTTACGGACTTTAGATCAGTTAGTGGCGCGAATTGTGACGATTCCCGACGTCACCAAACGGTTAGTGCGGTCCTTAGAGCTTGATGGCCGGTTGAAAGACGAAGCCTCAACGAAATTGCATGGGGTGCGTCAATTAATCAGTCAAACGGAGACTGAGATCCGCCAGGCGCTGGAACATTATACGCGGGGAAAACAAGCTAAGAAGTTATCTGACCCGATTATCACCATTCGGAACGACCGGTATGTGATTCCTGTCTTAGCACAATATCGGAATCAATTTGGGGGCGTGGTGCACGATCAAAGTGCCAGCGGGCAGACTCTTTATATTGAACCAGGAAGCGTGGTGGAATTAAATAATCGCCTCCGCCAGGCTCAAATTGAAGAAGTCCAAGAAATGCGGCGGGTGCTGATTGAATTGTCGGATTTGATTCGGCCATATCAAGACGAGATTGCGCAAAACGAGGCGATCTTGGGACATTTAGATTTGATTAATGCCAAAGCAAAATTGGCCGCACAAATGAAGGCTAGTTTGCCAATCGTGAATGATCAGTTGGTCGTTAACCTCCGGCAAGCCCGGCATCCCTTAATTCCGCAAGACCAAGTGGTTGCAAATGATATTCAACTGGGTAAAGACTATCAAGCCCTTGTGATTACCGGGCCTAACACTGGTGGGAAGACGATTACCTTAAAAACCTTAGGGATCATTCAATTGATGGCTCAGTCGGGAATGTTCATTCCGGCCAATGAAAATAGTCAGGTAACGGTCTTTGACAATGTCTTTGCTGATATTGGTGATGAACAGTCCTTAGAGCAAAATCTGAGTACCTTTTCGGGCCATATGGAAAACGTCAAAACCATCCTTGAACAAATGACCGACCATAGTCTGATTTTACTGGATGAATTAGGGGCCGGGACTGATCCGAAAGAAGGGGCAGCCCTGGCGATGGCAATTCTGGATGCGATTGGAACTTGTGGTGCCCGGGTGATGGTGACGACTCACTATCCAGAGTTAAAGGTTTACGCTTACGATCGTCAAGCGACCATTAATGCCAGCATGGAGTTCGATCAAGCCACTTTACAACCAACATATCGGCTTTTAATTGGGATTCCCGGACAATCAAACGGGATTGCGATTGCTAACCGACTGGGGTTAGATCCGGGGATTATTCAAACCGCCCAGTCTCTCGTGCAGGCTGATAGCCAAGATCTGAATCAAATGATTGGGGATCTAGTGGAGCAACGGAAGCAGGCTCGCGAAGAAAATGCGCGATTAGTTGAACTTCGTGAAGCTAATGAGGCAAAGGAAGCGGAATTAACGCAGAAATTAACTCGTTTTGATGAGCAGCGGGACCGTTTATATGATGAAGCGCGATCCAAGGCGAACCATGAGGTGGCGCAAGCGAAGAAACAAGCCGACAAGATTATCCATCACCTTCGGCAACTACAGGTCCAACAAGGGGCTAACGTTAAAGAACATGAATTGATTAATGCTAAGGGGCAATTAAATGCCCTACATCAAGATAATCCGCGATTAGCGCATAATTCGGTCTTGCGGCGCGCTAAGGCTAAACAAGCTCTAAAACCTGGTGATACGGTGCAAGTCAAATCATACGGTCAGCAAGGGACACTGGTGGCTAAGCGTGGTCGTCACCAATGGGAAGTCCAATTAGGAATTCTAAAAATGGCGATTGACGAGGCGGATTTAACTAAGGTTGCGGCGGGACAAATAAAAACTGACGCTCCAAAAGCACGCAAACGACCTGTTCGGACGATTCAAACCCGCCAAACCGCGGCTCGTCTTGATTTGCGCGGTAAACGGTATGAACAGGCCATGAGTGAATTAGATGCTTTTATTGATCATGCCTTATTAAATAATTTAACAAGTGTTACAATTGTTCATGGGAAAGGAACCGGTGCCTTGCGCAAGGGGACCCAAGAATACTTACGGAGTAATCCGCGGGTCAAATCATTCGAATTTGCGACCCCGAACAATGGTGGCGATGGAGCGACCATTGCATTCTTTTAATTGAGGAGAAGGAAAATGATTCACGAAACGACCGACACGACATTTCAAAATGATACCCAACAAGGGGTTCAATTAATTGATTTTTGGGCGCAATGGTGTGGCCCGTGTCGGATGCAAACTCCTGTCGTTGAAGAATTGGCTGAAACGATGGGCAATCAAGTTAGTTTTCACAAGTTAAATGTTGATTGTAATCAAGCGACCGCTAAAGAATGCCAAATTATGAGTATTCCAACTTTGGTGATTAAAAAAGATGGTGTCGTGGTGGATAAGATTAGTGGTTATCATTCTAAAGAACAATTAGCTCAAGTCCTCCAGGCTTATTTAAAGGAGTAGTACATGGCATCGATAATTATTGCAACCAAGAATGCCCATAAAGCTCAAGAATTTGCGGCCTTGTTAGCTCCTTATCAGCTGGAAGTGAAAACTTTAGCGGATTTTCCACCATTAGAAATTGTTGAAGATGGACGGACCTTTGAAGAAAATGCTCGCAAGAAAGCACAAGCGGCAGTAGCGGCTTTTAATTTGCCGGTATTAGCAGATGATTCAGGTTTGATGATTGATGCTTTAAATGGAGAACCGGGTGTTTATTCGGCGCGCTATGCGGGGGATCATGATGACGCCGCTAATAACCAAAAGGTTCTTGAAAAATTGAATGGCCTTCCTTTTGCGGAACGGTCGGCCCATTTTCATACGACGATCTTCGGCTTAAAACCGACTGGTGAAGAAATCGTCGTCAATGGACAGGTTAATGGGCATATCTTGGATACTCCACAAGGTGAAAATGGGTTTGGTTATGACCCCATTTTTTGGGTAGATGAATTAGAAGTGCCAATGGCGACCTTGTCGATGACCGAAAAAAATCAAATTAGTCATCGGGGCCGGGCTCTCCAAGCTTTAATGCAAGAATTTAAAGAATGGTGGAATTAGGATGAAGGTTTTACTAGTTTCAGATAATCATGGGGAAGGACAGATTTTAGACCGGATCGTCCAGATTTTTGGTGATCAGGTTGACTTGATGATGCACTGTGGCGATTCCAATCTTGATCCATCAACGGATGTCATGACGCCTTTTTTGACGGTGGAAGGAAATACAGACTGGGGCTTTACCTATCCTGAGATTCAACGTGCAACCGTTGATCACGAAAAAGTTGTGGTAACCCATGGTGATCACTACAGTGTAAATTCTACGCTAACTCCTTTATCACTGTTAGCCGAAGCCGAGGCTGCTGATGTGGTGGGCTATGGACATACGCATCAACTAGCGGTCACGACGGCCGACAATCATCTGTTGATTAATCCGGGAAGTATTAGTCAGCCACGTGGTGAATATGCATATATTGGTGGGACCTTTGCCATTGTTGAGGTAACGCCAGCAGCTTGGAAAGTGCAGTATTATAACCGTGACATGCAGCCAATTGAAGAATTGGCCTTTGATTGGCAACGTTAAAAATAAAGCCTCCGTTAAGGAGACTTTTTTTAATTGATTGGATAATGACTAGTGGTCTGTAATTCAATCTGTGCTTGTTGAGCGGCTTGTAAATAACGGGCGAGGATTTTGCTAGCCGTGACCGTTTGGGTACCACTTTTAGCCGTGATCATGATCCGATAAACCAATTGACCGTTTTGATTAGTAGTGGGGCCAATAATTTGTGGTTGGCTAGTTAAATTATCAAAGTCGTTCATGATTTCATCGGTTAAGTTTTCAACAACTAATTTTAACTCATTTAAAGGAGTCTTAGTGGTAATAGCAATATCCACATTGGCGGTAAGATCGTGGCGGGAAAAATTCTGGACCATGGTAATATTACGGTTTTGAATAAAGGTTAAGGTTCCATCACTACCGAGGACTTGGGTGGTTCGCAAACCAACGGCTTTGACCGTGCCCTTGATAGTCCCAATTTGGACAATGTCTCCCACGTCAATTTGTTGTTCTAATAGAATGAAGAAACCATTGACCACATCGCTCACAAATCCTTGGGCACCAAGCCCTAAAGCTATTGAAAAGATTCCGGCTCCGGCAATTAGAGTACCAATGGGAACGCCGATTAAAGAAAGAATGGCATATAAAAAGAAAAAATAACAAGTATAGCGATAAATATTCAAGATAATCGAATGAAAGGTTTCTGCACGATGACTACCGCCTAATAGGGTGATCCGTTTGGTATTATGAAAAATTGAATTAATGATCCGTTTCCCAATTCCGAGAATAAGGAAAAAGATAAGGATTGTCATAATTAAAGAAAAAGCCTTATCAACAATATTTTGGGCGAGTCGATCCCAGTTCAGGTTAGTAAATGACTTTGCCGCAAGTTGCGCTTGTTTGGATATGAGCGAATTCATGTCAAGTAACTCCTTAATAATAGTAACTTTATCATAGCATACTAAATCTGTTTGTGACTGGTGTCTATAAATGATATGATAATAGTTATATGAAGGAGGACGATTGAATGATCATTGGACAATCAATGGGCTCAATTGCCGGTTTGATCGCGGCGGGTGCCTTTGTAGTATTAGTTGTATTTTTATGTATTTTTCTGACGCGGATGAGTGCGATGTTGCAGGAAACGACGCGCCAAATCACTCAATTAGGAAATGATGCCGATTCACTTGGTCGGGAATTAGAAGACATTTTAGAAAACACAAATCGCTTAATGGATGATCTGAATGATAAGGCGGAAAAGATTACGCCTGCTGTTGAAGCGATTGCTAACGTCAGTCAAAGTGTTAGCGACTTAAATGATGCCTCTCGAGCAATGGTTGAAAAGTTAAATGCGCAACGGGAGCAGTCACCTTTTAAGAATCGGATTTTTAAGACGGCAGCCCAAGCAGCCATGATGGGGGCGTTAGGGCGCTTTGGAAAACGAAAGAAACATGAGGCAGAATAAGATGGGAAAGAAATTTTTAGCGGGATTAGCTTTTGGTGGAGCGGCGGCCTATGTGGCCTGGCAATCTTTGACGCCAGCACAAAAAGAGGAACTCAAGGCTAAGGTGACTGATCGGGCTTATGATTTAATGGATTTTCTGACGGACTATTCATTAAATGCGCTTGATATTGTGGATGGTTTAACACAAGATTATAGCGAACAAGCAGCCGATCGTTTTCAAGATTTGAAGGCGACAGTTAAGGACACTACTGACAAAGTCACTGAGACTGTTAATGATAAGGTTAGTCAGGTAAGTCAACAATTTAGTACTAATGATTTTGACGAAGAAATTGCTGATATTCGTTCTGCTTTAGCCGGTGAAAATACCAAAGATATTTCCGAAGACGATGGTGACATCATTATTGATCAAACTGATGAAGAAGCCAACTGAATAAGCGAAAGCCCTTGACTTCATTTTAGAGGTCAAGGGCTTTGTTAATTGATAATAATTTTCATCCAATTTGCGTTAGAAGGGATAAGTCTTAATACTACGATGTTCATATTGATAACTTCATAAAATACAACACAATCTTCGATACTATGGAATCTTACGTTGTTATTAATATTAACCCTAGTATCAAGTTTAGTACCAGAATTATGTTCTGGGTAGGTACCTTTTTGTAGCTTATAGGTGATGAAATCGTTAGTGTCCTGAGTCATTTGATCAGTGATAACTAATTTGTATTTACTCATGGTCTACTGTAATAAGCTTGGAAAATTCATCCAAGTTATGTGAACGACCTTCATTATACGATTTATAACCTTTTTGTAATTCTTCTAAAAGCTTAATGGTTGATTGTGATTTTCTCCATTCATCTGCATCAACGATTGCATATTTATCGTCTCCATGGCTAGTGATAATCACTTGCGATCCTTTAGAAACGTCATGTAAGGTTTGGTTGAAATCTTTAATTTCTGAAACCGGAATCGAATTTTCCAAACTGATCACGCTCCTTAAATATTTTGTATTTTAATTATACTGAGCGAAGATTGGAAATCAACAAAAATTATCCAAAGTATTGGAGTTCTTTGGTCATATGCGTGAATGGTTCATTCCCATCTGGAGTAATAACTACGCAGTCTTCAATCCGAACCCCGGCAAAGCCAGGAATATAGATGCCCGGTTCGATTGAGAAACACATTCCTGGTTCCAGCACAAGATCATTGCCTTCCATGATGGATGGAAATTCATGATCGCTCATTCCCATTCCATGACCAAGTCGGTGGATGAAGTATTCACCATAACCGGCATGATCAATCACGTCACGGGCAATTTTATCTAGTTCTGCGGCGGTAATACCGGGTTTAGCGGCCGCTTGGGCCGTTAACTGGGCTTCTAAGCAGACTTGATAAATTTCTTTTTGCCGATCTGATAAAGTTCCAACCGCAATTGTCCGAGAGGCATCACTGACGTAGCCATCAAAAACAGTTCCCAGATCAAAAAGCACGAGCTCGTTATTCTGAACTTGATTCGTACTTGTTTCGCCATGAGGCTCGGCAGCATGAGGACCAACTTGGATCAAAGTGTCAAAACTCATCTCCATAATGCCTTTTTTCTTGAGCGCATATTCAATTTCAGCGGAGATTTCTTGTTCGGTGCGCCCAATTTGGACGGCCTTAAAGCCGGTTTCAAAGGCAAAGTCAGCCCATTGACCCGCAATTTTTAATTTTTCAATTTCGTCCGCACTCTTAATCAAACGCATGTGTTCGATGGTCTGCGTTAGATCGTGATCGAATTTGGCGTGGGGGAATTGTTCTTGTAAGGCCCGTTGACGACTAACGGTGAGATAATTTTGCTCGGTTGCGATCTGGTGAGGATCTGGTAACCGTTTCTTAATCTGCTCAGCGATCATCGCAAAGGGTTGTTCATGGTCAAGGTAACCATATACTGGATATGGCCAACCGGTGCCTTTGATAGCTTCAACTTCTAAGGCCGGCCCAAATAAGAAAGGATCCTGGTCGGGAAAAACGATTAAAGCTAAAATCCGTTCATAAGGATCACTGCCAAACCCAGTTAGATATTTAATGGTCATCGGATCGCTAAGATAGGCGACATCAATTTGATGATTTTGTAGAGTAGTTTGTAATTCAGCTAATTTTTCATATGCCATATTATCGGCCTCCTTCAATTATTTTCATTATAGCATTTTGTTTTTAGTCCGTTTTGCACTTTCCGTTAATTTGAGCTATTATAAATGAAAATGAATGAAAACAGATCACCTTAGTGATGAAAGGGGTTTATTATGAAAAAACAACCGGTAACAATTTATACGGTGGCCCATGAAGCAAATGTTTCAATGGCGACGGTTTCGCGGGTTGTCAACGGGAATACGAATGTGAAACCAGAAACGCGGGATAAGGTCTTAGAAGTAATCAAGCGCTTGAATTATCGGCCTAATGCGGTAGCGCGCGGTTTGGCTAGTAAGAAAACCACAACCGTTGGGGTGGTAATTCCCAAGATTACCGATGATTATTTTGCTGAATTAGCGGCTGGGATTGATGATGTTGCAGCTATTTATAAGTATGACATGATTTTAACGAGTTTGGACACTGTCGAACAACAACCTGTTCAGGTGATTCAAAGTATGCTGGCTAAACAAGTCGATGGTATTATTTTCATGGGTCATGATTTATCCGATGATCTAAAAAAAGAATTTGATAATTCAGCTATTCCCGTTTTAGTATCGGGTTCGGTCGTGGATGATGATTCACTACCGAGTGTCCGGATTGATTATCGACAAGCAACCAAGGACTCAGTAAACTTCTTGGCTCAGCATGGGCACCAAAAGATTGGCTTATTAGTGGGATATGATCAAACGCCAATTAATGCACAGAATCGAATTCCGGCCTACCAAGAGGCACTAGAAGCGCAAGGATTAGCATTTGATCCGGCTAATGTTTTT
>NZ_AICN01000053.1:0-10229 GCF_000247775.1 Limosilactobacillus gastricus PS3
GAAAAATGTGTGAATCAATGCTAAAATTTTTAAGGTTTATTAAATTTTGGGAGTTTAGTATATGGATTCAGAAGAAATTAAACATCATCACCATCACCATCATCGACGTCACAAGCATCATTGGTTACGTTGGCTGTGGGTCTTAATTGGCGTTGCCTTTGTCATTGCTGTAATTTTTGCGGCGATGGCATGGCGTAATTTGCGCGACGCAACAAATGGTATGTATTCATCCTCTGGTGTCTCGGGACGGAGTATCTCGAGCGTTTTGAAGCAAAAGAAGCCGATTAGTATTCTTTTGCTGGGTACAGACACCGGAGCCCTTGGTCGAACTGAAAAAGGGCGGACGGATACCATTATGATGATGACTATCAATACCCAGACGAATAAGACGACAATTGTTTCCTTACCACGGGATATGAAGGTTGATTTGCCGGATTATCCTGACTATTCACCAGCTAAGATTAACTCAGCCTATACATACGGCGGGGTTAAAGAAACTATTAAGGTGATTAAGGAACAATTCGGAATTCCGGTGGATGCCTATTTGCTGGTTAACATGGGTTCGATGGAAAAAGCAATCGACCAGGTTGATGGGATTGATGTTAAATCACCACTAACATTTACATATGAAGGATATTCCTTTAAGAAGGGGAAAACTTACCATATGGATGGGAAAGAAGCCTTGGCTTTCAGTCGGATGCGTTACGATGATCCCGATGGCGATTATGGTCGGCAGTCACGGCAGCGTTTGATTATTGCCGCCCTGATTAAAGAATCAGCTTCATATAAGTCAGTGCTTAACCGGAAATTCTTACAAACCCTTTCCGGAGGAATGCAAACAAACTTAACCTTTAGTAATATGACTCAACTTGCACTCAACTATCGTGATGCTACGAAGGTTGTGCAAGATTATGCGAGTGGGACTAGTGATGACGAAGATGGCGTATCTTATCAACAAGTTTCATATAATGAGCGGCAACGAATTAGCAATTTAATTCGGCAGTCACTAGGGTTACAAACGAAGACCTTACCTGACGATGATGATTCGGACAGTAGTAGTTATTAATCATGACGGAGACTAAATATAAATGGAAACAAGTAACACAATTGATTTACGACGATTAGTTAAGATTCTCCGAAAGAATCTGTTAATGTTAATTGTCTGGACCTTAGGATTGGGGATCATCGCAGCTGCAGATGCTGAATTCTTAGTTCAACCGAAATACACTGCTTCAACGCAGATTTTGGTTAATAATAAGGAAAATAAGGTTCAAGCGGGCCAAGCTTATAACAATCAACAAGCCGATGTGCAATTGATCAATACTTATAAGGATATCATTACTAACCAAGTGATCTTACAAGAAGCTACCAAGGATCTAGCTAACCCTGAAACTAGTCACGCTAATGGGAAAGCTTATGATCTATCGGTCGCAGAATTAAAGGATGCCTTATCCGTTTCGACCCAAACGAATTCACAAGTCTTTACCTTGAATGCTGAGGCAAGTAACCCAACTGAAGCTAAAGCAATGGCTAACACAGTGGCTAGCGTTTTTAAGAAGCGGGTTAAAAAGATCATGGATGTTAACAACGTCACGATCGTATCTAGTGCAACGACCCCTAAGAAGAAGTCCTTTCCTAATGTTAAGCTCTTTGCTTTAGCGGGGGCTGTGGTTGGCTTTGTGATTTCCTTTGGTTACTTATTGATCAAGGAACTCTTTGATACAACGGTGCGGACGAACGAGTTTATGACCGACGAATTAAACTTGGTTAACTTAGGACAAGTTTCCCACATGCGGTATGATCGCAAGAACAAGCGGCAAAAGAGCCGTGGCAATCGACGCGTTTAGGAGGTGTCATCATGGGATTATTTTCACGTAAAAAAATTCAATCAGTTGACACCATGGTTAATGGGGCCAACTTGGTTACCTTGACCAAGCCACAAAGTCTGGTGGCTGAACAGTTCCGGACGATTAAGACTAATATTACCTTTATGGGCGTTGATCATCCAATTAAGGCGTTAGCCTTTACGTCCTCCAACATTTCAGAAGGGAAGTCCACTGTAACGGCTAATGTCGGGGTGACCTGGGCGCAGGATAATAAGCGGGTCTTAATGGTCGATGCCGATTTGCGGCGGCCAACCATGCATTCAACTTTTGACCTTGATAACCGGCAAGGATTAACAACCCTTTTGATGGATCAAGAACACGTTATTAATTCTCAAGATGTTATTCAAGCAACCGAAGTGCCAAACCTGGATGTGTTAACAGTGGGTCCGGTACCACCGAATGCGACTGGTTTGTTGAATTCACAACGGATGCGCGATCTAGTTGCTACCTTTGAGCAAATGTATGATGTGGTGATCATCGATGTGCCACCGATTTTGGAAGTGAACGATACGCAAGTGCTGTCGAGTATGTTAGACGGAGTCGTGCTAGTCGTTCGTTCGGGGGTAACCCAAAAAGTTGCTATTAAACGGGCTGTCGAAATGCTGAACATTTCTAAAGCTAATTTACTTGGTTACGTTATGAATGATGTGGCTAGTGGCGATGATGATGGCTATGGATATGGTTACGGCTATGGATATGGATACGGAACAGTGGAACCAGAAGATTAATCATGGGATACGTTGATTTACATTGTCACTTATTACCGAATTTAGATGATGGTTCGCCAAGTATGGCAGCTTCGCTAGAATTGGCGCGTGATGCGGTGGCGGATGGCGTTAGCCATGCCTTAGTTACACCCCACCATTTGAATCGGCGATATGTGAACCATAAAGATGCGGTGATACAAGCTACGAGTGACTTCCAAGCGTCATTGAATGAGTCAGGGATTGAACTGACAGTTTTTCCAGGCCAAGAGGTCCATTTATCAAACAAGATTTTAACGGCTTTAGATCAAGATGATATCTTGTTTGCGGATGAAGGTGGGCGTTATATGTTGCTGGAACTACCGTCCAATGAAGTGCCACACTATACCAAATCGATGATTTATCAACTACAATCCCGGGGGATTACCCCAATGATTGTTCACCCTGAACGCAATAATGAGCTGGTCGCCCATCCAGAGCGCTTAGCTGATTTATTGGAATTGGGTTGTTTAAGTCAAATCACGGCAAGTAGTTATTTAGGCACTTTTGGGAAAGACGTTGAACGTGCCGCCAATTTAATGGTGAATGCCGGTCAAGGTACGATCATGGCTTCAGATGCTCACGTGATGGAAAAGCGTGATTATGAACTTGGCGCGGCCATGCGACGGTTAGCTAAAGATCTAGGTCGTAAAGTGGCTGATGATTATCAACAAAACGCTAAGGATATTTTAAATGGTGATCCAGTCCGGATGACCTGGGAGCCAATTAAGCAAAAAAAAGATTTTGGTTGTTTTAACTAAGAAAGGATTCTAATTATGGAAGTCAGGAATATTGAAATTCCAATCATCGATAAATCGCAAGTAGAATCACGATGTGTCTATCGATTTTTTAAGCGGTTTTTCGATATTGTCTTTTCTTTAATTGGATTGTTTTGTCTTTCTTGGTTATTTTTAATTATCATCATTTGGATTAAGATCGATGATCGTGGTCCGGTATTCTTTTCACAGACCCGCGTGGGAAAAGATGGAAAAGAATTTAAAATGTATAAATTCCGGTCGATGGTAACCAATGCCGAAGAACTTAAACATGAGTTAATGAAACAAAATGAAGTTGACGGGGCGATGTTTAAGATGAAGGATGATCCACGAATCACGAAAGCGGGTAAATTTATTCGTAAAACCAGTTTAGATGAGTTACCCCAACTGTGGAATGTCTTGATCGGCGATATGTCATTGGTTGGGCCTCGACCACCACTACCGGCTGAAGTTGCACATTATTCGGAACATGACATGCAACGTTTGATGGTTAAACCTGGCTGTACCGGTTTATGGCAGGTGACTGCTAGAAATACCGTTGGATTCAAGGATATGGTGGGAATTGATCTAACCTATATTCAACGTGCTAATTTAATGTATGATTTTTGGATCTTGTTATGTACCGTCAAGGTTGTTATAATCCCAAATGGTGCATATTAGATAATCTTTATTCATAGGAGCAATTATTGTGAAAGGTATAATTCTTGCCGGAGGATCTGGTACTCGTTTATATCCTATTACACATGGGATTTCGAAACAATTGATTCCAATTTATGATAAACCGATGATTTATTACCCACTATCCACATTGATGTTGGCTGGAATTCGGGAAGTATTAGTGATTTCAACTCCTGACTTTATGCCACTTTTTGAAAATTTATTGGGAGATGGTAGTGATTTAGGGATGAGCTTTAGTTATCAGGTTCAAGAACAACCCAATGGGCTAGCAGAAGCTTTCATTCTAGGTGAGAATTTTATCGGTGATGACAGTGTTTGCCTAATTTTGGGTGATAATATTTATTATGGTGCTGGTCTATCGCAATTAGTTCAGTCCGCTGCGCAAAAAGAAATTGGTGCTACTGTCTTTGGTTACCACGTTAATGATCCTGAGCGATTTGGGGTCGTGGAATTTGATGACCAAATGCATGCTTTGTCAATTGAAGAAAAGCCAGTTCATCCAAAGAGTAATTATGCGGTCACCGGTTTGTATTTTTATGACAACCAGGTGGTTGAGATCGCTAAAAACATTCAACCATCTGACCGAGGAGAACTTGAAATTACTGACGTTAACTCTGAATATCTTAAAAGTGGTCAATTAGATGTTAAGTTGATGGGTCGGGGCTATGCTTGGTTAGATACCGGGACTCACGAATCGATGATGGAAGCAGCTAATTTTATTGCCACAGTCGAAAAACGACAAAATTTAAAAGTGGCGTGTTTAGAAGAAATTGCTTATCGGATGGGATATATTGATCAAGCTCAACTCGTAGAGTTAGCACAACCATTAAAGAAAAATGATTATGGACAGTATTTATTACGTTTAGCTGAGGAGAAGTGAAATGGGCAAGCTAGTAGTAAAAACAACTAAACTGCAAGATGTAAAATTAATTACACCGGCGGTGTTTGGTGATCATCGCGGTTTCTTTACCGAAACTTATTCTGATCGTGATTTTAAAGATGCTGGAATTGATTTTGAATTTATTCAAGATAATCAATCACTTTCTAGTCAAGCCGGTGTTCTTCGTGGTTTACATTTTCAACGGGGACGAGCAGCCCAAACAAAGTTGATCCGAGTGGTTACTGGTGCTGTATTGGATGTAATCGTTGATTTGCGAAAGGGTTCCCCAACATACAAACAATGGGAAGGTTACATTCTTTCTGCAAGTAATCATCGTCAACTGTTGGTTCCACGGGGGTTTGCCCATGGTTTCTTGACCTTAACTGACAATGTTAACTTCGTTTACAAATGTGATAACTACTACGATGACGAAGCCGATGGCGGAATTTCATTTAAGACGCCCGAATTGGCTATCGATTGGCCAATTGACTTTGATAAGGCTATTACTTCTGAGAAGGATTCTAAGCAACCTACCTTAACAGAATTTGAAGTAGACAATCCGTTTGTATATGGTGAAATCTAGGATTGCTTTGGGTGACGTTGAGTCACCTGTTTTTTTAGGGAGAAAAATAAACGTATGAATAATTATAATGTAGTTTACACGACGGATGATTCTTTTTCAGTTGTCTTGGGAACCTCATTATATTCATTGTTATCTAATAACTTAGATGCAGATTTAATAAATATATTTATATTAGATGGTGGTATTGAATCTGAAAATAGGGATCACATATCTGAAATTTGTAGTAATTTCAGTAATACGTCTTTATATTGGGTCCCAATGGGCACAATATCTAAAAAAATTGGAATTGATGTAAAAACGGATCGAGGGTCAGTCAGTCAATTTTCAAGGCTTTTTATAGGTGATGTGTTGAGTGATGACATTGAAAGGGTCTTGTATTTAGACTGCGATACACTTGTTGTATCATCTTTATCAGAATTGTGGAATATGGATCTAAATGGAAATATTATTAGTGCACTTAGTGATGCATTTAGTAAATATTATAGGGAAAATATAGGTCTGAAAAAAACGACATCATGTTCAACTCGGGTGTATTATTGATTGATCTCAAACGATGGAGATCTATGAATATTAAAGAAAAGCTAATTAATTTTATTTCTATAAATAATGGGAGAATTCAGCAGGGCGATCAAGGAATCTTAAACGCCGTATTAAGTGATTGGGTGACCCCATTAGATCCTTGTTATAACCTGGTATCTATTTTCTATGAATTAACATATAAAGAGATTTTTTTATATCGATCGCCCATTAACTTCTATTCTGAAGTTAAAATTGAAAATGCAAAATTGCATCCCGTTATTGTTCATTTTACAAGTAGCTTTTATTCGATTCGTCCATGGTTCAAAAACAGTAATCATCCCCTTAAGGACGAATGGTATAAGTATTATTGTGAGACCCCATGGCAATCAGAGTCTTTAGGAATTGATAATAGTAATAAAAAAATTTTTATCAATTTCCTTTTTAATAATGGATTAAAGGATATAACTCTGTTTTTAGCTGGGATTTTTCAAAAGTATTTAAGACCGTTAAAAAATAAGTACATTTAAGGATGACATATGAAAATTTTGACAATTTCTGTAGCAGCATATAATGTTGAAAAGACTCTAGATAAAACTCTAGACTCATTTAATGATTCACGGGTATATGATGATTTAGAAGTTCTGATCGTTGATGACGGTTCAAAAGATGGTACAAGGTTAGTAGCAGAAAAATATGAAGCAATTGCTCCACAAACGTTTAAATATGTTGGCAAAGAAAATGGCGGACACGGTTCGACAATAAATAAGGGAATTTCTTTAGCAACTGGAAAATATTTTAAAGTTATTGATGGCGATGATTGGGTTGATACTGACCGATTAGTGGACTTTATCGATAAATTAAAAAATTTGGATTCTGATATGGTGCTTACCAATCACACAGAGGTATTTCCTGATCACGAAAATAAAGTGTGTTTAGTTAAGGGATTGGAAAACGGCCGAGAATATACATGGAAAGATGACTTTGATATTAAACGGGTAGTACTTCATACTCTAACCGTAAAAACAAATTTGCTACAGGAAAATAATGTTCAGATCACCGAAAATTGTTTTTATGTTGATGTAGAATATGTGGTTTGGGCCACGTTTGTTTCAAGAACGATTACTTATCTTGATATCTACCTATATATGTATAGACTGGGTAGTGAAGATCAAAGTGTTAATAAGAAAAATATGTTAAAGAACATAAAGATGCAAGAAAAGGTATCCTACCAGCTTGTAAGGCTTTATGATAAATTTAACCGTTCACAACTTGAGTCAAATCAAGATAATACAATTTTCAATACCTTCAAACGATCAATTGGAAGTACTATGCGTACATACCTATTATTAAATTTGTCAGAAGCAAAAAAAGAAATTATTCAATTTGATCAAAACATTAAGGAGATCTCTATATTTAGTTATAATAGATTAAACTCAGACAGATTTGTTAGGATAGTAAGATTTAATAATTATTCATTACTGCCAATTGTAAAGGTTCTCTATAGAATATGGGTAATAAAATATGGATATTAAACAAAAAAAAGCAGTAATTATGATGGCCACCTATAACGGCGAAAAATATCTTAAACAGCAATTGGAAAGCATATTAAATCAAACGTACACAGATTGGGATTTATATGTTAGCGATGATGGTTCTAGTGACAATACCGTTAAATTGTTGGAATCTTATATGTATAAGGATGATCGAATCAAAAAAATACTTCATAATAATAAGTATCATGGGGCCTTTAATAATTTCTTCAATGTTATGAAGTATGTTAAGACTTCAACTGATGTAAATTATGATTATTATTTTTACTGTGATCAAGACGATATTTGGGTTAACACAAAGATGGAAACGGAGATTAACATTTTATCTAAAAAGGCAACTCCATGTTTGTGTTACTCAAATTTGAATTTTATTAGTGAGGATGGTAATGATCTTCAAATAAAAATGTCTGATTACACTAATTTAGATTTATCAAAAAATCCATATAATATTTTCTTTAGTTATCGTTATATTTGGGGGACGACTATTGCCCATAATCGCTCACTTTGGGACTTTGTTTATATTGATAATTATACGGGAAAGTACAATATATCTCACGATAATTATCTTGGTAAAACGGCTGTATTAGTTGGTGAGGTCGAGTACATAAAAGATCCACTTGTTATGTATCGAAGAACCGGCAGAAATGTGTCTGGAACGCCAGGAAGGTACGGAAAATTTGGAGTAATCAAAAGGCTAGTTACCAAGCTGCCGAAAATTATTAATCAACATGCTGCCGTTTATTGGGATAATTTATATCTTTTAGATGAATTGAAGGTTAAAAATGATTTCTGCGATGATTTGCGAACTTTAATAATGAATGGTGGATTTGATGCGTTAAAAATTATACAAAAAATATAACATTAAGACTTCTGATAGTTTCATTAGTAACCTATCAATCAAAATGGTATTATTTTTAGGTTTATATAAACATACGAAAACCTTTAAAAGAGATATAGAATTTCAACCAATGGGGAAATGATATGATTATATGGTTATTTATAATTTTTATAGGGTTAGTTTTTATTACATATCAGATGTTTGGTCATGATTTTCTCGCTCCAGCTTTCATTTTTTGTGGAATGTATGCATTGTCAATTGGGAGTGCACTATTGAATTATGATCAGTGGGGATTATCAGATTACTCTCAGGAAGCCTTTCATATTTATCTTTATGGAGCTTTAATTTTTATTGCCACTTCATATATTGTTAAATTTTTAGTCTTACCTGATAATGAAGAGCTAAAGGTTTCAGAATATACGGATAGAATTAATGTGAACAAAACTATAACGATATTTTTAATTTTATTGAATTTTGTCGTTCTGATTCTATGGATAAAAAATATTCGTCAAATAGGTGGTGGTGGTTCTTTAAGCCAATCTTTGGAAAATTATCGTATTAGTAGTTCTTACTCTTTAAATTCTGTTGGAATGCCAGGATATTTACAACAGCTCTCTAAAATCATAACTGTTTGTGGTTATATTTATGGCTTTGTCTTGATCTATAATATTGTTCATAATTCTGTAATTCAGGAAGATTATTTATTTTGTCTTCCAAATGCGTTAATTTATATTTTGTTCAGTCTATTTGATAGTAACCGGTTAAACATTTTGGGTGTAATTGCATCTTATGTTGTTTATTACTATTTCATGAAAAATGTAAGGGTAACGGGTTAAAAATTTTAACTAGATTAACCATTATATTTGTCCTCTTATTAATTGTCTTCTATGGAGTTCGATTGTTAATTGGTAGGTCTTCATCTGAGAATAACGGATTTGTAGAATACATTAGTATGTATGCCGGAGGACCGGTAAAATTATTTGATATGTATATTAAGGACCCAGTCCAAAATACTAGTATTTGGGGAAAAGAGACTTTTCCTTCGCTTTTGAAGACATTTCGGTCATTGGGATTTGATATTCCACAGTATATTTCTAAAAAAGAATTTAGATTTTATAATGGGATTAATTTAGGAAATGTATACTCTGCATATAGAAACTGGCTTTCAGATTTTGGCTTAACTGGCGTATATTTTTTACAAACGATATTTGCACTATTCTATAGTTTGTATTATTACACTTTAAGGAAAATTGGATACAGAAATCACCTTGTTTCATTGATTATATATGGATATATGGCAGAAGCGATTTTTTTGCATCCAATTGATGATTGGTTATTCTCAATGTTTGTTTCAGTTGGCTTTATAATTTATATAGCTATTTTTAATATTTTGTATGTGCTTATTACTAAAAAGTTAAAGTTTTAATGAGGATCATTTGTTGATGCAAAAACAATTACGGAAGAATTTCATATTTGCTTTTCTGGCTCAAGGTATTTCATTATTGGTTAGTTGTAGCACAAACTTAGTTCTTCCTAAAGTGTTAAGTGTGGTTGATTATAGTTATTGGCAATTGTTCATTTTTTATGCGACCTATATTCCTTGCTTGGCTTTAGGTTTAAACGATGGAGTATATCTTCGCTATGGGGGTATCATAAGAGATAAACTTGAAGGAGAGTCTATAAAGAGCCAATATGGTTTTGGTATCATTTTTCAGACTATTTTGGGAATTATAGTTGGATCTATCATTATTATGTTATCTGATTCTCAGAATAGAC
>NZ_AICN01000052.1:0-12069 GCF_000247775.1 Limosilactobacillus gastricus PS3
GTTTATTCGATTCTTTCAATCTTAATTGGTTACTTAATTTCTTGGATTGTTGTGAGGTCACTTAAGGTTCCACACGGACGGCGTGCCATCATGATGGCCGGATTTAATATTACTAATACGGTTTTCATTGGGATGCCTTTAAACATTGCCTTATTTGGCTCGGTATCGCTTCCGTACTTATTGGTATACTATATTGTCAATACGGTTATTCTATGGACCTTCACAGTTTGGACAATTGCGGCTGATGATCCGACCCTAGCTAAGAATGATGGATCTGGTAAAAGTGATAATAAGCGAGTGGGGATCTCTTGGAAGCATTTGTTACCGGCGCCACTTTGGGGCTTTATTATTGCCATTCCCGTTTTAATTATATGGCCGAGCGCTGATACGCAACTGCCGTCATTTGTAACTACGACCCTAACTGATATTGGTGGCTTAGTTACTCCCTTATCTTTGATCTATATCGGAATCATGCTAAGAAACTTTGGCTTAAAGAATATGAGTTTCGGTCGTGACAATATTATCGTGATTATAGGGAGATTCGTGGTTGCGCCTTTACTAATGATCATCATGATTGTTGGTGGGAGCCATCTAGGCTTCCATTTAACGCCGATGTTTAGACATACTTTAATCATTCAGGCGGCAACGCCGGTCTTTGCCGTGTTACCGATTTTAGCCGATCAATACCATGGTGATGTCAAGTTTGCGACCGATGTGGTGGTTTCAACGTCAACTTTATTTATTATTGTCGTACCAATTTTAATGTGGTTAATTACAACCATCTAATCACATCTACGTGACTGGACCGTAAAGTCAACAAAACTGGTTATCCCAGGGCAAGGATAACCAGTTTTTTAGCGAATTAACAGATAATAAACATAGAAAATTACCAACAGTGCGAAATTATAAATCGAGAAATACTTAATAAACATACCTTTAGCATCTGGATATTTAGCACCTAACAGCTGGTAAGTAATTAAACTAGCCATGGAGGCGATTAGAGTTCCCATACCACCGATGTTGGTCCCAATGAGAATGCCAGTCCCGTTGTTAGTGAATTTGGAAATTAAGATGGCTGCGGGGACGTTACTAGTAGCTTGGCTTGTTACAATGGATGCTAGGACTTCATGTTGGCTAATTGAGTCTTTTATAATCGTTTCTAGAAAATGGATGTTCCCAATATTGCCGACAAAGATAAAGAAGAAAATAAAGGTAAATAGCAGGACATAATTAACTTGTTTTAAAGCTTTAACATCAAGGAAACAGGTCACGACCAAGACTATTAGGGTGGCGATTCGATAATCAATCAAGCGGGCCACCGAAGCAATCGCAATCAAGAATAGGATCAGGAAAATAATTAGCTTATGAATCCCCTTTGAATACTGTTTGGGTTCGGGGAGGGATTCCAATTTATGATCTTCAATACTATTGTCATAGTTGATGAAGCTAATTAAAATGATCAAAACAATGATTCCGGGAATCGCAAACGGGAGCATGGTGACAAAGAAATGCGTCATCGACATATTAAAGAAAGAATATAAGTACATATTCTGGGGACTACCGAAGGGCATACACATGCCACCAAAGTTGGCCGCTAGGGATTCGATAACCAAGGTAATCACTAATAATTTCTTTTGTTCCCGGGTCATTTTAGTTGCTTCCGCAGAAAAAATGATGATCGTTAGGGGAACGATGGTGATAAGGGTGATGTCATTGGTCAGAAACATGGCCATGAAAAAACTCATGAGAACAAGGACAATGGCGACACCTTTTTCATTTTTGACCTTAGTCAACAGATAATTGCTGATTTTGTCAAAGATCCCAAGTCGTCGTAAACCAGCAATGACTAACATGAATGAAAATAATAAGAGAATGGTCCGATAATCAATATATGAAAGGTATTTTTTACTAGGCGGGGTAATCAAACAAGATAAGACGGCAAGAATGAAAGAAATAGACAGCACTACTTGTTTCTTACAAAAAGAGATAATTCGATTCATAAAGACCTCCTTTGATACAAAATAAGACTGGAAATATTTCACCAGTCTTTTATTTTACTTTTTATTCGGGACTGGACCTAACCAGTGCATATTTTGATGAGTGTGGATTCTCCATAGCCATTCGAGTAGAAAACTTAAAACCAATAGACCGATCACCGACCCCCAAGTCATCACGTTACCGTCGGCAATTGTTTGGTAGAACAAAAGGGTAAAGAGGGCGAGATTCAAAACAACTGAAAGAATTAATAAAGTTCGGTTAGCCTTGGTTTCATGGTAAAGACGAAGGTGGCCAGCATTAACCATGGCATAAACTAATAAGAAAGCTAGACTCGCCATTTGACCAACAGCAGATAGGGGAAAAATAACCACGAAAGCACAGGTTATCAAGGCCGTGAAGAAGAGTCCCCAGGTTCCGCCAACTTTGGTCATGACCCCAAATTTTTCTGGAACCTCATCGGTTTTGGAAATTCTCAAAGCCAAGTTTTCATCGCCAAACATCGTCGAATTAACGGCAGAGGCCGTCGCAACAAGAGCTGCAATACCAATCGCTATAAAGCCTAGATTACCAAAAATTACACGCCCGGTATCAGCTAAGGCATGACCTTGATTAGCAATTGCGCCATTTACTCCTAAAGTCGTTACCACGACGATGCTCGAAAGAATGTAAATGACCATTACAATACCGAGGGAACAATACATAGCAATTGGCAATTGCTTGGCGGGATTCTTCATACTTCCTGCCGCATTAGTCACCACCCCAAAACCTTCGTAAGTAACATACAGTAACCCTGCTGCAGATAGCACACCTAAAGGAGTCTGTTTAAAGTTGCTATTTAACGTCGGAATATGAGCTTTAGTTAGGCCGATCGCGATGAAGGCGATTAAGATGATCAGTTCACAAGCAATAATGGTTGTTTGCGCCCGCGCTACTTGTTTAGCGCCCAAGATATTTACGAAAACCACTACGATGATAATACCAATACTGACAGCTTTACCGGTCCAACCTGAATCAGTAAGATTAAATAATTGGCAAAAGTATTCAGCGAAGCCTGTTGCGTATAAGGCCATGGCGATAATCCAGCCTAAGTACTGAAAGACGTTCATTCCGCCAGCCAAGAGCCCATCACCAAAGCCTTGCAGTAAGAATTGGGCCGCGCCACCACGACTAGGGTATTTCATGCCCAGTTTGGAGTAGGAATAAACGGAGAAAGCAGCGACCGCACCGCCGATTAAGAAGGATAGGGGGAGCCACACCCCAGCCGAGTTGGTTGCTAAGCCGATTAAGGTATATAGACCAGCCCCCATCATGCCACCGACCCCAATTGCAGTTGCTCCTAAGGTGCTAATGGAATTTTTATTATTGGAAGTATGCGAACCAGATGACATTGATCTCACCTCCCGTTTTTAGTTAATGTTTTGCTTCCTTCTTTAGTTCCTTTGCCGCGGCTTTTAATTTGGCATTATCTTCCTTGGCAATCTCTGGAAAGGCTAGCGGTAGTTGTTCTAGACGTTCTCGAATAATGGTTGCCGCAATCGCCCGAGAATTCCATTTATCGTCAGCGGGAATGACATACCAAGGATTATCTTTAGTAGCGGTAGCGTTGATGGCACGTTGGTAGGCATCAATGTATTGATCAAAGAACTTGTGCTCATGAACATCAGAAGCTGAGAATTTCCATTGCTTATCAGGGGTGTTAACCCGATCTAAGAAACGTTGTTTCTGCTCATCTTTAGAAATATGCAAGAAAATCTTAATTACCACATAACCAGCATGATTTAAATAATCCTCGTAATTTTGAATATCATGATAACGGTTTTGGTAGAATTCTTCATTCAAGTCAGCCAATCCATCGATCCCGGGTAAATTTTCATTTAATAAAATTTCCGGATGAACGCGAGAAATTAAAACATCTTCGTAGTATGAACGGTTAAAAATTCCTAACATACCGCGAGCCGGGAGCTGTTGGTTGATTCGCCATAAGAAATCATGATCTAAATCGATTGAACTAGGTTGTTTAAAATTAACCACGTCAAACCAAGCCGGGTTCAGTCCCGAAAAGGTATGGGCAATCAAGCTATCTTTACCAGCTGCGTCCAGCGCTTGTAAAACAATGACGACGCCGTATTTATGTTGCGCATAAAGTTTTGGTTGCAACTTAGACATTGCTTTACGTTGCTTTTTCACAACTGCTTTAGCTTCTTTTAAAGAAAGTGGGTTGTCCACCACCGTTGGGACATCAGCTAATTTTAAATCACCAGTGACAAATTTATATTGTTCTTCCATTTCAATTCACCTCCATTTGTCGATCATTATAATGCCGATATCATATAATTCAAGGGTCAGTACAAAAAATCAATAATTTTTAATAATTACGATGAAGATCATTCAGCCATGATGGCTTTTTATAGCGCTCGACTATCAACGGGATTACAAATAATAAGATTGAGATACTAATCATAATGACTGAATCTAGCACTTTAGTCGTGATAATAGTGGAAATAAAACAAATAATAATTCCTAAAATTAACAATATGGCTACCAACCAAGCTCGGCTGTTGCCATGCCGATCAACGTTGAAGGGGCGTTCACCATGGTATTGATATCTTAAGATCAGGTATGCAATTGCGATAATGATATAAACCATGCAGTATAAGAAGACGGCGGTATTAACCAGCATTAAGAAAACACTGTTAATATTTGGTAAAGCGTATAAGAGCGCGAATAAGGTGATTGCAATTGCTTGGGTTAAGACAATATTTTTGGAAACCCCATATTGGTTATGTCGATACCACCCCCACTTAGGGGGTAGAAGGCCATCGTTGGCAACTTCAATTATGGTTTGTGATGGCGCCGTTACCCAAGTGGATAACTGAACTAAAACACCGATAAAGGCAAAACCGCTAAAGATTTGAACGATCCAACTTGGCCAATGTAAAATTTGACAATAGATAATGACTGGCTGAGTAATGTCAGTTAATTCCGCTTGTCCATGTGGGATCGCGTTGGCAATCAAAAAAGAGTTAAAAAAGTTCATTAAGACGATTACCAAGACGGCTATACTTAAGCCGCGTGTAAAGGTTTTCGTCAGATTCTTAAGTCGCGGTGCGTAAACCCCAGTAGTTGAGATTCCAGTAAAGATGAAAACGACGGCAGAAATGTATTTAAGTGATTGATAATCACTTAAGTCAGGGACCAGTTTGCTTGGTTTAAATGAACCTAGAATACTTGTTGGCGAAATACCTAATTTTAAAAAGGCAAGGAAACCTGTCAAAATCATAAAACTAATGGGCAGGTAGACACCTAACCAGATCCCGACCGCACCGCCTAGTTTTGCCATATCAAATTTTAAATTTAAGATGGTAACTAGCCAGTAGAAAACTAGAATGCAGATGAGGGTAAACCAATGATTTTGACCTAAAGCCCGGTTATCAATCGTATTTCCCAAGAGTGGTCCCAAGGTGGAGGCAATCATGACCATGGCCGGAAACATTTGAACCCACAATAACCATGAAGTTACAAAACCCCATTTGGGATTAGTAGCAGTTTTAACCCATAATTGGGGACCTCCTGAACCCTTTAAGGAAACTGAAAGTTCAATTGTAATTAGTGCGATCGGGGCAGCAAAGAAGATGATGGCAAAAATCAGATAAAAGGGCATCTGCCAACCTGTGGCGGCTAAGGTTAAGACACTGCTTAAAGTTGCAATTAAGGAGACGATAATTCCCACAAAGGTCCAGGTACCAATAAGATGTTTATCCATAGCGGTAACCTCGACTTTCTAGAGATCAAGGTGACAACAATTACTTTCGTCGGCCGTTGTTAACCATTTTTTAACCGCAGCCGCAAGCGCCGTACCATCGCCGGTACTATAAAGGGTCAATTTACCATATGCCTGATCGGATAATTGGTGATTGGTAATCAATTGTTGTTGAACGGTTTTTACGGTTTCTTCTGCAGGATCGACTAAGGTGACGCGATTATTAAAGAAATGATTGATTTGTGATGATAGGAATGGGAAATGAGTACACCCTAAGATTAAGGAAGTGATATTTGAAGTCTTAAAAGGCGCTAATTCTTGATCAACGGTTGTTTGTGCTTGTGGACTGTCCGTCAGTCCGTGTTCAACGATTGAAACTAACGGCTGAGCAGCCTTAGAAATCACAATACAGTTAGGATCAAGTTTCCGAATCTGCTTTGGATAGGCGTCCGATTCGGTAGTTGATTCGGTTGCAATGACTCCAATCATGTGGTGTTGAGGTAATGATAGGGCAGCTTTTGCACCAGGCTCAATAACCCCAATTACCGGGAAGGGCATTCTTTCTTGTAAGATTTCTAATGCGGCGGCAGTCGCAGTATTGCAAGCAATAACCGTTAATTTAACATCCTGACTCTTAAAAAATTCACCGATACTTAAGGCTAATTGCTGGATATTAGCAGTATCACGAGTTCCATACGGGAAATGTCCTTGATCGCCGACAAAAATAATTGTTTCATTAGGTAGTTGTTGCTTCAGGACCTGGACGACTGATAAGCCACCTACTCCTGAGTCCATAACGCCAATTGGTCGATTATCCATTTACTCCTCCTCCAATCTTAATTAATGGGTAAAGCCATATTTTTTAAGAGCGGTCTTTTCATGAAAGACGATATGAGCTTGATCTAGGTCATGAATGGCCTGCTTCAGGTCCTCGATAAAATCATGGGCCATTCCCATCCCAAAGTCAGCCCGAACCACAATCCGTTGGACTTCAATCTGATCTAGGTCTGCTGGTAGTGGGTAGGCAGGGACTTGCCAACCCTTCATTGCTAAACGATCGGCCAAATCATACAAGGTCCATTCATGTTCACGATTGTCTTTATTCCGATAACAAACGATTGGTAACCGGGAACCATCATTAACAATTTCAAACAAGTCTAGTTTTTCAATCTCTTTAGCGAGGTAGACGGCGACATCATGAGTCCGTTGGTGGATGTCGTGATAACCCTTAAAGCCATAGCGAATGAAATTGTAATACTGACCAATAATATGGGAAGCACTACGAGAAAAGTTAATTGCCATTGTTGGCATTTCACCACCTAAATAAGAAACGTTAAAAATCAACTCTTTTGGTAAATAAGCTTGATCTCGCCAGAGGACCCAACCAATCCCTGGATAAACAAGGCCGTATTTATGACCGGAAGTATTGATCGAGACAACATTTTTAAGCTGGAAATCCCATTTAAGGTCAGGCTCCATGAAGGGAGCATAGAGACCACCTGAGGCCGCATCAACATGAATGTAGACCTTATAGTCAGTCTTTTGATTATAGTTTTCGACTAAATCGTTTAGCTTTTCCAAATCGTCATAGCGACCAGTATAGGTAATCCCCATAATTCCGACAATCCCGATCGTATACTCATCAACATAATCCATAACCTTTTCCATATTTAATGATTGATGATTAAGATCCATTGGAACTGTTCTCAATTCAACATCCCAATAAACACAGAATTTTTCCCAACATACTTGATAACCTGAAGAAATCACCAGATTAGGTTTATGAGCATTCAAATCTAAGCCTAACTTTTTAGCCCGATTTCGCCAAGCAAATTTCATGGCCATTCCACCGAGCATGCAAGCTTCTGAAGACCCGACCGTCGAAGTTCCCATGTATTCTTCATTGCTTTGGACGTGCCATAAATTAGCGATGATATTAACACAGCGATTTTCAATTTCGGCAGTCCGCGGGTACTCTGACTTATCAATCGCGTTTTTTTCCAGGGTCTCACTCATTAGTTTAGTTGCTTCTGGCTCCATATAGGTTTGACAAAAAGTAGCTAAATTTTGCCGCGCATTACCCTCATCTAATAGTTGGTCTTTAATGACCTGATAGGCAATTCGAGGTTCAGTCGGTTGTTGGTTCAATTCGTACTTTGTTAGATCATGATCTTCACTGAATGATCCAAAGATAGGGTCTAATACATTGCGAGTTTCTTGATCATGTTTTCCATATAATGTCATTGTTAAACTCCTTTTTTCTTTATATATCTAACATATTTATAAATTTATTGTAACACTATTATATAAAAGCGCTTTCTATATTAGTCATCTTAAGAATTTCTTTAACTATTTAAATGTTTTTGTCTTTTCCTATACATTTGAGAATTAATCAGCCATTTCAGTTAAAGATCATTTTCAATATTATATATATGATACAATAAGTGTTAACACGAATATTGTTATCATTGACTCGGGAGGAGTTTATGGAAATATCATCAAATAGTGCGTTAGTTGATCAAGCAACGCAAGCTTATACTTCGACTCAGTTAGTGAAACGAAGTTTAGCTTTAGGAAAATCCAATTGTTCAGGTTTGAAAAATTGTCAGCTTTCCAATGCTGAATTAATGGCTTTAGCAGAGGAAGCGCTGAATGGTCTGAAACAACTTTCGCAACAATTTGATCGAGTTGATCATAAAAAGCAAAGTGATGATGTCCAGGATCGGAAGGAGTTTGGGGTGCAATGAAAGAAATGGAACGGGCCCGCTTAGAAGATCAATTGGGACAACTAACTAGAGAAAAGCAGCGACGAGTTGATAGTTTGGATGATCTTCCAGGTCAAGTGGCTCAGTTCGATAATGACCTATTAACTGAACTGTATGGAATGCAGTCCCAAGGAAATCCGGTTTTGGGCCGCATTTTCGAGCAAGTACAGGCGGAACAAACTAATTTTCGACGTCAGGTTACCGATCAAATTGAGAAACTGGAAGGTGACTATCGACAAAAAAATCGACAGATTCAGAATCAAATCAATCAGGGGTAAGACAATGGGATTAATTTATGCGAGTAGTGATGCTAATGAAGCCATTCAAGTCACACGGGCTAATTTAAATGCCGTGCGGGAAATGGTCAATCGCTTAAATCAAGCAACGCAGAAGTTATTAAATACGATTGGGACTAAAGGAATGTCTGGACAGGCTTATCAAGCTGGGGGTGATTTAGTAGAAGAATTAGTTCCTCCAGCACTGGCCGAATTGAACACGATCGTCGATCGTATGGAAGGGGATTTACGTTCTTTAATTGCTGCTGATCAACAGGTTAATCATTACGGTTATTTAGATGAGGATCATTTAGAAAACTTACTTTCCTTAACTGATAGTAAATTGTCCTTAATGCACCAACTCCAAAGCGAATTAAATCAAATTGGGCAAGGGGCTATTCTGGATGGAATGATTGCCTCCACCGAGAATCAAAAGCGTCAATACCAACAGATGTTAGATGATTTACGCACTTACAATGCCAATACGGCGCACCTATTTAGTAATATCACTTCTGGCACGATCAAATTAAAAGCGCTCGTGGGTGGATTAAGTTCCTCAACTAGTGCTAATAGTGAGCTTAAGCTCACTGAGATACCATTCATTTCAGCTAAGGATTTGATAAATGAAACTATATTAAACGAAAAGCTCAAAAAGATGGTTGATAAAATCTTGCCTAAGGGCTCATTAAGTGACAAACAAAATTTAATTGCCATTTTAAAGGCTGAAGTAAAAGAGTTAGGTCAGGATGGCTGGGACAATGCTGCGATCAGTGACTATTTGAGTTATCTTAATCGGCACACCTTAAAGGACGCCAAAGCCGATCAGGTAACTGCACAACAGAAAATTTCGTCTTATTGGCGCAGCGTCCATAATGTTGGGTCTAAAATTTATAATCACGTATACGCCGCTTCTAAATTAAAAGCTCACGATAAGCTGGATCTAGTAATCAATAAGCAACTAGGTGGTTATGTTGATCAAAATGGTTTCCTACAATTACCAGCGAACAGCAAATACCATTTAAAAGACCAGCTTTCACCACTGAACTCCTTTTATCCAATGATACGGGATTCAGTTGTTAAGGCTTATGGAAAACAGAAAACTGGTTTAAAGGCCGATGACTTGGGGTAAAAGGTACATTTATTCCGTAGTTACTTAGATCGTTCGTACCTTAACTATATCCATAATTATGATGGAGTTAAGCATAATTTATCTACGAATGCAACTGATTATCAACGTTTACAGCAATTCAATCGGGATCATCACTTAAAGGCAGACTACTCCACCGGTGCCAACTTACATAATCGCCAACAAGGGCAATTTACCTATCCAGAAAACATGAAGGTGCAGCTGATGAAAGATAGTACAGCAAAGACTAACAACGATGGTCGCATGATTGAATTCATAGTTAACATGGATAATGGTAATTTTGTTTCCGAATGGAATGCTTATAATAATCATCTAAATTCGGATGGAACCATTAATTCGGACCCCGATGTGTATAGTAAGCAAGAATTACAGATGATTGCCAATACTGAGTCTTTTAATTATGGGATACCTTCGGGTGGTCAAGGAAACCATGTTCCCGAAAAATATAAAGGGACGCATAATAATCTTGATCGGGTCCATCCAGCTGATCCGCAACTTCGTCAGCAAGCTACTCAAAAGGGCAATTTTGTTAGTGAAAAGGATTATACTGAAAATGGTGGTAAATACGCCGATATTGTGAAACAAGGTAATAAAGATATCCAAGCATGGAGCAAAGTGCCAGACAATCAAAAACAACAGGCTTATCAAGAGTATGTAAATTGGCTTAAAAAGCATGGTAACGTAAGTAATCAGGGATTCGATTACTACATGCACGCAAGTAAAAATTAGTGGAGATAATCATGAAAAAAAGAGCTTATTTGATTATCTTTCTATTTTTATCGATTTTACTTTGTGGGTGTCAACAAATAACGGTAAAACAAATAATTAACTCACAAAATTTTATAACAGTAAAGAGAGGATCAGATGTCCTAAATTTTGATTTGAAATCTAAAAGAATATTCGATTCAACTGGATTTGCATATAAAGATGGTTATATGTATATGAAGGGGAATGTTCATGAGGAGAAAAAATGGAAGAATACAAAGGAATATAGTGAGCTAAAAAATGAGTCTTTATTATATGATGTAATTTCTTCCAATGATACTTTGATGAAAATTCGGAAACATAATTATATCTTAATCAAAAATGGTAATTATTCTATGGATGGAGTGAATGTTCATAGAATAAAAATCTATTACAATCATCGAGGATTGCCAACGAGATTATATAGTTACTCATTTCAGTCAAAAGCATGGAAATACCGGAGAAGTTATTCATATCCGTATCATTCTCAACGCAAATATAATAAAGATCTAGACAACTGTATTAAGGAAATTATGTCTGGAAATTTAGATGACGATTAAATTTTAGTTAAGGAGCAAAAGTTTACATCGGTGACCGTAATACATAGCCATTTTGGAGTAGTACAAGAACAGAAATTGGCATACAAAGTACGTTGCAGGATGGAGAGGAGACACGACAACCGCAGCTTTTAGATCACCAAATATGGGTAATGATGATTATAAAGCGGATTTAGATGCCGTAAATATTACAGACCGAATGAATCAAGACTCCTTCATTAAGGCTTCTGCAGATTATTACCAAGGACTTGAATCAAACAAGATTAATCGGTCAAAAGAATTTAAACAACATTTCGATTATGATTATCTATACGACACATTAACTGATGGATATGACGAGCAAACTAACCAAGCAGTAGTTAAAAACGAAACCGCAAAACGATTCTTATATTCGATCAAGCATAATAAGAATGAATTATCAGAGTGAGTGGATGATTGTATGAGAAAGTTTATATATGTTACTTTATCAATTATCATCCAGATAGTGGTCGTCGTGCCTTACTATCTTTTTCCGTTAATTTATAGAGATCCTCATATCTTATCAGCGTTTTGGGGTATTATTTTTGTTATTATACTTGTGGTCAGTTGTTACTTAATATTGTTTGTTCCTTACTATATAGTGACGCATATAAATCATATGCAATATATATCTTAATGGTCGTTTTATTTCTAGGGATCATAATAGCTTTGCTCAGATACTGGATTTTGAAAAAGTCACAAGGAGTAGCATTCTGCATTAACTTAATTAAAGCGATTATGTTAAACTCAGTTATCTCATTTGTGAGTTTGGAAGGTAATTTTCTTTTTCTTATTTGCGCTGGGG
>NZ_AICN01000051.1:0-50103 GCF_000247775.1 Limosilactobacillus gastricus PS3
TTCCCACCCTCATTTTTTGATCACAATAGTAATTACGGTCAAAAGCTGTCCCACGAGTCTAACTACGAACTCACGTCGGTCCGTTTCGTACCAACATTCGTTCTAGGTTAGCCCTATGGGACGCCCCATTGCTTTTTTCCCTGCTTCTTTTAATCAGCTAATTTACCATATGCTTCATCGTCAACTGGTTCTAACCATTCCGTAGAACCGGCACCAATTGCCACATGCGAGAACCAACTATCCTTGGTAGCTCCGTGCCAGTGCTTTACGCCATCGTGGAAGACCGCCACATCACCAGGATGCATCTTTTGCGCCGGTTGACCTTCAATTTGGTACCAACCTTCACCGGCGGTACACATAATAATTTGGTAACCGTCATGATGAATGTGCCAGTTATTCCGACAACCTGGTTCAAAGTTAACATTGGCAACCCCAACTGTTACATCATCTTTTGCTGGCACCAGACCATTTAGATAACTTTTCCCAATGAAGTATTGGGCATAAGCGGTATTTTCTTCCCCAAAACCAAACATATCATTTTTTACTGCTTCTTCATTCTTTGCCATAATTCATTTCTCCTTATTGTTCTTCTACTTTTGCTTTAGCTTCAGTGGCACAGCGCAAGGCATTCAAACTCCGTGGATAGCCAATTAATGGTAAGTTCTGGGAAATTACCTTAATTAAGAATAGATAATCATTCCCATTTTGAATATTAGTCTCCGCATGTCCTTCTAATTGTGGTTCCACGCCACCTTGAGCGGCTAAATAACAAAAGGTCATCAATTCCCGTTCTTGATAATTTAGACCCTGGCGCGTGTAGTAATCCCCAAAGCAATTATCAACCAACCATTTGTTGATATTTTGGGCAGCACCACCCTGACTCTTAAAGTCGCGCATTCCTTCGCCAAAAATATCGATTTGGCATTGCTCCCCAGCCGCTAAGCGCGTTTCGGGACTGGTCGTTGATTGACCAGGTAATGGTAAGTCGATTCCTTGAGCCGCAAATTGTTGATTAACTACCTTTAAAAATGGATAAACTCGTCCTATCCCTAAGTAATCAATCGCTTGGTAAGTAATCTCTTTGACCTCGACTGGACTAACTCCCGCTTTTAGGGCCGCTGGAACGTATTCAGCAAATAAATCGATTCCTTGACAGCCGATTAAGGTAGCTAGATTACACATAAAACGGGTCCGATCATCTAAATCGTCATTATTAACGACCTCGTCAAACATAAAATTATTAACGATTTCATATACTTCTGGATCCTTTTGGGCTAATTCTTGAAAAGGATCGTCTGCAAATAAGCGTTGCCGATATTCTGACGCTGCTGAAGAAATTGCCATCTTCTCAACCTCCTAATAAGTGCTAGCAATTTGATAAGTGATCAACCATTGACCATTAATTTTTTGAAATTCCATTTTGATTTGGAGGGGCCATGTTGTGACCCCGCCACCCCAAACCAAAGCGCGAACCAGATTTTGACCAATTAAACTAGCCTGATCCCCATCAATCACGACATCAAAAATATGCTCTTCTTGAGAATCAAAATATTTCATTTGGCCATTTTGAATCTGATCAATCCATTCTAATTTGGGTTGAACCATGCCAGTCATATGAACCAAATTCATGGACGGAGCTAAAATTTGATTCAAAGTAACCAGATCTTTCTTTACCATCGCCTCATTCTCTTGCCGATAGAGCGAAATAATTTGTTCTTCGTCTGACACTGTTTAACACCTCCAGCTTTAGGATACTTACAGTATAAAAGTATCGATTATATAAAACGATTCCAATTATTAATTCAATGCATAAGTTTTACTTATTTGAACTGATTTGCTAATAATTTGGCAAATGCTTCCACAAAATAACCGCCATTATCTTTATCCCAATAGGCAAAGTATTTTTGTAGAAACTTTTCTTGATGATGAACTAACGGTCGCGCCTGAATCACCGCCGAATTAAACTGGTCTTGCGTCCGTTCATTAACAATTACGTACCCTTGATTGGTCGCCATTAACATTTCAGCGGCTTCTTTCGTCCCCACAATTTGAAAATCACTGCTAATCCCGAGCGCTCCTTGATAATATTCAATGGTGCTAGTATCTTCTGGATCGCTTTGAATTATCAAGCAGGTTAAATCTTTTAAATCATCTACGTCGACATTCTGACGGTCTTTTAATTGATTAACACTTGCGGCCACCATCAAAGGACTCGCCGTTAAAAAGTGATTGATGGCCCGATCAGATAAAGCCCGTCGTTGATCGGAAAAAATCAAATCCAATTTTTGAGATTGCATTAGTCGGTACAGACTTTCGTGATTGCCACTTGTAATATTGATCTTAATTTGTGGATATTGGCTGGAAAAATCCGCCACTGCCTGTAGAAACTCGCCGGTCCCAAAATCACGAAGATAACCAACATTTAATTGATATTGATCCGGTTCATTAAATTGCTGAGTTCCCTTAATTAAGAAATCCACCGAGACAAGTAAATCTTTTCCATGTCGATAAAAATATTGACCGGCCGCCGTCACGGTAAAAGTCCGCCCATGGCGATCTAATAAGGCCACTCCCAAAGTAGCTTCTAATTCTTTGATTTGTTGTGAAATCGCAGATTGTGAGATATGGCATTCTTCGGCAGCTAGGGTAAAACTATGTTGCTCAACCACCGCAATAAAATATTTAATCTGAGAAAACATGTCACACCTCCTAAATACTTCTATTTTATCATGACAACAAAAATGACCCGCCAGCTTTTGGCGGATCTATTGGTTACTGACTATTCACTTACAATTACTTAGGACTTAATAGCTTCACGTTTATCCATCGCTTCGTAAGCAGCTTGGATATCATCCAATTGGAACCTCTTAGTAAAGACATGACCAGGATGGATTTCACCCTTTAAAACAGCTTCTAATAAAACTTCTTTATCATAAGTTGTTACGTTCGCAACTCCGCCCCGTAAACCAATATTACGCCAGAAGAGCGCGTTCGTATCGATAGTTGGGTTTTGAGGTACTCCAACCCGACCAACGATGGCCCCTGGGCGACCAACTTGAACCGCAGTTTCATTTGATTGCGCCGTTCCGACACATTCTAAAATTGCATCCGCACCATTACCATCAGTTAATTCCATTACTCTTTGAACTGCTTCATCGCCCCGTTCAGCAATAAAGTCAGTGGCACCAAATTCTTTGGCCAGCTTTTGCCGATCTTCATGCCGACTCATCGAGATGATTCGCTTAGCACCACGGAGTTTAGCCGCAATGACCCCACAGAGTCCAACCGCTCCATCACCAAAGACAACTACCGTGTCGCCTGGTTTAACTTCCGCACTGGCGGCCGCGTGATATCCGGTTGCCATCACATCTGAAAGGGTTAATAAATCGTTTAATTGTTCATCAGTATAGTCACTTGGTTGTCCGGGAATCTTAACCAACGCCCAATCAGCATTGGTAGCCCGTAAATATTCACCCTGGTAAGCACCGTCACTATTAGTTGGATATTCAGCATTCAAACAACTACCATCAAAGCCAGCTAAACAAGCCGCACAATGCCCACACCCATGAGAGAACGGTACAACTACAAAATCACCCGGTTGAATATGGGTTACGTCTGAACCCACTTCTTCAACAATCCCAATTGCCTCGTGACCGGTGTTCGTTCCAGTCTCTCGTTGGCTAATTCCCCGGAACCACCATAAGTCTGATCCACAAACACAGGCCCGAATAATTTTAATAATCGCATCACTCGACTTTTGAATCGATGGTTTCGTAACTTCATGGACCTCCATCTTACCAGGTCCCATAAAAACAGCAGCTTTCATTTTAATTTCCTCCATTTATTAATATACTGGTCGATCTAACCCCTGGGTATCAGGATCAGCTATCCCAATACTGTCAAAGGCAGCAAAATTTGGATCGGCAACAATCTTAAGTACGACATCCGCAATGCTCTTTCGTGACCCCGAGACACCAACATAAGGTTCATTGCGATGGGTAATAGTATATTTAATTTCATCCCGATCATTTAACCAAGGCAACCGTAAAGTTGTATAGTTCAAGCCTGAATCCTTTAATAATTGGTCAGCTAAAACTGGGGCCGAACCACTTGGATCACCACCAAAACAAGTTTCATTGTTCCAGCGACCAAATTCTCCCGGCACCTCATTATAAAGGCCGAGCAAACTAGTCTCGATGATCCGGTGAACCTGATTTTCTTGAGCAGCTTTAATGATATTTTTGGTTGGACGATTGCTACCAGTATCATCGTGATCCACTACCGCTGAAAAAATCAGATCTTGTCCTTGGGCTGCATTAACTACATCCGCTTCCTTATTCAGGTCCCCTTCGATCAGGGTAACTCGCGGATTAGTTGCTAAATTTGCTAAGCGATCAGCATTTCGTAAGAATAAAGTTAGGTTTACCGATTTAAAATTATCTTCACTTAAAATCCGTTCCTCAACTAACCGAGCAATTTGACCATTAGCTGCTAAGATCAATAAATTCATAAGGTCCCTTCTTTCCTAATTGATATGTCTTATTATATTTAGAAAAGAAAAAATGGTAAAATACCTTTTCAGTATATTACCATTCGTTAAATGCATACTATTTTAATAGGCATCTTCACGCATCCAAGACGGCCAGTGCATCGATTGGAGGCCACGGTCAAATTGTCTTAAACTTGCCAATTCTGCCGTACTTAAATCAAAGTCTAATGACGATAAGTTATCAACTAAATGCTGATGATTAGTGGTCATCGGGATAGTAACAATCCCCTGTTGCGTTAAGTATCGTAAGAGCACTTGCGTCGGTTTAACATGATGTTGACGGGCAATAGTTTGTACTAACGGAATTTTAATCATTTCCTTTAAATGACTAGCCCCCAATGGTGACCATGATTCGTGGGCAATCTGGTGTTCATGCAAATACTTGGCCATTCTAGTTTGCGGCCACAATAAATGGGTTTCAATTTGATTGATTACTGGTATGACCGAACTATTGGCTAATAGCTTATCTAATTGACGACTATTGAAATTACTAACGCCAATTGCGCGCGCCTTGCCTTCTTGATAAATTTTTTCCAAGGCTAAATAACTCTCCAAGGGGTGGCTTTGCGGCCAATGAATCAAGATTAAATCAAAGTAGTCAAAGCCAAAGCGTTCTAGGGACTCATCAATTCCATCCAAGGTTGCTTGATAACCGTCCATCCACGATTTGGTCGTCATAAAAAATTGATCTCGGGCCAGCTGACTATGTCGAATTGCCTCCCCGACTGCCGCTTCGGTTTGGTATTCTTGAGCAGAATCAAAATGGCGATAACCTAATTTTATCGCTTCTTCTAATAATTCCGGCCCCGTAGATTGCGGTAACTGGTAAGTCCCATATCCCAGGAGCGGAATTGTAACGCCATTATTTAGCCTTACTGTTTCCATGCCTGCACCTTCTTAATCTTCAATCGTCACTTCGCCAACTAAATCTTGATTAAAACAAGCTTGCACAGCCTTGATATCCATTCCTTGACCTAGGGCCCACATTAATTTAGTTACTGCACTTTCTGAAGTCATATCTCGTGCGCTAATGGCCCCTTTTAAGAGGGCCTCACGACCAACTTCATACTTAGTCAAATCACTTCGTTCATATAAACATTGGCTACTGGCAATTACCGGAATGCCAGCACTCGTTAGTTCACCGATTACAGCCACTAAATTTCGCCGAATAAAGTTCATGCCCCCGAGTCCATAAGCCTCGATGACGATACCACGACAACCGTGTTCCACCATCGCCCGTAACAAATCAGGATCAAATCCTGGAAAGAGCTTAATCAGGGCCACATGCGGATCTAAGGCTTTTTTTAACTGACAATCAAAGGCAATATCACGATAGGTTTGATAATCTTTCCGGAAAACCAAACCATCTGACGTTACAGTTGCTAAAGGCGGAACATTAACACCTTCAAAGGCGTCAAAATCAGTTGTCCGAACTTTAACACTGCGACAACCACGCATGATTTTTCGATCAAAGGCCACAAAAATTCCTGGTTTCCCAGCCATAGCGGCCGCAAAGGCTAAGCGTAAATTAGATTGAGCATCACTTAATACCACATTAATCGGAACTTGGCTCCCAGTAATCACCACTGGAATTTCAATATTTTGTAACATGAAGGATAGCATCGAGGCCGTATAAGCCATAGTATCAGTCCCATGCGTTATGACAATTCCATCGTAATTTAACCGGTTTTCATAAACTTGGTCAGCCATAAATTGCCATTCTTCAGGCTGAATATTAGAAGAATCCAGTTTCAAAATATCCCGGACATCTAAGTCAAAGGGCAGTTCCCCCAGCAATTTAACCAAGTCATTGCCACTTTCTCCTGGGGTTATGCCGGTATCTGATGCGACCGAAGCAATGGTGCCGCCGGTTGAGAGTAATAGTAATTTCTTTTTCATGATGATTATTTCCTATTTCAAGATATTAGGATTATCTTACACCATGTAAAAACGGACTTCTACCGTAAAGTAAAAGTCCGTTAAGAGGTTTATAAAATTAGATCGCCGTTCCTTGCGCTTCCATTGCATCGGCTACCTTAAGGAAACCAGCAATGTTAGCACCAGAAACGAAGTCGTCCTTCTTCGCATACTTTTCAGCTGCTGAAGAAATATTTTGGTAAATGTCTTTCATGATGTCATGAAGCTTATTATCAACTTCTTCAAAGGTCCAGCTTAACCGTTCTGAGTTTTGACTCATTTCAAGGGCAGAAACTGCAACCCCACCGGCATTAGCCGCCTTACCAGGTACAAAGAAGACACCCTTCTCTTGAAGGTATTCAGTTGCTTCTGGAGTCGTAGGCATGTTAGCCCCTTCTGCAACTGCAACTGTCCCATTTTCAACTAAGGTCTTCGCATCATCAAGGGTTAATTCATTTTGCGTTGCACATGGTAAAGCAACATCCGCCTTAACAACCCAAACACCTCGTCCTTCATGGTATTCAGCTGATGGTCGTTCTTCAGCGTAGGCTGTCAAACGAGCCCGCCGGTTTTCCTTAACGTCCTTAAGTAAGGCAACGTCAATCCCTTCTGGATCGTAAACCCAACCAGTTGAGTCAGAAGCCGTCACAACCTTAGCACCAAGTTGTTGTGCCTTTTCAATGGCATAAATAGCTACGTTACCGGCACCACTAACCGTGACAGTTTTACCTTCCAGGCTTTGACCGTGGTCCTTTAATAATTCGTCAACGATGTAGAGTAAACCATACCCTGTAGCTTCGGTCCGAGCTAATGAACCACCCCAGTTCAAGCCCTTACCAGTTAAGACCCCTTGGTAGCTAGTCGTTAAGCGCTTGTATTGACCGTAAAGGTAACCAATTTCACGACCACCAGTACCAATATCACCAGCTGGCACATCAACGTCTGGTCCAATGTGCTTGTAGAGTTCAGTCATAAAGCTTTGACAAAAGGCCATTACTTCACGATCAGACTTCCCCTTAGGATCAAAGTCCGATCCACCTTTACCACCACCGATTGGCAAGGTAGTTAAAGCGTTCTTAAAGATTTGTTCAAATCCTAAGAACTTTAAGATTCCCAAGTTAACCGTTGGGTGTAACCGCAATCCACCTTTGTAAGGTCCAATGGCATTGTTAAATTGGATCCGGAAACCATTGTTAACTTGAACTTGACCATTATCATCAACCCAAGGAACCTTAAAGAGAATTTGCCGGTCCGGTGTCGTTAACCGTTCTAGAAGAGCTTCCTTGCGGTAGTGTTCTTCATTGGGTTCAATCACAGGCCGTAAGGAGTCTAAAACTTCTTTAGCGGCTTGGTGAAATTCTGGCTGAGCAGGATTCTGGGCAACAAGTCGTTCATAAACATCATCAACGTAAGACATATAATAACCTCTCATTTCTTGTTTGCTGTTTTAATCATTTTTTAATGATTGTAATTATAATCTTATCAGGATCTGAAAATAAATCCAGTTTTTTCATCATAGGATTTTTCGTGATTTGATTATTAATTCATAGTTATATGTGTGAGTTCACTTAACTATTTTAACTTTCTGCAATCTTTAAGTTCGGTTCTTAGACTTTAAAACGCTTATTTGCCATACATTTCAGCTTCTTCTTGATCAATAAGCGAATCATTTTTATGACTCAACCCGAAAATGTAAACTAATAGGGAAATAAAAATCGTCGCCGTGACATACCAATAGAAACCACTTTCAATCCCAGCTGAGCGCATCCAAAGCGCAACATAGTTAGCGGTTCCCCCAAAAATAGCCACCGTAAGACTATATGGTAAGCCAACTCCTAATGCCCGAATTTCGGCAGGGAATAATTCGGCCTTCACAATTGCATTAATCGAAGTGTAGCCAGAAACTAAAATCAAGCCACTAACCATTAGTAGAAAGGCACCCCAAGCAGTAGTGACATGTGCTAGTAGTGTGAAAATTGGAACAGTGGCAATGGTGCCCCCAACTCCAAAGAAGACTAACAATGGTTTCCGACCAATATGGTCTGACAAAGCACCAAAGACTGGTTGTAAAACAATCATTACTAACAAGGCTGCGAAGTTTACAATCGCCACGACTTCTTTATTCATGCCAGCCGTGTTAATCATAAATTGTTGAAGATAAGTTGTGTATGAGTAAAAAGAAATTGTTCCCCCAAGGGTCAACCCAATGACGATTAGGACTTGTTTCGGGTATTTTGCCAATAAACGTAAGGTCCCTGACCGTTTGTTATGCTTATTCGCATGTTTAAATTGGTCTGATTCTTCCATAGTTAGCCGTAACCATAAAACGACTAAAGCACCAATCGCCCCAATGACGAATGGGATTCGCCAACCAAAAGCATATAACTGTTGTTCATTAAACATTTGTTGGAGCACAATTTGCACTAGCAAGGCTAACAGTTGTCCGGCAATTAAAGTGACATATTGGAAAGATGAATAAAATCCCCGCCGTTGTGGCGAAGCCATTTCGGATAAATAAGTGGCTGAAGTCCCATATTCACCACCAAGGGAGAGCCCTTGAACCATCCGTGTTGCCACTAAAATAATTGGTGACCAGATCCCAATTTGACTAAAAGTCGGTACAAGGGCAATAATCATCGACCCTCCAGCAATAATCATGACTGATAAGGTCAAGGCAGCCCGCCGACCATGGCGGTCCGCATACCGCCCCATGACGAAGGATCCAAACGGTCGCATCACAAACCCAATTGCGAAAACTGCAGCGGTTGATAGTAATTCAGCCGTCTGGTTATTAGATGGGAAGAAGGCCGCTGAGAAATAGATTGCGAAGGCTGAATATACGTACCAGTCAAACCATTCGATCATGTTCCCTAGCGAACCTTTTAAAATATTGGAAGCAATCTTCCGTTCGGTTCTAGCTATAGGTTGTTGATTTGTCATATCCATCTGAAATCCTCCTTTTGATCAGATTGATGATTCATTCTTATGAATGTAATTAACATCCTAAGACTAGAATTAGAAAATGTTAAGTCTTTTATAACTTTTGCGTAATATTTTAACTATCTTGGCATTAATGCATATTTATATAAATTCTACTCCCAATTAAATTTAATTTAATAAATCACAACTAAACTAAAAAAGGACCTACCAACTAACGATTCTAAACCGATAATCAGTAAATCCTTAAGGTTAGCGTTGCCCGCGATCACCATTATTCTTGAGACGTTTTGTATATTTATTTAAAGCGGCCACAATTCGGTCAACTTCGGCCAGCGTATTATCAATTCCAAATGAAAAACGTAAGGTTTCCCAAATTCGGGGGCTATCTTGACCATACATTGCCACTAAGACATGCGAAGGATCTAAAGACCCTGAAGTACAAGCCGAGCCAGCTGCCCCAATGATCCCTTCCAAATCAAGATTGGTTAATAAAGCATCATTGGGAACGCCTTTAAACCATAAACTGATGGTCTGAGGGGCCATTTGATCATCGAGATGACCATTAATTTCAAAATCAACCCCAGCTTGATTTAATCCATCAACCAAGCGGTGTTTTAAATTCATGATAGTGGACTTGATGGCTAGCCATCTTTTCTAGATGGAGACGCGCGGCTGTAGTCATGCCAACTACTCCCGGAACGTTTTCTGTCCCTGCCCGGCGTTTTAATTCTTGATCACCCCCACGAATAAAAGCGGGAAAGTTAATGCCACGCCGGCGATACAAGAAACCAGTCATCTTGGGTCCATTAATCTTATGGGCAGACATTGATAAGAGATCAATTTGATCCGCTTGAACGTCAATCGGCAGAATGCCATAAGCTTGGACAGCATCAGTATGAAACCAAGCTGAACTATCGGCAACAATTTGACCAATTTGATGAATGGGTAAATGACTCCCCACCTCATTATTAACCGTCATGATCGAAACTAAAATCGTGTCGGGACGTAAAGCCGCCTTTAAATCAGCTAAATTAATCTGACCAAATTCATCTACTGGTAAATAGGTAACTTCAAAGCCTTGTGCTTCTAAATCACTGAGGGGACGTAAAATTGCTTCATGTTCAAAAGCCGTCGTAATAATGTGTTTGCCTTCGCTTTGCCGGGCTTGAGCAACTTGTTTGATGACCGTATTATCGCTCTCCGTTCCTCCACTGGTAATCACAATTTCATCATCATATTGAGCATGAACGGATTGAGCTAAATAATGACGACAGTCCTCTAATACCTGTTTGGCTTGTCGGCCATAGTAATTAGTAGTCGACGCATTCCCAAAGGTGTCTTTCATCGCTGTTGTCATGGCTTCAATTACTTGTGGCGCCATCGCCGTTGTTCCAGCATTATCAACATAAATTCTAGATCCCATACTCTTTCCTCCCTGAATCAATGGCTACATTATAACTAATAATCGCTCAATCCTCTAGTTTGTTGATTGAATTCCAAACGAACCATCTAGAAAAGATCAAATAAATCTCCCTTTTATCTTGCCAAAACCTTAAGTTTTTGTTAAGTTAGTTTAGTTAATGTATATATAAAGGAGTATCTTATGTTAAAAGAATTTCGTGAATTTATTTTACGTGGTAATGTGATGGACTTGGCTGTTGGGGTGATCATCGGGTCAGCTTTTACGGCCATCGTTACCTCATTAGTTAAGAATTTGATCAATCCATTGATTGGGATTTTTCTAGGTCGGATTGACCTCTCCAACCTCGTTTTCAAGGTTGGCGATGCCACTTTCCGTTATGGTGCCTTTTTGAACTCAGTCATTAACTTCTTAATCATTGCTTTGGTTGTCTTCTTATTAATGAAGAGTATCAATACGGTCATGGAAAAGGCCGCTGCCCTCGCTAAATCAGAAGAAGATGCTAAGGAAGCGGAAGCAGAAGAAAAAGAAGCGACTGAAACTGATTACCTTAAACAAATCGTTGCCTTACTTGAAAAACAAGATAATAAGTAAGCAAGATCCTAAAAGGGTGGTAAGAAATGCTAATTGACATTTCTTACCACCCTCATTTATTATGATCACACTAGTAATTACGGTCAAAAAGCGCGCTCCATGAGTCTAACTACGAACTCACATCGGTCCGTTCCGAACCAACATTCGTTCTTGGTTAGCCCGATGGGGCGCTTTATTGCTTTTTTCCCAGCATCTCTTTTATTCTTCATTATCATCACGTAAGGATACCATTTCGGCCATCATAATCTCTTTATATAAGATATTGAATACTTCATGATACTTACTTTCACGATGTTCAATCATGGCTAAATAATCACGCTCCTGATCAAAAATATAGTGATAAATTTCATTCAGGAAAATTGTTTGATTTTGATCTAAGCCCACCACTCGACTCGCTTTTTGCCATTGTTTAATAAAATCTCGGGTTGAAGTTTGTCCAATTTGAGCATTTAAATCATATTCCAGAATTGGCTTCATTCGATCAGGTACATAAATTTCATTTAATTGTTGGCGAGCATGCTCCACCATGGCGACCCGCATTGAAGTTAATTCTTCGATCATTTCATCATCTGGTACGTCCTTGTCCAATACAAAGCGGAACAATATTGACGGCACTAAAAGACTCAAAATGATCAAGACACTCTCGGACATGATTGCTAAATTAAATTGACGCGTACTCAACGTGGCGTGCTCTAACATCATGACCAAGGCAAAAGTCACAGCCCCATGTACACCACCTAAGGCGAATAACTTGGCCGTGTGAGCTTTTTCCCGCATAACAAATTTTGAATATAAAAATCGTACAATGAGATTAGATAGATACAAGACGATCCCTATGTAAATCCACGTCCATGACCCATAGGTAATTTGTTCATCACGATAGGTCCGCATCAAGACGATCCCAAGGACTACAAAAACCACCCCGTTAAGGATTTCACTAATCATCTCAATTAAGCGTACAGAATCATAATAAACCATCGGATTTAAAAGTTTGCTCCGCTGCGCCTCAGTATTCCCTACTAATCCTGCGACCACCACGGCAATAATTCCCGAAACGTGAATTTCTTCGGCAATAAAATAAATCAAAAAAGGTGTCGCGAAGAAAATTACCTTCATGGGAGTCCCATTATTGTAGGTATTATTCAAAAAATTAACTTTTGAAGTAAACATTTGCTGCCGCAACATCATCAGTAACCAAGATGACACATAACCAAGCGTTGCGCCTCCAAAGGCCGAGATCAAGAAATCCATTAAGGTTTGTTGATAATTAATATACCCATTTTGAAACCATAAGGTTGCCATGCTTAGCAAAATTAAACCAGAAGCATCATTAAACAATGACTCTAACTTTAATAAGATATTGGGCCGTTTCGGCATAATCAAGCCATCGGTAACCGCGTCAGTTGCTGTCGCATCCGTTGGAATACTAATGGCTGCCAGTAAAAAGGCTAACGGTAAGCCAATCTTAAATAGCGATTGGATGGTAAAGCCAGCCACCAAAAGAATCACTAATACCATGACCACCGTCATACTAACAATAGATTTAAACTTGGTCGAAACCAGGCGTAATCTCGTGCTTTGCCCATCAAAAAATAGTAAAGGCGCAATGACAAAGCCCATAAAAATTTCTGAATTAAACTTCCAGACTAGGTCATTAACTACCGGAATCCAAACTAAAGCCATCCCTAACAATAAGCCGATATAATGCCCCGCAAAGTGAGGAAATAGTTGGCGATGAATGATTATCGCTAACGTCGATGCTGCAAGCAAAATTGCTGAAGATATCAAAATTTCCATTAATTGATCCTCGCTTTCTGGCCAAAATGCAGGGCCCCGGCACCTAAGTTTAATTTATGATAACTAACCTTTTGAAAGCCACTTTCTCGCATAACCTGCACCAGTTCATCGGCCGAGTAAAAAGCTTGCGCCGTTTTCTGTAGGTATTGATAGTCTTGCGGGTGCGCCCCAGTTAATCTAGCCATGTAAGGAAAAAGCTTAAAGTAGGCGCGCCAGCCAAGTTTGATGATTGGATTCGTCGGTTGTGACATCTCAAGACAAGCAAAGTGACCACCTGGCGCTAATACCCGATAAATCTCAGACAAAACTTGGTTAGCATCAGGAACATTGCGAAGACCATAACCAATCGTAATAATATTAAATTGATCATCAGTAAAAGGTAAGTGCATGGCGTCCGCTTGGAGCCATTCAATTTGTTGATTCACCCCGCGAGTAAGTGCTTTTTGTTTAGCTAAGGCCAACATCTCAGCATTAAAATCCAGTCCAACCACTCGCCCTTTTCACCCTGCCCGTTGCGCTAATGAAATGGTTAAATCTCCTGTTCCACAGCAAAGGTCTAAACAATTATCACCTTGATGAATTGGTAATGCTCGAAATAATTGTTTTCGCCAACGACGCTGAGTTCCTAAGCTAATCAAATCGTTCATCCGATCATACTGGGGAGCAACCCGTGAAAAGAGCTGATTAACCTCACTTTCAGAATGATGATTAGTTAGCGTCATAAAGTTCTCCTTTTCCTTGTTCTTGCACCCACTTTTGAACGACTTGATTATGATTAAATTCAGCAAAAACAGCGGCTTGGCGAATCGTTGCTTGAATAGTTAATAAATCTGCACCTTGTGCCTTTAGGATTTCCGTTTGTACCATATACAGTCGTGGGACAAAGTAAGTAACATGATGATACCGGGCCAATTGCAAACCAAATTTAATATAGTTTTCGGCCGTTGGCAAAAGACCATGTTGCCAATAATAACGCCCTAAAATGTATGAAATTGCAAGGACATATTCAAAATCGGTAATATTTTCGACAGCCGTATCGTTTAGTTGATCAACATAAGTGGCCACTAATTTAAAGCGTTCCTTAGCAGCAATTGCGTTCTGTTCGCGATCATAGACCAGCGCAAGCCCCGCCTGGCCCAGATAATACCAGATGGTTGATTGTTCCTGATCAAGTTCTTCGGTCACCAATTTAAAATCGGTAATGACCCCTTCATGGTCATGATCAAGTAACAGCTTAAGTAACCCCCGAATTAGGTAAAATTGCATTTGATGGATCAGGGTACTTTGCGAATTGATACTGATGTTACTTAAGCATTTCTGAACAGCGGCCAAGTTACCAATCATCAGGTCAATTTCAGCTTGTTTTAACTGACGATTAAGATAGACTATCGAACCCTTATCATTTTGACTTAACTCATCTAATGACAATCCCAAGCGGTTACACAACTGTTGTAAAATATTTAAAGATGGAATTTGACCGTTATTTTCAAATTTACTTAGGGTTGCTTGCGTACAAATCCCCTGAGCTAGTTGTACTTGCGAAAAGCCTAATTCCTTTCGTCGACTGACAAATCGATTAATATCCATCTTTGCATCCCCGCTTATAAATATCGTTACCTATAATTATAAAGAAATACTCAGTAAATATGAATGGTCAATCTTAGTATTTCTTAAATTAAGATTGTAGGTTAGAATATAAGTTAACATATGATAAAGGAACAATAAAATGTCACGCTCATTTATCCCTCAATATCCCGAATTAAATACGAATCTCCAAGCGGTTGCTGATTTAATTACTAATCGCATTCAAACAGCCGATCACCAATTAGAAACTGCTTTAAAAACGATGGCCAATAATGGTGGTAAATATATTCGTCCGGGTTTTGTCTGCCTATTTAGTATGATCAAGGGGCCAAATGATCAAGAACAATTATTAAAAGCGGCAGCCTCGATTGAAATTTTACACATGGCTACATTAATTCATGATGACATCATTGATGACGCTCCACAACGTCGCGGAGCCATTAGTATTCAAGCCGCTTTTGGTAAGGATATTGCGGTTTATTCGGGCGATTATCTTTTTACCGTATTCTTTCAATTAATCACTGAAGCGTTTGCCAATACACCGTTGCTTAAGGTTAATGCGACGGTGATGTCTAAAATTTTGAATGGCGAACTGGGACAAATGGCCCACCGCTTTGATCTCAATCAATCAGTGACCACCTATCTCGATAATATTAAAGGTAAAACCGCGGCCCTATTTTCTTTAGCGGCTCGTGAAGGGGCGTTTCTCGGCAACTTATCGGAGCAAGAAGTTCAAATCGCCCAGGTCATTGGCGAAAAAGTGGGAATGGCTTTTCAAATTTTGGATGATATTTTAGATTATTCCGATGGTCACGACATGAATAAGCCGGTTCTCGAAGATTTAACGACGGGCGTTTATTCGCTCCCCTTACTAATTGCCTTAGCAAATGATCCTTCCCATGCCATTCGCGATCTGCTAGCCAAGCAAAGCCAAATGACAATGGATGATCTTTTACAAATTCGGCAATTAGTAATCGCTAACGATGGCGTCAAAATAGCACATCAGACCGCTCAGCAATATTCTAATGATGCTTTAGCATTATTAGCTGACTTACCTGATAGCAAGGCAACCCGCAATCTAAAGAAACTAATCAACAAATTATTAAACCGTACTAATTAGAGCCGTAATTACTTGAGAGAAATCTCAAGTTTTTTTATTGATCAACTTACGAAAAATTTAAAATTCTGGTAGAGTAATCAATTGTGTGAAAAAGAAAGAAGGAGTTAATTTATGGAAAATACAAATGTTATGTCCGCTCGCGTGCAAGTGAAACATCCTTGGATCGCAATGTTCGGAATGTTGTTGGGCGCTTTTGTCGGAATGTTTAGTGAAACATCCCTCAACATTGCAATTCCGCAACTTGAACAGGCCTTTCACCTGCCAACCTCGACCATCCAATAGTTGGTAACGGGTTATATGCTAGTAATTGGGATTGTCATGCCTCTTTCTAGCATCATCGGTAAATGGTTTACGACTCGCCAAGTGGTCATTTTTGCGATTGTCGCCTTTATGATTGGATCGATCATTTCAGCCCTAGCCGGTGACTTTGCGATTCTACTAACCGGACGAATGATTCAAGGGATCGGGACAGGGTTGATTCTTCCAACCATGTTTGCAACTGCCATGCAACTATTTCCGCCCCAAAAATTAGGAGCCGTCAATGGGGTCATGGCCCTAGTAATTATGTTTGCCCCTGCGATTGGCCCGACTTTAACTGGGATCATCTTAGGGATCGCATCCTGGCGTTGGATTTTTTGGACTTTCGTCATCTTTTTAGCAATCGCCTTAATCTTCTCAATCTGTTTTGTTAAAAATGTCGGTCAACAAACTAAACCGCCCGTTGATTTATTATCAATTTGCGAATCAATCATTGGTTTCTCCGGAATTGTGGCGGGAGCTAGTTTAGCTAGTGAATTAGGCTGGCTATCTTGGCAAGTTCTCACCTGCTTAGTTGTTGGGATCGTCGTCTTTATTCTTTACTGTACTCGACAATTAAAATTAGCGAATCCAATTCTCAATCTTAAGGTCATGCGCAATTCCAGTTTCTCCTTAGGAGTTGCAGTTGTTATGCTCGACTTTGGAATCATCCTTTCCGCAATGTACTTAATGCCCCAATTCATCCAAAATGCAATGGGCATTGCAGTAGCCCTAACAGGTATAATCATGTTACCAGGAGGCATCATTAACGCGCTTGTTTCGGCAATTGCTGGTCGGATGTATGATCAGGTTGGTGCTAAGCTTCCCGCCACGATTGGCTTCATCGTTACTTTTGTTGGAGCATTAATGCTAGCGATTGCTGGTCCTTCATCATCCATTCCTTACATAATCATTGCCCATGTAGTTTTGATGATTGGAGCGCCATTAGCCATGTCACCAGCTCAAACTAGTGCTTTAAACTCCCTCCAAGGTCCTGAAGCCGGCGACGGTAGTACCATTATGAATACTTTACAACAAGTTGTAGGAGCCTTAGCGACGGCCTTAGCAACTAGTTTCATGGGGATGGGACAAGCAGCAAGTCATGGGTCATCCGCCGCTCGTTTTGCCAATGGTGCCCACTATGGTTTCTGTTTTACGATCGCCTTAATTGTAATCGCCTTGATCCTATCATTTAAACTTAAGGGTCGAAAAGCTCAAACCCGTAGTACAGATATTGATCTCGACCAATTTAAATAATTTAGATACCCGATATAAAAAACCTGCGACCACTGGGCCGCAGGTTTTTTTATGATGTCTAATCTTAATATTGGTAAGGTAAAAATGCTCCGTGTTTCCGAGCAATTCGTTCAATTTCACTTTGGTCATTCTTCTTCGGGACGTAGAAAATCACCCCATCTTCAGCCACGAATACTTGATATTCTGATGCAACTGGTTTAATAAAACTGGGTACTGTTAATGTGTTTGATGTCCCCACACGTCTTAATTTAACTGTCATCTTCTCACCTCACATGATGTCTAAATAGATAAAATATTACATATTTGGTTCATTATATTATCATCCATCATAGGCAATCAGACTACCCAAATTAATTGATTTGCGTATATATTATATATTCTTATTGTAACAATAATAATGGATATTTAAACTGCATCACGATAATTTTAGCGATATTCTTAACCATAATTATAGGAATTATATAAAGATACACTAATTTAGATAATGAGTATTTTTACTAAAATAAAATGAAAACCCGCCCCTTTTGATTCCTCAAATGGCGAGTTCATCTTAAGATTTAAATGTTTAAATCCAAGGCTAAACCTTGTTGATGTAAAGCAGCTACAATCTCATCACGCTTTGTAACCTGTTGATTCAACTTATCGCTATTAATCTGATTGGTAAATGTATCGACCCGCTGATTAGCGTTTCGTAAATCGTAATAAGTATTTACAACCTGGTCGTAATCCGGCATTAAGTCCATTGGCATCGTCTTAGGATAATCGTTTTCAAAAGCCATTAATGATAACGGTAACCGCGGTTTTAATTGCGGATCTTGATCCGGGATTCCAATTTGCAGACCTAAGATTGGGAAGGCCATCTTTGGCAAGCCTAAAACTTCAATTAATTTTTGCGAATCATTCTTAATAGACCCTAAGACGACCCCACCGAGTCCCATACTTTCGACCGCATTCAACACGTTTTGGGTAGCTAATACTGTATCTTCAACAGCTTGTAAAAAGATATCCGTAGTATGTAAGCGACCATCATTATTTCCAGCTTGTTGACGAATTAATTGGTTGCGATGCAAATCAGCAATAAAAATTAATAGATCGCCATTGGCACCAACGTAGGGTTGATGACATATTTCCCGGACGGCGGCCCGTTTTTTCTCATCCGTCAAATGTAAAATCGTCATTTGTTGCATAAACATACTGGTGGAAGTTTGCCGGGCCACCTCATATAGGGTCGTCAGTTGTTCGGCCGACAATGTGGTGGGCTTAAATTGACGGATAGAACGGTGATTTAATTGGTGTTTGATTGTTTCGTTTTCAATCATAAAGGGATCCCTTCTTTTCATTAAATTATTTTAATCTTGATTGAGATCATTATCGCACAAGTTAAATTAGCTTCTCAACTCTGAATCTTAATTTTATTAAATTAAGTATTTCGAAATGAAAGTGAAGATGATAAAATTTTATTTATTTACGGGAGATTAGAATATGATTAAAATTCGCTTATTAAAAATGCTGACCTCATCACGACGACAGATTGCTCTCCAAATTTTCTGGCAATGGCTTTCATTAATTGCGCAAATCATGTTAATTTTTGCATTTGCCTCGATCTTTGATCAAATTCTACACAATAAAGGCAAAACAATATCGTTATTGTACGCCCTCTGCACAATTGGGGTGGCAATTATCGTTCGGATGGGATGCTCGCTGGCTTATGATCATGCAAGTTTCTTTGCTGCGAGTGAAATTAAACAAAGTCTCCGCTTCACCATGTTTGAAAAGTTAGCACGCTTAGGAACTGGTTATCGAGAACAAATTCCTTCCGTTCAAATTACGCAAATGCTGACCGAAGGAATTGAACAACTTGAAACTTACGTTGGCCGCTATTTAAGTCAATTTTTCTATGCACTGTTAGCCCCAATTACCCTTTTCATTATTTTGGTTCAAATTAATGCCCCGACCAGTATTGTTCTCCTTTGTGCTGTCCCGTTAATTCCCATCGTGATTATGGTGATTATGAAGTTAGTCACTTCGATCCTCTCGACTTATTTTAAAAGTTACTACCAACTAGGCGATACCTTTTTGGAGAAGCTCCATGGGATGACCACCTTAAAAGTATATCAAGCGGATCAGGCAGCAGAAAATGAGATTATTGCCGAAAGTGAACAATTCCGTCGGATTACCATGAAAGTCCTTTCCACGCAACTTTTCAGTACCATTATCATGGACCTCGTCGCTTATGGCGGAGCTGCCGTAGGTATTGTAGTGGCCCTTAGTCAATATCATCAAGCTCACATTACGCTTCAAGAAACCATCGTCTTGGTATTACTTGCTACTGAATATTTCTTACCAATGCGACAATTGGGCGCTTATTTCCATATGGGAATGAACGGCATGAAGGCCAGTAACAAAATTTTTGAATTCTTAGATTTAGCTGAACCAACCGATGGGGATCAAAATATAGCTGATCAGGAATTTACAATTAGCAGTCACAAGCTCACTTTTACTTATCCGCATGCCCATCAGCCGAGTTTAACTAATATTGCTTTAACCATTCAGCCTCGTCAAATGATAGCCTTCGTTGGCCCTTCGGGAGCTGGTAAATCTACTTTAGTTGCTTTACTAAGTGGACAAGCTCGTCAATATGCAGGATCGTTAAAATTCGGTCCCATTGAACTGTCTGATTTATCACAGGATTCCCTTTGTGATCGAATTACTATTGTTAGTCATCATTCTTTTGTCTTTAAGGGCAGTTTTCGCGACAATCTTATCTTGGCTAAACCGGATGCCACCGATCAAGAGCTAATGCAGGCTCTAAAGCAAGTTAACTTATGGGACTTTTGTCAGTCTAAAGCTGGGCTATCGACGCTGATTGAGACTGATGCCGCAAATCTTTCGGGTGGGCAAAAACAACGGCTTGCTATTGCTCGCGCCTTACTGACAGATGCCCAGGTCTTTATTTTTGATGAAGCAACTTCGAATATTGATCAAGAATCAGAAGCTTTGATAATGCAAATTATTAAACAAGTTGCTAAAACTAAAACGGTTATCTTAATTTCACATCGTTTAGCGAATGTAACTGACTGTGATCAAATTTTTTACCTTGATCATGGACAAATTATTGAAAGTGGTGACCATCAGACTCTGCTGGCGCAGAACGGTGCCTATGCCAATTTATTTAATCATCAAGCTAAATTAGAGTGTTTCACTAGCGCCAAGGAGGAATTATCATGAGCGCCCTATTTCGTCTATTTAAACTAATTGCTCCTTTGACCGGCATCATGCTTGCAGCCATCTGCTTAGGGGTGCTAGGTCAATTAACGGTTATTGCCCTTCCCGTAATTGCTATTACTGGTCTACTCACGGACCACGGTAATTTTATTAATTATCTTTGGCCCATTCTGATCTGTGGTTTTTTACGAGGGCCCCTTCATTATGGGGAGCATTATTGTAATCATTTAATTGCCTTTAAGCTTTTAGCGCTCCTGCGGCAAAAAGTGTTCTCGGCTCTTCGTCGGTTAAGTCCAGCTATCTTAGAAAATAAGAGCAAGGGAGATTTAATCGCACTAGTAACCAGTGATATTGAAATGTTGGAATTATTCTATGCTCACACCATTTCCCCGGTCGCGATTGCAACCCTAGTGTCAATTATGGTCGCTGGAGTACTAACTTGGATGTCACCCTGGCTTGGTCTGTGGGCCCTGTTAGGATATCTTTTAATTGGCTACCTAATTCCCCTAGTTAGTCACCATATCATGGACGCACGAGGGCTTCAGGTCCGTAATCAACTGGGCCAATTATCGTCATACGTCCTCGATTCCCTATATGGATTAGGCGAACTTTTACAATTCAAGGGCATGCCGAAACGATTACAATCACTAACTGACCAAACCAAAGCTTTGAATCATACCCAACGTCAAATTAGTTTGGGCACTGGCCTCCAAAATGCTGCTATTTACCTGATAGTTTTCGGTTTTTCTCTTGGGACCTTATTAATTGCCTATGCCTTGCATTTAAGTCCTGTAAATATCATTATTGCTACGGTTATAGTACTCTCATCTTTTGGGCCAGTAATTGCTTTATCTTCGCTGACCGCCGGACTCTCCCAAACCATTGGCGCTGCCCAACGTTTAGTCAACCTGCTTGATGAAGAGCCCATTGTACAAGATGTCGAACAAGGCCAACAACCGTCTTATGACCAAGCTCAATTAACTAACGTTACCTTTACTTATCCTGATACCGTCAACCCAGTCATCCAAAACCTTAATTTGACCATTCCTAAGGGACAGATTATGGGAATCCACGCCCCAAGTGGGACGGGTAAATCAACTATTTTAAAGTTATTAGCGCGTTTTTATGACCCTGATACAGGGCAAATTACCATTAACAAGACTAGTTTAATAGAGATTAATAGTAATTATTTACGCCAGATGGAAAGCTATGTTGCCCAAGAAACTTGGCTCTTTCAAGACACCATCGCGAATAACCTTAAATTAGGTCATCCCAAGGCCAGCGATCAAGAAATTCAATTGGCCGCTCAACAAGCCGGGATCGCTAATTACATCGAATCTTTACCGCAGCAATATCAAACTAAGTTAAGCGAATTAGCCGACAGTATTTCGGAAGGTCAAAAGCAACGGCTAGGAATTGCCCGCGCCTTTTTACATGAAGGTGAATTACTGCTCCTCGACGAAATTACCGCTAACTTGGATGTTTTAAATGAAGCGATTATTTTAAAGTCGCTGCAAAAAATTGCAAAAGAAAAAACGGTGGTCATTGTTTCCCACCGCTTATCAACTCTATCAATTGCTGACCAAATCTATGAACTTGCCATCTAATTGTAAAAGGAGATCCAAATTTTGGATCTCCTTTTCTACTATTTTAAGATCTTAGCTAGGAAGCTTTGGGCCCGTTCACTCGTGGGGTGATCGAAAACTTCCGTTGGCGTTCCTTGTTCTTGGATATATCCTTCATCCATGAACCAAACTTCATCCGCCACTTCTTTAGCAAAACCCATTTCGTGGGTAACGACCACCATCGTCATCCCAGATTTAGCCAAGTCTTTCATAACTTCCAGCACTTCGCCGACCATTTCCGGATCCAAGGCACTGGTTGGTTCATCAAATAGCATCAAATCGGGATTCATTGCTAGCGCCCGCGCAATTGCCACCCGTTGTTGTTGACCCCCGGATAGGCTGGCAGGATAGGCATTCGCCTTTTCTGCCAAGCCGACCCGATCTAATAACTCTTTAGCTGTCGCTTCAGCTTTGGCTTTATCGATTTTCTTAACCTTGATCGGTGCCAAAGTAATATTATCCAAAACGGTCATATTCGGGAACAGGTTAAAACTTTGGAAAACCATGCCCATTTTTTCCCGCAACACATCAAGTTGAGCTTCCTTAAGATTCGTTAATTCTTGTCCCTCAAAGATCACCTTACCAGAAGTTGGTTCTTCTAATAAATTCAAACACCGTAAAAAGGTACTCTTCCCGGAACCAGAAGGACCAATGACACAAATCACTTGTCCGTTGTCGACTTCAGCGGTGATGTCCTTTAAAACTTCATGATCCCCAAATTTCTTTTGGAGGTTCTTAATTTCGAGCATCTTATCCATCGTGATTCATCTTCCCTTCGTAGTATCCCAGAATCTTTGAAACAGTGAACGTCATAATAAAGTAAAGTACCATAGTGATGGCTAATGGAGCCACTCCTTTATATGTAGAGGTTTGTACTAACTGAGTTTGGTACATTAATTCAGCAACCCCGATCGTTGAAGCTAAGGAACTATCCTTCAGCAAGGTGATAAATTCGTTCCCTAAGGCTGGCCAAATATTCTTTAAAGCTTGTGGCATCACAACATATTGGAAGGTCATCTTTTGGCTCAAACCTAAGGAACGAGCAGCTTCGCTTTGGCCTTTATTAATTGATTGAATCCCGGACCGAATAATTTCGGCGACATAAGCTCCCGAGTTTAAGGAGATTGCGATAATTCCGGCTAAAATAGCTGGCATGGATGAAATTACCGCCCCAATCCCAAAGTAAATAAACATAATTTGAACCATTAGCGGAGTGCCCCGAACGAATTCAATATAACATACCGCGATCCAATGTAACAGCTTGATTTTGGAAAGCCGCATTAAGGAAAGTAGAATTCCCAATACGAACCCAAAGAAGACCGAAACCACTGTGATAATTAAAGTATCACCAATCCCTTTAGCAAAGTAAGTCCAGTAGTTCCAAAGGGTCCGCTTAGCTTCCACCTTCTTCATATATTTAGCAGCTGCTGGCAAATAAGTCTTTTCAACTGTCTTGTTTTGGTTAATCCGATCGATTGTTTGGTTAACTGCATTTACCAAACTCGTTTGTCCTTTTGGCATAGCAACCGCCGTTCCGGCATCACTTAAATCATTCTTAATGCCAGTTTTAGAAACGACGGCTAAAGAATCATCATTGCTAGCATAGGCTTTGGCAATTAAGGCATCCATCAGGACGGCATTGGTCTTGCCAGACTTCAAAGCTAAAACTAAGTTACTGAGGTTAGATAAAGGTTTTACCGTGGCATTTGGGAAACTGTTCTTGGCCATCGTAGCTTGGACAGTCCCTGTTTGGACCCCAATGTTAGCCGTTTTAAGATCATTACCTGATTTGTACTTTGCTTTATCCTTTTTATTAATCAGGAAGGTGGCCCCACCCTTGTAATAAACATGCGAGAAGTCCACACTTTGCTTCCGTTCGGCCGTGGCGTTCATCCCTGAGATAACCATATCAACTTTACCAGTTTCCATGGCCACCAAGAGCGAATCAAAACTCATATTCTTAATTTCAAGTTTGACGCCCAGATCCTTAGCGATCGCCTTAGCAATCGACACATCGACCCCAACGTATTCTGTTTTTCCATTAATTTTGGCGGTAAATTCTAATGGTGGATAATCAGCTGACAGTCCCACCACGAGGACCCCTTTTTGTTTAATTTCGGCTAATTTATCACCCGAAGTTGAAGAAGCCGAACTGCTAGTAGCTTCACTGCTACTAGATGAACTACTAGCAGCCAGCGCTGAAGGAACCAGCGCCGACATCATTAATGCTAAAGTAGCGATTAACATTAGCATTTGTTTCCAAAGTTTTTTCATAATCAAATCCCTTTCTATGATTTTCATTCATGATTATGTATGTATAATACCAAAAAATGAATATTAATACAATACAATCAGGATATTTCTGCCGATTTTTGTATATCCTTTCTTGTTATGCACTATTTTTGTATATAACCTCTGATAACATAAAGAGTATAATGAAGATAACTTAACGAAGGGAGCGGATCTTATGACAAAGATTGGATTTATTGGGACCGGCTTAATGGGTCATGGAATGATTAGAAATTTGCTGAAAAACGGCTACCAAGTGCAAATTTGGAATCGGACCAAGACCAAAGCAGAAGACCTTATTAATGATGGAGCTAATTGGACTGATGATGCCGCTCAATGTGCACATGATGTGGACTTTATCATTACGATAGTTGGCTATCCTAAAGACGTTGAAGAAGTCTACTTTGGTGAACATGGGGTTTTAGCAGGGGCTAACCCCGGTACCACCATTATTGATATGACGACAACCAGCCCACAATTAGCCCAAAAAATCTATCAAGCTGCCGTTGATCATAAACTCTTGGCTCTGGATGCACCGGTTTCTGGTGGTTTAGCGGGAGCTGAAAATGGTAGTTTATCAATTATGGTCGGTGGAGATCAGGCCACTTTTGAGCATGCTTTTCCAGTTTTTACTGCCATGGGAAAACAAATTGTCTTACAAGGACCAGCTGGTGCCGGTCAGCATACTAAAATGGCTAACCAAATCGCGTTAGCAGGCGCATTAGCAGGAGTTTGCGAATCCTTACGGTACGCCAAAGCGGTCGGCCTTGATCCGCAAAAAATGTTTGATACTATTCGGGCTGGGGCAGCTGGAAGTGCTCAAATGGAAGCCTTCATGCCTATGTTAATTAACAATGATTTCAAAGCCACCTTTTATATGAAACATTTTATTAAAGATCTTAAAATCGCCCACAATGAAGCCAATGATCGTGACCTTAAATTAGCAATTTTAGACCAAATTCTAAAAGAATGCCAAGCAGTCGAATCAATGGGCTTCGGTGATGAAGGCACCCAAGCTTTATACCATTGGTATGAATAAAAATGGATCATAATCTTAGTCAATATTCTAAGGTTATGATCCATTTTATTTTTATTTCTCTTCAAATTCTCCTTCAATCGGCGCATCGGAACGATGATTATCACCCTTTTGATAATCAGGTCGGTTCGGCATAATTGCCATCGCAATAAAATAAGCAAGTACCCCTAAAAATAGTTGACCAACGAAGAGAATAATTAAAGTGCCAATTAACCGTACCACCGTTTTATCCCAGCCAAAATATTCAGCAATTCCGCCAAAGACTCCACCAATGATTCGGTCATTTGATTTATAAAGCTTTTTAGTCATTGTCATCATTTCCTTTCAAAACATCAATGTCACCATTGCTAGCAGTCAACTTCACTTGAGTGCTATTATCTTCATTAACCTTTAATTGATCTCCACTGTCGTTTGATTGGTCAAAAAGCTTAGCATTCCCATTAGCAGCTTGAACTTGGTAACCGATCTGATCATTGGCATTTGAAACTTCAATATCGCCATTCTTGCTATTAACGGTTACTTGACCATTAAAGGTCGTCTTTTGGAGGTCAATATCATCTTCACTAATGATTTGACCACCATTAATAGTGGCTTGGTTAACAGTAATATCGCCACCAGTTGAAAGATAAACATTATCAGCCTTAATGTTCTTCAGCGTCAGATCACCAGCTAAGTCAGCATTGGTTTCATTAATAGAAACATTCGATAATTGAGTGTCTTTAGGTACCGTAATGATTAATTTCGAATCAGCATGTTTATCATGGTCGTAAATCCAGAAGAAACCTTTCGTCCGCATTCGGTAGCCCTTCGTGGCGTCCTTGGTTTGCTTAACAGTTAAAGTTTGATCTTTTTTACTTACCTTAAATTTAGCATCTGGCGAACCGACAAACTTTACGTTGTATGAATCACCGGTTTGGACGACAACATCAACATTCTTCACATCAACATTAATTTGGTTAAAATCGCTTTCTGACCATTTAGTCGTCTTAGTAGTGATCTTGGATGATTTAGTAACGATCTTAGCATGATGCCAGTTTTCAAATTCTATCGTTTGATTACCATGACCAATAAAACCAATGGCGGTTGCAACGAGCCCGACAATGAGGACGATCAAACTCCAAAAATACCACTTCTTCATGATTAGTGCCCTCCCCGATGTAATTTCTTCGTAATCCATTGAATTAATTCCACCATCCAGTGAATTAGTAACTTAAAGCCAAACCAAATCAACGGCAATAGGAACATAGCTATAGCTAAGGCAATAATCGCGATTCCAATATAGAATAAACTGACGGCTGGATTCGTCGTCGCCATTAGAATGCCGATATAAATGTTAGTAATCCCTAAAATAATTCCGACCATGATGGTAGAGATGATTCCCATGATTACACCAAAGGCAGCTCCAATAATTGCGACGACAATCCCAAAGGCAATGCCTAATAAAATCATCCAAATCGGAAAGGTAATCACAATTACTAGGAGGATTAAAGCCAATGTTCCAGCGTTCAAATGTCTCCTAGTTGGTTGCGAACTTGTTTCCTTTGATCCTTCTTGGTCTCCGACAATCTTATGGGCTAAACTCTCCGGTTTACCTAATTTCATGACCATCGCGTCCCAAGTCACTAAGCCGGCGTCATCAATCATTTCGCTATAAAAATCGATGGCGTCTTGACGTTCTTCTGCTGATAATGGTGCCAGATATTTAGCTAATTCTTCCAAGTATCTTTGCTTATCCATCTATCCTTCCTCCCCATCTAGATGACCATTAAAAATTTGGTCCAAACTTTCTTTATAATCATTCCACATTTTGATGATCCGCTCCAGGTGTTCCTGACCCTCTGGTAAGATTCGATAATAATGACGATTACGGCCATCTAAAGCTTGATCATAAGTTTCTAAATACCCATTTTTCTTTAATCGTCGTAACACCGGATACATGGTTGACTCAGAGATTGAAATCACTGCTTGCATATCTTGGGTTAAGGCATAGCCATAGTAGTCTTGACGACTTAATAAGGCTAGGACTAATCCATCCAGCAGATCAGCATTGATTGTAATTTTCATTTTCTGTACCTCCGCTTCAACAATATTATACGGTATATAGTATTATGTGTCAATACAGTATAATTTTATATATAAAAAATCCACTAGACCCTAAAATCTAGTGGATTTGGTATTTATTCAATTATGAAGCTGGTGGGATTTACGATCGTTCCTTCGACCGGACAATACATCCGACATTCTTCAATAAAAGCTTTTTCTTCATCAGGATTTAAATCTGATTCCAGGTCAACATGAACCCGAATTTCAGTAAAGTGATTTTGAAAATCCGGATCCTTGGCATGTTTCATCGAATAGGTGCCTTCAACATGCGCATCAAATTTATCTAACCGAATTCCCTTTTGTCCTGCTAACCATTTAGCAGTAATTGTTAAACAGCCAGCTACTGCTCCTAATAAATATTGCACAGGGCTAGGACCCACGTCAGTCCCATGACTGCTTTCTGGTTCATCAATCATCCACTGATGGTGATCCGCTTTGATTTTCACCTGACGACCAGCTGGCAATAATTGTCCATCAATCGATATCGTTTTGGCCATTGTTAGCTACCTCCTAAGGTTTTCCCTTATCATAACAATTAGCAATGGAATGTCAACGATCTTAATCGATAGTCTTGATAACCCGAGCAGGAACCCCTGCCACAATGGTATTATCAGGAACATCATGAGTCACTACTGCCCCAGTTCCGACGATAGCATTTTCCCCGATTGTTACTCCCGGTAAGACACTGACACGAGCACCTAACCAAGCGTTTTTCTTGATATGAATTTCACCCGTATAAACCGTGCGAATATTCTTGGGTTCATGATTGACCGTCAGTAAAGCAACCTCCGGGCCCATCATTACCCCATCTTCAATTGTGATCGTGCCTGCCGACATGATGTTTAAATCATGATTAGCAAAAACATTTTTCCCTAAGAAAACACGACTACCACAATCAATATTAAAGGGTGGCGTAAAATAAGTTCCATCATGCATTTGATCATTTAATAGTTGATTTTCCAGATCAAGAATGCGTTTCTGCTCATTTGGATCGGTTTGACTGATTAAATAGCTTAGATGCTCACTCCGATTAATCTCTTGGTGAACCTCAGCTTGATAATCAGGATCACTAATCGCATAATGTTGGCCTTTTCTTAGATTTTCAAAGACGCCCATCTTATTCCTCCGTTGGTTGTAATGGACCGTAGAAGTAGGATGCGGTTGCTCCACCATCAATCAAGACCGTTGAACCAGTAATGTATTGGGAACGTTCACTCATTAATAATTCAGCAACATCTGCTACTTCATCCGCCGTCCCCGGACGACCAGCTGGTGATTTAGCAAACATATTCTTGTAGAAATCACCACGGATCCCATTAAATTCATCAATAGCTAAAGGTGTAACGATAATACCTGGAGCAATATCGTTGATCCGGGCCCCTTTTTCACCCCACTTAACAGCTTCATACATAACCCGCTTTTCATTGGCCCGCTTTGCTAATTGGTAGGCATGTAAGGTGTTTTCAATTTGATCAGGTTGTAAGAAATCAAGGTCTAACAATTCTTCGGTTGGTGTCATTGCTAAAGCCCGGTCTTGTTCGGCTGTTAATGCTGGCATCCGGAATCCTGATTGACTTGAGATTACGACCCCACTCCCACCAGGAACAATTACTTTCCGGACTTCTTCCATTAAGACAGCCGTCCCGTAAAGATCAACTTTCAAAATCGTTTCCACTGGAACTTGGGAAGGTGAAACCCCAGCACCATTAACTAAGTATTTAATGTCCCCAAAGGATTGACCCACTTTAATTAAATTTTGAATTGATTCACGAGATGACAAATCCATTTGTTCGGCTTCGACATCAAAACCAGCATTCGTCATCACTTCTGCAATGTTCTTAGCATTATCAAGACTTAAGTCCCCTAAAATAATTTTCTTTCCAGATCCCATGCGACGTGCAATCGCCATTGATAATTGTCCGGCACCAGTCACTAACATTACTTCTTGCTTCATTTTTTCTTACCTCGTTTTCTTTATTGATTATGCTGGAGTATTAATTCCAACGCTTTCCTTTGAATATAATTGATTGTCGTTAACTAATTTAAGAACTAAATCGGCAATGCTGTTAATTGAAACATCATGGCCGCCGAATGGTTCGCCCTTATGGGTAACTTCATAATTAACCGGACCACCAGTGAACCAACCTGGCCGAATCACCGTATAGTTCAAATCACTAGCTTCGATTACATCCGCCGCCTCACGGTAGGGACGCAATACCGAATTGTATTTTAGGTTACCGCGTGAGCCGACCGAGGCTGGAATTTCATCATAAATTCCCATTGAAGAAATAAAGATTAAACGTTGGACGTGATTACGATCCATTGATTCAACAATTGATTGAGCATATCGTTTTAAATTACCACTAAGAGCAGCAAAGACCACATCCTGACCTTCCATCACTGCATCTAATTCTTGACCATTAGTTAGATCACCACTAATTGCTTTTTCACGCTTTGGATCAACCGTTAACCGATCGGCACTCCGTGAAAATAAGGTTAAATTAGCATCAGTTTGATTTAATAGTTCTTGACGAGCTGCTGAACCTAACGTTCCAGTAGCACCAAGGATTAAGACATTCATTTCATCAACCTCCTTTGTTGATGGTTTAATCATATACCTGATAAATAGACTAGTCTAATACTTAAAATCTATTTATAATAGAATAAATCTATTAATGAGGTGACCCTATGAATTCGCGTCAAGTTGAATGTACCTTAGCCGTTGCTAAAACCTTGAATTTTAACCGCGCAGCTAACGAACTTTATATTAGTCAACCCACCCTCTCCCATCATATTCAAAGCCTGGAAGCCGAAGTGGGCTTTAAGATTTTTGATCGTTCCAATCGAAAAGTCGCGTTGACTTCTGTAGGGCAACAATTTTGTAATGCCCTACAATCACTAAATGCTGATTTACAAACTACAATTGAACGTTGCCAGAACTATGCTCGCCAATACAGTGATACCATCCGAATTAGCATTTTTACCCGTACGGCCTTATTAGAATTACCAGAAGTCATGTTTGCCTTTCGTCAACAACACCCAGAAGTTTTTATTGATCCAATCTTTGATAATAGTGAACATCGCCTGGAAAATTTTTTAGCTGGTCAAAGTGATATTATCTTTTCGCGGGGCGATGAATTGCAGGATATTTCTGGGGTTGAGGCCCACCTTTTATATGATAGCCGGCTCAAATTAGTCCTTCGAGCTGATGATCCTTTAGCAGAACAAGACCTAATCACCCCAGCTGATCTGCAGGGGCGAACCCTTTTGGTAGGTGGGGGAAGTCCCCAACCCTTGCGTGACCTACAGCAAAAACTCAAGGCCGACCTGAATTTATCAACAATTAATAGTCACGATCACAGTACAACCTTAACTTATGTCGCAGCGGGCGAAGCCGTTTGTCTTAGCCCCGATTTATATGAAGATGACGACCCTACCTTTGTTTGGAAAGATTTTGCGACTAATGTTAATCTTCCCTGTTGCCTATTCACGCATGATAACTGCAGTCCATTAGTAACTGCTTTTATCCGCTTACTTTGCCAGGCATATCAAGCCTAAAAAATAAGATCATGATTTATGGATTTGCAGCTTCCATAAATCATGATCTTTTTTAACGGTTCAATAGCCGAACCCGAACAACAGCTGGAATAGCTTCCAGATTCTTAATTAAGGCCTCGGTGTCACCATCTAATTGGTTAACGTCAATCACCGTATAAGCCATCGTTTCCCGTGATTGGTTTGATAGGTTATCGATGTTGATATTAGCATTGGCAACCGCCGTCGTAATTTGCCCTAACATGTTAGGGACATTTTGGTGCATCACCGTAATTCGATGATTATATTGCATTGGGGTCGTCATTTCCGGCATGTTAACTGAATGATGAATGATCCCTTGTTCCAAGAAGTTTCTAATCGTATTGGCTGCCATAACAGCACCATTGATTTCCGCTTCTTCAGTCGTTCCTCCGAGATGCGGAGTCACGATCGCTTTAGGATTTTCAACGGCCGCTTGCGTTGAAAAATCAGTTACATATAGTTGGAGATGACCTTGATCGAGCGCTTGAGTCGCCGCCACATCATCAACAATATCGGTTCGCGAATAGTTGAATAAGACTGCGCCTTTTGGCATCATCGCAATTTCATTTTCACCTATTAAATGCCGATTGTCTTCCGTATATGGAATATGGATCGTCACAAAATCACTTTGTTGCAGCAATTCGGCTAACGAGTCTAACCGGGGAATTTGATTTGATAATTGTAAAGCATGTTCGACTGAAATATAAGGGTCATACCCAACCACTTTCATACCAAGTTGTTGAGCGGCACCAGCTACGCGTGATCCAACATTTCCTAGACCAATTACCCCAATGGTTTTACCCACTAATTCATGACCAGCAAAATGATTCTTATTCTTTTCAGTTTGTAGAGAAACATCAGCCCCCACCAATTGGGCCGACCAATTAACCGCGTCAATTACGTGCCGATTACACAAAATTAGCATCCCAATTACTAATTCTTTCACCGCATTGGCATTGGATCCTGGAGTATTAAAGACAACCGTGCCTTGTTCATTCGCCTTATTTAAAGGAATATTGTTAAAACCCGCTCCCGCCCGAGCGATCACTTTGACATTTTTACCAAAATCCGTGGTATGCATATCTTGACTACGAATAATTAAGGCATCTGGATCATCGGATTTGTTAACGGCATATTGACTGGCTGGTAGTTTGGCCAAGCCCACTGGCGAAATGACATTATAGGTTTTTACTTGATACATTATTTACCCCCATGTTCTTTTTCAAACTCTTCTAAAAATTTAACCAAAGCTTGCACGCCATCAATCGTCATGGCATTGTACAAACTAGCCCGCAGACCACCAACTGACTTATGGCCCTTTAAACTCATTAAGCCTTGCTTGGTTGCCTCTTGAACACATAACGCATCTAAGTCAGTATCTCCAGTGACAAACGGAATGTTCATCGTAGAGCGATCAGCCGAGACGACCGGATTACGGAATAAGTTTGATGAATCTAAAAATTCATATAGTAATTGCGCTTTAGCTTCATTTCGCTTTTGCATCGCTGCAACGCCACCTTGTTCTTTAATCCACTTGAAGACTAAGCCTGCCATATAAATCGCAAAGACTGGTGGAGTATTTAAAGCCGAATGTTTCGCTGCTTGTTTTGAAAAGCTTAACATCGCTGGTAAATCCGGCACTTGCTCTAATAAATCTTTACGAACGATGGCTACCGTCAAGCCAGCAATTCCCGAGTTCTTTTGAGCCCCAGCATAGATGATGCCAAAGTCATTTACATTATATTCTTGGCCTAAGAAATTGGAAGATAGATCAGCCACCAAGGTTTTGCCATTCAGTCCTGGTAAATCCCGGTACATGGTTCCTTCAATCGTGTTGTTAGTTGTTAAATGAATAAAGTCATAATCACCATTTAAAGTTACATGATGGACTAACTCCGTAAAATGTTGATCGGCTGAAGAACCCACTTCTTCCACGGCTAAACCTGAAACGTAACGTGCCTCTTCTTCAGCTCGTTCGGACCAGTGCCCAGTATTAATATAACCGACTCGATGAACTTGGTTAGCAAAGTTTAAAGGCAGCGTATAGAACAATTGCGTCGCGCCCCCTTGCAAAAAGAGCACTTCATAATTATCAGGAATTTGCATTAAATCCCGTAAATCTTGTTCAGCTTCACTAGCCATCGTCGTGTATAAATCAGACCGGTGACTAATCTCCATGACACTCATCCTGCTATCTTTAAATGATAGCAATTCAGCTTGCGCCTTTAAGACAACTTCATGTGGTAAGGTCGCAGGCCCTGCCGAAAAATTATACACTTTATCCATAAAATCTCCTCCTAACGTCCATAAAACTCTAAAGTTTTAGTTGATGGTGTAAGGACCAATTTAGTTAAACCAGCATTTGATGGCTCACTCAACCCGGTTAAATTCCCGATTTTTAGAACTAGATCAGCCATTAACTTAATGGTGAAACCATGACTGACAACTAAAATTTTCCCATCGGGATATGTAGCAACAAGTTCATCAAACAAGGAAACTAAACGATCCTTGACCTGATCATAAGTATCGCCATGAGAGACCTCCCATGACCCGGCTAATAGATTATGATGCTCATCAAAATATTGTTGGTACTTATCCCACAGGGTTGCTTCTAATTCGCCATCCCAGTCCCCATAATCATATTCTTTCAACCGATCATCTAAGTGAATATTCGCATCATTACCGGCAATGATTTGGGCTGTTTCATGAGCTCTTAATAATGGACTCGCAACTACGTGGTCGTAGCTTATCCCGCTTAAATGTTCTTTGGTTGCTTGGGCTTGCTGACGACCCAATGGTGTTAAGGGGGTGTCAATTTTAGTGCCTTGCATAATTCCCTTGGAATTAGCAACGCTTTGGCCATGGCGAACTACGTATAAAATCGTCATAATATTCTCCTTTGTTTGTGATTTATGTTTCAATTATACTCTAATTAAATATCTGTAACCACTTTTTAATTAAAACCCGTCAAATTTAACGAACAACTTACAAAAAGAAGGTTTAAAACTTAATCGTCTTAAACCTTCGCTTATTTATGAACGAGACAAATATTGTCGTTGATGATCTCGTTGTCCTGTCAGGACAAAGCGTGATGGATCCTGGCTTAAATCAAAATCCACATCTTCAGCCTTTATGCCTAATTGCTGATTGAATAATGCTTCATATTCGCTCATCGTAACCCGCTGACGATGGTCTAAAGCTAACGAAGCTGCCTTTAATCCATCTTGATAACTTGGCTGTAAGATGCCACTGTAGAATTCACCCTCTGCCCCCGAGCCATAGGAGAACAAACCGATGCGTTCACCAGGTTGGACATCTCCATTCACCAAGAGTGACATTAACCCTAAATATAATGACCCCGTATAGAGATTACCGACTTCGCGTGGAATAGCTTGTTCAGCCACTAAATTAGCCCGCAAGCGTTGACTAGTTGCATCTTGTTGGTCACCTAGCTCGGCTTCTAAGGCCTTTTTACCCATTTTGGTAAATGGCAGGTGAAAAGCCAGCGCAGCAAAATCACTTAATTGCCTATTTTGCCTTTGACAATAGCGATTAAAAGTTCGCTGGAAGAAATCGATATACACATTGGTCGAGTACTTACCATCAACCATAGCTTCCGTGGCATATATTGGACGCCAAAAATCCATCACATCTTGGGATAAGGCTACACTTCCTGACTCGATCGCAAGCATTTGTGGATTGGCACTGATTAACATGGCTACCGCACCAGCCCCTTGGGTTACTTCACCGCCCGTGTGTAAGCCATAGCGTGCAATATCAGCCGCAATTACCAAAACTTTTTGCTGAGGATCCAAGGCAACTAAACCACGCGCAAACTGGATGGCGGCTGTTCCACTATAACAGGCTTCTTTCACTTCAATCGTCCGGACAAAATCATCTAAATCAAGTAACTGCTTAACGTAAATCGCCGCCGCTTTAGAGTTGTCAATACCCGACTCGGTTGCCACAATGACGGTGGAAATATCTTCCCGGTCATGATCATCTAATAAACGACTAGCGGCTTCCGCAGCCAAGGTCACAATATCTTGGGTTGGCGGAACGACCGCCTGTTTATTTTGACCAATCCCAATTAAATATTTATTATGATCTTCTCCGCGGGCCTGAGCCAAGTCAACTAAGTCTAAATAATACGGGGTAGTGGCAAACGCCATTTTATCAATCCCAATTTGCATGATCATGAACTCCTCTTAAATTCGTATCTTTCCAATGGATTATTATACCTTAAAAGCTTTAATTTCGCTCAGATTTACACAAACTAAATGGTTGACCATGCTAGTTATAAAATAGTAAGCTAGCACTATAGAAAACGATTTCAAAGGAGTTTACTATGTCTGAAATTACTAAAACCAAAATTACCCTCACTCCCCAAATCTCTGAATGGTTTCGCAAGGAGATGAACTTAGAACCTGGCAATGGGATCCGTTTCTTTGGTCGGGTCTATGGCGCAACGAATGCGCACACTGGTTTCTCGGCGGCTATGTCCCGGTGCGACCAACCTAATTCGCCGGTGGTCGATGAAGTGATTGACGGTATTCACTATTATATTCAGGACAGTGATTTTTGGTTCTTTAATGGCTTAGATCTTGAAGTGTCTTATGATGAAGCAATTGATGGACCTGCCTACCATTTTAAACCTAATGATGGATCTAAACTTGATGCAAAGGCGTCCGCCTCACATTAATGAACAAAAGGGTGAAAGGAAACGACGAAGTTTCTTTCCACCCTTTTAATTTATAGTTAAATTACGATAGCGAATGATATAAGTACCTAAATTTCCTTCTACCGAACTAATCTTTAAGGTTACCGTCTGACCTGATTTAACTTTAGGTTTTTCTTTACTAACAAAACGGAGTTGTTGATCATCATCATTAGACTTCATGACATATCCATAATTATCATTAGTCACGACTGATGTGACCTTAATTTTGACGTATTTACCTTTCAGTTGCTTATTTTGGTTCAAGGCCGTCTGCACTTGATTAGCATTTTGATAGGTAACTTTAACCCTCTGCCGATCTTGACAACCAGCAATAATGATCACTCCTAGGGCTAGGATCAAATAGATAAACTTTTTCATGGTTTTTAAATAGCTTCCTCCTGTTCCAAATTCAGTTTACCAAATTAATATTGACCACGCTAAAGTTTTAGGAAAAGCTAATTTCTTTTGCATTTACAGAAAACTATCGAAAAAAGTAAGAATCTCCTAATTTTTCCTTTAATTTTTAAATTGTTGGGTATACAATACTCATACATTAGAAATTTATTAGAAATCAATTAAGGAGTGATTTTATGGCAACATTTAAATATTCGAAACGAGTTCCTGCAGATGGTACGGATGCCGTTGGAGCAATCTTGGCAGCGGCAGCGGACCCATCAATTATTTCTTTTGCCGGTGGTCTTCCCGCTCCTGAACTTTTCCCAGTCGAAGCAATGAAGAAGGCAGCTGAAGCCGCTTTTGACGAACACGGCCAACAAGTCATGCAATATGGTGATGCCCGCGGGGTTGCTGCCATGCGTGAACTAGTCACTAAGATTGTAAAAGAACACGAAAACATTGATGCCAAAGACGAAAATATTTGTATGACGTCAGGTTCGGAACAAATCTTGGAATTAGCTGCTAAAGCCTTAGTTAATCCTGGCGACACTGTTTTAGTGGAAGATCCAACTTATCTTTGTGCGGTTGACGCTTTTAAGTCATACGGGGCTAACTTAGTTGGGGTCCCAACAGATGAAGATGGCTTGATTCCAGCGGAATTGGAAAAGACCGTTCAAGCCCATCCTGAAGCAAAGTTCTTATATGTGATCCCAACTTTCCAAAACCCAACTGGTCGGACAATGCCAGCAGAACGGCGGAAACAAGTCGCTGAATTAGCTTCTAAGTATGACTTTTTAGTCTTTGAAGATAATCCATACGGTGATATTCGTTTCGAAGGTGAACACGTTGATGCCATTAAATCATATGACAAGACTGACAATGTCGTTTATATGGGAACCTTCTCCAAGATTCTTTCTCCAGGTTTCCGGTTAGGATACTTTGTAGCTGACCCTGGTTTTGTAAAGAAGTTTACGGTTTTGAAGCAAACGGCCGACTTGGGAACCGACAACCTAGTTCAATGGTGTACGGTTAAGTTTTACGAACAAAATGATGTTAACGAACACGTTAAGAAGATCAGTGATCTATACGGTCAACGTAAAAAGCTGATGGAAGAAGGTATGCAAAAATACTTCCCTGAAGGCGTTACATATACTCACCCTGAAGGTGGGATGTTCCTATGGGTAACCGTACCTGGTGTCGAAGATACGACAGAATTATTTGAAACCTGTCTAAAACAGAAAGTGGCCTTTGTACCTGGTGAACCATTCTACGCTGCTAAGCCAGAACCTGGTCATCTCCGACTCAACTACTCCAATATGAAACCTGATCAAATTGAAGAAGGTTTAAAGCGGCTTGGTAAAGCACTTGAAGAAGCCATTGCAGCTAATAAGTAAGCTTGATATAAAACAACTCCCTAGCAAAGCTAAGGAGTTGTTTTTGTATATTAAGCTGGTAATTTTTGTCCGGTCCGAGCTTTTAAGGACCAGAGAATACAAACCGTATCAATCACTTCTTGTAGCAATGCTCCAATAATCGCCGGAATCCAACCAGTCATACAAATTAACATTAAACCGATACAGATGAAAATCCCGATCAACACGGACTGTTTAGCAACTTTTAAGGTATCGCGAGCAATTAAGACGGCCGAAGCAACTTTCTCAAGATTATCGGTCATGATAACAATATCAGCCGACTCACTTGCCGCCGTTGATCCCCGCGCACCCATGGCAATCCCGACGTCAGCCGTTTTGAGAACCGGTGCATCATTAACCCCATCTCCGACCATGACCGCCGGCCGTTGATCGGGAGTCAGTGCCTTAATTCGACTAATCTTATCCGCCGGTAATAAGTTCGCCGCCACTTGATCAAACCCAATTTCTTGACCAATCCGTTTAGCGGTTTCTTCCTGATCACCAGTTAACATCATTTGATTGTTAATCTTTAATTGATGCAACTCACTAATTGTTCGAATTGTTTCTGGACGTAATTGGTCCTCTAAAGTAATGCAACCCGCATATTGACCATCAACCGAAACATATGATGCAGTTTGATTTAATGGTTTGATCGCTTGATTGTCCGTAACAAAGATCAATTTCCCGACTTTAACTAAGTGACCATTGACCATAGCTTGTAGACCATTTCCCGTTACTTCTTTGACTTCATTGGTCGTTAATAATTTAATCTGATGGTCTAAAGCATAATTAGTAATTGATTGGGCAATTACATGACCAGAATTTTGTTCCACGCTCGCTGCTAATTGTAAAACTTCATCTGAAGTGAAATGATCAGCTGGTTTCACTTGATCAACCGTTAAATTTCCTTGCGTCAGGGTCCCAGTTTTATCAAAGGCCATCGTTTTTGCAGTCGCTAATTTTTCGATCGAATCCCCAGTCTTTACGACAATCCCGTTTCTCGAGGAGCGTCCCATCCCAGACACAAAAGCCACGGGAGCTGCTAAAATCAACGGACATGGCGAAGCCACCACTAAGACTTGGGCAAAACGCACGGGATCTTTACTTATCCACCAGGCAATCCCAGCTAGGACATAAGCCACAATCGTAAAAGGAATGGCATAGCGATCAGCTAAACGAACAAAGCGTCCTGGATCGTTTTCAGCTTGTTGAATCAAGTGAATTAATTGTTGATATTGACTGTTAGCTGCCGTTCGTTCAGCAACCACCTTCAACATTCCTTCCGTATTCACTGACCCGGATAAAACTTGATCCCCCACAGTCTTTTCAACCGGGACCGATTCACCGGTTAAGGATGATTCGTCTAAATTAGAATCACCTTCTAAGACCCGACCATCGACTGGCACAAGTTCACCTGGTCGAATTAATAAAACATCATCAACCTTAACCGAGTCGGCTTTAATATCTTCAACTTGATCTCCATTTAAACGGTGGGCTTGTTCTGGCGAATTATCTAAAAGACTTTTTAACTCACTATTGGCTTTCCTATTAGCATAGTCTTCTAGGGAATCACCACCAATTAACATTAAAAGAATAATCATGGAAGCCCAATAGTCACCAACCGCCAGTGTTGCAACAATCGCTGTTACGGCAAGAATGTCGACCCCAAAATCCCCATGGATCATTTTCTTAATCATTTCAATCAGCATCGAAATTGTTACTACGGCTCCGGCAATAGTAACCACAATCTGCGCATATAAGGGAAGATCAAAGCCCCATTGTAGAATAGCTGTTAAGATCGCAATCCCGAAAATGGTTATAAGTTTTTGTTTATGTGTCATAATCATCCCTCCTCTTACATTATATTAGAATCATTCTAAAATGTATAGAGGAAAGATATATTAAATGTATTTATTAGCAACGGCAAGCAACACCACAACTACCACAATCATCTAAATAAAAGTCATTTCGTTGATTGGCTTCAATTAGATCACTAATGTCTAGGACCTCCCGCTTAGCAATCTCCTCCATCACGACACTAAACCGTTGCCGGAATTTATAAATGTAACAAAAGATCGCGTCTTGATGGCGCACATCCGGACCGACTACAAAGATATTAGAAGCAACTGTCGATTCGTCAAATTCATTGAGCACCATTTGATTACCGTCAAAACGGAATAAGTCTGGCCATAAAGTAACTGGACCCGCGACAAAACCAGTACATAAAATTGGTCGCTCCTTACTCTCCATCCGTCGCCCGTCTTCAAAAAGCAATTCATAGCCGTGATCATTATGGATAACGTCAACGAGGTGTTGGTGGCGAACCAAATTGACTCGATCAGCATGATCAAGTAATAAATTCATAAACCAATGCTGAGTATGAGGTGCCAAGCGAATACTAGGATCTGCTTCATCAGCATCCAGTCCCGTTTCATCGGTAATGACCGTTACTTTATCTCCTCGTTGTGCCAGGTTAATCGCCGCATTGATCCCACTTTCATTCGCCCCCACGATAATTTGATCATGCCCACTAAAGGATTCCCAACTATCTACTTGGCTATAATGAAGGACATTCTCAGGGTGAGGAATTAACCTCGGCGTATGGTATTGGCCTACCGCCATAATTAAATACTTCGTCGTAATGGTGTCTTGACTAGTTATAACTTGATAGCCATCATCTACAGTCAGAATTTCTTTGGCAGTGGTATGTTCGACAATTGGTAATTGATAAGCTTGGGCCACTAACTTTAAATAATGAGCATACTGACGACCACTTAAATGTTCCATGCCAAAGGTATAGGCCGGTGAAGTATCGACTGTCACCGCATTTAAATCGGGCATCCCAAAACCATTGCTGGTGAATGATGGGGTAATGAATCGGGTTTCTTTGGGCCACTTTTGAAAGCTATCCCCGATCTCCCCCTGTTCAATAATCTGAAAATCAGGATAATTAAGCTGTTTTAAGATCACGCCCATGCCAATTCCAGCTGCGCCAGCTCCGATAATGGTGATTTTATTCATTAGTTGATTCTCCTTGAAACTTGAACTTTAACAATAATTTTTGACTAAACAAGAGGCCGATCTGATGGGCTATCATGGTCCCAATTACTGTGACGGCAGTCGCGATGATAACGGCTAGCGATTCCGCCAGAATAAAGCGACTGGTTTGCTCTGGTTGATTAAAAATGTCCCCAAATTTAATTAACATTAGGCCCCCGACCCCAACTAGTCCCCCAATCGCATTCATCGCAAAGGAATCCACTGCATCATAAAAAGTTACAGACTGATTCATTTTTGCTATAACAGTTGGGCAGGCGATACCAGCCACGAAGGTAACCAGGCCGATCTCAAGTGGTCTAACATACCCAACCAGACAGGTACTAGTTACTAAACCACAAATGATGCCATTTAAAAGATCATCTGTTTCGATAAGGTTAGCCACCAAACGCGCAAATAATAGCCAGCCAATCATCGCGCCAATTACCGCTATCAATGTATTGACTAAAACCAGATTAGCTAATTGATTAAAATGACCAGCTGGTGCCAGGTTGAAGCCAAGCCAACCAATCATGATCATTAAGGTGGCTGCATATTTAGTCCGAAAATCATTCTCACGAATGGGATCATTGACTGGCGTCACCTTTCTGGACAAGACTAAACTTGTTAGTCCCGCGGTCAAATGAACGACAATTCCTCCCGAGAAATCCAAGGCCCCCATTTGCCTTAACCATCCCTGGTCATTCCAAATTAAGTAAGCGATTGGACAATAGACTAAAAGAGTCCACAGAGGCACAAATCCCATGAAATAACGACAACCTTTGGTAACTACAATCGTCCCAATTAGCATTACAATGGCATATAGGTAAAATTCCATTTGGACTAGACCCGTTATGATGTTGCTAACAGAACCAAATAAAAGGTTTGCTCCCCCGATTAACTGATTTCCAAAGGCAAACCAACACCCGATCGCGACGAAGATGGCAACTGTCATCCCCAGCAAAGCTTTTTCTTGACCTTGTTGTCCTAGCATTCCCACATACAATATAGGAACGCTAAAAATCATTGGCAACATGATGAGAAAGCAGACTAACTCAAACAACACTAACTCCTCCCTTTTTTCAGATAGTAAATATTACTATTTATCAAGGAATTGAGTTTAACATTATCTAATTTTATCTGTCAATGTATTTTTAGCTCTCTTTATCATAATTTTTGCATAATAAAAGAGCAGTTTAACGACTTGCTTAGGTCTGCCAATATTAATCTTTACTTGTTACTTCAATTTGATCGACATCTTTTAGATAAATATCATTACCATAATTCAGACTTCCAGTGGTGTTATATATAATGGCGTCGCCAATATCGTTATCGGGTTCGATATCAATATCCAAAACAAAAACCTTTTTTACTTCGCCACTTTTAAATGTTACGTTTACCCACTCACCAACAAACGCCTTATCAACGTCATAAATATTTGTTTTGTCATTAATTTTCATTTTTCATCTCCACTTGTATTGATTATAACTATCATTCACAATTATCTTCTTCATTTTTAAACTTTTAGAAAAAGAGCAGTTTAACGACTTACTCAGGTCAGTTAACATTAATCTTTACTTGTTACTTCAATTTGGTCGACATCTTTTAAATAGATTGCATTCCCATAGCTAAAACTTCCAGTGGTGTTGTATACAATAGCTTCACTAATATCATTATCAAAGTCTATATCGACCATAAAGACTTTTTTGATTTGTCCATTCTTAAACCTTACGTTTACCCATTTTCCAGAAAAGGCGTCATCAATATCATAAATATATGTTTGATCAGTAATTTTCATTTTTCATCTCCACCTGTATTGATTATTATTATCATTCACAATTATCTTCTTTATTTTTAAGCTTTTAAAAAAGAAAAACCCTTGCACTAATGCAAGGGTTTTTCAGGTAATTATCCTCGACGCCGTTCAGCGATCCGAGCACTCTTACCAGTCCGTTCACGTAAGTAGTAGAGCTTAGCCCGACGAACCTTACCATGACGAACAACTTCGATCTTTTCAACTCGTGGTGAGTGAAGTGGGAAAGTCCGTTCAACACCAACCCCATTACTGATCTTCCGAACAGTATAGGTAGCACTGATACCTGAACCGTGGCGCTTAATAACCACCCCTTCAAACACTTGCACACGTTCACGTGAGCCTTCAACAATGAGGGCGTTAACACGCACCGTGTCCCCGGCCCGGAAGTCAGGGATATCACTACGTAATTGACTGGCAGTGATCTTTTCGATTAATTGATTTTGACGCATAATCATCTTTTCCTTTCGCCGACATTCATTCGTTCCCACGGAACCAGCGGAACACCGTTAATCACGGCTAATAGCCAATAACTAACTTAACACATTCCAGTACTTAGTTCAAGTTATATTTTACTTTAAGGATTGTACAACCTGATTGACAATATTATCTACAGTAATGCCATTTTGAGCTAAGTAATCTTGCGGATTGTAACGATCTGGATATGCCTTTTTCACTCCGTAATTTTGGACCTTCAAATCAGTATTACCGAGGTAACTGGCCACCATTTGACCGTACCCACCTTCTAAAATCCCATCTTCTAAGGTTACAACTACTTGATGATCATCTGCCAGACTATCTAGTAATTCCGTATCCAAGCCCGTGATAAACTTCGGGTTAACGATCGTTGCCTGAATTCCATGATCATCCGCTAATTTCTTAGCGACTTCTTCAGCCGGTGAATAGAAGTTTCCTAAACCAAAGAGGGCTACTTGGGATCCCTTTTGCGTTACCTGATTCTTATTTAAAATGGAGTAATCAGTATGATCAACCGCTCCCGTTTCTCGCAGTGGACCCACTGGCACCCGAATAGCTACTGGATGGTCCTTTTGGTCGATCGCCCAATCCATCATCGCTAAGTGTTCTTCTTTACTAGTAGGTGCTAAGTAAACTACGTTTGGAATGTGGGCTAAGAATGGAATATCAAAGAATCCCAAGTGGCTCTCATCGTTCATCCCGCTAACGGAAGCCATGTAAACCAACACCGTTGCCGGTAAATTGTTTAAGGCAATATCATGGGACCATTGATCATAAGTCCGTTGCATAAAGGTTGAGGCCACAAACCAAACTGGTTTGGCACCGTTCTTAGCCAATCCAGCTGACATGGTCGCCGCTTCTTCTTCAGCAATCCCGACGTCAACAAATTGACTCCCTAAGGCTTCGCGTTGTTGCTGATCAAAGGCAAACATTGGCGTACCAGAACTAATGGTAACGACATCCGCATCTTTTTGGGCTTTGTCCATTAGGTAATCAGTTGTCACGCTACTATAAGTAGGTTCGTTATTGCCAAAGCTTTGGTAAGCTCCAGTTTTCGGATCGTATGGACCACCAGCGTGAAAGGCTTCCCGATTTTCTTCCATAAATGGAATCCCCTTCCCCTTTTGCGTATGGATATGCAAAAGAACTGGATGATCAGTGTCTTTGACATCTTGGAAGAGCTTAATTAATTGCTCAAGATCATTCCCTTCATCCAAGTAATGGTAATCATAACCTAAGGCTTTGAAAATATTATCTTCCGCTGTCCCCTTACTTTGCCGTAAAGTCCGCAGAGCAGTGTAAATCCCACCGGCAGGGTTCTTAGCAATGGATTGATCGTTATCATTCACGATCACGATCAGATTAGTGTTTTCAGTGGCAATTTGATTCAATCCTTCATAAGCCATCCCACCAGATAGCGATCCATCACCAATGACAGCTACAACATTATATTGGTCACCTTTGACATCCCGGGCCTTAGAAACCCCTGAAGCTAGTGCTAAAGAAGTTGAGGTATGTCCAATCGTGAATAAATCATGCTCACTTTCCTTGGGATTGGTATATCCAGATACATCGTCGTAGTGAGCTGGATCCAAGAAGGCTTGCGCTCGCCCAGTTAACATTTTATGAACATATGATTGATGGGAAACATCAAAGATCAATTTATCAACTGGCGAGTTAAAGACATAATGTAGGGCAATGGTCATTTCAACCATCCCAAAGTTTGACCCATTATGACCACCATGTTGACTTGTTTTTTCTAATAAAGCTTGCCGTGCTTCGGCTGCAAGTTGAACTAATTCTTCTTTTGATAATGACTTGACGTCTTGAGGTGAATTAATTTGATTTAAGACCATAATAAACTCCTTTATAGATGTGAAATTAATTTAATTCGGTAAAAACTTGTTCAATCGAATGCTCACCGGGATTAATCTGGATTACCTGATGATATGTATTCGGTTGGTCGACTACCGTTGCCAAAACCTTCGCAACATCAGGAATTGGGATCGACGTTAACCCCTGTTCACCTAAAATAACATTCCCCGTTCCGGCTTCATCTACCAAGATCCCTGGTTGAATAATCGTGTAATCTAGGTCGGTTTGGTTCACTAGATAATTATCAGCGAAAAACTTGGCAATATAATAGTTTTTCAGTTTCTCAGACCATTTACTTGGTTCCAAGGTATATAGAGCACTCAACATTACAAAACGGTTAATTCCTAAGGATTGAGCTAACTGCATTAATTTAACTGGCCCATAAGCGTCCGTTTGTAATAGATCTTGGCCTCTTGATCCGGCTGTAAAAACAATCGCCTCCACTTCCGATAAGAGCGGTTTAATTGTTTCGGGATCTGCATGCAAATCTAATTTAACCGGAACAATCTGTTCTGTAGCTATAGCTAAATCAGGATTTCGTGATCCGGCCACCACTTGATGACCAGCAGCGACTAATTCTTGAACCACCTTGTGACCAACACGGCCACTAGCTCCAGCAACAAAAATTTTCATTATAAAGCCCCCACAATCTTATGCGGCAGATACTTTTCATCCAAATATGCGACATCTTCATCCGTTAAAGTAACATCAAAAGCCCCGGCAAAGTCATCGAGATAAGCTTCTTTAGTTACCCCGACAATTGGAGAATCAATGCCCTTTTTCCAAAGCCAATTTAAAGCAATTTGGCTCCGGCTGACTTGATAGCGATCAGCTAGTTCGGCCACGCGCTTTACAATTGCGAGATCTTGTTCCTCGGTGGCATCGTACTTCTTTTTAGCAATCTCATCCGTCTGACTTCGCGCGGTATCGGCGTCCCAGTCACGGATGACCCGCCCGGCTGCAAAAGGACTATAAGGGGCTAAACCGACGCCGGAATCCTTACAAAATGGCATCATTTCCCGTTCATCTTCCCGATATAACATATTATAGTGGTTTTGCATCACTGAGAACTTTGTCCACCCATGCTTATCAGCCACGTATTGTGCTTTTTGAAATTGCCAAGTGTACATCGCAGAAGCCCCTAAATAACGGACTTTGCCGGCACGGACTAGATCATTTAGTGCCGCCATCGTTTCTTCAATTGGCGTTTCATAGTCCCAACGGTGAATGTATAAAATGTCAATATAATCTGTTCCTAAACGCCGCAAGCTGGCTTCCACTTGATTAAAGATCGCTTTGCGTGATAGGCCGGTCGTATTGGGCGCTGGTTCTAAACTATCACCAAAGAAGAGCTTGGTGGCAATGATAACCTCATCACGGTTGGCAAAGTCTTTTAAGGCCCGTCCCACATATTCTTCACTGGTTCCATAACCATAAATATTGGCTGTATCAAAGAAGTTAATGCCAATCGATAAGGCCTTTTTGATGATCCGGCGAGTACCTTCTTCATCCAAGATCCAACCCTGATGCATCCCCCCTAGATTAGCATCACCAAAGCTCATTCCACCTAAACAGATTTTCGATACTTGTAAGCCGGTATTTCCTAAACGAGTATATTCCATAAGGTCCTCCTTTAATTTTCCGATAAACGAGCTACGTATGCTTCTGCCTGCTTAGTAATTGCTGAATCAGTTAGCCCCAAAACACCAGTGGTTACAAAAGGCTTCATTAACTCTAATCCCGTATGAAATCTAATGGTTTCTATTGGTTTTAAAACCTCTTCCACCGTCGTTTGAAAGCGTCCATCGAGGGTGTAATCGGCCTCTTGAGCCCCAAAACTAGGTGCTAACAATAATTTTTTACCCTGTAAGGCATTACCAGTGGAGCCATACGCCCAGCCGTATTCCAAAACATCATCAAACCATTGCTTCAACAAAGGTGGTACCTGATACCAATATATTGGGAATTGCAAGACTATTTGATCAGTGGCATCCAAGGCTTCTTGTTCAGCCTTAACATCAACTTTAAAATCAGGATAAAGTTGATATTCGTCACGTACTTCGAATCCGGCCTCTTGGGCCACCTGAGCTAGCGCTCGATTTAACTTTGAACCATCATTTAAGTGCGGGTGAAAGGCAAATACTGTCGTCTTCATAATTAATTATTCTCCTTGATAGTCATTAATTTGCTGGGCGATTAAATTCGCCTGAAATTCATTAATTTCGTAAGTTGCTAAATCAGGAAAGTAAGCATCTTGGGCAATCATCGCTTGTAACTCATCACGATTAGCGGCTTTGGCAATGACTAGACCAGCCATTGGTCGATCCCGATAAGGACCAACTAAGAGAAAATTGCCGACTTCATACTGACCCTTAAACCAGGCACGATGCTTGGCTAACAAGTCCACTTCTTGATCCTTTGGAACTTGATTGGCTTTAATTGTAATATTTATTAGATACATTGATGACCTCTCATTTTAATAACATCTGCAAACAATTATTGATCATTTCTTCGGCTGACCAGTAGACATACGGGACATCCGCTTGATCCATGGCCTGTCTTTGCTTATCGGTTACTACTGTATAAGGATAAACCCCATACAGGAATGGAAAGAAAGCAAAGACCACCCGATCAATCTCCGTTGATGACAACTGGGGAAAATTAGCCTTTAGTAAAGACTGGATCAACTGAATTGACTTCCCATACACAGTTTTTAGACGGATTAAGGCTTGGGGACGACTCTTTTCATCCAATGATGACATATCGACCGCCAAAATCTTCAGCAACAACGGCCGCCGAGCTAAAGACTGGGCAATTTCACTAGTAAATTGTTCTTTCTCTAATGGAATTTGATTTAACAAATCTGTTAAGTCTTGATTCCATTGCAGATACTCACGCTCTAATAATCCCAACAAGATTTCTTCTTTATTATCAAAATAGGTATAGATAGCCGTCCGGGTAAAAGATAATTGTTCGCCAATCATTTTTAGATTTAAATCATGAAATGACATTTGCTGATAAAGCTTAGCCGTAACATTTAAAATCTCTTGCCGGCGGGCTTCCGATTCACATTTGGTTATTCTAGCCACAAGCCACCTCCTTTAATATGACTCCGTGTCGAATTAATGTCATTATACGCTAATCTGACTCTGTGTCAAATTATTTACAAAAAGAAAAAGGATCGTCAACTATTCCCTAGTCGAGATCCTCATATTCTAACTTTAAGTCTTGTAGCATAATTGCTTGTTCGGGGCTTAAATGGGCTTTTTCTAATAGATCAGGTCGGCGCAATAAGGTCCGACGTAAGGATTCACGCATTCGCCATTCTGCAATTTTTTGATGGTTCCCACTCGTCAAAACTTCTGGAACTTGCATCCCCCGAAAATCCGCCGGTCGCGTATATTGCGGATACTCCAACAGGCCATTAGAAAAAGAATCGCCCGTTGGTGATTCTTGGTTGCCCAAAACCCCCGGTACGAACCGAACTGTTGCATCAATCATGACCATGGCCGCTAATTCTCCACCAGTTAACACGTAGTCACCCAGCGAAGCTTCATCCGTTACCAGCTGACGGATCCGTTCATCATAGCCCTCATAATGACCACAAATAAAGGTCAGATGTTCTTCTTCTGCCAACTCCTGGGCATAGTCCTGGTCGAACTTGCGCCCTGCTGGATCCATTAAGATCACTCGTCCCCTGGGTAATTGACCATCGATTTCTTTTTTGATGTGATCCATGGCATCAAAAATCGGTTGGGCTTGCAATAACATCCCTGCGCCGCCACCAAAGGGCGCATCATCAACGTGACGGTGTTTATCTGTGGTAAATTGACGAAAATCCGTTACGTGAAGGTCAACAAGGCCGTCTTCTTGAGCTCGCCCCACAATTGATTCACCTAGTGGTGCCGCAAACATATTGGGAAAGAGACTTAAAATATCAATTCGCATTACTCTAAGCCCTCCAATAATTCAACCGTTACCAATCCCGCATCTAAGTCAACTTTTTTAATCACATCATCAATAACCGGCAATAACAGGTCGGATTGGCCTTCTCGTTGCACCACCCAGACATCATTAGCTCCGGGAGCCAAGATTTCTTTAATTGTCCCTAATGAACGACCATCAATGGTCTGAACCTTTAAGCCGATGATTTGACGATAATAATACTGGCCCTCTTCAAGTTCGGCTTGATCCGCCTCCGTCACACTGAGTTGGGCATTCCGAAAATGCTCTACTTCGTTGATATTATCAAATTCAGCAAATTTCACCAACATGGTTCCCTTGTGTGGCCGAGCTTGCTTAATAGTGACTGCAATTGGTGCTTGCCCAGCTTGTTCAATCCATAATTGATTACCAACTTGAAAGCGTTCTTCGACAAAATCCGTCGTAGTAATTACCTTTACTTCGCCCCGGATACCATGAGTATTAACTATTTTACCAACTTTATATAAGGTCATCCTGTTCTCCTATAATAGACAAAAACTCCCACAAACCTGTGGGAGTTACTAATGATTTAAGCCAAGCATAAGTGCAGCTGCATCAGATTCCTACTATTTCATATAATAGAGGTTTCCTCATGAATACTCACGCTTAGTGAATATTCATTAGTTCTTTGAGTACTTAGCTTCGTGGAACTTCTTCATAACACCAGCCTTTTGAAGCATGTTACGAACAGTATCTGAAGGTTGGGCACCCTTTTGTAACCAATCCATCACTGCTTCTTCATCAAAGTTTACTTGCTTTGGAGTAGTTAATGGGTTGTAAGTACCTAATGATTCGATGAAACGACCATCACGTGGTGCGCGAGAATCGGCAACAACGATCCGGTAGAATGGACGCTTCTTGGAACCCATCCGCTTTAAACGAATTTTAACTGACATGGCATGACACCTCCTTTTTCTTTTTCAACATGTAATACTATAACAAGTTTTCAATTTGATGTAAAGGTTTTTTTCTTGACAGTTCAAATTTTCCAAAAGTTTCGAAACCCAGTGAAAAATAAATTATAATGCAAGATAGATAAATAGCAAGTTTAGCCAATTCTT
>NZ_AICN01000050.1:0-16063 GCF_000247775.1 Limosilactobacillus gastricus PS3
AAAACCAATCGGCGCGGCATCCCGGTGATCGCTCTAGCGCTTAGTATGATCGGCGGCATTTTATCGCTTCTTTCCAGCATCTACGCCGCTGACACGATCTACCTCGTACTCGTCTCAATTTCTGGATTAGCCGTGGTCATTGTCTGGATGGCTATCGCCCTAGCCCAAATCAACTTTCACAAACGTTTCTTAGCATCTGGGCATCAGCTGAGCGAATTAAAATTCCGGACACCGTGGTATCCCATCATTCCTTGGTTTGCTTTCATTGCCTCTTTAGCCTCTTGTCTGTTGATCTGGTTTGATCCATCCCAACGAATTGCCCTCTATTGCACGATTCCCTTCGTGATTATTTGTTATTGCTTGCATCACTTTTATGCTAAATACCCGCATCGCGCTAAGTAGTTACTTCAATTACCGATAGCTCCAAATAGGCCGGGAGGAAACAAATTGTTTCTTTCCGGCCTTATTTACTCTGATAATAGAATTGAAAATTGTCCAACATTATTAATAAAGGTTTCATCATCAAAACCATTTTCGTCTAGTAAGGCAACGTCAACATACCCTAGACAAAGATATACGAAACTTTGCGCAAAAACGTCAATATCAATCGCCAATTGATAATCATTATCATTAATGACATTAAAAGTTAAATCATAAAAATTGTCGATCAAGGCGTCTAATTGGGAGATGGATTTTGCATCCGGCGAATTACTAACTTCATTTCCCAAAACAATGATCTCGGGATGGTCACTAACATACTGGCAAAAGAGCTGCGCAACCGCCCGCATGTCAGAAACGAAATCCCCTTTAGACTGAAAATTAGCCCCTAATTGTTCGATGGATTGGTGCCCTTCTTCCACCACCGTATCAATAATTTCTTGCTTTGTTTTAAAATAACGGAAGATCGTCCCCTCATTTAAATTAGCCTGCTCAGCAATTTTCCGGGTCGTCGTCCCCTTAATGCCATTTTGTACCGCTAAAATCCGAAATGCCCGAATGATTCGCCGCCGGGTTTCTTCGACTGCCATTTCTCTCTCCCTTCTGGTTAAGTAAGCAACTACTTACGTTAATTATTACTAATTATTATATACTATCTGAGATACAATCACAAACGCACTTGAATAATTATCCACTTGAATTTGACAGTAAGTAAACACTCACTTATAATATTTTTAAGTTTAGGTGAGTAATCACTTACCAAAGGAGAAGATAGATTATGACCGCTAGAATCTTATTAACTAATTTGCAAAAATCTTTTGGCTCCCAACAAGTCTTAGCTGGCATTAACTTTGATGTTGAACCTGGTGAAATCGTGGGCCTGATTGGGCCGTCTGGAGCTGGTAAATCCACCGCTATTAAAACCATGTTGGGCATGGAAAAAGCGGATGGTGGTGAGGCCTTGGTCCTTGATCATCATATGCCTAACCGTCAAATCTTAGGCGAGATTGGCTATATGGCTCAATCAGACGCCTTGTATGAATCTTTAACAGCACGGGAAAATATGCGGTTTTTCGGTCAAATGCGCGGACTTAGTCACCAAGAACTAGCTCCCCAAATTGAAGCGGCCGCTAAAGTTGTTCAATTAACCCCTGATCTTGATAAACGGGTAAGTGGCTACTCCGGTGGAATGAAACGACGCTTATCCTTAGCCATTGCTTTTCTTGGCAATCCACCGCTCCTCATTTTAGATGAACCCACGGTTGGGATCGATCCGGCCTTACGTCGCCAAATTTGGACCGATTTAAAGCGTCTTCGTGATCAGGGAACTAGTATCCTTGTCACCACTCACGTTATGGATGAAGCAGAGTTAACTGACCGGGTTGCTTTACTCATCAACAGTCAAATTATCGCTTTTGATACCCCGCAACAACTTAAAAGACAATACCAGGTTGATTCAATTGAAGAAGTCTTTTTAGCTGCTGAACAACCGAAGGAGAAAGACTAATGAAAAAAACTCTAGCCATTGCCATGCGGGTTCTGAAACAATTATTGCGCGACAAACGCACACTGGCATTAATGTTCATCGCGCCGATTTTAATTATGTGGTTACTAAACGTAATGTTTTCCGCTAATACCACGACCAACGTCAAATTAGCCACCGTTGATCTCGATTCCGCGCTTGTTACCCAACTTGATCAAACTAAACACGTAACCGTCAAAGAATACCAGTCCAAGGCTCAAGCCAACCGGACTGTCAAAAATGATCGTGCCGACGCCGCTATCGTCCAAACTTCAACCAATCATTACTCAATCACTTATGCAAACACCGACTCTTCGAAAACTACCATGACCAAACAGGTCTTCCAACAAGCTCTAACTAAAGTTGGTGTTCGTCAACTCACTACCACGATGCAAACCATGGCTAAAGCAACTGGAACTTCAGTGCCATCAGCAACCACCTCGACAAAGATTACTAATCACTATGACTATGGTAATAGTGATACCGGCTTCTTCACGAAGATGGTTCCAATCTTAATGTCCTTCTTCATCTTTTTCTTCGTCTTCTTGATTTCAGGAATGGCCCTCTTAAACGAACGAACCACGGGAACTTTAGATCGTCTCTTAGCAACACCCGTTCGTCGTGCCGAAATCGTTTTTGGTTATATGCTGAGTTATGGACTCGTGGCGATTGTTCAAACGATCGTTATTGTTTGGGCTACGATTGGGCTATTAAACATCGAAGTTGTCGGCAGTATTTTTAGTATCGTAATCATTACCGCCATCTTAGCCTTTGTTGCCCTCGCCTTTGGGATTTTAATGTCGACCTTTGCCAATTCGGAGTTCCAAATGATGCAATTCATCCCACTGGTAATTGTTCCTCAGGTCTTCTTCTCAGGAATAATTCCTTTGGATCAAATGGCTTCTTGGGTGCAAGTCATCGGTAAAATTCTCCCAATTACCTATGCCGGGGATGCCCTTAGTCAAATCATCCTTCATGGAACTTCCATCACCGATTTAGGGGGTGACATATTAGCCTTACTAATCTTCTTGATAATTTTAACGACAGCTAATATTCTAGGAATGAAGCGTTATCGAAAAGTTTAGGAGCTTAGATCATGACCGAAAAAAATTTCACCAACTACTTCGCCGATTGGATCAGCGCTCAGGCATTCCCTCCTGGCAAACAAAAAGCGTTACTCGCAGCTAGCGAGCTCTTCAGCCAACAGGGCTACGATGCCACCTCTACCGCCCAAATCGCTAAAAAGGCCGGAATAAGTGAAGCTACGATCTTTAAATACTTCAAAACCAAGCGGGCCCTATTAATGACGGTTTTATCGCCAATGAGCGATGGCTTAATCCCCAGCATTCAAACTGATTTTTGGAATGACTTTAAACAACAAAAGTTCAATTCCGCCACTGACCTTCTACATGCCCTAGTCACTGATCGAGTCCAGTATTTCCAACAAAATATCGTCATTGCACCCATCTTGATGGATTAACTGCTGGTCAATCCATCATTAAGAGACCAAGTCCGTCAACAAATTTTTAATACCATCGAGGATCAATTCCCGACCTTTAATCATTCCTTTCAAACACTATATGGTCACCTGTTTCCTAAGAATTTAAAGTTGGAAACCATCTTCGTTAATCTCATGCGTCTCCTAATTGGTGATTTCATCCAGACGATCGTCCTAGATACGGTTGATCAGATTGATTGGGACCATGAAATTGATATCTTAACACAGCAACTAATTGTTTCTCTTCCGCAAAAATAAAAAGCTGGTGGAATCATCTATGTGCTCCCAAGAGCATCCCAAGATGATTCCGCCAGCTTATTTTTTATGGTCGTTTCAGCCAACTTAATTGACCCCTAAACTCATCAGGGTGTTGCGAGATATCCCGCCGTGGTCCTTGGTTATCGTCGACCATTTCACCGTGTTCGGCAATATCCAAGCCCAGATATTCATCCTTTTTCGTAACCCGCATTGGAATAAATTGTTTCAAGACCCAGGTCACGATTGAAACCCCTAAACAAACAAAGACCATGGTAGCAATGGTAGCAATGATTTGAACCATCAAGAGATGGCTCCCACCACCATAGAAGAGACCATCCGTCGTAACAGCGGAGTTCACATGGTGAGTGGCAAATAATCCGGTCGCAATCGAACCCCAGATCCCACTCATCCCATGACAACCAAAGGCATCCAAAGGATCATCAAACTTTAATTTAGGCTTCGCATATTCGACAAAGACATAAGAAACTATTGTAGCGATCATGCCGATCCAAAAGGCACCTGCCAAAGTCACATAACCAGCTGCGGGTGTAATCCCCACAAGGCCACACAAGGTTCCGGTACAGGTTCCGACCAAGGTAACCCGTTTTTTCAAGTAAACTTCAATGATCATCCAAGCAACCATCGAGGTAGCGGCCGCAATCGTGGTGGTGAAGACCGCTTGTAAGGCCACTGAGTTAACGGCTAGGGCTGATCCGGCATTAAAACCATACCAACCAATCCAAAGAATAGTTGTCCCTAATAAAACCCAGGGTAAGTTATAGTGTTGGGATTCACGCTTGGTTCGTGGTCCTAGCCAGATTGACAACATCAAAGCCGTGACCCCAGCGTTAATATGAACCACGGTCCCTCCGGCAAAATCCAGCGTTCCTAATTTTGCTAACCAACCATCCGCTGACCAAACTAAATGGACCATCGGATAGTAGATGAACAAGGACCAAATAATGATGAACCAAACTAAGAAGCGAAAGTTAATCCGCCCCACCACGGCCCCAATGAAGAGGGCTGGTGTAATAATCGCGAACATCATTTGGAATAAGGAATACACTCCGGTTGTGATTCCAGTATCCATGACGTGGTTTAGCGCCACCCCGTGAAAAAAAACGGCCTTAAGGTTCCCGATGACACCACCAAGATCACCACTAAAGGCTAAGGAATAGCCACAAGCAAACCATAGAACAATGGCGAGTCCACAAATGAAGAAAACCGACAGCATCGTATTGACCACGTTTCGCCGGGAGACTAATCCACCGTAAAAAAACGCCAGACCAGGGGTCATGAAGAGTACTAAAATACTCGATAAAATTAAAAATGATGTGTTAACTGCACTCATAGCATCGCCTCTTTCTCAAACCAAAAAACAAAATTAATAACTACTATTCTAGGGTTTCAACGAAGCGTCTACAATACTTTGCCCAAATTGCGTGATTATCCAATCTCCACACCATAAATCGCTTATTATCTTAATTACCATTCTCATCATACTTTAATAATTAAAGCGAGATTATTCGTCATTGACGAAAATTATCCCGCTTTTAGATATTATTTTTCGGTTTTTCCTTGTAAAAAGTCTGGAACTTGAGCAATGATCACGGCAACAAAAACCAATAGTCCCCCTATGATTTCCCGTCCATTCATAACTTCATTTAAGATAATCCAACCGGCCAATGCCGCAAAAACTGACTCTAAACTCATCGCAATCGACGCCGCGGTCGGTTCCGCATACTGTTGACCAATTACTTGTAAAGTGTAGCCAATCCCACTGGAAACAAAACCCGCATATAAAATGGTTATGAGAGCATCCGTGATGTCGGTCCAGGAAAATTGGTGGAGTCCAAGGGCAAATAGCCCCGCTAATAAACTGGCCGTCGCAAACTGAATTGCCGATAAGACAAGCGAATCCATCCCACGGTAGCGATCAATTACTAATATATGCAAAGTAAACATCAACGCACAGATAATTTCTAACCAATCGGCCAAATAAATATGACCTAACCCATGTTGGACACACAAGAGATACATCCCCACCAAACAAACGACGACGGAAATCATCACGATCCAACTCCGGGTGCGCCCGATGGCCCAAGCAATCACCACCACAAACACCACGTAAACCGAGGTCAAAAAACCCGCTCGTCCTGCAGCAGCTGCGCCTGTTGGGTAAGCAGCAATCCCAATTTGTTGAAAGCTCTCCCCTAAAAATAAGGCGCCACCAATTAAAAAGCCGGGCCACCAATGACTTGATAACTTTAATTTCACAGTTGGCTGGGCGAAGGGGGATGGATAGTGATTGCGCCACCATAGCAATCCTAAGACAAATCCGGTAGCTAATAGGTTTCTGGTGGCATTAAAAGCAAAGGCTCCTAAATGGTTGGAAGCCTCATCTTGGGCCACAAACCCAGTCCCCCATATCAGAGCCACCAAGACTAAAATCAAGGTCCCCTTTAAATTAGTTGATTTCATTTTTTCTCCTAACTAGAAAAGCGCGTCGTGGTTAACCACAACCCGCTTCAAGCTTATTTACCACTATCACCGTAGTTCTTAAGAACCCGTGCACTTGGATCATCCACATCCTTTAATGCATCCCATTCTTTATTTGGCATCCAGAAGTCTTTAATCCATTCGGCTTTGCCAGGGAAGAATTCTTCAAAGATGTCCCGATATAATAATGATTCCTTGGTAAATGGGGTACAGTAGGCATACTTTTCACCAGCTTTTGCCACATCTTCATCCGTGTATTGGCTTTCGGCATATTCTTTTAGATCGTCCACCAATGAATGCCCAACAGCATCACTAAAGGCTGCCTTTTCCCGCAATAAGATGTCGTCTGGTAAGTAATCTTGTCCCGCAAAGGCCTGCCGCAAGAGATACTTCCCTTTACCATAGACATTCATCTTCATGGCCGGATCTAATGACATCACATAGCGTACAAAGTCACGATCCGCAAACGGTACCCGACCTTCTAAAGAGTTGGAAGAAATACAACGATCTGCCCGTAAGACATCGTACATATATAACTCCCGAATCCGTTTTTGTGATTCTTTTTGGAATTCAGCTGGACTTGGTGCATAGTCGGTATACTTGTAGCCAAACATTTCATCTGAACATTCACCAGTCATCAGAACCTTTAAATCGGTGTTTTCATGAATCTTCTTACATAACAGATACATCCCTAGCGAGGCCCGGATGGTTGTAATATCCCAAGTTTCTAAGGCATAAATAACATCACGTAAGGCCCCTAAAACATCTTCTCTAGTCATAATGAATTCAGTATGATCAGTCCCGAGGTAATCAGCAACCTCCCGCGCATACTTAAGATCAATCGGATTCCGATCCATCCCGATCGCAAAGGTCCGCATTGGCACATCCGGTGACAATTTTTTAGCAATCGCACAGACTAGCGAAGAATCGAGCCCACCTGATAATAAGTAACCCAGGGGCGCATCGGCATGAATCCGCTTTTGCACGGCATCGACTAAGCGCAACCGAATTCCTTCCGTCGCTTCTGCTACACTAGCTGTCCGAATTTTCGGACTAAAGGCAGGATCGTTATAGCAGACAAATTTTTCCCCATCATAGTAGTGACCTGGTGGGAACGGGTAGATGCGATCACAAATTTCCATCAGGCTCTTGGCCGTTGATGCAAAGGCAATCTGGTCAGTTTCCGTCAGGTAACCATAAAACATTGGACGAATCCCAATGGGGTCACGGGCTGCCAAAACTTGCTGCGTCGTTTGGTCATACAAGACTAGGGCGAATTCAGCGTCTAACATCTTACACATGACATCCATCCCATACTTTTTGTAAAGTGGAATTAAGACTTCACAATCACTCGTAGACTTAAATTGATAGTCATCTTTAAGGTTATCCTCTAGTTCATGGTAGTTATAGATTTCACCATTACATACTAAGGTCACCCCATCATACTGGAATGGTTGCATCCCATCCGCGGACAAGTCCATAATCGCCAACCGGTTAAAGCCAAACTTTACCAGTCCTTGATCTTCAACCCAAGTCATATCTGGCCCCCGGCGTTCATCACAGGCCAGGGCTTGTTTAAACTTCGTCATATCATACTTTTCAGCACTTACCGTTAAAAATCCACACATAATTTTGACTCCTTAATTTCAAAATCAAACGGGAAATTAAAAAGCCTCCCGTCCATGCATACGCATGGGACGAAAGGCTTTTTTCCGCGGTACCACCCAAATTGTTGAAGTATTAGTCCAACCAACTCTTAAATACGAGTACATTCATACTCGGCCGATGGTAACGGATCGGTGGCCCGTTTAAGCCTACTTTGAGAATCTCATTTGGGTTAAATTATCCGAAAGTGTTCTTCAACCTTCACATGGTTATCGCCTTCTCACTATCGGCGACTCTCTGGTTAAATAATGAAAGTCTACTCGTCTTTCTCATTTAGATTTAATATTTAAACTTATTTTATATAATCTAGACAATTTTCGCAAGCATCTCGGCAATTATTTTTTTACTATACAGAAAACGCATAACAGTATTCGAACAAATTAATATCTTTCTTTATTCAATCAGGTTAAACTAACTAAAAATAACAAAGGAGATTTTAACGATGACAGTTCCTACTTTTACTTTACGTGACGGCAATCAAATTCCTTCTTTTGGCTTTGGGGTTTTCCAAATTCCAGCTGATGGTTCTACTAAAGTAGCAGTTGCTAAAGCTTTAGAACTCGGCTACCGGCATATCGATACCGCAACAGCTTATTTTAACGAAGCCGAAGTTGGCGCAGCTATTCAAGAAAGTGGCATCCCTCGAGAAGAAATTTGGGTTACTACCAAGTTATGGCTCCAAGATTATGCCTATGAAGATGCCAAGAAAGGCATTGATACTTCTTTGACGAAGCTTGGTCTTGATTATGTTGATTTGATGCTTTTACACCAACCTTATGGCGAAGTTGAACAAGCTTGGCAAGCATTAGAAGAGGCCCAAGCCGCTGGGAAGATCAAGTCCATTGGGGTATCCAATATGACACCTAAGATCTACCAAAAGTTCGTCCCTAACTTTAAGACGAAACCAGTAGTAAACCAAGTTGAATTTAACCCTTACTTCCAACAAGAAGAATTACGGCAAACAATGCTAGAAGATGGAGTTGTCATCGAAGCCTGGGCTCCACTTGGTCAAGGTAACGCTGATCTCTTCCAAGAACCCGTACTCCAAGAAATTGCTGAACGCCATCATAAAAATGTCGGTCAAGTCATTTTACGGTTCGAACACCAATTAGGGATCATTGTCTTTCCTAAGTCAACCCACAATGAACGAATTAAATCTAATATTGATATCTTCGACTTTGCTTTAAGTAATGTTGAAATGGATGCGATTAAAGCCCTCGATAAAGGCAAGGGAAGTCATGATCCTGATGCCCCTGGCGTTGGTGAATGGTTATTGAATGCCTTTGACGTGCACGCCAATGATTAAGCTTTAAATGAGCTGGGAAAAAGACAACAATTACAAGTGTGCTCCAAGAAAATTGGGCTGGTAAGAAACCTAAGTTGTTTCTTACCAGCCTCTTTGTTTTATAATAAAGGAAATTAATCAAATTGGAGATGATCGTAATGACAAAGACGGTTACTGCTCAAGAAATGCAAATGGCAGATCAATTTACGATTAATACCATCGGGATTCCGGGGATGGTTTTGATGGAGCGAGCGGCACTTGCGCTGCGGGATATTATTCAAGTTCAATTTACCCATCAATTATCTCAGGTTGTCGTGGTGGCTGGCAGTGGTAATAATGGTGGTGATGGCTTAGCGCTAGCCCGTTTATTACACCTTCAAAAAGTGCCAATCGAAATCCTAAATGTTGGCAATCCTGATCACGCTAGTCAACAGCACCAGGACCAAGATCACATTTGTCAGTATTATCAAATTCCGCAAACCCGGGATATAAAGATTTTAAACCAGGCTAGTTTGATTATTGATGCTATTTTTGGCGTGGGCTTAGATCGACCTATCACCGGCAATTATTTAACGGTAATTAATGCTATTAATCAAGCTACCGCCCCAGTCCTGGCCGTCGATGTTCCTTCGGGGATGAATACGGATACCGGTGAAATCATGGGCGCCGCTGTCCAAGCTAATATGACAGTTACCATGGCTTTTAATAAGCAAGGTCTAACCACGGCAAGCGGTCAGCAATTAGCGGGCGAAGTTGTTATTGCCGACGATATCGGCATCTATTAACACAAAGAAGGTAATAACTATGAAAATCATTATGTATGACACCCATCAACATGAACGGCCTTATGCCCAAATCTGGGCCCAAGCGCACCATCAGGAACTAACCATGGTCGAAGAACCCCTCACCATGGAAACCGTCCACCTGGCTGAAGGTTACGATGGTCTGTCAGTTCAACAAACCATTCAAATTGACAATGACATCTATCCAATGCTAGCTAATTATGGGATTAATCACATCAGTACCCGTACCGCCGGCTTTGATAATTTTGATTTAGCTGTTGCCAAGCAACATGGGATTACGATTACAAATATTCCTAGCTATTCACCACGGGCGATTGCTGAAATGGGGCTCACCCAAGCCATGTATCTGCTCCGTAACATTGGCCGTTTTCATGAACAAATGGACCAAAATCACGACTTTACCTGGAGTGGAAACTTGATTTCCAATGAAATTTACCGGTGTACCGTTGGTCTGATCGGCACTGGCCGTATCGGTACCGCGACCGCGCAAATTTACAAAGCTCTAGGCGCACGAGTACTAGCCTACGATCCGCGCTACCATCCTGAATTAGAACCGTTTGTTGAGTTTGTCGATCGTGATACTATCCTTCGTCAAGCAGATATTATCACCCTCCACACACCCCTTACGACCCAGACAAAGAATATGATTGGCGCGGCTGAACTACGGGTAATGAAACCTACCGCCATTTTAATCAACGTTGCCCGTGGTGGGTTGGTTGATACCCAAGCATTAATTAAGGCTTTACAAGATCACGAGATTGCCGGAGCAGGTTTAGACACTTTAGCTAATGAACAAAATCTCTTTGGACATCAAGTCAGTCCAGACCAAATCCCTGAGGATTATAAGATCCTCAGGGCCATGCCTAACGTTATCATTACTCCCCACGTAGCCTTCTTAACCCAAACAGCGGTCCAAAATTTGGTTCAAATCTCCTTAGATGACACCGTTAAACTGGCGCAAGGACAACGGACCAACCACGCCGTCAATTAAGCTTTTGTCACTATTTTTAAGATTCGAGTCTAGAATTTCTGGGATTGATTTATATCAATCCCAGATTTTTTGTGCAAATATATATCACAAGAAGTGCTTAAAGCTACCATTCCCATAATCTCTAAGACCTGGGAAATGTTTAGATGGATTTGATAAATAGGTCTTATATTGATTGATAACGGGATTATAGATTGTAATAGATACGGATTGTTTTGATTCCTTTTTATTATTGGGAAATAGAAAAAAGATAATCAGCAATGAAGATAATTCCACCTATAATTTTGTATTTCGTAGTTATACCTCCTTATTTGAAAAAATCAACAGTCCAATGGCAAGAAAAATAATGATATAAACTATGTTTCCTAAGACCATTTCGTTCAAGGATAATAGAGTTGTATGTGAAACTGTATGATTTGCAATCTGGTCAGTGTAATTCATGAAATTTAATGGATTCCACTTCATAAAATGCCATTTGCTAACAACAAAATTCATAAATGGACCTATTAATGCAACTGCGAAATAACCTACGATTCCTACAATAATTGCAGTACTTCCTTTTTTTAGCAAAGCTGCAATTAGAAAGACGACACTAAGTATCAGCCATGTAGTTAATAAATCAGCCCAATTAGTTTGTAACCAGTATTGCCATAGTCGACCTCCTTGAACTTTATCTGTCAACGAGAACTTATTTGGAAATAAAACCAGTTTATCGAGGAAGGTAAAAATGGCAAAAAATATATACATAGAGACTGAGTAGATAAGGATAGTAATCCACTTAGAAATCAGTATCCGTTGACGAGAATAAGATTGAAAAAGAATATTTCTGATTGTTCCATATTCAAATTCTGAGGCAACAATTGAAGCGGTTGTACTAATTAAAATTAAAGAGATAAAGGTATTAGCTCCATAATCGGCAACAAACAGTTCCTTAGGTAAGAAATGCTCTGGCATAGCATGGCTCACAATAGAAAGGCCAATATTAATAATGAGTACGAGTAACAAGCAAATCCAGGTACTTGTTTTTTTAATTAGCTTATATAATTCTTGTCTGATTAAAGTAAACATTGGATATCTCCTTCTAAAAGTCCATAAGATTTAAAACAGTTGTCTCTAGGTCGCTATCTTCGTGGTGGATATCTAACACAATAATATTATTTTTCTGAAGTAGAGTAACTGCATATTCAACTTGCTTATCATCTGCTACAAGGATACGAAGAGGTTTCTTATCAGTACCAGGCTCAAACACAGCTTTAGTATCAAATTCAAATCCAACTTCAGAAAGAATTGTTTGTGCCGCGCTGTCATCATTGGTTTTGAGAATGGCAACACGCTTATTGGTAGCTAGGAGGTTCTCCATAGTGTCATTTCTGATGATTTTTCCTTTATTAATTAGGATGACATCATCTGCAAGCTTTTGAAGTTCCGATAACAAGTGACTAGAAATAAGAAATGTCATACCTTCGGATGCTTTTCTTATGATTAAGTTACGTAATTCTTTAGTAGCTTGTGGATCCAGGCCATTCATTGGTTCATCTAAAATAACAAGTTTAGGATTGTTAATCAATGCCATTGCTATACCCAATTTCTGTTTCATACCTAGTGAATAGTTACTAGCTCTTTTTTGGATATATCCTGACATACCTAAATCAGATACCAATTGATTAATGTCATCTTGACTACGTTTTTTTGAGAACATCTTTAAGTGTTCCAGTCCTGAAAGATATGGGTAGATACCAGGATTCTCAATCAAAGCTCCAACAGTACCAGCTACTGGGCCGTTATTAAAACTAACTTCTTTACCGTCAATTTTAATTGAGCCACTACTTTTGATTAATCCAAGGACAGACTTCATAATCGTAATTTTTCCAACGCCATTTGGTCCAATAAGTCCGACAATTCGACCCATTTTACAGTCAAAACTTACATCAAATAGAACCTGTCTTTTTTTGAAATTTTTATTTAATTGTTTTACAGATAGAATACTGGTCATCGTACTATTTCTCCTTTATTTATAACCCCATAGTTGTATTATATGACCATAATACGTAATTTTATATAGGCTATTCATAAATAGATTAAATTTGAATACTACAATGGTCCACTAGAAGGTATTAACTGTAAGATAAAGTCCCTTAAACGCGGCTATTATGGCTTCTCAAACATTGAATATTTATTCAAACGTATTGATTGTATATTTGCATAGAAATTAAAAAAAACCACTCCCAACATTAGGAGTGGTTTACAGGTCCATCAATACCAGTTGACGGGGACCCCCTCTTTTATACTTTCGGGAAAAATCCCTGCACGCCACCGAGTTGGAGGCGGTTGAGGATTGCTAAAACCTCGTCAATCGGCATCTGCTTACCATCTTCTACCCATTTTCGATAAGCGGCTAGCGTGGTCCCACGAATAAAGGACAATAGTAGCGTCTTTTCAAAACTCGATAAACGTTGATAGCTCGCTGATTTTTGCCAACTGTGATCATTGACCGTCTGAATCATTTGGTTACGGATCCTTTCCCAACTTGTATCAAGGGTAATCCGCTCATATGCAGCCCCTTGCTCAATTGAATACTCGAAAAAGATACGATTAACCTCACTAAGATCCTTTGGTAACTCTAATCCGGCAATCCGCTTTAGATAACCAGCACTCATCTCATCTTGCATTTCGGTAACCAGAGCATCCATAGTTTCATAATAGTTATAAAAAGTCTTTTTGTTAATCTGGGCTCGCTCACAAAGTTCCTTAACCTTGATCCTTCCATATGGTTTCTCACAAATTAGCTCACTAAAGCTCTTTTTAATTGCTTCAATGGTTTTGATAACCCGAAGATCTTCATTCCCCGTTAAAATCATCTATTGACCTCGTAGCACGACTAAATTTATTTTGTCTTTATTTTAATCTTCCGGTGCCCAATTACCTAAAGTTTTAATCTGTTCCTCTAGAGAAACGTTATAGTAACGCTTCTTCCCGTCCAATTTGGCGATTTCAGCCATTTCCGCATCCGATAAAGAGAAATCGAAAATATCAAAGTTATCCTTCATATGTTGTGGATTAGTAGTCTTAGGAAAGACAATATTTCCAATTTGAATATGCCAACGCAAGACGATTTGTGCATTCGTTTTACCATACTTTTGCCCTAACTTGGTAAAAATAGGTTCATTCAACAAATCAGTCGCCCCATGCCCAAGCGGGTACCAACTTTCAATCACAGTTCCATAATCAGCAATCCGGTTTTTTAATTCCGTTTGTTGCCAATAAGGATGACATTCAACCTGTAAAACGGCCGGTTTGATCGTGGCGGCTGCCATTAAATCTTCCAAATTATTTGATTCAAAATTTGAAATCCCAATCGAACGAACCTTACCGGCTTGGACTGCTTTCTCCATATCCTGCCAAGCCCCTTTATAATCGCCAAATTGTTGATGCAAGAGTAATAAATCAATGTAGCCAACATTAAGACGGTCAAGCATCTTATCAATAGCTGCCGCTGTCTTTCCTTCCCCGTATTCAGAAGGCCACAGTTTTGAGGTCACCCATACATCCTCGCGACTTACGATTCCTTCACTGATGGCACGATTTATCGCTTGTCCCACCGAACGTTCATTTCGATAAGCATGGGCCGTATCAATATGCCGAATCCCCATTTTTAAAGCATCGTACACGGCCGTTTCCGTTTCACTTCCTGCGGGAACCATGTATACACCTAAACCAAACTGAGGAATCAGATTTCCATCATTTAACTTTACCATTGTTTGTTGCATTTTATTTTCTCCTCGTATTCTATAAATATGTTCCTATTGATTATTCTATTGTCTTAATAACCCGAGCCGGATTACCAACAGCTATCGAATGAGCTGGGATATCCTTAGTTACCACTGTTCCGGTTCCAATCACGGCACCATCACCGATCGTAACTCCAGGAAGAATATTCACTCTTGCCCCAATCCAAACATTTTTGCCAATGTGAATCTCTTTTGTACTCATCTTCCCAACATCATGCGGATCATGGTTTGTCGTAAAAAAGCCGACATCGGGACCAATCATGGTTCCATCATCAATGAAAATAGAGCCGATTGACATCATGGTAAGTCCAGAATTAATAAAAACATTCTTACCTAAATGTAAACAACATCCCATATCAATTTGAAAAGGTGGGGTGATGAAGCAATTATCTCGCTGATTGATCACCAACTCTTTTTCTAATGTCGTAATTTGATTAACCTTATCGGGATCAGTCTGATTAATCTTCCAGCACAAGTGCCGACAACGTTGCATTTCTGTAAGGGCTTCTTTTACATATTGGGGATCTCGTAAATCGATTATTTCACCGTTTCTAAATCGTTCAAAAATATCCATTTTTTTATTCCTTTCTATTCATTACTAACGAGTTTAAGCAACCATGGTTACTTTATACTCAAAGAATATCACTAGACACGAAAGTGAAAAATGGTCACTTGTTGCTAAATCGGCGAGTAAGTAACTATTCTCAAGTTTGAGTTACTTATTATTTACCCCACCAATCTGATCATGAACAATACAATCAACTAAATGATCGTTAACTACTCCGGCTGCTTGCATAAATGAGTAGACGGTAGTGGGACCAAAAAATTTGAAACCTGCTGATTTTAAGTCATTACTCAGCTGGATTGCTACGGGAGAGCTTGTGGGTACTTGATCAATTCTATGTACTTGATGATCAATCGTTTTATTGTCCACTAAGGACCATACAAGTTGGTTTAATCCACCGGTTTCTTGTATTGCTTGCATCCGGGATGCATTATGTAAAACCGCTTCGATTTTACGTCGATAACGAATGATCCCTGAATTTTGCATCAAAAGATCGACGTCTAATTGAGACATGCGGCTAAAATCAAAATTCAGGAAGGCTTGCCGGATCGTTTCCCGCTTTTTTAGAACAATCGCCCAACTTAAACCGGCTTGAAACATTTCTAGCGTTAAAATTTCAAATAATTTTTGTTCGTTATGTACTGGTCGGTCCCATTCGTAGTCGTGATAATTTTGCATTAGCGGCGTCGATTGCGCCCAATCACATCGCTTTATCATTTCAAACCTCAAAATTTTAGATTAAAAAAGCGCCGCC
>NZ_AICN01000049.1:0-52904 GCF_000247775.1 Limosilactobacillus gastricus PS3
AATTCTTGCTTTAATTAAATTCAAACGGAGGTTCTTAATATGACTACTAATTTACCAAACGATCCCTATGACTTACGTAAAGTTCTGAAAGAATTACAAGATCAACCAGGCCAATATCACGAAACCAACGAACCTGTTGATCCTATGGCGGAATTATCGGGAGTTTACCGATACATTGGGGCTGGTGGTACTGTTCAACGCCCCACCCAAGAAGGGCCAACAATGATGTTTAATAACATTAAAGGCTTTAGCGACGCCCGGGTTTTAATTGGTCTCATGGCCAGCCGAAAGCGAGTTGGGCAAATTTTCCATCATGATTACCAAACCCTGGGGCGCTTTTTAAAGGATTCCGTCAATACCCCAGTGCATCCAATTCAGGTTGATCATGACCAAGCGCCGGCCCAAGAGGTCGTCCATCGGGCAACGGATCCAGATTTTGATATTCGTAAAATCATTCCCGCTGCCACTAATACGGAATTTGATGCTGGTCCCTACATCACGGTCGGTGTGGTAAAAGGTTCCAGTCCTGATCAAACTATGACCGACGTTACTATCCACCGAATGGTCTTAGAAGATAAAGACACCATTGGGATGTACATCATGCCGGGTGGTCGACATATTGGTCACTTCCTGAAACAATATGAAGATTTAGATCAGCCAATGCCGATCACCATTAATATTGGTCTCGATCCAGCAATTACCATCGGCTGTACTTTTGAACCGCCAACAACTCCCCTAGGTTACGATGAATTAGACATTGCCGGTTCCATTCGTCAAGAACCAGTCCAATTAGTTGATGCTGTAACTGTCAAGGAACAAGCGATTGCCCGGGCTGAATATGTGATTGAAGCAGAAATTCTTCCTCATGCCAGCATGCAAGAAGACATCAATACCCACACGGGTTATGCCATGCCCGAATTTCCCGGCTATAATGGTGACGCCAATCCAGCTGTTAATGTAGTTAAGGTTAAAGCAGTTACTCACCGCCAAGACCACCCAATCATGCAAACAATGATTGGTCCCAGTGAAGAACACGTTTCAATGGCCGGGATCCCTACTGAAGCATCAATTCTAGATCTGGTCGATAAAGCCATTCCGGGTAAGGTCACTAATGTTTACAATCCACCGGCTGGAGGTGGAAAATTGATGACCATTATGCAAATTCATAAGGACAATGAGGCCGATGAAGGAATTCAACGTCAAGCCGCCCTACTTGCCTTTGCTTCCTTTAAGGAACTTAAGACGGTCTGGTTGGTGGACGAAGACGTGGATATTTTTGATATGAATGATGTCGTCTGGACGATGAATACTCGTTTCCAAGGAGACCAAGATGTGGTCGTGATCCCTGGGATGCGCAACCATCCACTGGACCCATCAGAACGGCCCGAATATGATCCTAAATCCATTCGCTTCCGCGGGATGAGTTCCAAGACGATTATCGACGGAACAATTCCATTTGATATGCGGGAGACCTTTAAGCGGGCACCTTTTAAAGAAGTTAAGGATTGGCAGAAATACTTGGAATAAGGTGAGAATATGAAAAAGATTATTGTTGGCATTACTGGTGCTTCCGGCGTGATTTATGGGATTGATCTTTTAAAAAAGCTCCATGCGCTCCCAGAAGTTGAAACCTACCTAGTTATGTCAGCCTGGGGGAAGAAGAATATCGAATTAGAGACAGATTATGCAATCAGTGAAGTAGAAGGCTTTGCTGACCACCTCTTTAAGAATCGGGATTTGGGCGCCACGATTGCCAGTGGGTCTAATCTGTTTGATGCCATGATCATTGTCCCGGCAACCATGAAAACAGTCGCCGCCCTTGCCATTGGCTATACTGATGACTTAATTACTCGGGCAGCTGATGTAACAATTAAAGAGCAACGACAATTAATCATCGTTCCGCGGGAAACCCCGCTCAGTGCTATTCACCTCGACAATTTAAGTAAACTGGCTCACCTTGGTGTCCAAATCATTCCTCCCATGCCAGCATTTTATCAGCAACCAACTACTATTCAAGAGCTCCTTGATCAGCACTCCATGCGCCTGATGGATGCTTTAGGAATTAAGCAAGAAGTTGGTCGACGCTGGGAAGGAGATTAAAGTGAATTTCACGATTCAAAAATCTGGTCTTCGGTTGCAAGCTGAACTGAAAATCATTAATGGTGACCTCCTGATCGCCTTAACTGGGGGTGATACCCCGCACATTGGCACCATTACTACCTTTGATCAGGCTACTAGAGCGATTACAACGACTCAATTTACAAGTCATGATAACCGAAAACATAAAGATCAAGTCCTGGCTGAGGAACTTTTAAATATTATTCAACCAGTCTTAACCGGTAACTGTGTCATTACTTCGGGAGTCCACGTTAATGGGATTACTCAAGCACAGATTCATGCCACTTTCCCAATGGCCCAAAATTTAGGTCAACAAATTAAGGCATGGCTGCAAGAAAACCCTTTCGAAATTAAGGAACCGGAATATCATTAATAGAGGCCGGAAAGAATCGTCATCACGTTCTTTCCAGCCTCTTTTTAACTTACAAATTTAATGTTCCTAGTTGCCAAGGCAATAATAATTGCCATTAAAACGGCCACTATTCCGATAACAATATCGCCAGCAAAGGCCATTTGAATACTGATATCCGATAAAATCCCAGTAATAATGGGAACGGTAAATGAAGCGATCGCTCCGAAGAAATAAAAGACGCCGGTCACCATTCCCCGATGCTGCGGATAGAGTTTCATAAATAAGGTTAAACCAGTTTGCATAACGCCACTAGCAGCACTGAAGCCAAAGATAAAACTAGTAATTTCCGCCACCACTAACTGGTGAGAAAGCACAAGCATTATCAAAGATCCGGTAGCGATCAAATTCATCGCAATGATAATCTTCGCTTCACCAACATTTCGTCCTAATAGGATAAATAAAGTTAGCACTCCCAAAATGGACCCTATACTATATAAGGAAAGTAACCAATGACTTTGACTGGCAGTATAGTGCTGACTGTTTTCACCAAAAAGGGTAACCCATTGCGTAAACCAAATCATCAGCGCCATTGAAACATAGCCATAAATAACGAAGGCGCCACTAGCGATTAAACGTCCAGGATTGTTTCTGCTCCCCTGACTATCCTGATTCGAACTCGAAGTTACTTCTGGTCGTTTCGGGAATCTAATCGGCATTAATAAAACCGCATTTATCGCCAATAAGCCCGCCATAATCAAAAATGTCCAACCGTACCAGCGCCCATCATGGGAGAAAAATGAAACCAGAAGCGGCAAAATAAATTCCCCCACCGAAACCACGGCCCGCAGTAAGACGTTAAATTGTCCATTACCATTGTTCATTTCAACAAAGGTCGTATAGGTGCCGGCGTCTAAAGCCGAATTAGCAATCCCTGCTAAGATCGCTAAGACATAGGCAACTGGAATGCTCGGTGACATCACTATGCCAACCGCAAAAACAAAGTAACAGGCCATCCCAAGATAAACAAACAACTTACGACTGAGTCGATCCGCCCAATATCCGGTGATCAAATAAGCAAGCAAGCGCCCAATCCCAACTCCGGAAATAATAAAGGAGACCATCTTAATGGTTACTCCCCACGACGAAGCTAAATTCGTCATATTTTGCGCTAAAATTAACAAGCCAAAGCCATGAACAACATAGTTTAGATATAAACTGAGTGATAATCGGCGACGCTGCCCCACCGTGATAGTCAACCACCCCGTCTGCTTGACCATGCAAAAACAAGATCGGATCAGTAATCTGATTTAAATTCTCTTTTAATTCTACTGCCCCGTTCCCCAAGGCATTCATGATCCCCACTTTTAAATTGGTTAAATTAGCCGGATCCTGCGCCGCTCGCTGTTCAACCCGTGAGTCAGCATTCACGCCTTGACCGCCACTAGTCTGATCAGGAATGACCTGATGCGGATCAAGATCCAGAGGTAATTTCCCTAAAGTTGGGATCTGATAAACCGAAAAAGGGTCTACAGCAACGGCCCCCGCAATCTGACCCGTTGTTTGGGTGAGATAGCGCAAGATGGTAAAGCCACCCATACTATGCCCGATCAAAAAAGTTGGGAAATAATAATATTCACTCTTTACCTGTTCAACTAGTGTTGCCAAGGTTGTCTCCAAATCACTAGCTGCCTGCAAATACCCCCGTTCGCCTTCTGATTGACCGTGACCAGGTTGATCATAACGAAAAACATTACAATGGTTGGCAAGCAAGAAACTCGTTAATTGATCATATTTTTCGAGATGCTCTCCCAAACCATGAACGATAATGATATTAGCTTGCGGATAATCGGCTAAATTGGCAACAGTATGAATTTTAATACCTAAAGCGTCAATTAAAACTTGGTTCGTCCTTTGATCGTAAAATCCCATTTGATCCTCCCGAGTGAACACAAAAGCGACCAGGTGATTTCACCTGATCACTACATTAGAAATTAAGAAATGAATTTAGCAACCAATTATTAGTCTAGTTGGGCCAAGGATTGATCCAAATCAGCAATTAAATCATCTACGTTTTCAATCCCAATCGACAAACGAATGAGGTCTGGTGTAATGCCAGCAGATAACAATTCTTCTTCGCTTAATTGAGCATGGGTGGTTGAAGCTGGGTGCACTACTAAGGACTTAGCATCCCCAACGTTAGCTAATAAGGAGAAGAGTTTCAAATTATCAATAAATTTGACAGCCGCCTCGGCACCACCAGTTAATCCAATCGTAAAGATAGACCCAACCCCCTTCGGGAAGAATTTATCAGCTAATGGCTTATATTTGTTGCCAGCCAAACTTGGATAGTTAATCCAAGCGACCTTCGGATGATTGTTTAAGTAATCCGCTACCTTTTGAGCGTTTTCGACATGCCGTTCAATTCGTAGCGACAAACTCTCTAAGCCTTGTAATAACAAGAAGGAGTTGAACGGACTTAGAGCTGCCCCAGTATCCCGTAGAATCTGAGCTCGAAGTTTCGTTGTAAAGGCGGCTCCGCCAAGATCTTTCCAAACCAAGCCATTGTAATGTTGATCAGGGGTCGTAAAGCCAGGGTAACGTCCTGATGCTTCGTAGTCGAATTTATCACCTTCTACGACAACCCCACCCATGGAAGTTCCATGACCACCAATAAATTTAGTAGCTGAATGAACGACGATGTCTGCCCCTAAATCTAGAGGACGGATTAGGTAAGGAGTTCCAAAAGTGTTATCAACAATCAGCAAGATCCCATGCTTGTGGGCGATTTCCGCGACTGCTGGAATATCAATCAAGTTCGCGTTGGGATTACCAATTGTTTCCAAATAAACTACCTTGGTATGATCATTAATTGCCTTTTCAAAGTTAGCTGGGTCATCAGGATCAACAAAATGAGTCGTAATCCCAAATTGAGGCAAGGTCGCTGCAAATAAGTTATAGGTTCCACCATAAATCGTCGATGCGGAAACAATCTCATCACCTTGACCGGCTACATTTTGAATCGCTGCTGTAACTGCCGCTGCACCCGAACCAAGGGCTACACCTCCGGTCCCGTTTTCTAAGGCCGCCACCCGCTTTTCAAAAACTTCCGTTGTCGGGTTGGTTAACCGTGAATAAATATTTCCGGCATCCGTCAAGGCAAACCGACCGGCAGCTTGTTCAGCGTCTTTAAAAACATAGGCCGTCGTTTGGTAAATTGGAACTGCCCGCGACCCAGTTTCAGCATCTGGATGTTGTCCTGCGTGCACTTGTAAGGTTTCAAATGATAATCCGTTGGTATCTAAATCGTAAACTGACATGGTAATCTCCTTTTAGATCATAAATTTTTAACTACTTTTAATTAAGACTTAGCTCCACATGACATCATCATCCAGATCAAGGAGGACACTGACATATCCCCAATTCTGATAATGTTTCATTAGTATCCTCCTCGACTAATTTAAACTATGGCAAAGCAACCTTTAAAAACATTTTTGTATAGCTTTAAAGCATCTTGGTGCCAAGAATCTTGGACATTTTCTGGTTCTGGCGTCCCTTTAAAATAATTGGCCGGTAATTCAATACTCTTCCCAGCTTCACTATCACGATGATACTCCTGGTACAAGGTCAAACGATCGTATTCGGGATGTCCCGTGATGTATGTGAAGTGGTGATCAGCGCTTTCGACAATTTGCGGGCCAACCACTTCATTTGCCGCAATCAAGACAAGGTTGGTGCGCTCGATATTCATGATCCGGTTAGTAGTATGGCGAGAAAAAGGAATCTTCAAACGATCAACGTCGATCCCATCAAACAGTTCGCTCTCATGGAAAACCGTGACGGGATAAAGGCCAAACAATTTTTGATCCGTTGGATATTTGGGTAAATCAGCCTCATAATACATACCGGCTTGGGCTGCCCAACAAAGACACAAGACTTTGGTGCAGTGATCGCGCGACCAATCGATAATCTGACAAAATTCATCCCAGTAATCAACTTCTTCAAAATCAACGGTTTCAACTGGCGCACCAGTGATAATTAAGCCGTCAAAATGTTGATCCGCGATCTCTTGCCACGTGGCATAACATTCTTTAATCGTCGCTGCTTGATCACTCTTAAAGTGATGAGATGCCGGATAAAAGAACGTTAATTCAACATCCGTTTCCAAAGCGGCTAAAACACGACGATATTGATTTTCAGTTGTTTCTTTAGTTGGCATCAAGTTTAAAATCGCAATTCGAAACGCTCCTGAAATACTTTGATCAATATCCTTGGTATACCCGTTTAAACTATATACTGTCATGTTAATAACCTCCTTGAAAATTTTACTTATTTGAATTTCTGTTAATAAAAAAATCGTTCCTAAATAGTTGCCTATCCAGGGACGATCACTCGTGTTACCACCCATCTTCATTAACTTGTTACCAAGTTAACCTCATCAGCACACCGAAGTATGCTAGGGATGGTATCGGATCCTGCCGGAATCATCAGCCTTGCGACCAAGATTCAGCGACTCGGAGCTCATTTTCAGTAATGATTCATCGTCTTCTTTCACCAAACGAAGCTCTCTGGAACTAGAATCAACTACCTACTCTTCTCGTCAACGTCATTCATATTAATAAGTTAAGACCATTATAGTCCTCTAATATGAGATGTCAACAACTTTTATCATTTTTATTTAATTTTTGTCTAATAATTGGGCTAAATCGGCAATTAAGTCATCCGGATTTTCGAGACCAACTGATAAGCGTAAAAGGGTCGGTGTAATCCCTAACTTTTCACGTTGGGCTTCTTCAACGTCGGCATGTGTTTGATATAACGGGATCGTAATGAGACTCTCAGCACCCCCTAAACTTTCCGCAAAGGAAATGATTTTAACATTATCTAATACCTGCCGAGTTAATTCGGGCGTTGCTAAATAGAATGAAATCATCCCCGCTTTTCCGGGATAAAGAACCTTGGTAACTTCTGGACGCGATTCCAAAAATTCCTTAATCTTTGTGGCACTTTTTGTATGGCGTTCCATTCGAATCGGTAAAGTTTTCAAACTACGCAAGAGCAGCCAGGCATCAAAAGTGGCCATCGTGTCGCCGGTAGTAATGTAGTATTCATAGTATTCGTTATCCAATTGTTCATCATTCACTACAACGACTCCACCTAAGAGATCATTATGCCCCGAAAGATATTTGGTGGCTGAATGAACGACGACGTCCGCACCCAAGGTCAATGGCTGTTGATAAATTGGCGTGTAAAAAGTATTATCCACCATGACCAAAATGGAGGAATTGTATTCATGAACGGCAGCGGAAAGAGCCTTTAGATCGAGTTTCTTCATCGTGGGGTTGGAAGGTGTTTCTAACCACACTACTCGGGTAGCGGGACTTAATAAATCCACTAGATCAGCTAATTTCTCCCCATCCCATTGTTTGAACTTAACTCCCATATGACTTTCCAAATACCGGAAATAGCGGAAATCACCACCATATAAATCATCTAAAGAAATTAACTCATCACCGGTCTTTAAAATGCTTAAGGCTAACTGAACCGCCGCCATCCCAGAACTTAAGGCAAAGGCACGCTGACCACTTTCTAATTCTGCTAAGGTTTCTTCAAGCACGCGCCGTGTGGGGGTGGCTAAGCGGGCATAAGTATATTCCTTTTGCTCATCAAAATTAATTGCTTGCTCTAATGATGGATGACGATAATTAGATGAAAAATATAAAGGTGCTGAAACCGACCCATTCGCATCTCGGTGATTCCCGGCTTGCGCGGCAATGGTTTCCACTGACTTTTTACCCTGACTACACATAAACTATTCCCCTCTCTGTGCACTTAATAAAGCTTGTTTTAAATCTGCAATTAAATCTTCGGCATCTTCAATCCCAACTGAGAGCCGAATTAACCCAGGCTTAATCCCCGCAGCTAATTGCTCAGCCGGCGATAATTCGGCATGACTCATTTGACTTGGTAATTCCACTAAACTCTCTACTGACCCTAAACTAACGGCTAATTTAAAGTAGTTAAGTTGGTTCACAAAAGCCACGGGATCAGCTTGATCATTTAACTCAAAGGATAAGACCCCCCCAGCCCCTTTAGCCTGAGTACGGAGACTCTCGTAACCTGGATAACCCGGCAGACCTGGATAATTGATTTTTGACACGACACTTTGACTTTCTAAAAATTCGACAATGGCTTTCAAATTTTCCATTTGACGATCCATCCGTAAAGATAAGGTTTTAATCCCCCGCGCTAATTCATTTGAGTCTTCAGGTGATAAGATTCCGCCCAGGGCGTTTTGAACAAAATAGATCCGCTCGGCATACTGGTCATCTTTGACGGTGACGGTTCCAGCACTCACATCGGAATGTCCTGATAGATATTTAGTAGCACTTTGAATTACCACATCCGCGCCTTGTGTTAATGGTTGCGATAAATATGGACTTAAAAAGGTGTTGTCAACAATCGTGGTTAAATGGTGTTGTTGGGCTAACTTTGCCACCTCTTCTACTGAAGTTACCTGTAACAAGGGGTTGGTTACTGGTTCAAAATAAATTCCCTTCGTGTTGGGCTGAATTGCGGCTTCAATCGCTGCTAGATCACGAGTATCGACGGTGGAAATCGATAGTCCCCACCGATTAAAGAACTGATTCAATAATCGAAAAGTTCCGCCATAGATTTGATCACCAACAATGAGATGATCGCCTTCTTTAAAAATCGCTAAAGCCGCATGAATGGCCGCCATTCCAGAAGCAAAAGCGAAGGCATGTTTGCCACCTTCCAGATCGGCAACTTGATCCTCTAAAGCTTGGCGCGTCGGATTACCTGATCGTGAATAATCATATTTAACTTGTGCGCCAATTTCCGGGTATTCATAAGTCGTTGCCTTATAAATGGGCACCGTCACAGCCCCCGTTTGATTGTCTTTCGGGGCTGGTACATGGACCAGCCGAGTATTAAAACCTGTCATATTCTTCTCCTCTAAAATAAAAAACGCCCCCAAATGACCGAAGTCATCCAGGGACGATTGCTCGTGTTACCACCCATTTTCATTAGTCTGTTACCAAACTAACCTCAACAGCACACCGGAGTATGCCAGGGATGGTATCGGATCCTGCCGGGATAACTATAATTATTCTAGTTTCCATTTGCTCCGAGGTGATCTTCAGAATCATCTCAATCCCGCCTTTTCACTAACGACGGTCACTGATGATCTCCATAATTCCTACTCTTCTCATCAACACATAAATATTAAAATTTAATTAGAATGATTGTAGTATAGTAGGTCACCTATTGGCTGTCAAGAGATATATCTGAATTAATCTGCTGTAATTTTAAATTCCCCCGTCGGTATAGTTATTATCAGCGATTTGGAAATATTAAATCTTAGTATTTTAACCTAATATTAGATCGCTAAATTTCATCAATTTTAAATTCTAATGATGAGTAATCGTAACTCACCTTAGTATTAAATTCGAAACTATCTTCGTTTAATCGTTTTAAAATACGATCTGAAATTTCTCGATTAGCAGATACGGGAATTCCATGATTAAGAATACGTTTATCCTGTAATCTTAAATCAATTGGCAATGCCTTAAATTTGATCTGGTTGTCATCAAACATTACTCCAATCAATAGACCATCATTAAACATAGTTCTGCTATTAAAACCAACCCACTCGCCATTTTCTTTAGCACGATGGCTATGTAGTACCGATGGTAAAGCGTTTTCATTATGACCATATTCAGCATTCATTTCAGGTGGAATTATCGATTCGCCGGCCTCAAATTCCATTAAGAAGCTACCCAAATTATAAAAAATTGGTTTGCCATGATATTTTTCAATTCCACGTAAGAAATGAGCTCCATGACCTATCACTAAATCGGCTCCCGCTTTAATTGCCCGGTGGGCGCTTTCAACAATAAAATCAGCAGGTTGATCATTATACCAATCTTCATTAGCTCCCTCATGCGTGTGAATAGTAAAAACAACATAATCAGATCGATACTTTGCATCTTTAATTTGACGCTCAATTTCCTTAATATCACTCTGGTTTACTTCTGTGACAGTTTTCGTTTGATCACTTTTTCTTATTTGAATAGATTTTTCATAAAGCGACCCAAATTTAAATGTTCCTTCTGGTTCCGGAACCCATCGTTCAACGTCATAACCATTTTGACTTGATTTAGTCAGGCCCAATTGATCCCGCAATTCCTCTAAAAACAGGTATTGGTCATCCTTAACTTCATAAACCGTGTTCCACCGCAAAGGATTAACTCCCGGTCTAGCAACGACGCCATTTCCTCCTCGACTTGCTAAAAACAAATCGCCTCTAGTTGCCGTAGCAGAAACAATCCCCACCCTACACTCTTTCGTATCTACAAAGCGTGGTTTTTCAACTTCATCTAAGCTTCTACCTAGTCCGATCGGATCTAACCCCCTTCGCTCAGCAACCTTGATCGTATTTTTTATACCTTCAATTCCAAAGTCACCTGTATGATTATTGCCAAAATTTATTGCGTTAAAACCTAATTTAACTAATTCATCTAATCGATCTTCCCGAACAGCGGTAACATAACCTCTTCCTGCTGCTACAGGTGTTCCATATTTAGGAATTGTAAATTCAGCATTTGTAAAATTTACGTCACCTTCTTTTAAAAACTCTAAAATTCTTGAATCTAATCGATTAACCAAATTCTTACTTGAAAATAAGCTATCCCCTGTTATATTAATCTGCATAACTTTCTCCTAATTCTTCAGATAGTTTAATGTTTTTTTAACTTCAACCTTAGCTGGATAATGCTTTTTAATCCATTTTTGAATTTCTTTATTATGATAAAGCGTCAGGAGCTTCTTATATTCTGACTTTTTCGCATTATTTGCAGTAGTTACAATTACGTTTACATTGGCTTTAGTATTTTGATTAATATTTTCATGATAAATTGAATCTTTCAAAACGTTCAATTTAGCTTGTTGAGCTGTGTTATTATCAATCGCGACTGCAGCAACACTATTGTCATGTAAAACGCTCGGCGTACTAGTTGAAACAACTGTTTTAATCTGAAGTTTCTTAGGATTATTAACAATGTCAGATGGCGTTACCAAAGTATTAGCATTATGTTTTTTAAGGTAATTAAACCAGCTGACTCAAGTAGTTTTAATCCTCTGCTTTCGGCAGCAGCATCATTAGCAATAACTACTGTACTCCCATCAGGAATTTCACTTATTTTTTTGTATTTTTCAGAATAAAGTCCCATCGGCTGAATATAAGTAGTACCAATTGCTACAAGTTTATTCTTTGGATTCTTATTGTTGTATGTGGTGAAAAAGGCATAAGATTGAAAACCATTAACATCAATTTGACCAGTAGCGGTTGCTTTATTAATCGAATTAGAATCAGTTATATCTTTCACCTTAATGTTTAGACCCGCCTTTTTGGCCTGAGATGATTTAGCAATATGTTCCCATACGGCAGTATCAGTATTTTGTGTTCCGATAACGATTGTATCTTTACTAGTTGATTTTTGATTCGTTATATACCATAATCCACCCCCAAATATTATTAGAATGATGATTATTGCTATCCAAATAAATTGTTTTCTACGCATGACTTTCTCCTTTTCTTTTAGAACAAAAAAGCTACCAACCACAAACATGGTTGATAGCTCCTATCAAAGTCTGGTACTCTTCTGGCCCACTACTTAATTAATGTACCTCAAAAAGCCCAACTGAAACCATGTCAGTTCGGATTTAATTGTGATACACATGTACATCATCGCTTGTTTCAATTTTTTCATGATTTCAGTTCCTTTCTTATTATTATCCATTTTCTTCAATAAACGAAACCAGCCGCTTAAGAGCTTCCAAAATCGTTTTGGTCTGGTCGACCAGACTTACCCGAATATAACCTTTCCCATATTCACCAAAAGTACTACCAGCCACCACAGCCACGTATTTTTCTTTCAACAAATCATTCGCAAATTGTACATCGTCTACACCGTTCGGCAATTTAATCCATAAGAAGAAGGTCCCGGCCGAATCCAGCACTTCGATGTGATGGTCCTTCAATAACTTAACAGCTGCAACTTGTCGGTCCTGATAGATCGCTCGTAAATTAGCTCTCCCTTTTTGCGAATTTAAAAGTCCAAACTCAACCGCATCCTGAATGGCCCCAAAGACACCACCAAAAGATGCCCGAATAAACCCTTCAATTAAATGAATGATTTCTTGATTTCCAACGGCAAAAGCGATTCGCCACCCAGCCATATTAAAAGTTTTCGAAAGGGTATATAATTCAACCCCAACGTCTTTAGCCCCTGGAACACTTAAAAAGCTCGGTGCTGACTGATGAAAGGAGATATCGGCATAAGCAAAGTCATGCACCACTGGAATCTGATTTTGCTTGGCAAAGCTAACCGTTTCTTCAAAAAATTCTCTCGTGGCGCCTGCCCCCGTCGGGTTATTGGGATAATTCAAAAAGAGCAAATTAGCCTGTTTTAAAACAACTGGAGGAATTTGATCATAGCTTGGCAGATACTGATGATCGGCCTTTAGTGGTAAGGGGTAACTACGCCCGCCCGCCATCTTTACGCCGTTTTGATAACCGAAAAAGGCGGGATCAGGAATCAAAGCATAATCGCCGGGATTTAATAAGACCATCGGTAAAGCGGTGATCGCTGCTAAGGATCCGGAAAAAATGGTGATTTCATCCAACGATAATTCCACCCCATATTCGCTTTGATAGAATTCTTGAATCGCAACCTTTAACGTTTGTTTCCCACCATATGGCGGGTAGCCATGATTTAATGGCTTTTTACTATCCTGTAAGAATTCATCTACAATTTCTGGAAAAGTTGGTAAATCGGGGCTTCCTCGTCCTAGAGAAATCACTTCATGACCAGCTTGCTTTAATTCACGAATTAACTCTTGTTGGCGCGATAAAAAATTATCAGTTTCACCATTAATTCTGCTTGCCTGATTTATTTTCATGATCGACCTCACAAACGTTCAAATACCGCCAGAATCTGTTCAGCTGAGATAGCGGGAAAAATCGATTGCATCCGCTCATTTTGCACATCCGTCATTTGAATTGCAATCTCCCGTGCCTCTTGGTCACTAATCGCTAAATCACTTAATCTCTCTGGTAAACCGAAATGGGGATAATAAGAATGGATTTCGGATATTAAGTCCTGATTTGCTTCTAATTCCACTTGAATTAAATTCCCCAGTGCCACGATCTCGCCATGCGTGAATTTAGTTACTCCTTTAACCTTCATAAATGCATTGTAGAAGGTATGGGCGGCGACACTACGCCCATTCAAATCCGCAAACCCATCAACGGCTGCGGCAAATAAAAAGATCGTATCTAAAAAATTGATTAATTGTTCTGACGCTAATTGATCAACACCCTCGACTGCTAAGATTTCATCGCGACACTCATCCAAAAAGAAGCGCGCCGCTTTTTCTGTAGCTAAAGATAGGTGATCCTTCGGCAATCGGCGACGAATTTCATAAAACTTAGCTAAGGTATCCCCGATTCCAGAATTCAAATATGGTCGCGGACTCTGTTTTAAGAGTTGGGGTTCAATTAACACAGCAGCAATTGGATTGGCAATCCGGACACTTTCAATCATTTCATGCGCTTGATTGTAGACAATACTTTTGGTGGTCAAGGCAGCACAATTAGACGGGACAGTTTGGATATTAATTAACTTTACCTTTAATTGATCCGCCACTAATTTGGCGTTGTCCATTAATTATCCTCCGCCTAAGGCAATTAATCCATCCACCTGGGACTGACTAATTTGGTCCACTAAACGGGTTACTTCCGCAAAAGTATTCGCGCCCGCAAATAAAAATAGTGGGTATGTTTCATAAAAATGAGCTGGCAGAAAATCGGCCGTCACCTTTTTTACCAGTTCGTCAGTCATAATCACTGGATGTTGAATTTCAAGGTCAGCCAAGATTCCCTCAATTGATTTTAAAATTCCGGGTTCATTAATATAAATCCCCGGGCTTTGGCGAATGACTCGTTTTGCCATGTTAACTCACCTCCGCAGGAAATGGATCATCTAACATCCGGTAAATATGCAATGTATCGGGATGATTTAATAATTGATGCAATTGTAATAATGAAGCGGCAATCCCTGCTGCCCCATCATAATATCCGAGAGCGGCAGTTTTAATTGCTGGATTTTTCCGTTCAAATGATTGCACCCACTTTACTTGGTCATTCTCTTCACTAGCCCGTTTAATAATGATTTCCGCCGTTACTTTAGCTTTTTCTAAATAGTTATCGTCCTTGGTCGCTAAATAAGCTCCAATATACATCTGAAGAAGCCCCGCCGATGAACAACAATAATTATCAAGTTCCCAATATCCTGCCGACCGTTCTTCCGGCGCTTTGAGATAATCAAGCCCAGCAATCGAATCTTTTAACAATTCCAAATGTCGCTGATCATGCTCGAGCTGCCATTCTTGGTAAAAATAGCGGGCTACCCCAGTGGGACCTCCACAATAACCAACATAGCAAATATGTTCATCATCAGGTAAATAATGGGGTAGAACAATCTTAGTTTGATCTAGCGAATTCTTTCGATAAAAATCATCAATCCCTTGCGTTCCTAACCGATACTTTTCTTGCCCAGTGATTTCCCAAATTTTTAAGAGAACAAAGGCGACTCCGCTCGGGCCTAATGGAAAGCCCGTATTAAATTTACCATTCGGTCCCCCTACAAATTTTAGGTCCAGCCCTATATAGTATTGACCAAACTGATCGTGATGTTGTTGTTTTAAGACATAGTCCCCAAATTTTGCTAATGCTGCTTGAAAACCTGACAGTTGGTATTTAGGTCCCAACTTAGCTAATAATAAAGCTGTCCCCCCATCAGCGACGACACCAATCTGCCCAGACCAAGCTCCTTGATCAGTTTGATCATCAATGATTGCTTGTAGAATTTCTTGAACGGTATCTCGATAAATGGCTTGATTAGTAAAGTCAAAAAGTTCATCTAAGATAAAGGCAATGCCGCTATAACCAGTCGTGATCGCATAGGGACTAAAAGCCTTTTTTAAAGTCCGTTGATTTTGCCACCGATATACCAAGTATTTTCCGGCTTGATCTGCAATTTTGAGGTAACGTGAATCTTGCAAGTTGGAATAAAGATCTAAATAAAATTTAATGATCCCGGCACTACCTGCATACAAAGAGATTTCGTCATAATAATTCCAGTCACCATGAAAAGATTCTGAAATATCCCACACCGTACCTTCATCACGATCAACTTGATGGGCTGCTAAATATTTTTCAACACCTAAGACTGTTGCTAGATAATCCATCTCTTACCCCCGTCTAATATTGACTATAGCGTCGTTCCAGGAATTGCTGAAAGATGGTATAGATCAAAATCAAAATGACATACCAAATTCCTACGACGATATAAACTTCAAAATATTGGAAATTCTCTGAAGCAATCAACTTCCCTTCCCCAAATAATTCGGTGACCCCGATGGAAAAAGCTAAGGAGGTTTCTTTGAGCAGTCCAATAAAGGTATTCCCGATGTTAGGAATCATGATCCGAATGGCTTGAGGAATTACAATGAACCGATAAACCTTTTGATTACTTAAGCCCAGGGATCGGCCGGCTTCAACCTGGCCGCCATCAACGGAGGATAAGCCTGACCGAAAGATTTCTTCCAAATAGGCGGCTTCTTTTAAAGCAAAACAGAAGATCGCCGCCGCTAATGGTGAAACTGACGATCCTGTATTCAACAGTTCGGGAATCCCAAAATAAGCGACAAAAAGAATCACCAAGGTTGGGAAGCCCCGAAAAATCAACAGATATAATCTGACAAACCAATTCGTAGCTTTAAAAGAATACATAATCGTTAACAATGCCCCGAGCGCAATTGCAATGGCCATTGCTGCTAAAGCCATGCCAACGGTTTGTGGTACATAGCGACCAATTTGTAAAAATAATTCTCCTAAATAATTTAAGTTCATACCTACATTACCTTTCGCTAATCATCAACTGATTTCTTAGTTACATCTTCGCCGTAGTATTGTTTTGATAATTTACTAATCGTCCCGTCAGCTTTAAGTTCCTTTAAGGCCTGGTTAAACTTCTTCTTCAAAGCGGTCCCTTCACTACTCTTTTGGAATGGATATGCTTCATTATTCCATCCCGCCACGCCTTTCACGATCCGCAAATTCAAGTTTTGCTTCTTAATTGTTTGTTGAAGGAATTGACGTTGATTTAAAACCCCTGCGACCGTTCCATTATTAGCATCGGTAAAGATCGCATTCCGATCATCGTAAGTTTTGATCTTAATCTTGGAGTCATAAGCCTTCAATAAGGCAATGTTGCTTGACCCAAGGGTGGCCGAAACCGTTTTGCCTTCCAGATCCTTTAATGATTTAACACTGGAGTCTTTAGGCACGGCTACCTGCGCTGCATAATATGCAAAGGTATTGGAGAATTGGTAGGTTTTCTTTCGTTCAGCATTAACGGTTACCGCATTGGCTACGGTATCAATCTTGCCGGATTTAACTGATTCCAACAGGGCTGGAACATCACCAATCACTTTAAACTTCACTTTATAACCAAGCTTTTTAGCCACTGCCTTGGTTAAGGCGATGTCAAATCCGGTTAGTTTCCCGTTCGAGCGATACGAATTGGGATATGTTTGAGCTGTCGTTCCTACCGTAATCGTCTTACTGGCGGCTTTGACCGTCGTCTGACTAGCGAATAACCCTACGACTGTTAAAAAAGCCGTTAAAGTAACCAAAATTCCTAATTTCCACTTCTTCATCTTCTTTACCTTCCTTTTTTCTAAAACAAAAAAGGCTACCAACCACAAACATGGTTGATAGCCTTTATCAAGGTTTGGTACTTCTCAAGCACATTATTCAATTAATGTACCCGAAAATGCCCAACTGAAACCATGTCAGTTCGGATTTAGCTGGAGTACACATACACATCATCGCTTGATTCAAACTTTTCATAATTCCAGTTCCTTTCTGTTAGATATTTTTCAATATAGATAATATATTGGAATGACCACTAAAAGTCAACATAATTTTTAAAATATTTTAATCATATTTTAAATTTAATTTAATTAAAATTCCATTGCGTCTAAAAATGCTTGAATTCGTTCCGTTGGATGCGTAAAGAAATCATCCGTTGAACCATCAAATTCAATACGACCATCTTCAACAAAGACAATTTTATCCGCTACGCGGCGGGCAAATTCCATATTATGGGTCACCACAATCATCGACTGGTCTTGTTTTGCCAAATCTTGTAAAACACGCAAGACCTGGGCCTCTAATTCGGGATCTAAGGCGCTGGTCGGTTCATCTAATAAGATATAAGACGGGTCAAGGGCCAGCGCACGACAAATTGAAATCCGTTGTTGTTGTCCCCCGGAAAGCTGATCTGGATATCGATCGGCAGTATCAGCCAAGCCCACTTGTTCTAATAACCGACGCGCATTGGCCTCAGCTTCCTTTTTAGGCTGCTTATGTACGACAATTGGTCCTTCAGTGATATTTTGTAAAATCGTTAAATGAGGAAATAGGTTCCAACTTTGAAAAACCATCGCAGTTTGCTGACGGGCTTTCAATAATTCGTTTCTAGCAATTGGCTTAGCAAAATCAATCGTTTGATCATTTATCTTTAAGAGACCTGCCTGAGGACGTTCCAAGAGGTTAATGGATCGTAAGAGAGTTGATTTCCCCGCTCCCGATGGCCCTACTAAAACCGTAGTCTGATGTTCAGGAAATTCAACACTAACATTATCTAGGGCATGGTGGTCAGCAAATTGCTTATCAACATTTTGAAAAGAAATCATTTAAGCCACCTCCTGAGTAAGATAACGCGAAAAATGTTTTTCTAAGTAATGTTGCAGAATTGACAAAATGGTACAGAAAAGCGCATAAATAACGGCCACAATACAATACATTAATAATGGCTGATAGTTTCTTGCAGCATATTGTTGGCTAACCATAAACATTTCTAGAATCGTAATTGACGACGCTAAAGAAGTGTCCTTGACTAAACTGATAAAGGAGTTTGATAATGGTGGTAAGGCGACCCGAATGGCCTGTGGAAAGACAATCTTAAATAAAGTCTGTTGGTAGGTCATACCAATTGAATAAGCTGCTTCCCATTGACTTTGGGGGATTGAACTAATAGCTCCACGAACCGTTTCGGAGGCATAAGCCCCTGTATTCAAGGAGAAAGTTAAAATTCCTGCAGTCCAGGCATCAAATTGAATGCCAACATTGGGTAACCCAAAGAAAACAATAAATAATTGAACCAATAATGGCGTCGACCGAAATAGCCAAACGTAAAAACCCAGAATCCACTTTAACAAATGCCAGAAAATGACCAGCACCCGATTACCACGTGGTGTTGAGATCCGCACAAGCGCCGTCAAAACGGCAATCACTAACCCGATAGCGAAGGAAATTACTGCAATCGGGATGGTATATTTGATCCCTGCCCATAAAATATCGGGAGTTGAACTAGTTATGATTTCCCACATAAATTACTCCTCAGTTAAATCAGTTCCAAAGTACTTTTCAGAAAGTTTTTTCAGTGTTCCATCTTGGCGTAGTTCCTTCAATGCCTTATTAACCTTCTTTTGCAGTCCCTTGTTATTTTTGCTCATCATTGCCGTAATCTTTTGACTGGCGATTTGACTAGTTGGTACTTCAATTGACTTCAGATCAGCATTCGGATTCTGCTTGATGTAATAGGCATAAGCTTCATTTGAGTTTAAAGCAGCAACGACCCGACCTTGTTGAATTAATTGCATTGAACTGGCAAAATCACTTGATGAAACCACGGTCCCACCAAACTTCTTTACGTTCGATTCATTAGCGGTCCCCGTTCCAGCAGCCACCTTTTGCCCCTTAATATCATCAATGCTAGAAATCGTCGAATCCTTCTTGGTAATTAAGGCTGACTTAGAATAAATGTATGGGGTTGAAAAGGCGTAAGCTTTCTTCCGTTGCGGTGTTTCCGCTAAATCGTTAAAGACAATATCAAATTTATTAGAACCCAAGCCGGCAATTAGTGAATCCCATTTGGTTGGCACGAATTTTACCTTGTAGCCTAGCTTTTTTGCGACATCCTGTGCTAAGTCAACTTCAAAACCTTTTAGTTTCCCGTTTTCTTTATAAGAATATGGCGCATATGTTCCCTCTAAGCCGACAGTTAGCGTTCCCTTAGTGATTAAATTGGCTTGACTACTGCTCGAGCTCTTGCCACAAGCCGCTAAGGTAACTGTTGCTACTACAGCTACGGCTAAGACTGATAAACGTTTAATCCTTTTCACTTTCATTGTTAACCTCCAATTAACATACCTTGAAATTAGCTTACATGTTGCAAAAAAGGCATCAACCACCCAACATGGTTGATGCCTTTTTAAGGTTAAGGAAGAATGAGTGCTTAATGTACCTCAAAATTCCCAACTGAAACCATGTCAGTCCGGACTTGCAATGAAGAACACATACACATCATTTGCAGATCCAATGGTGACATACTTTCAGCTCCTTTCTTTTGCTTATCATTTGTAAGTACAGTGTCTAGTTTACCGACCCAGATCTTATCTGTCAACATAAATATTGAAATGTTACTAAATAGCGATGACTGTTTGACATTTTCTCAATTGGTCTATATTCACACTTGAATCTAACAGTAATTTCCGATTAGTTGTTTCCGCTTTCTTAATAATAAAATTAAGTAAAATGCATCCACAACATAAATATTTACGTATTTAGTTTTATATTATTTACTCTAACTCTTTTGAATGATAGGATCTGTGACATATTATTTATTCAACGGAGGATTGGTCTATGAGAATTGAACACGATTCATTAGGAGAACTAGCAGTACCCAAAGATGCCTTATACGGGATTCATACCTTGCGGGCTCGCGAAAACTTCCCCCTGGAATCCATTAAAAACGATCCAGAACTTTGCAAAAACTTCCTTTTAGTCAAAGAAGCAGCTGCGATTGCTAACATGAAGGCCGGGGCATGGGAAGATAAACGCATTCCTACCGCCATTATCTCATCTTGTGATTATCTTTATCACAATTTCAGTTATTATCATCAAGAATTTGATCTTCCCGCCCTGCAAGGTGGTGCCGGTACTAGCACTAACATGAACATTAATGAAATCATAGCTAACAAAGCCTTACAAGAACTCGGCCTCCCTTTAGGTGATTATCAATACATCAGCCCCAACGATGATGTCAACAAGTCCCAGTCAACCAATGATACCTATCCTACAGCTGGCCATTTAACCATGATTAAATTCACACGAACGGTGATGGACGAATTGTCGAAAGTAATAACAACCCTTCAAGACCTAGCAACTAAGTATCAAGATGTCCTAAAGATGGGGCGAACCCAGCTTGAAGATGCCGTTCCAACTACATTTGGTCGATCATTTAAAGCCTATGCCTCCGTCCTTTCTCGGGATATGGATCGATTAGCGGCCGTTTGCCAGGAATTAATGACCATCCCCCTTGGCGGAACAGCGATTGGAACCGGTGTGACTGGTAACCGCTCATATATGGACACGGTGGTTGATGAATTAGCTACTTTAACTAAACTACCCTTAAAACAGTGCGATGATTTAGTGGATGGGATTCAGAACAACGATTGTTATGTCTCCTTATCAAATGCTTATCGTAGTTTGGCCGTAGATTTATCTAAAATGAGCAATGATCTTCGCTTACTAAACTCTGGTCCTCAAGATGGTCTGAGTGAAATTAATCTTCCCAAACGACAAGCAGGTTCATCCATTATGCCAGGAAAGGTTAACCCCGTAATTCCTGAATTCTGTACCCAAGTTGCTTATCAAGTTATGGGCCACGCAACCACAGTAGCCATGGCAGCTGAAGCTGGTCAATTAGAACTCAACGCCTTTGAACCGGTCGCCTTTTATGATTTATTCGAAGATGCTCGCTTATTACGAAAGGCACTGCATACGCTAGATAAAAACTGTCTCCAGGGAATCACCATCAACATTGAACGTTGTATTGCCATGGTTGAACACTCAGCTGAAACAGCGACCGCCCTATCGCCAGTTCTGGGTTATGAGCGAACTACAGAAATCATTAAAGAATCCTTACGGACCGGAAAATCTATCCGAGCCCTCGTCAAAGATGAGATTAGTCAAGAAAAACTGGATGAATTACTTTCGCCAGCTTCATTCTTTGTGAAATAAAATAACTAGCTGAAAAAAACGCCCCATAGGTAAACTGGAACGGCTGCAGGTCTAAAACGGACCAACGTGAATTCCTAATATCGATGGGGCGTATTTTTTAATCATTTTCAAGCGATGGTAAAGCCTGCCGGGTTTTGAAGATATGGGTTAAAAGCCCAATTATCAATCCAGCAATTCCAAAAGTCAGCCAACCAAAACCTAAACTAAAGAATGGGAAATAGTGACTCGCAAAATTAATCATTGCTTGGGCAAAGCCAGTATTACGAATAATTTCTGGGGCTGAATTGATCATATCAAAAATGGCTGGAATTAAAGTGAAGGCCATGGTGATCCGATAAATCATTGGATCGTTCTTAAAGAAAGGTGAAAAGATGGCCAGAATAATCAAGGCAATTGCTAAAGGATACAAGAACATCAGCATTGGGGTTGACCAAGCAATAATCTGATCTAAACCAAGATTAGCAATTAAAAATGACAAGCCACAGTTAAAGCGTAAGAAGGCCTTATAAGAGATTCTAGGGAAGCGCTTATGGAAATCTTGGGAAAAGGCGATTACTAATCCCATGGCTGTCGTCATACAAGTTACGGTTGCCAAAGTTGCTAAAATGGCATCTCCCGCAGTTCCTAAGTAGTAATGTGCAATTTGCGCTAAGGTCGTCCCTCCGTTTTCAGCAAGGGTGAAATGATGAAGACTCGTCGCCCCTAAAAAGATCAAAGCCAGGTAAATTAAGGCAATTCCTAAAATCCCAATCGAACCACTTTTTGCCGTTGCTAAAGAAATATCACGTTGCCGGCTTAAACCATAATTTTTAATTGCCGTAATAACAGTAATCCCAAAGGCCAAGGCAGCCAAACAATCCATGGTATTGTACCCTTCCAAAAAACCGTTCGTGAAGGAACTCGTGAGATAAGCACTAGTGGCGGTGGTGGTGGTAGCAGAACCTAGTGGGCTGATGAAAGCTAATAAGAAAATAACAAATAACAAGAGTAAAAACAGCGGATTTAAAATCTTCCCAATAATCGTAGTAATATTCCCTTCGCGGGTGGAGAAAAAGTAAACAATCCCAAAGAAGATGGCAGAATAGATGAACAATCCTGGCCCCGCCAAAGATTTTGCTAAGTGCGGTGCAATCCCGATTGAAAATGGCACGGTGGCCGTCCGCGGAGTTGCGAATAACGGTCCTAAAGTGGCATGAACTAAAATTAAGAAAATTAAGGCGAACCACTTCCCGTTTGGTAAGGCCAGGTCATAGATCCCCTCCGAACGAGTAATACTGATTGCTAATAAAGCCATTAAGGGGAGCAACACCCCAGAAAAGATAAATCCAATTGCTGCACTCAACCAGTGACTCCCGGCTAATTGTCCTAAATGAATCGGAAAGATTAAATTTCCTGCGCCGAAAAACATGCCGAAAATTAATGATCCTAATAACAAATATTTCTTCCAATTTAATTGTGACGTTTTCATAATTCGACTCCTTTTTGAATCAACTTAGTGTTGTTAGAAAAAGGCTTAGCTAAGTCCTAAGTTAATCAACGAAAAAAGCGTCCCTCCCAGAAACCGATCTGGAAGGGACGCTACCGCGTGTTACCACCCTTGTTTGTAATGATATTACTAGCATTACCTTACCACGTGCTCATCACTGAATACGCTGGCGCGATTACGGGCGCACCCGTTCGACACTCCTGACGTTGCATCGACCACTCACAGGCTACTTTCGTCTTAGTAACTGATCCTCGCTCACACTATGCCGAGGTCGCTGTATCCGGTCACTAATTCTACTCTCCTGATCAACGTGTTTTCTTCGTTGATTAACTTGTGTATTAATATACTGGGTCTGTCATCATTCGTCAAGATAAAAATTAGAATTTTTTAATTATTTACGCTTTTTATTTTTCTTGAGTCGCTTTTTCTTATTCTTTTTCATTTGACGAGCCATCCGATTCATCGCCATCTTACCAAGTTTTCCCCCTGGCATCCCTGGCATATTTCCGAGGCCGCCCATCATGTTTTCCATCCCGTTCAAGTTCCCATTGGTCACTTGTTTCATCATCTTCCGCATTTGATCGAATTGCTTAATCATTCGATTGACTTCGACGATTGGTCGACCGGATCCGGCTGCTAACCGTCGCCGTCGACTAGGATTCATTAAATCAGGATTCTCACGCTCTTCCGGAGTCATAGATTGAATGATCGCCTTAATATGCAAAAATTGTTTAGGATCGATATTAATGTTTTTTAAGGCCGGATTGTTTGCCATCCCAGGCATCATCTTAATTAAATCTTCGAGCGGCCCCATCTTCGAAACTTGATCCATTTGATCCAAGAAATCATTATAATCAAAATTATTTTCTTGCATCTTCCGCATCGTTTCAGCGGCTTGTTCTTCGTCAAAGTTCTTTTGCGCTTTTTCAATCAGGGTCAGCATATCTCCCATCCCGAGAATTCGAGATGACATCCGATCGGGATAGAAAACATCTAAGTTTTCCATCTTTTCCCCTTCACCGACAAACTTAATTGGTTTCCCGGTTACGGCCCGAATGGACATTGCCGCCCCACCCCGGGTATCACCATCTAACTTGGTTAAAACAACCCCGGTAATATCTAGCTTTTCGTCAAAACCTTCTGCAGTATTAACGGCGTTTTGACCCGTCATGGCATCTACAACCAACAAGATTTCATCTGGATGAGCTAACGCTTTAATATTAGCTAATTCATCCATTAAGGCTTCGTCAATTTGTAAGCGACCCGCTGTATCAATAATGACATAATCATTGTGGTGTTCCTTAGCTACTTCCATCCCTTGGCGGACGATTTCTACGGGATCAACGTCAGTCCCCAGGTCAAAAACTGGCACATCAATAGAATCAGCCACTTGTTTTAATTGCGTAATGGCGGCTGGCCGGTAAATATCGGCCGCAATAAACATTGGCCGCGCTTTTTCTTCATTTTTGAGTCGTAAAGCCAGTTTCCCAGCCGTGGTAGTTTTCCCGGCCCCCTGTAACCCAACCATCATGATCACGGTCGGAATATGATCTGACTTATTAAGGGGAACGGCGGTTTCCCCCATCATCTTAGTTAATTCTTCATTAACAATTTTAACAATCTGTTGGGCTGGATTTAATCCCTTTAAAACTTCCGTCCCAACTGCTTGTTCTTGAACTGTTTTTACAAAATTCTTAACAACCGTAAAGTTAACATCCGCTTCCAATAGGGCCAAGCGGATTTCGCGCATCGTTTCACGCAAGTCGGCGTCCGTAACTTTCGGTTTCCGCCGTAGTTTTTCCATTGTCTTTTGAAGACGTTCCGTTAAACCTTCAAATGCCATTAATTTATTGCCCCTTTATTTATTTTCTAAAAATAAATTTTACCATAAAAGTCCTTAGCTGTCGTGATTTACTAAAGCATCGTGAGGGCGAAGCAAATCGGGATTGTAATTAAACTTAATAAGGTCGAGATACTCATTAAAACCACGGCGGGCTTAGTATCATCTTTAGCCTGTAATGTAAACAAAACGACCACGCCCGCTACTGGACAGGCGCTTAAAATGACCGTTGTATACAGAGCTACCCCAGTAACTCCGAGTAATCGTAAAATCAAAATAGTAATTATCGGGAAAATCAAATTACGTAAGAGCAAAGTTATCCACATTGATCTAGGTAATTTTAAATCACGCCAGTTTAAACCGACGAGATTACAGCCGATCACAATCATCGACATTGGTCCATAGGCCGAACTAATATCCCCCATAAAAGTTGAAATCATCGTTGGCATCTTCAAAGAAAAGACAAAGGCTAACAAACCTAAAATAATCGCGATAATATTAGGGTTTTTAAAAATTTGTTTCAGTTGCTCGTGAAAACTAGGTTGTTGCTGACGAAACATGCCAACACCCTGCGTCCACGAAAACAAATTAAAACCGGCCATCGAGGCTACGCCATAAAAGACTCCGTTATTTCCAAACAAGGCTAAGGCTAAGGGAATCCCCATAAACCCATTATTACAATAGACACTTCCATAACGGGCAATTCGACGCAAATTAGGATCTTGGACGCGCTGAAAAATTAGTTTAGCAACCACAATCATCACGATATATGAAAAGATGACTGCTACCAAAACTAAGCCAAGAATATGGAGTCGATTCAGAGAAAAATCTTTTTGAAAAGAATTAAAGATTACGATTGGACTAGCAAAGTAGAGTAACATATTGGTCATTTCACTAATTGTTGTCACCTTAAAAAAGCCTAGGGCACGAATTAAAGCACCTAGGAACATCAATAAGAATAAAACCATAATTTGATTGGCTAGTTGGCTAATCGACATAATCTTTCCTCCGACCTTTAAACTAAGTCTATTATACTAATTATTCTTTGAATATTTTAATCTTTTTTTAATTTAACTATTGATCTTATTTAAGAACCTTGCTTATACTATACCCAATCTAAATTTTGGGAGTGTTTACTATGGCTTTGATGTTTTCGCAAAGTGGTCCGCAACGTTATATTTCTGATGAAACAGCCTATCAAGTTTTACCAGATTATTTCCATGAACTAGGTCTCAAGACCGTCGTCTTTTTACATGGTGAAAAAGGCTATGCGGTTGCTAAATCCTTCTTACCAAAATGGCCAGCTGATGTTTCAGTCATTGACGTGCCCTTTAATGGCGAATGCTCTTATGAAGAAATCGATCGCGTTAAAAAAATTTGTGCTGATTCCAAAGCTGACGCCATTATGGCTTTAGGCGGCGGTAAATGTTTAGATACCGCTAAGAGCGTAGCAAATGGCACTAAGTTAGCTCAAATCATGTTACCAACTCTGGCTAGCAATTGTGCCGCCTGGTCTGCCCTGAGTGTTCATTACAGAGAAAATCATGAACATATTGACCATAAAATTTATTTAAGAACGAGTGAATTGCTCTTGGTTAATCCCAAGGTAATCTTCAATTCACCCCTTGACTATTTTGTGGCAGTAATTGGTGATACCCTAGCCAAATTTTATGAATCGGAACGGGTTTTTGAGCATCTGAAACCAGAAGAATTTACCGATGCCCTGATTATCTCGCAAAGGATGGCAAAACAGTGCCAAGAAATTTTACTAAAATACGGAGTACAAGCCGTTGAAGATATGAAAAAAGGCAACTATAACGAGAATTGGCGCCAAGTAGCCGAAACAATCATCGTTACCGCAGGAACCGTTGGAGGCTGGGGAGATGCTTATGCCCGGGCTACCGCTGCTCACCCCGTTTGTGACGCCCTAACCGCTTTTCCAAGAACTCATAATCACCTCCATGGAGCTAAAGTAGCTTATGGTATCTTTGTAATGCTGGCGCTCGAAAACCAAGAAGACGACTTAAAGGATCTGTTACCGTTTTATCGTCAAATCGGCTTGCCAACTAATTTAGCTGATCTTGACTTTGGCGATGCAACTGATGCTGAGTTGGATCAATTAGTAGCTGATATTACCGCACCAAATACGCAATTACACCTGTTACCAGCCACCGATATTTCACCCGCAGCGGTTCATCATGCCATCACCCGGGTGGAAGAATTAACCAAAGCTAATTAATTAAATCTACGATAAAAGAAGCTGGAAGAAACATAACTTTCTTCACAGCTTCTTTTTTCTAAAGTTCACTCTTTTTCTTTAAATAGCCTTTCTTAACTAAGGCTTCGGCAGATAATACACCACCGCCAGCAGCTCCACGTAAAGTGTTGTGCGAAAGGCCAACAAACTTCCAATCAAAAATCGAATCCTCACGTAGACGCCCAATGGAAACTCCCATCCCATGCTCAAAGTTTACATCCTTTTGCACTTGTGGACGATCATCATCTTCTAGATATTGAATAAATTGCTTAGGCGCACTTGGTAGTTCGGCTTCTTGTGGGAAACCTTGGTAATCACGTAGGGCCTGAACTAATTCTTCCTTAGTTGGATTTTGCTTAAAGTTAACAAAGACCGTTGCCGTGTGGCCATAAAGAATTGGTACCCGGATACATTGACTCGTGATCTTGATCCCTTCCTTATTCACAATTGACTTGGTAGCTGGATCCACATGCCCCCATACTTGAAGCGGCTCTTTTTCCGACTTGGCTTCTTCACCTGCAATGTAAGGAATAATATTCCCATTCATTTCTGGCCATTCCGCAAAGTTCTTCCCCGCCCCCGAAATTGCTTGATAGGTCGAAACAATTACTTCCGTTGGTTCAAACTTTAACCAAGCGGTCAAAGCGGGAGTATAACTTTGGATAGAACAATTTGGCTTAACTGCCACAAATCCATTCGTAGTCCCTAATCGTTCCTTTTGATACTTAATAACGTCATAGTGATCTGGATTGATTTCGGGAACTACCATTGGAACATCAGGTGTCCAACGGTGAGCACTATTATTTGAAACCACTGGTGTTTCCGCCTTGGCATATTGTTCTTCGATATCGCGAATGACATCTTTGGGCATATTGACCGCACAAAAAACAAAATCAACTTGCGGCGCAATCGTCTCAACATCACTCACTTCTTCTAAGACCATGTTAGCAATTCGATCGGGAATTGGCGTTTCCATTTTCCACCGACCATCAACTGCTTCAGCATAAGTTTTTCCTTTGTTTCGCCCACTCGCAGCCACTAAAACAACTTCAAACCATGGGTGATCAGCCAATAAGGAAATAAAACGTTGTCCGACCATCCCAGTTGCCCCTAGGATACCGACCTTATACTTTTCGCTCATCTCGAAACTCCTTTAAACAATTAAAATTTAATTAAGATATGTTTTTATTATAGCCTATTTTCCTAAATTACGCAGGAAAATGGTAATTTTTTGCTTCACAAATTTATTTTTGCCTTAATTCCCGAATAAAAAACGGAACAACCGGCTATGGTGTTCCGTTATTCAGCTTCGAGATTTTCTAGTCCCGCTACTAGCTGATTTAAATTTTGATCATCAGGATAATGCTCCTTAATGTATGTCTGGATCTGGTCAGCTTGTTGATTGCGCAATTGAAAATTGCTAAACAAGTGCAATTTTTGCTCGTAATCTTCTAGGATTCGTTCGGTGCGACGAATATTATCATAAACCGCCTGCCGCGAAACTTGGAATTCTTCAGCAATCTCACCAAGGGAATAATCGTCTGCATAGTAGAGTTGCAAGTAATCGTTTTGCTTACTTGTCAATAATGGCTGATAAAAAGCAAACAAGGCATTAACCCGCTCATTTTTTTCCAATTCCATTAGCCTTAACCTCCCCTTATTGGACGTTAACCAAGCCTTTGAACAATCCGTAGACAAAGTCACTTGCATCAAATTTTTCTAAATCCGTGACCTTTTCACCTAAGCCCACAAATTTAACTGGCAAGTGTAGTTCATTCCGGATAGCTAAGACGATCCCCCCACGGGCCGTCCCATCTAACTTAGTTAAAACAATCCCGGTCACATCCGTACTTTCTTTAAAAAGTTTGGCTTGGTTAAGGGCGTTTTGACCAGTCGTCGCGTCAAGAACCAAAAGCACTTCATGGGGAGCGCTTGGAATTTCCCGAGTTAAAATCCGTTTCATTTTGGCTAATTCGTTCATCAAATTAACTTTATTTTGTAGCCGTCCTGCGGTATCAACAAATAAAATGTCATAATGATCATCCTTAGCCTTTTTGACCGCATCAAACACAACGGCTGCTGGATCGCTATTTTCTGGCCCCGTCACAATATCGACACCATCACGTTGGGCCCATACTTCTAATTGCTCGGTGGCTCCCGCCCGGAAGGTATCAGCGGCAGCTAATAAGACCTTTTGTCCTGCTTGTTTATACCGAGCAGCTAACTTCCCGATCGTCGTCGTTTTTCCGGCACCGTTGACCCCGACAAACATGATAACCGTCGGGCCTTGTTCGGCTAAATGAATTGAATCATCTTCATTGGCGCCGGCTTCTTCGTATAGCTCCACCATTTTTTCGATAATGACATTGGAAACTTCTTGAGTTGATTTAGCATTTTGTAGTTTTACTTCTTCGCGTAGTTCGCCACTTAATCGGACGGCCATTTCATATCCTACATCTGACTCAATCATTAATTCTTCAAGATCATCAAAGAAGTCTTCATCGACTGACCGGAATCGGGCCAAAAAGCGGTTCAACCGTTCCCCAAATCCTGACCGCGACTTTTTTAGTCCTTGATCGTATTTTTCTTCGGTCGTCGCTGTGTCCGTTTCTTCCACTGTTTCGTTTGGCGTTTCAGAAGTAGCAGGTTCAGTTGACTCCGATTCGCTCGTTGATGCTTCCAGCGATTGTTCACTGACCTCACTAGCCGCTAATTCACTTTCACTAATTGACGCTAACGAAACTTGACTATTTTCTGATAAACTAGTCGATTGACTTTCACTTGCCAAAATTGTTTCCGATTCACTAGTGGTTAAGGAACCTTCGTTGACCCTAGAAGCTTCAGAAACACTTGCTTCGGTTTGACTATTACTTGTTTCAACTAACGATTCAGTTGTTGATTCGCTAACAACTGTTGATTCACTGGCTTCTGAACTGGGCTTAGCCTTCCGCCGGAAAATATCGAATAATCCCATCGTTTTTCTCCTATTCTGCTTGGTGTTGTCCTAAAGTTTCATCAATATCCACGGCAACCATCCGTGAAACCCCTGATTCTTGCATGGTGACCCCATATAAAATGTTGGCATTCATCATTGTCCCTTTACGGTGAGTAATGACAATAAATTGTGGACCATCATCGCCAAAATGACTTAAATAATTAGCAAACCGGTCTACATTGACCGCATCCAAGGCGGCTTCTGGCTCATCTAAAATAGCAAACGGGACTGGACGCACTTGGATAATCGCAAATAAAAGGGTAATGGCCGTCAAAGCCTGTTCCCCACCCGACAAAAGACTGAGGTTTTGATTACGCTTTCCAGGCGGTTGCGCAATAATATCAACCCCAGTTGTCAAAGGGGCATCCGGATCAGTTAATACTAGCTTCGCACTCCCACCGGCAAAAATCTGTTTAAAAGTAGCGGAAAAGGCTGTCGAAACTTCTTCAAAAGTTTTTATAAACCGCGTAGCCACTTCCCGATCCATTTCACTCATGGTGGCATCTAATTGCGCCCGTGATTCCAATAGATCCGCCTGTTGACCAGCTAAGAAATCATAGCGCGTCTTCACTTCTTCATATTCCGCAATCGATGCCGTATTAACTTCTCCTAATTCAGCAATTCCACGATTTAATAACTTGATCTGACGAGCTAATTCATCATCATCTAATTCACTTAAGTCGGTCTGAGCATCGGTTAAGGACATACTATAGCGTTCGCTTAATCGATTTAAACCTTGGTCAATTTGGGCTTCTAGTTTAGCTTGTTGACCACTTAAGGTTGATAATTCATTCATTGCCACCCGTTGTAAACCTTGCAGCCGATCTAATTGAGTCGTTTCGTTCTCAATTTGCTCAGCCATCGCATCAGTTTCCGTTGATAATTTTTCAACTAGAGCTTGTTGGTCTGTTAATTCCACTGTCGCTTTTTGTAATGCCGCTTGGCTATTTTCGACTTCATCGGCTTGTGCTTGAACTGATGATTCTAATTGATCCAACTGGTGTTGATAATCAGCTTGACTTTGTTCATAATCGGCCAATTGGACTTGATCAGCATTTTGCTGACTTTTCAATTGATTCAAGCGTTCCTGGCCAACTGCCGTCTTTTGCATCAACTCTTGGATCCGTTCTGCTTGGCTATTAGCATTTTGCTGCAGATCATTAATCTGATCCTTCATTTGTTGAATGGCTGTTTGATGATCTGCAATCTCTTGACTAAGTCGCGCATAGTCACGGTCTAATTGATCAAGCTGGCTTTGATAATTTTGACTTTGGCTATTTTGTTGGTTGACTGTGAATTCTAAACTTGTTAATTGACGTTTCAAGCTGGTCAACTCATTAGCACTCACTTGCGATTCGGTAACTAGAGTTTGATGCGCATTTTGCAATTGACCTTGCTCTTCTTGAAGCTTGGTTAGCACAGCTTGGTTTTGTTCACGGGCGGTTTGGATATTTTGGACCTGATGTTCCAATTCGCTAGCGTTGGCCTGCGTTTTTTTCAAGGCCGTTTCAAGTTGTGCTAACTGCTCCTTTTGTTGAAGTAAACCAGTCCGTTGCCGCCGGTTAGCTCCCCCCGTCATCGCCCCACTCGCATTGATTAATTGACCATCAAGGGTCACTACCCGCAGTTGGTGTTGCCCAGCTCGAGCAATCGTTGTTGCATGGTCTAAGTTGTCAGCCACGACCGTCGTCGATAATAGGTGGGCCACAACTCCCTTATATTGGTCTTGATATTGAATTAATTCACTGGCCTGGCCAATAAAACCTGGTAAAGTTTGGACTCGTTGTAAACTATTAGGCGTCCAACTAGGTCGTAAATTATCCATTGGTAGGATCGTCACCCGACCAGCTCGTTGTTGAACTAAGAAGTTAATAATTGCTTTCCCGGTAATTTGGGTATCAACCACTAATTGTTGTAATTGGCTACCCAGAACCGTTTCGATCGCCATGGTATATTGAGGCGCCACCTGAATTAATTCACTCACGGAACCAAAAAGTCCAGTGAAGCGTTGCCGATTTTTTAAAACATACTGAACCCCTTGGTAATAGCCAGTATAATCAGCCGCCATGGACCGGAATCCTTGAATTCGATTTTGAGCTGATTTTACTTCACCAAGAGCTTGATACCATTGCTGAGAAATTTGTTCATAGCGTTGCTGAATGGTTTGCGCTTGGGCCTGTTCCGCTTGTAATTTAGCACTAATTCGATCTAATTTTGCTTGGCTAGCCGCCACTTGTTGGTGTTGAGCTTGGGCTTTTTGATTAGCTTCTTCATATTGCTCTTGTAAATTTTTTAAATCTGTATCTGCTTGCGCCTGTTGATCACTATCACGTTGATGATTCCGTTTTAAGTATTGCTGTTGATTTTGTACGGAGGTTTGCTCTTGCATTAAATCAACTAATTGCGATCGTTTTGTTTCAACTTGCTCCTCTAATTGAGCCACTTGTTCCCTTGCACTCAAGGATTGAGCTGCTTTTAAGGCGGCTTGATCACTGGCTAACTGCTGACTTTGCTTGGTAATAGTCTCCCGATCTTGACCTAACTTCTTTTGTAAAACTGCAAGCTGTTCTTTTAATGACTGAATCGCCGTTTGAAGACGTCCAATCTCTTGTGCGCGTTGTTCTTGTCGGACTGAAGATAAGGATTGTTCCCCATTCAACTTGGCAATTAATTCCGTTAGTGAAAGAACCTGTTGTTGATGTTCATCCTTGGCCTTTAATTGGCGTTGATAAGTTTCACGTAGAACTAATAAATGTTCATTCGCACTTTTAGTTTCCGTTTCGTATTGATCTGATGTTGCTTTAGCATGGGCTAATTGATCTTGTACGGTCCCCAATTGCTGGCGTTTAGTCAAAATTGACCGCACTGTTTGGGTCCGGTCTAAAAGGTCTAAGCGCGTTTTTTGTTCCAAGTAATCCTGGGCTAACGCACTTTGTTCAGCTAAAGGCTCTAAGCGATCCATAATTTCAGTAATAATATCATTAACCCGATTTAGATTGTCATTGGTTTCGGCCAAACGTTTTTCAGCCACCTGCTTATTCTGTTTATATTTCGAAACCCCCGCCACATCTTCAATCACTGTCCGACGATCACTCGGTTTACCATTGAATATTTCGGCCACGCGGCCTTGGGAAATAATGGAAAAAGACTCACGGCCAATGCCTGAGTCCATAAATAATTCCACAATATCTTTTAAGCGTACCGCGTGGTCATTAATCAGATATTCACTATCCCCATTCCGGTATAAACGACGGGTCACGGTTAATTCCGTGAATTCACTTTGGAGATAATGATCACTATTATCAAAGGTGATCTTAACCTGGGCCCGATTCAAGGGTTTACGATCAGTCGAACCATTAAAAATTACATCCGCCATCTTGTCACCCCGTAAGGTTTTCGCGAATTGCTCCCCCATTACCCAACGAATGGCTTCAATAATATTACTTTTACCACTCCCATTAGGACCGATAATCCCATTCATGCCCGGCTGGAATTCAATTTTTGTTTTCTGCGCGAAGGATTTAAACCCTTCAATCTCTAAAGATAATAATCGCATCGCGTTATCCTACTGTTTATCTTGACGAAGCTTTTTCAAGGCGGCCTGAGCTGCTGCCATTTCTGCGTGTTTCTTCGATGAACCAGTTCCTTCGCCAATTACTTGTCCATCCATACTAACATTTACCGTAAATTCAGGCGCATTTTCGGTTCCACCTTCCGATAAAAGATGATATTCAATATCAACATCACCATCGCGTTGTAAAAATTCTTGCAGCGAAGTTTTACTATCAACAGCGTGGTCAAACCAGCCAAGATCCAACTTAGGAAAAATCACACGTGCAATAAACTTTTTAACGGCTTCACGACCTTGATCCAAATATAATGCCCCAATGAAGGATTCGAAAATGTCACACAAGAGGCTGTCGCGATTACGAGCGCCCGCCATTTCTTCACCCTTACCAAGCCGAATATATTGATCAAAATGACATTCCCGGGCAAATGCGGCGAAACTCTTTTCTTGAACCATGGCCGCCCGTAAACGGGTTAACTTTCCCTGCGGTAATTCAGGGTACCGTTGATAAATGTATTCTGATACATACAACTGTAAAACAGCATCGCCTAAAAACTCAATTCGTTCGTAAAATTTCAAATACTCCTTGGGGTGTTCATTTACATAAGAAGCTTGGGTAAAGGCCTCAGCTAATAGATCCAAATTCTTAAATTGGATGCCAAACTCACTAGACAAATATTCACTTAATTCGGTAATCATAGTAATCCTTTCTTGATTAACCCTGTGATATAGAATCCTATAAAGACACAATCCCATATCACAGGCCTAAGCCTATTTTCAAACAAGGCTGTGACGAAAAATTCATCATCACAGCCCAACAGCAGAGTTTAGTTTTGATGACTGACGATATAATCAACCACTTCCCCAATGGTGCTCAGTTGTTCAGCATCGTCATCATCAATGGTTGCGCCAAAAGTATCCTCAACTTCAAGAACAAATTCAACAAAATCAATAGAATCAGCATTTAAATCTGTACGTAAATTTAAATTATCGGTAATCTTCGCCCGATCAACTTCGAAGTGATCGGCTACGATTGCTGAAACTTTCTTAAATACTTCAGCTCTATCCATTCTAAATCAACCTCTTTAATTATTGTAACGACTTAATTCTATTAGGTTTTCACCTAATTGTCCAACTTTTCTCTGGTTTGATCGGCACTAAAGTAATCAACTGTTTGACCAATTAAATTGGCATCAATCATTTGTTTAATCTGGACAATGGTATTTTTAATGGCTTCTGCATCGGAAGAACCATGGGTTTTAACTACCGGTGCTTTTAGCCCTAAGAGAACGGCGCCCCCATAAGTTGACGTACTCATCTGATTTTTAATCCGTTTTAAGGCAGGTTTGAGTAACCACGCTCCCAATAAGGCCCGCCAACCACCTTGCTTAACCCCATCTTTAATGAGGTTCATAAACATTTTGGCAGTCCCCTCAGTCGCTTTGAGAGCTGCATTAGCTGTCCAACCATCCGAGACAATCACGTCAGCCTTCCCATATAAGAGATCGCCAGCTTCGACATTTCCTACAAAGTTTAAGTCAGCAGTTTGTTTAAGCATTTGATGAACTTCTTTGTGGAAACTATCCCCCTTATCCTCCTCAGCACCATTATTCAATAGGGCAACCCGGGGATTAGCTACTTTTAAAACGTTTTCGGCATAAAATTTACCCATGATCGCATACTGGAGCAGATTCTTTGTCTTAGATTCAGCATTAGCACCAGTGTCTAGATATACGAATCTCGTCTGATCACTACCGGGTTGGGTAATGGGCAAAATACTTGTCAAGCCAGGTCGATCAATTCCTTTAATTCGACCAACAATCAAAAGCCCCGCTGCTAAAATGGCCCCCGTATTACCTGCTGAGAAAAAGGCATCGGCCCGTCCTTCTTTAACAGCTGTTGCGGCTTGCGCAATTGAAGAATCTTTCTTCTTCCGGATTGCGCGAACGGGCTCTTCACCCATTTCGATAATTTCGCTGGTTGGCACAATTTTTAAACGAGTTGAATCCTGAATTAATGGGGTCACCTGTTGGGGATCACCATACAGATCAAATTCAAGCTCGGGATATAAATCCCGCGCTTGTTCAACTCCCGCTACTACTACTTGAGGGGCCTGGTCGCCACCCATCGCATCGACTGCAATTTTCATAAATCATTATCCTCATTCAATCAAAGTGTGTTGCTAATTGATGTCGTTTTAAATATAAGACTAAGGGTTGATTTTCAGCTTTCTCATCCCAGCTGGGTTCATTTAACAAATTTCCGACATCTGAACGGGCAATTTGTAACATTTTTAAATCAGCCACCGGGTCACCGACCTTAAATTCAGGGACTCCAGACTGCCGACTGCCTAGCACATCGCCAGATCCTCGCAATTCTAAATCACGCTGGGCAACCACGAAACCATCCGTTGTTGCCACCATCGTTTCCATTCGCGCCGTTCCTTCATCAGTCTTAGGATCAGCAACTAAGAGACAATAGCTCTGACGGCTTCCCCGACCCACTCGTCCCCGTAACTGATGAAGTTGCGCTAGGCCAAAGCGATCCGCATTATAAATCATCATCACAGTTGCATTAGGATTATCAACCCCAACCTCAATAACGGTCGTGGATACTAAGACCTGTAATTTACCATCTTGAAAGTCTTGCATAACCGCAGACTTTTCTTCATTCGTCATCCGGCCGTGTAAGAGGCCAACTTGGTAGTGAGGAGCAAACCGCTGTTGATATTGCTCCGCTAACGCCGTCGCATTTTGAACGTCAAGACTTTCTGACTCCTCAATTAAAGGACTAACGATGTAGGCTTGAGCTCCCTGTTCCAGTTGACCTTTTAAGAAGTCAATAGCTTGATCTAGCTGTTTTTCTCTCAACCAGGTCGTTTTGATTGGTTGTCGACCTGCCGGTAATTCATCGATAATTGATACATCCATCTCCCCATAGGCGGTAATAGCTAAGGTTCGCGGAATGGGAGTAGCAGTCATCGCTAATATATCAGGATGATCGCCCTTTTCGCGTAGCGCTTGCCGCTGCTTAACTCCAAACCGATGTTGCTCATCAATGATTGCCAAACCGAGATTAGCATAGTCAACCTTCTCTTGAATTAACGCATGCGTGCCGATAATTAGATTTACTGAGCCATTTTCAATTTGATTTAATAATTCCTGATGTTGCTTTGCCTTCATTGACCCAGTCAGCAAGGCCACATTAACATGCGTTCCACTAAAGGTCCTCGCTAATTTTTCGGCGTGTTGTTCAGCTAAAATTTCAGTTGGCGCCATCATAGCCACTTGATAACCGGTCGAAATCGCAGCATAAATTGCAATTGCCGCCACAATCGTTTTTCCGGAACCAACATCCCCTTGCAAGAGCCGGTTCATCTGATATGGGCTCCGTAAATCCCGACAAATTTCGTTTACCACCCGTTTTTGGGCACTCGTCAGTTCAAAGGGAATCGTCCGGATAAATTCACGAAGCTCTTCATTATCATAAAGAATCTGAATGCCATTCTCTTGGCGATGGGCTCTTCGCAGAGCTTGTAACCGTAATTGGAATAAGAAGAATTCTTCATAGGCTGCTGTTCGTTGCGCTAATTTTGCCATTTCACGATTGTCAGGAAAATGAAGTTGTTTAATCATTTCCCGTCGTTCCATCAATTGATAGCGTTGACGCAAGGAAATTGGTAATAAGGTCGCAATTACCCGTTGATATTGATCATAAGCCTGCCGGATTAATTTGCGAATCGTGGCTTGCTTGATATGTTTATTAGCCGGATAGATGGCGCCCATCCCTTTTTCTTCATTAAGATTACTAGTTAGGAGTTTAGTCCCCTTGATTTCATTACGGGATAGATCCCAGGTTCCCATCACAGTCACATCAGTATTCATTTGAACGGATTTGGCTAAATAGGGTTGATTAAAAAAGGTCACTTGCGCCACAGCATGACCAACCATTATCCGAAAACTCAGACGAGAACGGCGATAGCCAAAGCGTGACATCATCGGCTCAGATATCACAGTCCCCTTTACAGTTATTCGTTGTTTATCTTTGGCATCTTCCAAATTAATCGGCGTAAATTCATCATAACGCGCTGGAAAATAGGTTAACAGGTCTTCAACGGTCAGGATATCTAAGATTGCTAAATTTTCGCCCATCTTGGGACCGACTCCTTTTAGCTTTCCAACACTGTCTTGTAAACTTAACATGTTAACCTCCTTTCCAAAGATATATTGATTCTTTAGTGACAAGAAACCTTCAAGGCTTACAAAAAGCTTTGAAGGTCAACAGCAGACTATTCAACTGAAATTAAGTAAGGGTAAACTGGTTGATTCCCTTCATAAATTTGCACTTCGACTTCATCATCGATTTCTTCAATTGCTGCTTCAATCTGTTCGGCCACTTCAGATGAACCATCTTGTCCATATAGAATGGTCACGATTTCACTTTCGTCATCTAGCATTTCCTTAACCATGGCAATTGCTGCTTCAGCTACTGTAGGCTTAGTTACCACGATCTTACCATCAACAATTCCCATGTAATCGTCTTTTTTGATTGTTTGACCATCAATGGTGGTATCACGAACGGCATTAGTAACTTCCCCACTCTTGACTAATGATAAGTTGCCTTCCATGGCATCATGATTAGTATCTAAATCAGCATCTGGGTTATATTCCAATAGGGCACTCATTCCTTGAGCAATCGTCTTGGCATGAACTACAACGGTTGGAATGTCAGCAACTTCGGCCGCTTGCTCAGCTGCCATAAAGATATTACCGTTGTTGGGTAAGACAATCGCCTGCTTAGCCCCGCTTTGATTAATTGCATCTGTCAAATCTTGGATACTTGGATTCATGGTTTGACCACCAGCAATAATCTTGGTAACCCCCAGACTTTGGAAAAGTTTTGAAATTCCATCTCCAGAAGAAACTGCAATCACCGCCGTATCAGCGACTGATTCTTCAGCTGGTTTATCACTCATTGTTGTTGCAACTTGATTATCATTTTGCATGATCTCTTCTTGTTGCCAACGCATATTATCGATTTTAATGGTTTGTAAGTCCCCAAATTGCAGACCCCAACCTAAAACTTGGTCCGGGTGCTCAGTATGCACATGAACTTTAACCACTTCATCATCGTTAATCACCAAGAGACTATCGCCCATTCCAGCCAGATAATTGTAAAACTCTTCATAATCGAATTGTTTAGTGACACTATTACCGTGACCAATTCGGACCATCATTTGGGTACAATAACCAAATTCAATATCTTCTGGATTGAGCTTCCCTTGAGCCGATTGATGATGTTGAACATTAATCATTTCTTCAATTTGAGCATTGTCAGGTTTAATTTCATCAATCACCTCACCCGTCAAAGCTTCATAAAAGGCATGTAGTACAAAATCCAAGCCTTGACCACCAGAATCAACCACTCCAACTTCTTTTAAGACCGGTAACAGATCAGGAGTTTTAGCTAAAGCAGCATCCGCAGCATCAACAATTTTCTTCATGATAATCGCTAAATCGGCATCCCCAGCCTTAATAGCATCTAGACCCGCTTGCGCCGATTCCCGAACCACGGTTAAAATTGTCCCTTCCGTCGGTTTCATCACGGCCTTATATGCCGTTTGGGCCCCATTCGCATAGGCATTCACGAAATCAGTCGGACTTAAAGTCGCTTTGCCTTCGCACCCCTTGGAAAAACCGCGGAAAATTTGCGATAAGATCACTCCCGAATTTCCCCGAGCTCCCATCAATAAACCTTTAGCTAAAGCAGTAGCCAAGTCTCCAACCTGGTCACTAGTCGATTCCCGTTCATACTTAGCTCCACTGGCCATTGACATACTCATATTAGTTCCTGTATCTCCATCAGGCACGGGGAACACGTTTAATGAATTGATAAATTCGGCTTGATTATTTAACTTCGCCGCAGCGGCTTGCACCATCTGACCAAACTCTAAGTTGGTAATTTCTGTTACTGACAAATTTCTTTCCTCCCGCTTGCCACTACTCACCAGCTACGCGAACCCCTTGAACAAAGACGTTCACTTCATCAGCGGTAATTCCAAGCATTGATTTTAAATTATACTTTACTTGTGATTGAACACTTTTGGAAACTTCAGAAATTTTGGTTCCATAGCTCACAATAATGTTAACCTCCACATCGATTTGATCATCATTTTGGCGAACTTCGACCCCTTGATGATAACTATCTAAACCTAAAATTTGGTTAAAACCGTCTCGAACTGGTTTCCGACTAGCCATGCCGACAACTCCATAAATATCGGTTGCGGCACCACCCACAATAGTGGCAATGACGTCATTGGAAATATCAATCATTCCCGATTGATTCTTGATCTTCACAGTCATTTAAACGGCCTCCTTCAATTTAAAATACCATACGTAATTGTACCATATCGGAATTTTTTTAACATGAATTAGTTCACCTTGGTTTCCCAACCAACTTTTAAGAGCACAAAAAAAGATGGCCTTCACAAGACCATCTTTTTAGTGAACACGAGTAACTTTCCCTGACTTCAGAGTACGTGCTGAAACGTAAACCTTCTTAGGCTTACCATCAACTAGGATGGTTGCCTTTTGAAAGTTTGGCTTCCAACTACGACGACTTGAGTTAAGGGCGTGTGAACGCTTGTTACCGAATTGTGTGTGCTTACCAGTAATGTAATCCTTTGCCATTGTAGACCCTCCTCTCCTCATCAAGTTTATTTCAGAGCGCAAATGCGCTTTAACTCACCTAAATAATTTACCATAGCTAACAACTGAATGCAACCGTTTCTTTCAAGTATTTTTGCTTGACACTTTAGTCATGGGACTGAATAACCATTATCACTCCGGTCTCAAATGAAAAGTGGGCTTGGTTACCAACAAATTCATTGGAAGACCATGAAATTGGAAATGTTGCATTATAATCATACAGTTGATATTTTTCATCCGGTAAGGTTAATCCGGTTACAGGAGTCAAATTAACAAAAGCTAAGTATCTCATTTCGGGTAGCCGATTAATTTGATAAGTACCTGGCTCATACCAAGTAATATGATTTCCCCGATCGATTATCGCCAATTTAGCTAAGGCCGGACGATACTGAGGCATTAAGACCGTATAGAGATTAGCGAGGTATTGATCCAATCGACCACCCGTCGCCCCATATAAGCGAATTTGATCTGCTCCAAGCTCCAATGCAATTCGGATAGCTAATTGGGTATCCGTATCTTCAGTCTTGATTTCTGGAGGATAAAAGCGAACATCTGAAACTAGTTCTTTCACCCGCTTAAATTGTTGATCATCAGATGAATCAAAATCTCCCACCGCAATATCTGGAATAATTTGATGGTCAATTAGTCGAGTGGCGCCAAGATCAACCCCAATCCAGAGACCATCTAATCGAGCAAAGTCAGTATAAGGAATTAAATGTTCAGGTCCGCCGACTAAGACATTTACTACTCGTCCCATAAATCCTCCCGAATAAAAATGGCGGGTTACCCCACCATTTTTAGTGAATTAAAACTACTTAGTTGCATCCTTAATTGCGTTAATCTTAGCAACGGGATCATCAGCACCATAAACGTATGAGCCCGCAACTGCTACGGTTGCCCCCGCTTCATAGCATGGAACGACTGTTTCATTGTTAACTCCACCATCAATTTCAATATCAAAATTGTAGCCATTTTCTTGCTTCAAAGCGTTCAATTCCGCGATCTTTGCCACTGTTTCTGGCAAGAACTTTTGCCCACCAAAGCCAGGGTTAACCGTCATTACTAAGACTTGGTCCACCATATGCAGAACTGGCTTAATCATTTCTACCGGAGTTCCGGGATTAATCACAACTTCCGCCTTAACGCCACCGTTTTTAATGATTTGTAATGCCCGGTGAATATGTTGGGTTGCTTCAACTTGAACCCCAATGATATCAGCCCCAGCTTCCACAAAATCAGGAATAATATGTTCAGGATTTTGAACCATTAAGTGAACATCCAAGACCATTTTAGAAATTGGTCGAATGGCCTTAACAAAACCTGGCCCATAAGAAATACTTGGAACAAAACTACCATCCATCACATCAATGTGTAGATACTCTGCTCCACCTTGTTCAACTAGTTCAATATCCTTTTGTAAGTTAACATAATCTGCTGACAAAATCGAAGGTGCAACCTTAATCATAATATTCTCCTTAATACTTTGGTTTTTGATTCATAATCAATTCATGGAATTGTTGATAGTTTTCATATCGACTGCACATTATTATACCATCTTCAACCGCTTTCTTCACGGCACAACCCGGTTCCTTCAAATGAAGACATCCACGGAAACGGCAGTCTCCACTAATCCGGCGCATTTCTGGGAAATAATCCGGTAGTTCTTGCACTGTCATTGGAAAATCTTCATAGGACGAAAAGCCAGGTGTATCTGCGATCAGTGCCCCTTGTACTTGTAAAAGGCTGACTTTCCGCGTGGTGTGTTTCCCCCGTTGTAAGGCATTAGAAATTTCACCCGTTGCTAAATTTAGGTCAGGAGCCAAATGGTTAAGTAAAGTTGATTTACCAGCCCCAGTTTGCCCCATCATAGTGACGATTTTACCATCTAAAGCGGTCATCAAATTATCTAAAAGCGCTTGTTCAAACGGTGGCCGGCTAAAGAAAGTGGCATAACCAATTTCCTGATACCCCTTGATAACAGATTGAAATTCCTGAGCTTCTTGATCTGACAATAAATCCGTTTTAGTAAAGTAGATCACCGGTACGATTTGCTGACTTTCTAAAGCAATTAATTGTCGATCTAACAAATTAGTTGAAAATCCCGGTTCTTTCATGGCCGTCACCACCACTGCGACATCAACATTAGCCACCATCGGTCGAATTAATTGGTTGTCACGTGGTAACACTTTTAACAAGTAACCATCTTCAAATTCTACCCGATCACCGACTACTGGCTTAATGCCCCGCTTGCGGAAATTTCCGCGCGCTCGGGTTCGGAAAATTTGATGATCACTTAAAATATCATAAAAGCCACTTAACGATTGTTGAATAATTCCTGTTTGCAAATATTTATCCTCTAGTTTCAAGCAGTAATGTTATTAACACTCATGATGGTTCGTCCATCTCGAATAACCCGATAAGAACCAGTTGAGTTATTCCGTAATTTAAACTGGAGATTTACCGTGGTTTCTTGATTAATGGTCATTGTTTGATAGACCGTTCCATAGTTGTGGTCATCATCACGAATATAAATCGACACCTTATTTTCTTTATAGTCATCGTCATAAGGGATCGTCACTTGAATGTTAGTTGTCTTTTCGGTATCGCTGGAAGCAGAGGTTGCGACCGTCACCGTTAAGGTGTCACCTTGGGAAAGCTTCTTCCCGACCGCTGGTTGCTGGCTAACCACATGGTTATCCGCTACTTTACTATCCTGCGTCGTAAGTGTGGTTAATTGCAAGCCATGTTTGGTTGCATAGGCTTGAACATCGCTGATACTCTTGTTTTTAAAATTAGGTACCTTGACCGTATCTTTACCTGAGCTAACCGTCAAGGTAATGCTATCACTACCTGGATGAGCGACAGTATTTGCCGCGATACTTTGTTTGATAATCGTGTTTTTATCATAATCTGCCGAATGAACCGTTTCCTTATGGACCGTGAATCCTTTATTCTGTAAAATTTCAGCTACATTTTGATAATTCTCACCCGTATAATCGTCTAAAGTATAGCGCTTGACACCCCGACTCATAATGACATTAACTGATTGACCATATTTTTTGGTTTCTTTCCCGGTCGCTTTAATAACATGACCATTAGCAACTACCGAGCTGTATTGCATGGTAACATCACCTAACTTAAGATGATGGGATGCTAATTCGTCTTGCGCTTCGGTTTTAGTATCCCCAAACAAATCAGGAACACTAGTCGTTTGGTTGTAGTAATAGTAAAGACCACCACCAGTAATTAAAACAATCAAAAGAAAACAAACCAGGAACCACCAGCGCCGCCGAATCCGCCGCCGTTGATGCTTTAACTTTAATTCCCGGGTATCACTCCGCGAATGATTAGTATCTTTTATCTGGGCCGCATCAAGATCTTTAAATTGTTGAACATCTAAAACTTTTGTTTCGTCATCAGCCATGGTCGCTTGAAAACGTGGCTCATCCACCCGATCAGGATCTAAAGCCGTTGATAAATCATCCAACATTGCTTGGGCTGATTGATACCGATTTATTGGATCTTTAGCAGTCGCTTTTAAAACGACATTTTCTAATGATTGTGGAACCGCTGGATTTAAAGAGCGAATTGAAGGCACTTCATCGCGGAAATGTTTAAGCGCAATTGAGATTGCCGTTTCACCTTCAAAGGGCACTTGCCCCGTCAGGAGTTCATACAAAATAATTCCTAAGGAATACACATCGGAACACTTAGTCGCTACACTACCTTTCGCTTGTTCTGGAGATAAGTAATGAACAGACCCTAAAAGGGTATTAGTTTGCGTTAAAGCGTTGGCATTTGACGCCGTTGCAATCCCAAAATCAGTGATTTTAATTTGTTTTTGATGGTTAATTAGGATGTTTTGTGGTTTTAAATCACGATGGATAATTCCATGCTGGTGAGCGACTTCGACCCCCTGGAGAATTTGTGTCATGATGGTAATTGCTGTTTCAATAGGTAAATGGGGATGAGTTTGAATAAAGGCTTTTAGATCCGTCCCTTCCACATATTCCATTACCATATACTGCATGCCATTTTCTTCACCGACATCATAAACGCCGACAATGTGCGGATCATTTAATTCAGTAGCCGCTAAGGCTTCTCGATTAAACCGTCGCTTAGTATTTTCATCATCACGCATGTCAAGGCGCAACACCTTGACAGAAACATCCCGATCTAAAACCAAATCACGGGCCAAGTAGACGTTGGCCATGCCACCTTCTCCTAATGATCGAATAATCTTATATCGATCATTGAGTATATATCCGGCTTTCATGAGCTAACCTCTCTTTGGAGTATTTTGACAAATCAAGACGCTAATATTATCAGCTCCGCCGGTCTTTAAGGCACGACCAATTAGCCGATGACATTTTTCTTGAACTGAAATGCGCTTCATTTTGATAATGCGTTGCATCTGATTGTTGGTGACTTCTTTGTACAAGCCATCAGAACATAACATGAAGACATCTCCTTGCCCGAGCACGTAAGCATTGACTTCAAGTTCTGCTACTTCGGCTACGCCCACGGCTCGAGTAATCACATTTTGATGAGGTGATTGCTTCGCTTGTGTAGGTGTTAATTCACCAATCCGCACCAATTCATTAACTAAGGTATGGTCACGCGTTAATTGATTTAAGGTATCATCGTGCAGTAAATAAGCCCGACTATCACCTATATGAGCAACAATCACCGTTGGTGCCAACACAATCGCGGCAACTAAGGTCGTCCCCATCCCGCTATATTGAGGATCTTGATTTGCAGTTTCTAAAATTTGATCATTAATAGTTTGGACATATTGATAAAACCAGCGCTTTGCTGCATCCGGAGTCGCTGGTGTATCACTTAAAAAGGTGTTCCCCAAAAAATCGACGGTCATCGTGGCGGCTTTACTACCACCTTGATTTCCCCCGATTCCATCCGCAATGATTAATAATTGACTACCTGAGGGGGCTGTCGTTATTGCAACCCGATCCTGATTATCTATTCGTTTTAAGCCAACATCAGTCAAAAAGGCTGTTTGCATTGAGAAAACTCCTTAACGGACCCGCTTTAAATTACTAATGAAAAAGCCGTCCGAATTAAATTCATTTGGTAAGATCGTCAATGTCTTAGCATGACGATCAGCTTTAATTGCCCGTGCAGTTTTCGTCGTCATTAACTCAAACTCAGGATGACGCGCTAGAAAAGCTTGGACTGTCCCATCGTTTTCTGTAGCTAAAATAGTGCACGTGCTATAAGTAATTATACCGCCCTTTTTTACTTTTGGGGCGACTGAATCTAAAATGACCCCTTGAATCCGATGTAGGTTTTGACTATCTTGCCAAGTCTTATCATAACGGATTTCTGGTTTTCGACGTAACAGGCCAAAGCCACTGCATGGCGCATCCACCAAAATTTTATCAAAAGTTTCGTCAGCAAAACGTTCATCAACTTTTCGTGCATCAAGCTGAAGCGCTTGAATCCGATCCGCTACTTGCATCCGTTGTGCGTTTTGTTCTATCAACTTGACCTTATGGGCATGAATATCAAGCGCCACCACCTTGCCAGTGGTTAAATTTTCCGCAATCTGAACCGTTTTTCCACCAGGTGCAGCACAGGCATCTAAAACTAAATCATCAGGTTTGAGATGCATGCTTTCAACCGCCAGCATGGCGCTCTCATCTTGGATGGTAATCCGCCCTTCTTTAAACGCAGTTGTTTCCGTTACACTACCACTTTTTATAATAAAGGCATTATCAGCCAAAGGACTTAGTTTCACTTCAAAACCAGCTGTTTCTAGTTCTGCTTGCACCGCTTCCGTATTAGTAAGATTTGTATTAACCCGTAAGCTCTGATTAGCTGGCTGATTAACTGCTACTGAAATCGCTTTGGTCACTTGCATTCCATACTGATCACTCAGTTTTTCAATGAGCCATTGTGGTAAACTAGCGACCACGCTTAGTCGCTGAATTGGGTCTTTAATAGTATTTAGATCCGCTACTCCTTGTCGTAAAATGGCATGGCAAACCCCCGTCACAAACTTCCGAATACCAGGATTACCATGCCTTTTAGCAATTTCAATGGCTTCATTGGTGGCGGCCCAATCCGGAATCCGGTCTAAATAATGATATTGATACAAAGTCATCAATAACAACGTTCGCACCCATGCAGCCACTTTTTTCCCCTTAATAAAGGGTGCTAGCCAATATTCTAAAGTAATTTGGTGTTGTAAAACACCATAAACTAAATTAGTAACCAAACGTTGATCAGCATCATTTAAATCAGCTTGGTGAAGGCTTTGATTTAATTGTAAATTGGAATAGGCATGTTGTTGGCGAACCTGCTGCAAGATTTGCCAAGCAACTTCCCGAGCATTATTTTGACTCACTTTCATCAGTTACTGCTTGTGCTCCTACTTCTAATTGTTGGTGGCCATTCAAATAAGCGGTAATGTCCATCAATGGTTTCCCCGCAGGTTTTAATTGATTAATCCGATAAGTCGTCCCCTGACCAGCCGCTAGGACTAACTCATGCTTTCCAAGACGAACTACTTTACCAGCTGCTAATGAGGTATTTTCTTCTAGGGGCGTTACATCATAAATTTTAGTAACAATCCCATCAATCACCATATTACCAACCGGTGAAGGGCGTAAGCCCCGGACGTGTTCATCGATTTGTTGGGCCGTCATTTGATAATCGATTCGCTCTTGTTCTCGGCTAATATTTGGAGAAAAGACAACTTGACTTTCATCTTGCGGTTTCGCCTGGATAGTCCCAGCCACTAATTGGGGTAAAGTCTGCATCAAGAGATCTCGGCCAATCAGACTTAATTTATCAAACATGGTCCCCGCATCATCGTCCTTGGTGATTGGAATGGCTTGTTGCGCTAACATATCCCCTGCATCCATAGCTTTAACCATGTACATGATGGTAACCCCCGTTTCTTGATCACCATTCATAACCGCATACTGAATTGGCGCCCCACCGCGATATTTTGGTAAAAGTGAGCCATGGACATTGATCGCCGCAATCTTAGCAGCTGATAATAATTTGCTTGGTAAAAACTGACCAAAAGCCGCTGTAATCATCAGGTCGGGTGATAAGTCGATAATGGCTTCCATTTCTGGACTATGGTTAATCTTTTCAGGTTGAAAAACCTTAATTCCTGCCGTCACCGCTAACTTTTTTACCGGGGTCGGTGTCAAAACATGTTTTCGCCCCACTCGACGATCAGGTTGAGTGACCACTGCTAAGACATCATATTGAGGATCGTCAATCAATGCTTGCAAAATTGGTACCGCGAATTGCGGAGTCCCCATAAAAACTATTGAAGTCATTGTCTTTCCTTCCTTTTTACATGAAATATTGTGGATCTGGATCAATACTAATTTGCAGATCCCGACTATATTTGCTCTGGGCCTCATGCATTATTTGGCTTAACAAGGAATGCAATTTTTGGTCCTGGCGATATTTAATAATAATTTGATAATAATAGCGATTTTTCAATCGAGCAATTGCTCGGGGCGTGGGGCCTAAGAAGATCGTTCCCGAATCCGTGACCTGATCCAATTGTCGGCGAATCTCAAACATGGCCTTGGCCACCTTTTTTTCATCAGGATGGCTTCCCATAATCCGCACCGTGTAATAATAAGGCGGGTAAGCCGCTAATTTACGTAAATTCATTTCAGTGGCAAAAAACCGTTCGTAATCATGCTCTTTAACCAACTGAATGACATAATTATCGGGATTAAAGGTTTGAATAATTACCTGACCAGCCTTATTAGCTCGCCCTGCCCGACCACTTACTTGAGTTAACAAATCAAAAGAGCGTTCCGCCGCTCGGAAGTCAGGTAAATCAATCCCCGTATCGGCATTTAAAACGCCCACTAAAGTTACATTGGGGTAATCTAGTCCCTTAGCAATCATTTGGGTTCCCAGCAAAATATCGGCTTCATGATTGCCAAATCGATCTAGCAACTTTTGGTGCATTCCCTTTCGTCTGGTTGTATCGACATCCATTCGAATAATACGTGCATTAGGTAATAATTCTCCTAATTCCGCGGCGACCTTTTCTGTTCCCGTACCGTAATAACTAATTCGCCGGCTTTGGCATTGCGGACAGCGATTGGGAATCGCTTCCTCATGACCACAATAATGACACTTCATCGAATGTGAGTCCATGTGCAGTGTCAATGAAATATCACAATTCGGACACTTTAAAACATAACCACAGTCCCGGCACATGACAAAGGAAGAGAATCCCCGTCGATTTAACAAGAGCACACTTTGTTCATGCCGTTCTAACCGAGCATGTAAGGCAGACAATAATTGTTGGGAAAAATTGGTTTCCCCCTTTTTCTGGATCTCAGGTCGCATATCAACAATCTCAATTGGCGGTAAAGCCTGTCGATTAGCCCGTTTAGAAAGTACCAACCGATGATATAAACCCGCTTCAGCTCGCGATCGACTTTCTAAACTCGGAGTAGCTGATCCTAACACTAAGGGAGCATGATGAAAATCACTACGCCATTTGGCAACCTCACGCGCATGATAGCGCGGTGACTCGTCTTGCTTATAGCTTCCTTCGTGCTCTTCATCCATAATAATTACCCCTAGATTCTCGAGAGGGGCAAAGATCGCCGAACGCGTCCCCACCACGACCTTGACTTCACCACGCGTAATTCGTCGCCATTCGTCATAGCGTTCGCCGTTCGACAATCCACTATGTAGGACCGCCACTTGATCGCCAAACCAACTCCGAACCCGTCCAACAATTTGCGGGGTTAAGGAAATTTCCGGCACTAACATCATGGCCGTCTTTCCCTGATCCAGTGCCATTTGCATTACCCGCAAGTATACTTCCGTTTTTCCACTCCCCGTAACTCCTTGCAATAAGAAAGTTTGGGAAACTGATTGTTCAATAGCTTGATCAATATTATCAACCGCTACTCTTTGTTCATTATTTAAGGTTAAGATCTGCTTTTGGGGTACCGAAACTTGTAAAAACGGGTCGCGATAGACCTCTTGTTGAACTTTCGTCAACCAACCACGGGATTGCCCCAAAGTAAAAGTGGCTGAACTTAACCCTGTGGTAGCTTGGGCCTCTTTTAAGGCAACCACTTGATCACCTAGTGTTTGTAGATACAGGATTAACTGATGTTGTGCTTTAGCATTTTTAGTAATCCCTTGTAATTCATCTTCATATTGTTCAAAGCTTAAACTAGCCTTAATGGCCGTCACAGTCTTCACTCGGGCACGATCATTAACTTGATAAACGAACTCAATTTTCTTATCACGTTGAAGTTGGCTTAATCTTTGAACAGTTTCCGGATCATGTTGAACTTTTGAAAAATCAAGTTCATCTTGATTACCAAATAAAGCCATTTGGTCACTTTCGCTTAATTCATCGATTATTCGCACCATCCGTTGACTTTTCGCCTTCAGCAAGTTTGGCAACATAGTATATAAACAGGTTATCCAAAAAGCATAGGTCGTCTCCGCCATCCAATGACTCAGATGCAATAATTCCGAATTAACCACTGGATTCAAGTCCATTACTGCCGAAATTGGTTTTAATTTCCCATCATATTCAGTCTGCGACGACTTGCCAACGATAAAACCTTGGACCTCACGATGACCGGCCCCAAATGGGACAATTACTCGCATCCCAGCTTGTGCAATCTCAACTAAGCGGTCTGGGATTAAATAAGTATACGGTTGATTAGTTTGCATGGTTGGGACATCAACCACGACTTGCGCCAGATCCGCCATCATAATCTCCTCTATCTATTGCAATTCCTGAATGAATTGAATTAAATTCTTTGCGACCGCTGCTTTTGACATTTGTTTCCACTGTTGTGGTGCTTGGTTAGGTTGATAAATGGTCACCTGATTAGTATTAGTCCCAAAGCCACTACCTGCCTGAGTGACATTATTACCAACAATCACGTCCGCATGTTTACGGGATAATTTTGCTTGCGCATGATCATCCAAATGATCAGTTTCGGCCGCAAACCCCACAACGAATTGGCTAGCTTGTTTTTTCGCCCCCATCGTTGCTAAAATATCTGGCCCTTGGGTTAAATCTACACTCAAAGTAGATGTTGCGCTTGTTTTCTTAATTTTTTGGTCCGCTGGATGATCAACCTTATAATCAGCCACGGCGGCTGCCATTATTAACCCATCTGCTCCAACAAAGGCTTGATCGACTACCCGAAACATTTCTTCGGTTGTTTCCACTTTCGTAATATGAATTCGCTCACTCTTTGGTAGATCCACTTCAACTTGACCAACAATCAAATCAACTTGGTATCCAGCTTGAGCCGCCGCACGGGCAATTTCAATTCCCATTTTACCAGATGACCGATTTCCAATAAATCGAACCGGATCAATCGGTTCACGGGTACCACCAGCTGTTGCCACTAATCGTTGACCATTTAATGGGGCAAAAAGTAACCCTTGAATAACGCTGACAATGCGCTCAACCGCTGGCATTCGTCCTTTCCCAGCATACCCTTCGGCCAATAGTCCTTCGTCGGGATCCAAAATCGTGATCCCATCTGCTTGCAATAACTTTAGGTTCCGCTGGGTAGCTGGATTATCCCACATGTGATTGTTCATCGCCGGAACAACTAATTTGGGAGCTTTTGTCGCTAGCAACGTGCTAGTTGCGGTATCATCAGCAATCCCATTCGCCAACTTAGCAATAATGTTTGCAGTAGCGGGAACCACCACTGCTAGCTCCGTCCAATCAGCTAATTCAATATGAGGAACATGCCCCTGGTTAGTTTGATCCCACATATCCGTCAAGACTGGTTGGTGTAAGAGCGATGCAAAAGTGGCTTGGCCAACAAATTCTTGCGCTGACTTAGTCATTACCACCCGCAACTCGTGTCCTTGCTTTTGCAAAGAGCGAACAAGACTGACCGATTTATAGGCCGCCACGCTTCCGCTTACGTATAACATAATTTTTGCCATTTTGTCGTCCTCATAAAAAAAGGGTAGCCAAGTTTAATCTTGATCCACCCGTCTAAATAGTATTTGCTTAATCTTTCGTTTCAGTATCGATCGTTACCAATCCAGCTTCAATTTCTTCTAAGGCCATCCCTACCGATTTGTTTGATTCATAATGATCAAGCAATAATGGCTTATCTTCGCTCATATCAACTGGCTTTTCCGAATGATCGGCACGGAATTTATCTTCACGATACTTATCGATCTCATGGGCCCGCTTACTAGCAAGCATAATTAAGGAATAACGTGAATCAACTCGTTCTAATAATTTGTCAACTGATGGAAATAAAATCATTGGTTAGCTTCTCCTAACATTTCTAAATAGTCGGGCATGACTCGATTAACCCGTAAATGCTCAGTCCGAATAATTTCTTTAATTCGTTCAACGGCATTGCTTACTTCATCGTTCACAACAGCATAATCATAATTTTGCATCATTCGGATTTCATCAAAAGCCGTTTTAATCCGTTCATCAATGACATCCATTGATTCAGTCCCACGACCAATTAAACGATGCTTCAGTTCCATGATGTCAGGCGGTGTCAAGAAAATAAATACGCCATCTGACGTCCGTGAACGAACCTGCATTGCCCCATTAACTTCAATTTCTAAGAAAACGTCTTTGCCGGACTCTAAAGTTTCATTAACATATTTTAAGGGCGTGCCGTAATAATTGTCAACATACTTAGCATACTCAAGCATTCCGCCGGTCTGAATTTCATGTTCAAACTCTTCTTTAGTAACAAAAAAGTAATCCTTACCGTTAACTTCGCCTTCACGTGGTTGTCGTGTCGTCATTGAGATCGAATACTGAAAATCATTACCTGGTTGATCGAACAGCGCTTTTCTGACCGTGCCTTTCCCAACTCCGGATGGGCCCGAAAGGACAATTAATACTCCACGTTTAGCCATGCTGCTAACACCTCTTATAAATTTGAATTAATGTAATTACTATAACACGAATTAGACCGTCTTGGTACTGGATTTCAAAACTAGTTACTAGCTCAAAATCTTTCTCCTTGCTTTTTCGAACGTTTGTTCGTATAATGACTTTATACAAACAAACGTTCGGAGAAAAAATATGCGACAACTTAAAACCTCACTTTTAGATCGTAGTGCAAATTATCTAGTCAATCGTTTTAACAATTTTTTCTCATCAGCTGATGAGGAAGCAGCACCTCTCCATCATAGCAAACCACTGCCAAAATTAACCCAAGCCATCATTGCCCAGCGCTTTAGTATAGCCGTTAATACCGCTAGTCCGGTAACTTTACAAATTAAACCACTCTCAGCAGCTGGCGGTTTGACAACCATTAGTGGAATTATAAAACCTCTCCATCATAATTTTTATC
>NZ_AICN01000048.1:0-5027 GCF_000247775.1 Limosilactobacillus gastricus PS3
GGTTTTACCATATTCTCTATTAGATGAAATTTATATTGATCAACACGGGGTATTCCCGTTGTTCTTGGCTCTATTGTTAAATTTTATAATGGTAGTGATCGATTTTTGGGGATTATTTTTTAGGCCCAAATTGGCAAAATTATTAGGAATTTTAACTATTGCCGTTTTCATGAGTTCAATTTTATATAGTTATGCTTACAAATTGACATTAATTTACGTTTCACCAGCCGTCTTGATTATAGGTATGATCGTTTTACTTGGGATTTCCTGGCGATCAAAATGTCAAATAAAATTTCAATACTGTTCTAGCTTTTTAAAAACGGCCGCAGTCAATTTAATCATTTCATTGGTAAGTTTTGAAGCTATTTTTCTTATTTATTTTGCGATAGAGTAAGAATAAAGTTTTTGAGAAAGAAATGATAATAAGTTGGTTGTTAATGACGCTGCTTTAATAGTAAAAAACGAGAAAAATGGAGGACAAAAAATGGCTAAGCACCGTTATGATAGAGAATTTAGAGAACAAGCGCTTCAGTATTATGCAGCTCATAAAAATCAGCTGACCGTTGACGAAATTGGGAAACAGTTAGGAATTGAGAGCCACGTCTTACGGCAATGGATTCAAGCTGATAAAGCAAAAGACCAGGAGATTGCCCAACTAAAGCGCCAAATTCAAGAGGCACGAGAAGAAATCGCCGTGCTAAAGAAATCCATGAGGTTAGATAAGTAAATAATCATCGTGTGATATTATTCAAAATAAAGAAAGTGAGAATCATTATATTGACCAAATTTAGTATTTTTAAACCATATTTAGCCGCTGTTTTGATTAATGTCATTGGTACGCTACTATTCTTAACGGTGATTCGAGCAGTGGCAGGAGAAAATGCCTTCATCTATACTTACCTTGGTTCTGGATGGTTTATTGCCTTATTTGGATATGAGATCTTTAAATATCATGCTTACTTAAGGGAACAGTGGCAGGATTTCAAAAAGAAAAAATGGGCTAATATTTTAATTTCACTCGTGTCAGTATTGATTTTAATAGTAGTGGTAACATTCAGTCGAAAGTATTTTAATCAATTTATTCCAGCCAATGGCCCCAAAGAGCTCATTATTCCGATTAATGGTGTCTTCGGAATCTTCACCAATTTATATGCTGCAATCATTAATCTGATGGTGGCAATATTTGAAGAAATCGCCTTTCGTCATGATATGTGGTACCGATATCGAAAGCATAAATTAGTTTTTGGTATTTTGTTTATCATTACCAATTTATTATTTGGTTTCTCTCATTATTACAATTTTAATGGTAGTTTTATTGCGACGATTCCATATGCTTTCGCAGGAATGATTTTATCTTTACTTTACCTTTGGCGTAGAAATATTTGGCTACCGATTTTCACACACTTCATCTTTAATTTTCCCGCAATCATTGGGGTAGTCTCAATTATTATCATTAGTTTGACTAGATAGTTAACCGCTTTCTCTTACATAACATGATTACTTGAGCCCTGAATTTATGCTATCATGATGATAAATATATGATTGAAGATGGTAAAAGTGATGGTAAAACGGATCCTAAAAGGGTTGATTTTAACCTTATTAATCGCCACAATGCTATTTTTAACGGTGCAAGTTTTTTTAATTCAAGGCACGCCAAGTGAAAATATTAAAAAGACCAATTCGCACGTGAAATATTCATCCACGCCAACCCTCTTAATTCCGGGTTGGGGCGGGAGTGGGTGGACTTATAGTAAGTTCATTAAGTTAGTCCAAAAAGAAAACGTAGCCCAAAACGCCTTAGTGGTTCGGGTATCACCAGATTGCCGAGTAAGCGTGACGGGGTCGTTAAAAAATAAGGCTAATCCTTTAATTCAGGTCATTTATACCTGGAATTACGACACCACTTTTAAACCTCAGGTGAAGGAATTGCGGGCGGTTTTGGAAACCCTGCATGATCAATACCATGTGGATCGCTTGAACGTAATCGGCCACTCTTATGGCGGGACCGAATTCATTCACGTTCTGTTTGAAGATGCTAAAATTCGACGAGAAATCCAATTTGAAAAAGTCATTTTATTAGGGGCCCTGTTGAGGAGAGTTTTGGGACCCGCATCCATTTTCATCCGCACTTGTTTAAACAATCCCAAGATGATAATTACAAGACGCTCTTAAAAGAGGCTCGCCATTTAAAATTGTCATCGACAATCTCTTTTTATAACTGGATGGGGCATCAACCGGGCTCAACGACGACAGATGGTGAAGTTCCAACGATTCAATCCCTAATGTTAAAAACACTTCTTCATCGCCAGAAGATTACTTATCACCAACGGATTTTTAAGAACACGACACACATTCAACTACACCAAAATAATACGATATTAAGGGATATTATTCAGGTTTTGTGGGGGAGTAGGTAAATGAAAAAACTATATCAAAGCGGATTAGCTTTTTGGGATCGGTATGAAAAACCAATTAAATTAGTCTTTGTTTCTTCGATGGTCTTTTTTGTGATTGTGGCCCTGATTATGTTTAGTCGTGATGTTCGTTGGGACCAAGTTGGGGTGCAATTAGGCCGACAATCATGGGATCATTTATTAATTTTAGCCATTTGTGGGATTTTAGCGGTCGTGCCGATGTTGGGTTATGACGTCACAATCACTCGTTTACTGCCTGGTAAATTTTCGCCGCGTTACATCATTCAAAGTGGGTGGGTGACCAACACCTTAACCAATATTGCGGGCTTTGGTGGGGTGCTCGGCTCTTCCTTACGGGCCTATTTTTATAGCAAGGACGCCGATCGCAAGCAAATTTTGAATGCGATTGCGAAGATTTCCATTTTTCTGGCGTCTGGTCTTTCAGTCATCTGTTGGCTAGCCTTATTTATTATGTTTGGGCTCCATGATGGCGGGCACTTTAATCGCTATGCCATTTGGCTTGTCTTGGGGGGGTTATATTCGCCAGCCATGATTATCTTCACCCGCTTTAAGGGTGACACCCTCTTTAAAGATCTTTCTTGGAAACTAGAATCCTTTGTGGTAACGAGCTCAATCTTTGAATGGTTAGGGGTAACTCTGTTCTTCGTACTGGTCGGCTGGGCCTTAGATGTGCATATCAACCTACTGACCGTGGTGCCCTTATATATTGTGGCCCAAATCATCGGGGTTATCTCAATGATTCCTGGCGCGATTGGTTCTTTTGACGTCATCATGATGGTCGAATTAGTCATGTTGGGGGTTTCGCGACCAACTGCGGTGGCTTGGCTCCTTTTATTCCGGGTCTTTTATCACATTGTGCCCTTAGTGCTAGGGGGGATCCTCTTTACTCATCGGATTCTAAAGAATTTAAATGAGCATTTTAACCATTTGCCGGCCCTAATTTTTCATCAGACGATGTACTTGATCGGGACGGGGTTGATGTATTTAACCGGAATTATTATGTTGGTGGCGGCCTCAGTTCCTGATTTAACGGATAGTAATAAGTTCTTACAGGATTTTTATCCCTTTACCTTCTTTTTACTTCATCAATTGTCAACGATCATGTTTGCGATTGCGATCTTAGCTTGTGCTCGAGGACTGCAAGCGCGGGTTAAGAAGGCCTTTTGGCCCACCGTAATTGTCTTGGTAATTGGTCTACTGAATGCGCTCTTTAATTTAGCCTTGCCGGCCCTAGCTGGCTATATCCTGATTCTCTTGTTAGTAGTTTGGGGGATGCGGGGAAGCTTATATCGCTACAAATTGCAATATTCAATGGGGAAATTCATTTTTGATGGAGTAATTTTCGCAGGTAGTTTCATCCTTTATGTTGTGGTCGGGATTGTTAATACACCTAATTACGAATCCGACCATGTCATCCCTGATTATCTACTTTTTCCTGGTGAACATATCTGGTTATCTGGTTTTATCGGTCTATTAATCGGAATTGGCATTATGCTTTGGATCTTACATTACTTCACTCGTTATGCGGATCCTTTTAAAAATGATCAAACTTTTCCGCGGGATCGAGTTGATCAGGTCATTGCCCAGTATGGGGGGAACGAAACTAGTCATTTAGCCTATTTGCAAGACAAGAACATTTACTTTTACCAAGTGGATGGGCAAGACCGGCTCTTCTTTATGTATCGGAAAAAATACGATAAGTTAATTGTGATGGGGAATCCAGTTGGGGACCAGCAAACCTGGTCAGCGGCGCTTCATCAATTAGTGAATGAGGCGGATTTATATGGTTATCTACCGGTCTTTTATGAAGTAGATTCAACCGTCACGATGTTGTTGCACGAAGATGGCTTTGATTTCCTAAAAACTGGTGAAGATGGTTTAGTGAAATTATCTGACTTTACCTTAGCGGGGAAGAAACAACGCTCTCAACGGGCTTTAATTCATAAATTCGAACGGGAGCAATATCAATTTTCAGTGGTGAAACCGCCTTTTGATGATAACTTGATGGCCGAGTTAAAGGCGGTCTCGGATGATTGGTTAGGCGATCAGGTTGAAAAGGGTTTTTCGTTGGGCTTTTTCTCTCAGCAATATCTGAACGAAGCTCCCGTGGGAATTGTACGGGATGTTAATGGCGTCCTCGTCGCATTCGTAACCTTCATGCCAACAGGGGGCAAGGAGATCTTAACTATCGATTTGATGCGTCATAGTCACCAAGCTCCATCCGGAATCATGGATCTTTTGTTTATCAGTATGTTTGAATATGGTCAGGAAAATGGCTATGAGTATTTTGATCTCGGGATGGCTCCGCTCTCCAATGTTGGTCAATCACAATTCTCCTTTACGGAAGAAAAAATGGCCCATTTCATCTATGAATATGGCTATCGTCTTTATGGTTTCCAAGGGCTGCGGCGTTATAAAGAGAAGTATGCCTCCAAATGGCTACCACGGTATACGGTTTACCGGAAAAAACAATCTTTAATTGCGACCATGGTAGCCTTAGTTTCGGTTGTTAATCAGCGGGCAAAATGAAAACGGTTAAAGCAGGTGACTTTTGGTCACCTGCTTTATTTTGTAAAATTTTATAATTAAATA
>NZ_AICN01000047.1:0-35371 GCF_000247775.1 Limosilactobacillus gastricus PS3
GTTCTACCCGCATATGCAAATCAAATTGTTCCCGTAATTGTGCTAATTCTTGCATCATTGGCGAAGCATGGTGACGATCTAAGGCCGCTTGGTCAGTCCATTGGTCGATTAACATCACGGTTTCTGGATCATCCATTGGAATGAAGTAGTCATATTTTTCATTCCCTGCTTCCTGACGAATCCGTTGGGCGATTCCTTGTGCTTCCATAGCTTGAGCAAATTTTTGGGCCGCCCCATTTTGGCCTGTATAGTATAGATTAACTGTTAAACTCATTTCATCCTCCTATTCAGTTAGTTGATAACTTTGGTCCAGTAAACTTTCAATTTGTTGATCTGAGACCTGATCGATTAAAATCGAAAGCCAATACTGTTTATTCATGTGATAGGCTGGTAGAAAACCAGCCGCTTTTTGTAAAATGGCCACTTGTTCCGGATCCAATTTCACATTTAATACTGCGTATTCTGCTTGATCAGCTAATCCCAGCTTATCCCCCGTCACATCCATCAACAGACCATACCATTTTCGATTGCGCTGATGCCGCAAAACTTTGTAGTCAGGATATTTTTTGAAGACCGCCTCCGGCTGAGTATTATATTTTTCTGCTACTAATTTTAAAATTGCTGCTTTATCCATTAACCTTCTCCAAAATCAAAGCGCTTTTGAAATATTGGTTGTTGCCGCAGATCATAGACCGAACCATTCAAAGGGGTGATCGCAAAGGGTCGCAACAATTCCCGGCGTTCGCTCTGATTGGCCGAGATTTGCTCCATTTCGGGATGAAGCGCAAAAATTTGATCTAAATAATCCCGGTTAACTTCTTTCACCAGACCATTCAAAGTAAAACCGACACTCTCTAAGGTCTCTTCTCCTCGTAAAGCAGTGACGGAAAGGCGCGGATGGCCTTTCAAGCGCTGGTAAAAAGCTTTTTGATAGGTTGTCGCAAAAATCAATTGTTGATCAATGCATAATTCTAGATCAGCTACATTGGTAAAGGGATCCCCGTAGACATCTACTGTCCCAAAAACTACCGATTGAAAATTAGTGACAATCATCTGCAAGAATTCATCGGCCGTGAGCTGATCATTTAACATTGGTACTGCCGGTCGCATAATGCACCTCCTTATATTTATATTCTACCATTATTTTATTTTTGACTAGTCATTCAATTTTATTATTGACCAAGCATTCAAAAATAATTTATAATAAGGTCATGGGAAGAAATAAAAAATTTGATCAAGTTAAAGTCATCTCAACCATTAGCCAAACCTTCATCCAGTATGGCTATGAAGGGACCTCACTGGATGACTTAGTAAAAGCAACTGGACTCTTACGTGGCAGCTTATACGCCAGCTTTGGCAGCAAACGTGGAATGTTTCTAGCTGCTTTAGAACAGGCCACCAGCGATGATCCGACCAGCGATACAACGATTGACTTAGTCATCATCGCTCTAATGGACTTGACTAGCCACGATCAAAAAATCAATCAAATAGTAACGGACTGGAGTCAACAATATTCGTCGTCCACTTTAGTTAATCTGTTAGGCCAAGCCATTTTAAAACATGGTCAACTGGAAGGAGCTCATCATGGAAAACCGCGTAACCATCAATAATCAACAATTAATTATTGAACCCCAAGGACTTGATAAAGTCTGGGCCGTCAAACGTCAACTTAGTATCCCGCTTGACCACATTAGTGGTGCCACGATTGATGAAGGGATCTTCGGCCAACTTGTGCAAGGCTTTCGAAATCCTGGAACTGCCATTCCTGGCATCTATTATGCTGGCACCTTTTATTTAGGTGGTGATAAAACCTTCTTTAATATTAAGCGCACTAGTAAACCAGTGGTAATTCAACTCCATGATGAAGATTACGATCGTATTGTGATCGGAGTTGAAAATCCGCGCCAACTAGTTGATCAAATCAATAATTCAATCTAAAAATACACAAGGCTGGAAAGAAACTTCAAATTCGTTGCTTTCCAGCCTTATTGCTTATACATATTTAATCACTTTTGCTGGCAATCCAGCAACCACTGCATTATCCGGAACATCATGGCTCACCACCGCCCCGGCAGCCACAATCGCATTCGTCCCCACCGTGACCCCCGGTAAAATCGTTGCTCCGGCTCCAATCCAACAGTTGTCTTTTAGATGAACTGCATGTAATTCTAAATCCCCTGCTTGACGTATCTGGGGATCTAAAAAAGGATGATTAACAGTTAATATCCTCGCTTGAGGCGCCACTAAAACCTGATCACCAAAATAGATCCCGCCTAAATCAACTAAAGTTACGCCAACGTTAATGAAGTCATGTTTACCGAAATGGATATTAACGCCGGAATCTACAAACAATGGTAGTCGAATCGTATTCGTTTCATCAATCGGCGATTGGATAATTGCACTTAGATTTTGCCGAATTTCCGCATCTGACAAGGAACTGTTATTTAACTTTTGGATTGCACGGATATTGGCTTGAATTCGACTTTCTTGTTCGGCTGATAACCTCATATTTCCACGTTTCCTTTTCTTCTATTCATCCAAAAAATTTAATAATTTCAGTCGCAATTTGGGAACAACAATTCTCTAAAGCAAAATGCCCACTAGCTACTGGAATAATCCTTGCGGCTGGGAGATCCTTTTTGAAGGCTTCGGCCCCCGCCCAAATAAAAGATGGATCTTCTTTTCCCCAAATCGCCAGTAGTTTTGGTTGATATTGGCGTAAGTAAGCTTGGAATTGTGGATACAAACGAACATTACTTTGATAATCTAAGATTAAATCAGATTGTTTCTCAGCATAGTCGTCAATCGTGGCCGCATAGTATAGATCCAGCGAATAACCATCCGGCGAGACGCTTCCGGCAGGAGTTCCATAAGTATATTGACCAATCACCGTCTCCTTAGCAAAGGCACTTTGGTATTGGCGCCGTAATTCTGGAGTAGGGTGTTGCCAATACTCAGCTCGTTGGGTCCACTTCGGCCCTAACCCCTCTTCGTAAACATTCCCATTTTGACTGATAATACCAGCTATTCTTTCTGGGTGCCAGCTTGCCAGTCGAAAACCGATGGGCGCGCCATAATCAAAGACATACATCAAGAACTGGTTAATCTTCAACTGGTCTAAGAAATGGTCCATCACCTGGGCTAAATGGTCAAATGTATAATTAAAATGGTCCCGATCCGGGCTTTGACTCTGCCCAAAGCCTGGATAATCGGGAGCAATCAGATGAAAGTGGTCTGCCAAGGCGGGCATTAAGTCGCGGAACATATGACTAGCAGAGGGAAAACCATGCAGTAAAAGCAGGGTTGGCTTTGCTGGATCCCCTGCTTCGCGATAAAAAATCTTGATACCTTCAACATCAATCGTTTGATATTTCATGTCAACGCCTCCAGTAATGTGATAACTAAATTATAATAACTTTAGCGCTGGTGACTCAAGAATTATCATCAAAAAACTGGGTAGCTCCCAAGAGTTACCCAGTTTTCTCATTACAATAAAACAAAATCTTTCATATCGGCAAATAAACGCTCCTCATTCCCGTAGTTACACATATGTCTCGTATTTTTAAGGATTGTTAATTCCATCTTTGGGAAACTCTCTTGTGCATAATAAGCATAGCGTAGCGGTACCATTTCATCTTGATCACCTTGGTAATATAAAACCGGTTTCTCAAAACTTACCATTGCCTTTTGTAAGTCGTATTCGTGAGCATCCGTATAGTATTTGCGACTAATGGTCATATTACCAAACTTCATTTTTTCTGGCATCCGCCCTTGTAAATACACTTCTTCAAAATCTTGGATAACTAATGCGGGACAATATAGAATCATCCCTTGAATGTCTGCTTGCCGGCGAGCACCAACAATGATTGAAACAAAACCGCCTTGACTACCACCCGAGAGAAAAATTCGTTGTGGATCAACAAAAGCTTGCCCCTTTAATTCATCTAGCACTGCTTCGAGATCATCTGCTTCCGTTAAAACCGACATTTCAGTGGATTTACCTTGGCTCCGTGACCAGGGACTCCCCCCACAAAAATCAAATTCATAAACGGCAATCCCGGCTTGTGCTAACCGATCAGCCTCGATAAAGGAGCTGTTATAGCCGTAACCATGCGAGAAAATGACTAAGGGAAAGGGACCATCTCCTTGGGGCAAATGTACTTTCCCATAAATTTTTTGTCCCCGGTTATTTTGACACCAAATGGTTCGGGTCTGATTCCGGCGCTGATTATTTCCGAAAAGTTTCATTCACTAGCCCCCTATTTATTAATCTGACAAGTGACGCTTAATAAATTCGTCAATTTTAGCAAACGGAATTTTGTCGACTTGATCATATAAATCAGTATGAATTGCGTTTGGAACTGTATAGAACTCTTTATTGTCACCCGTTAATTGTTCAAATAATGCCTTACCGGCTGGATAGGTGACAGCATTTTCACCATGAACCATTAAAACCGCATTTTCAATTTCACCAATGTAATCAAACATTGAAAAATGGACAAATCCACGGGTCGCAATTGGTGAAACGGCAATCCCGGAATTAATTGAACGAGGATGGTAACCACGTTCTGGGTTCCGATAGTAGTGATAAAAGTCCTTTAATGGTTGTGGCGTTTCATCATTAATTTCTTCGGGGACTGATAGCATCGTGGCTGCTTTCACGCCTTTAGCTACCGCGGTCCGTTGTGCCGCAATGTATTGCAAGGTTTGTGAACGGTTTTGCCCCGCTTCTGCATTTAGGTTAGCAGTCGTAGAGGCAACCGTTACCTTGATTCTTGGGTCGGCATAAGCCGCAGAAAGCGCCATTCCACCCCAGCCACAAATTCCAATAATCGCTAATTTATCTTCATCGACATCGGATCGACTAACCAAATAATCAATGGCGGCTGAATAATCTTCAGTATTGATTTCTGGTGAGGTCGTATTTCTTGGGCTCCCGCTACTCTCACCAGTAAAAGATGGATCAAAAGCTAAGGTCAGGTAGCCTTTTCCTGCCATCGTCTGTGCATATAAGCCAGAACTCTGCTCCTTAACCGCTCCATATGGACCAGCGACTGCAATCGCAGGTAATTTACCCTCAAGGTCTTTTGGTTTGTATAAGTCAGCGGCTAAAGTGAAGCCATAACTGTTATCAAAAGTTACCTTGGTATGATCAACTAGTGAACTCTGAGCGAAAGTCTTATCCCATTCTTGTGTTAAATTTAATTTTTGCATTAGTAATTCCTCCAAAAAATTTTTAATCGACATCATGTCGGCTATGTACACACTATAGTTAATAGTCGACATGATGTCAAGTATTATTTGACAAAATGTCGACTATTTTCTAAAATCAATAAAAAAAGGAGTTAAATTATGGCTTTTCAACGCGCACGGACTAACAATCAAATCCAAAAACGGCAAAATGACATTTTAAATGCTTGTAGTAAAGTTTTCGATAATCATGGTTATGACGAGATTACCCTTAAAATGATTTCAGATGAAACTGCTATTTCGCGGACCACAATGTATACCTATTACAAAACGAAAGAAGATATTTTTTTAGATTTAATTGAGCGAGAATATTTGACTTGGTATGACACCTTACTCAATCAGTTTCATGATCAGATGGATCGGGTCACTTTTTGTAAAATTTTGGCGACCACCCTCTTATCCCAAAAGCAATTTCTTCGTTTATTATCCATCCAAAATACGATTATTGAGCAAAATAGTGACCCCGCGCATCTAGTTGATTTTAAAAAACGGACTGCCGTTATTTTTGATGCTTTTGAACAGGGATTAACCACCACCTTCCCTCAATCTAACAAGAGTGACCGGGATTGCTTTATTGTTCACTTCTTAATTTATAGCCTGGGCTTTTATCCCTATATGCACCCCAATCAAAAACAAATCCAAAGCTTGCAACAAGCCGATGTCCAAGTCCCCGAGATTAATGATGAACAGCTCCTTTATGATGGAATTTTCCGGCTTACTTCATCACTCGCCAAATAAAAAAGCCAAGAAGGAACTATTATTCCTTCCCAGCTCATCGTTGTTAACTATTATATTCCCAAAGTTCTTCCGTCATCTGATAATCAGCCCAAGAATCGTTTGGTTTTTCATCCGTTCTCTGAAATCCAAACTTCGCATATAGGTGCCTAGCTGCCTTACAAATATCAACTGTCCAGAGTATCACGTGTTGGTACTCTTTTTCTTTACAAAAATCCATGGCTTTCGTCATTAACTGATTCCCTGCTCCCTGACCTTGCAGCGCTTGACCAACGCCAAACATCCGTAGTTGGGCTGCATGCTCATCAGTTTTAGCAATACAAACGGACCCACAAATTTGACCGTTTTCTTCCGCCACATATAAGATATTTCCCTTGGGATCATTAAAATAATCTTCCATCGCATGCAAAAAGTATTGTTCGGTCAATGGTCGAAAGTTAAATTGATCCGCAAATAAATGATAGTAAAAATTAACCACTAGTCCGGCTTCACCTGGTTTAGCTTCTCGAATTTCCATTATGACGCTCCTTTTCTTTGATAGTATTCAATAATTCTTGAACAGTATTTAGCGCCGTCAAAAAACGGGCCCGTTCATTTTTGTTAAGCGGGGCAATCACTTTCCCGATTTCTTCATCCGAGCGCTTAATATATAAATCAACCTGATTAACCCCGTCATCAGTTAGATACAAACAATAAGAGCGACCATCTGTTTTTGATACCACTCTTTTGAGATGGCCTTGTTTGATCATTTTTTTGATCATTCGACTAAGGAAACTTTTATCAACGTTGGCGGTTTTCGCAATTTCAGCTGCCGTACAGCCTGCATGTTCATGAATCTCGAACAGCACTCGCATTTCCGGAATCGAATAATCAGAACCCAAATAATGATTACCTAACAAATTCATGGCGGAAAGATACATTCGATTGAATGCTCGAATACTATGAATTGTTTCATTATCATTCATTTATTCGCCCTCCTATTTTAGTTGATTTAATCAACTATTTTAGTTTAATTGAAATAGTTGACATTGTCAACTATAAAACGACCTTGTAGATCGTCCTAATGATCTCCAAGGTCGTTATTGGTTAATATTTACTTTGTATCTTGATCCTTTTTTCGATCCCGCGTTAACTGAATAATTGCTGGCATGAAGGTTAAGGCCGCAATTAAGGAATAGGCGGTATCCATCACCGTACTTACCCCGAGAGCATTTAATCCAGGGAAGTTCACAAACATTAAGGAAACGAAGCCAACAATTAACGTAAGCCCGGAAACGGTAATGGCTGATCCAACTGATTGAACCGACCGCAACATCGCTCTTCGGGTATCGGTATTCTGGATTTCTTCTTGATACCGTTCCAAAAGCAGGATCGTAAATTCAATCCCGATCCCTAAGACCAATGAGCTTAAAACAATCGTTATTGGGTTATACTGGCCCCCGCGCAACCAAATGGTTAACGGGGAAGCTCCCAAGACCACCACAATAGGCAATAATGGTGATAAAGCCACTTTAATACTACGATAAACAATCAAAAGCGTAACAAAAATAATTACTAATCCGGCAGCAATAATCAAATAATGATTAGCGGTCATATTTTGCACCCCAACTAATTGCATCATGGTAGAACCCGCCGGCGAAATGGTCAACTGGCCCTGCTTACCCGCAATCTGATGATTGATTTGTTTCATCAATTTATTTTCTTGGTTAGATGATAAATTACGCTTAACCTTAAATTGAATAGCAGCATAATGATGATTTTTGCTAATGGTGGTATCCGTCAGAGTGGTTGGTAAATTAGCGATTTGAGTGTTGATTTGGCTTTGTGAACCCGCATAATTACCATCGATTTCCTTATAAACGGTTGCGATACTTTGCACACTCTCTACATTCTTATATTTACGATTAACTTGATTACCGAGTTGCTCAATCTTCTCTAGATTATCCTTTTGCCGGACATCATCCGCCTTAACGAGGTAAGTCAAATAAGTGGTCGAACCGGCATGCCGTTGAATTCCTTTGGTTTGAACCAGCGATGACATATTGGATGGAATTAGTTTAATCAAACTCGTTTCGGTTGGGATTTTCGTTTCGGCCCAAAAACCAGTGGCCGCGATCAAAACTCCCAAAATCAAGACAATCACCGCATGGTTCATCACAAAATTAGCATACCGGGCTAAGATTCCCCCAACACGACTAGGCTTTGGTAGTTTAGCATCTTTAGCTTTGAAATGCCGATCGCGGAGGGGATTAATAGTGTACATCATGACGAATTCCACAAGATAAACACTAATGACCCCGAAGGCTAGGGTAACCCCAAATTGTTGCATAATCGGAGCTTTGGAGATAATCATCGTCAAGAAACTCAGGGTCATCATGATTAAGGCCACACCCACCGCAGGCCCAATTTTAGGAATGGCAGCATAGGTGGCTGCTTGATAATCATGACTCTTCTTAAATTCCTCTTCGTATCGATTATGGAACTGGACCCCAAAGTCGGTCCCTAGCCCAATCACAATTGGCGAGACCGCCATAGTCGCAATCGTAATCGGAATACCAAGCCAGCCCATAATCCCAAAAGTCCAAATCAAACCAATGAGCACGAAAGCTAATGATAATAATCGACGACGGACCTTAAAGATAATTGCTAAGACCACAATCATCAACACCACGGCGAAAATTAGTAATTCACCCATAGTATGCCAAACGACATTATTAACTTCCCCGAGGATTAATGGCTGCCCACCAAAGCGCACCCGATAAGTCTTTCCAAAATGAGTCTGTTGCAAAGCTTGATGCAGGTCGGTCCGTAATTGGACATCCGTGACCATGTTCATCGAAGCGCTGGTCGTATTAACCAGCACTAGCATATTCCGGCCATTTTGAGGTAACAATTGTTGGAATTGGCTCCGTACCTTCCCGTTTTGATCCAACAAAATATCCCGCAAGAGACTCGTTGACATATCTTGAACCTTAGGCAACATCTTCACCGCCGCGCTCATCATGGCTGACTTTTGTTGATCATTTAAGATCGACAAAGTATAGGTTTGCATTTGTTGCTTTTGTTGATCCGTCAACAAGGTCAAGGTATAGGCTTGGACCGCTTGTTTTTGTTGGTCAGTTAATTGGGCTAAGGTGGCTGCTTGTACTTGAGCTTGCTGTTCACTGGTTAAACTAGTTTGTAACAAACTACTGGTATCTTGACCACTAGCGGCGGCTTGTGCTAATTGTGCCTGTTGCTGAGTGGTTAATAGTCCCATGGCCGTTTGCTGAATGGTTGTCGTTTGCTCAGTTGTCAAGAGACTATTAGTATAAGTCGTCACCTGACTTTGCTGATCCGTGGTTAATAATGAAGATACGTACGTGCTAACTTGACTAGTTTGATCACTAGTTAAGGAGGCTTGTACCTGGCTTACTAGTTGATTTTGCTGACTAGTCGTTAAATTAGCCTGGACATCTTTTTCTAGTTTTGTCACTTCTTGATCGGACATCGATCCCATTAGCGAAGCAAAATCAGTTTTGGCTAATAATTGATTTAAGGAGTTAACAATCGTGGTCGTTGACTTTACGTTATCAACTTTTTCGGCTTTTTCACTAAATTTAGCCACCTTTTGCATCGTTTGGTGGGAAATAATATCTGACTGTCTCCCACTGAGCATCAAATAGGCGGCATCCCCTCCAAAGTATTTTTGGTAGGTTTGCGTATGCTTATAAATAGCTGAATGACTATTAACAAAGACCTCGTTTCCCATCTTAATAGTTAAACGGGTCATCCCCCAACCAAAGGCCACCGTTAAAATCGCGATAACGGTCAAGTACCATTTGGCATGTTTTAAAATATGATGTGCAATTCGATTAAACATCTATTCATCTCCCTAGCTAAGTTCTCTCATAAGTGTTTATTTTAGGGAGCTATAAAATCGAATCCAAGCAACGAAAAGACACTACTGTTCTAAAATCATACAATAGTGTCTTTTTGTGTTATTTCACTAAACGATCCGTTAGTTCTGAGATAAAATCAATAATTTCCTTTTGCCGAAAATGATCATCGGGGTTAGGGTTATTGATGATAATTGATGATAAGCCACCTGCAACAAACTTGATCCATAAATCACGGTCATCCACCGATTGAAACAACCGAATAAAGGGATCGTCTTGATGGTCATGGTTAATCTCAAAATAGGCCTGTAAGGAATTTTCCACTAACTTAACAAATTCAACATAAAAATTCATTTTGTGTTGGTTTGAAGGATTTAGGTTATTAATAATTTTGACATTCTTGTCAACAAACTTGGTAACTTGGGCAATTAGCGATCCCTGATCAAGCATAATTAAATCCCGCTCGCCCAAATACTGAATGAGCGCTTCCGTTAATTCATATTTATCAAGAAAATAACGATAAAAAGTACTGCGGGTAATTAAGGCCTCTTGGCAAATTTCATTAATTGTAATTACCTCAAATTTTTGTTCCGACAATAAGCGCTCCATCGCCATAATAATATCCCGCCGAGTTCGCGCTTGCTTTTGCGTTGCCATTGCTCCATCCTCCATTCCATCGCCTTTATTATACTCACCCATAACAGCTATGTCAGAAATTTTCTTTTTGACTCTTTACCAAAACTAGATCTAGTATGCACAATTAAGACCAAAACACAAGATCTTGTGTTTTTGGATAATTCATTTTAAGATAGATGAGTTGAAAAATTCGCATTAAGATCCAATTAGGGATGCCTTATATAGAAAGAAGTTGAATATTATCTTGATTACATTAAGTGGAATTATTGGCTCTGGTAAAACCAGTTTAACTACTCTTTTAGCCGATCGACTCGGTACGAAACCGTTTTTTGAACCCGTGGATGACAATCCGGTCCTCCCCTTATTTTATAAAGGCAACGAAATTGCGGCGGAAAAGCGAGCAGCTGGGGACCAGAATGCTACCAACCCTTACGCATACTTACTCCAGACTTTCTTTTTAAATCGGCGGTTTGCTATGATTAAACAAGCCATGCAAAACGACAACAATATCTTAGATCGTTCCATTTATGAAGACGAAATCTTCATGCGCATGAATACCGATATGGGGAACGCCACCAAAGTCGAATACGACATCTATAAATCATTGCTCAATAATATGTTAGAGGAACTCCCCTACGCGGCTCACAAAAAAGCGCCCGACCTAATGATCATGATCGACGTTTCATACGAGACCATGGTTAAACGGATCAAAAAGCGGGGCCGTGAATATGAGCAGATTGAAAATGATGCTTCCCTGGTTGATTATTACCAAACTCTATTATCATATTATGACCGTTGGAAAGATGAGTACGATGCTTCGCCTTTGTTAATCATTGATGGAGATCAGTATGACTTTATGAATAATACCGCTGACCAACAGACGGTGCTTCAGTCCATTTACGACGAATTATTCAATCTGGGTTCAATTCAGCTTTCACAATATCAACAGCTATCAAACCAGCTCAAGGAGGGCTAAGATGAAGAACACACAAGCTCAACCGATTACCAAAGTTTATTTGGCCACTAGTTTTTTTAACGACCAACAAAAAGCGCGAGTTACCAAGGCACTCGAGGTCTTAGAAACGAACGCAACGGTCGGGGTCGTCCACCAACCATTTGATTTTCAGTATAAAGATGCCCTCATCGACCATGACCCAGCGGGAGTTTTTGGAACCTTAGAATGGCAAGTGGCAACCTACAATAACGACGTCAATGCCGTGGGTAATAGTGATGTTTGTGTTGCGCTTTATGATATGGATCAAGAAGACGTTGGGATTGCTTTTGAATTTGGGATGTTTGTCGCCTTACATAAACCGATTATCCTGCTCCCCTTTTCCCAGAAACCGGCGGAAGATTATGAGGTTAACCTTATGCTCGCACGTGGCGTCAGCACCTGGCTACAACCGAATGATTTTGACCAGCTTGCGGATTTCAATTTTAATCATCCGATGGCCCAGCCAAACGTCCCTTATCCAGTCATTTAAGGGGAGCCTATGCTTAATAATCACCAATTAGATGCCATTAAGGCCTACGCAAAAGCAGCGCTGAATGACGATCAAACTGGCCACGCCATGGATCATGTCATGCGGGTTGTTAATCTAGCAACCCGGTTAGCCGAGGCTGAACAAGTAGATGCAACGATTCCGGTGATGGCCGCTTATCTTCATGATACGATCGATCCCAAATTAGTTGCTGATCAGGACCAAGCGGTAACCAAATTACGGACCTTTTTGCAAACGAACCAAATCAATCCTTCCGACATCGACGCTGTCATGGACATCATTACGCAAATGTCCTTTGCCAAAACCCTAAATGGGGAGCGGCCGAGCTTATCAATAGCTGGTCAGATCGTTCAAGATGCCGATTGGTTAGATGCGATTGGCGCAATTGGCATTGTCCGCGCCATTTATTATGGCGCCCGGCACCAAGAAAAGATTTATGATTCTTCGATCCCACCCCGCGAGCATCTTGATGAGCAGAGTTACCGAAATCTAGCTGATGAGACCATCATTAATCACTTCTATGAAAAACTGCTCAAAATCAAAGATATGTTGAATACGCCGGCGGCTCGCCAAATTGCCACCGATCGCCAAATAGTGATGCTTAATTTTTTAGATGACTTTAAGGATGAATGGGATGGTCTTCAATAATTAGCTTGGGATTTGCTATAATCAAAGCAAAAAGGAAGTGCCATTATGGATACGAATCGTCAAAAAATGTTGAACGGCCGACCTTATGATCCTAGTAGCCCTGATTTAGCAAAGCATCGCCAACAAACCCACGAATTATGTTTAGAATATAATCAAACTCCGGAAAGTGATGTTCAAAAGCGCACGGAGATTATCACGACTTTAGTCCCCCATCAAGGAGCAGGTGCTTATTTCCAAGGACCCATTCAATTTGATTACGGCGATAACATTACCGTCGGTCAAAACTTTTACGCTAATTTCAACTTAACTATTCTCGATGTTTGTCCGGTTAAAATTGGCGATAATGTCATGCTTGGACCCAACGTAACAATTGCCACTCCCTTACATCCGCTCACCTTTCAACAACGTAATGTTCGTTTACAAGCCGATGGTCGTGAAACTAATTATGAATATGGACAACCCATTACCATTGGTGATAATTGTTGGTTAGCCGCGAATGTAACGGTTTGTCCGGGGGTGACTATTGGTGAAGGCTGTGTTATCGGGGCAGGTTCAGTAGTAACCAAGGATCTTCCGGATAATTGTTTAGCAGTCGGATCGCCAGCGCGAGTTATTCGTCAAATTACCGCTGATGATCGTTTAACGGATTTTCCTTATTAATATGTCAAACCTCTAACCACTGCTCATGGCAGTGGTTATTTTTATTCGCTTTCATTTTTAGCGTTACCTAATAAAATTAATTGGCTCAGTTACAAAACTTTTTAATTCACGTAATTACATTTAAGATCTTTACGGATTTCCTTTCGCCAACTACAATTCTAATTAATTTCTAATTTAGTTTTAATTTTTTACGAAAGGAAGTCAATGGATATGGGATCTTCAATCTTCCGCAAAAAGGATGTTAATAGCTTACTACATCAGCGTTCGCCTCTGAAGCGAACTTTACGAACGATGGATCTAACTTTTTTAGGAATCGGGGCCATCATCGGTACCGGGATTTTTGTTTTAACGGGTAAAGGGGCCCTCACAGCTGGTCCCGCCCTGTCAGTTTCTTTTTTAATCGCCGGGATTTGTTGTGGATTTGCGGCGCTTTGTTATGCTGAATTCGCCTCGCTCGCTCCGATTTCGGGATCAGCTTATACCTATTCTTACATTGCCTTTGGTGAAATTATTGCCTTTATTATCGGTTGGGATCTCATCCTAGAGTATTCTCTTGCCACGGCAACGGTTTCGGCGGGGTGGTCGGGTTACCTGGTCAGTCTTCTCGATGATTTTGGTATTCACCTCCCCACGATCCTCACGGCAGCGGCAGGTACAACCCCGGGAGTAACCACTTATTTTAATTTACCCGCCTTCTTAATTGTCTTGATCATCACTTGGATTATCTCGATTGGAATTACCCAAACTAAAGAAGTCAACAATGTGATGGTTGTTATCAAAATTGGCGTTGTTCTCCTCTTCATCATTTGCACAGTTTGGTTCGTTAAAGCCGCTAACTGGCACCCCTTCAACCCATACGGTTGGTATTCCTACCACGGCGGAACCGCTACGGGAATTATCCCGGCCGCATCCATTGTCTTTTTCTCCTTTATTGGGTTTGACGCTGTTTCTTCCAGCGCCGAAGAAACCATTAACCCTAGCAAGACGCTTCCCCGAGGGATTATCTTGTCTCTTGTAATCTCGCTCATCTTATACGTCATTATGACCTTAATTATGACGGGAATCGTCAAATATACCGGCTTTGCCAATTACCTAAACGCCCCAATTATGGCAGTTTTGCATAAAACGGGCCAACTATGGTTATCAATCATCGTTAGTCTAGGCGCCATTGTAGGGATGACGACGGTCATGCTAGTCTGTTTATACGGTCAATCCCGGATTTCATATTCAATGTCGCGAGACGGTCTCTTTCCAAAATTCTTTAGCGACATTCATCCCAAATATCAAACGCCCGCCAAGGGCACTTGGTTCTTCGGAATCGTAACGGCCCTAGCTGGTGGCTTAATCAACTTAAACATCTTGTCGGAATTAGTTAATATTGGGACCTTAACGGCCTTTATCTTAGTTTCGGCCGGGATTTTATACATGCGCCGGAAACAACCTGATTTAAAACGTGGTTTCCGGGCTCCAGGAGTACCTTTTACACCTCTCCTATCCATTGGTTTTTGCTTAGTCTTAATTGCGGGTCTAAACTGGGAAACCTGGGTGAGATTCCTCGTCTGGCTGGCCATCGGTCTTACTCTTTACTTCGCATACGGTCGTAAGCATTCTAAAATTAATGCCGATTAGGAGGTTGCAATCATGACATATCAGCGAATATTAGTCGGGATTGATGGATCCGATAATTCGACTCGGGCTTATGATACAGGGGTAGCACTGGCCAAAGCGCTCAATGCGACTCTTTATCTCACCCGTGTTGTCAATCGGGATCGTGGAATGGACGTTACCTTTAATGTCAATGACGATTTTTATCAAGATCTATATGTTAAAGCCGTCCAAGAACTTGTGCCCTTAATTGAACAAGCCCATGATCAGGGGGTTCAGGACGTACAGGCCGTCCCACGGCTCGGTGATATTCGAACCCTGCTAGCAAGCGAGTTACCAAATGAATTTAATATCGATCTCATCATTTTAGGAAATACGGGGATTAACCGGGTCAAGGCCATGCTAATTGGTTCTCATACCGGTTATGTCGTTCGTCACTCGAAATGTGATGTCCTGATTGTTAAATAAAACTAGCGGCTGGGAAGAAACGAATTCATTTCTTCCCAGTCGCTTTTTGCGGTCATAAAAGCCTGCCCCGTGAGTCTAACCTAAAACAACCTATTGCTTTTTCAGTTGGTTCTATTCCTGGTACTGCTTTTCGACAATGGCAAATAGCCGATCCCCAAACTCGTGTGGTTCAACTGGACATCCAGCATTTAGCCATTCTTTAATCACTCCAATGACGCCATAATAGTTATATTGATAAGTAAGTTCAAAGGTTGCTTCATCAAAACTGCCACGATTAATCAAGATCGCTTTCATCTGGTCTGCTAAACCAGCCACGGTATCCTTAATATATTTACTTTCTAATTGCGAATTAAAAAATTCCCGATAAAAGGCCTGATGATGATAAATCACTTCCAATAATTGATAGCGACTATTCTCCAGCTTATTATCCGCAAAAATATCAGTGGTTAATTCGGTTTCGATCTTTTCATACAAATCGTAAATATCTAAATAATTACGGTAAAAAGTTGCTCGATTGATTTGCGCGCGTTCACAGATCTCCTTCACCGTAATTTTAGATAATTGTTTTTCTGCCAATAGATCAAATAAGGCGGTTTTGATAACCATGCGCGTATAGACTGTCCGTCGATCTAACTTTTTTGCTGTTTTTGGCAACACCTTGACCTCCTATGTTGCATAAGTTTCACTCACTAATTGATTGATGCTTGTTTCTAGCTAACTTCTCCATTATATTTATCTTAAATAATTTTAGCAACTCGTGTTGCATATTTTCGGAGGTATTTAAAATGACAAGAATTTTGGTTACTGGCGGGACTGGTTTTTTAGCTGGCTGGATTATTCGGCAAGCACTGGATCAAGGCTATGAGGTCCGAACCACCATCCGCAATGCGCAAAAAGCCGAGACAATTCGAGAGATGTTTCATCAAGAAGGAGTTGATACGCAACAACTCACCCTTGCGGTTGCCGACTTAACGAATCCCGATGGCTGGGATCAGGCAATGGATGGCGTTGATTATCTGATCCATGCAGCTTCACCCCTCGGTGGACATCACCACAGCGATCCTGAGCTTATTAACATTGCTAAAGATGGGGTCAGCAATGTTCTTCGTGCCGCGATCCGGGCAAAAGTCAAAAAAGTCGTGATGACATCTAGTGAGGCCGCTAACTATCCAGATAAAAAGGACTCACGCCCGAATATTGACGAGACCTTTTGGACCGACTTAGACAACCGTTGGCTGACTAATTACCAGAAATCTAAAATTATCGCAGAACAAACTGCTTGGCAGCTAATTAATCAACAAAACTTTACCAAACTAACTACGATTCTACCCGGAGCGATCATCGGTCCCTTCATGGCCGGCCGACGTAGTAGTACCGACCAAATCTTTGAAATGATCTTCAAAAACTCACCATGCCCGAAAGCCATTTATCCCATCGTTGATGTCCGTGATTTAGCTCAACTCCATCTCCTCGCGATGGAAAATCCACAAGCCGATAATCAACGTTTGATTGCCGAAACCAAAGAAATCACCATGCCCGAAATTGCTCAGTTTTTAAAAGTTAAGTATCCCAAGCGGAAAATTAAATCCATCACCATCCCTAACTTTTTGGTCTCATTCCTTGCCACATTTCAAGATCAAATGAAAATTATCAATACCATGGTCGGTTTACACTATCATCGTGACCATACGAAGGCGATTAATCTGTTACATTGGGCACCACGTCCCCTTGAAACCACTTTATTGGACACCGCCAATTATTTGATTGATTACCAGATTATTTAAAAAAGATGAAGCTGTGAAAATTCCAGCTTCATCTTTTTTAGCTCTTACTGACATCAACCCAGGCTTGATTATGGGCATGCTCTTCTAACTCGGCAATGGTAAGATGTACCGCACTATTACCATCTCCAGCAGCTGGATAAACATCCGTAAATCGTTTTAATGAGGTGTCTAAATAGGTTTTAACGTCCGCTTTTACCGCAAAGGGACAAACACCCCCAGGGGCATGACCAATATAGCTTTCCACTTCATCATACTTAATCATCCGTGGCCGAGTGCCAAATTCTTGTTTAAATTTGCGGTTATCAGCTTTTTGATCTCCCGCCATCACCACTAAGATCGGTTCACCATCCACTAAAAATGATAAAGTTTTCGCAATCATGGCCGGTTCACAGCCAATTGCTTGTGCCGCATGTTCCACCGTATCGCTAGCATCGGTCAAGCGCAATACCCGATCTCCTAATCCTTGTCCTTCAAAATAATCACGAACTTGCTCATATGCCATTAATCTTTTCCTCCATTAGCCTTTTGGAACATTCTAATGGATTTCTAATAATCTGACAAATTATTTTAGAAGGTCATTAAAGACTTCGGCCATGGTTGGGTGGGTATAGATCATGTCGCGGAGCACACTGTATGGCTGATGAGTCTTCATCGCTAAAGCCACAATATTAATAACCTCATGGGATTCGGCAGCATAAATCACTGCCCCCAAGATTTCCTGGGTGTCTTGGTCAACTATTACCTTGTATAAGCCCCGCGTTTCTTCCATTACATGGGCTTTGGGAATTCCGGCAGCTGCTTGTTGATAAACTTTTATGTTATAACCTTGAGCGCGGGCAGTTTCTTCACTCAACCCTACGGATGATAATGGCGGCGTCAAGAAAGTCGATGCTGGAACCGCAAAGCGATCCTTGGTCGAACGCGTTTGATCCCCAAAGAGTTGATTATTAATAATTCTAAAATCATCGAGTGAGATATAAGTAAACTGTGGGCCACCGTTGACATCCCCAATCGCCCAAACATTTGGTACTGCAGTCTCAAGCCGTTCATTGACTTGAATGGCCCCCCGAGAAGTTAATTGAATGCCCGTATTTTCTAAGCCCAGGTCGGCAGTATTTGGTCGACGTCCGCTCGCTACTAACAAAGCATCCACGGTTTGGCTTTCCCCATTATCAAAGGTTAGGGTGACCTGATCTGCGGTCGCTTCCACTTGAACTAAATTCGTGTTCATCCGTAAGCGGATTCCAGCGTTAATTAAGTCTTGTTCCACCATTTCCGCCACGTCACGATCATAATGATTGAGTATGTGATCATGTCGATTAATCACTGTTACATCCGTTCCATATTGATGATACATCGAGGCAAATTCGAGGCCAATGTGTCCAGCCCCTAATATCGCCATGGTTTGTGGTTGATAAGGTAAGGACAGCGCTTCTTTTGAAGTGATAATCCGCTCACCTAAGGTTAAACCTGGAATATCAGGAATCACAGGTTGGGCACCGGTATTAATAAAGATGCGCTCAGCTTCCACCTGGCGATGATCACCATTGACAAGCTCAATTTCGACTTGATGATTGCCAATAAATCGCGCTTTTCCATCCACTACCTCAACCGTGGGTTCATCAGCCAGCATATGGTAATTTTTATTCCGCAAGCGATCGGTTAAGGCATTTTGATGAGCTACCCCCTCCGCAAAAGAGAGATGCCGTTCACTATTAATAATCATATTCTTGGATGGCAGACAGCCAACATTAATACAAGTCCCACCATACATTTGACTTGATTGTTCAACTACCATCACCGCTTCACCATGTTGAGCTAGGGTTTTCGCTAGGGTCTTACCACCCTTCCCAAAGCCAATTACCAAATTTTTGATCGTTTCCATAAACACGCTCCTCATATTCATTGTTCTTAGAATACCACGTCCCTTATGCAATACAATTATTTTGCTTACTTTTTTAAAGTAAAAGGCGTGCCAGCCCGGCACGCCTTTATACTTAGGATTTAATTTTGTTTGGTCATTACCCCATCGGATAAGCGATAAGTCTGATCAGCAAATTCTTCCAACCGGACATCGTGAGTCACCACCACAATCGCCCGGTTTTGCTTGTGTGCTAAATCAGCTAGCAAGGCCCCAACTTCAGCTACCCGCGGACTATCTAAGGCAGCGGTTGGCTCATCCGCTAAGACAATTTTGGGTTGTGAATAGAGGGCACGCGCGATCGCGACCCGTTGTTTTTGACCCCCAGATAATTGATCAGGATACTTATACCGTAATTCATAAATCCCCAGATCTTTTAATAATTCATCTAATTGCGCAGGATTCATATTCCCCGTAGCTTTCACCTTGTCAGCTAGCTTGAATTGTTCTAGCACCGTTAAATAGGGTACTAAATTATAAGCTTGGAGGACAAAGCCGATCTTATTTAGCCGCAACCGGTCCCGCTGCTTGCTAGATAATTGATAAACATCTTGTCCGTCAACCAGTACGCTCCCTGAATCAGGCGTTTGTAAGCCTCCGGCAATCGTTAAAAAAGTCGACTTCCCGGATCCCGAAGGTCCTAAAATCAGTACCAATTCCCCGGGATTCGCCGTAAAATTAAGATCCTTTAAGACATGTACCCGAGCCGTATCTTCACCAAAAAATTTATTAATATTTGTTAATTCAATTTCTGCCATGGTCTTAACCTCCAATTACGGAAACTGGGTCCACTTTGGTAACGACCCGAACCGGAATAATTGACCCAAGTAAGGACATAACTACTAGTCCTAAACTGATCGCCCCCACTAAGCCCCAGTTAAAGGACATTGGAACAGCAGCGGGCATAAGTAAGGAAGTCCCCCAAACTAACAGCACTGCAATCACTAACCCACTGACTGTCAGTAAGATCGATTGAGCAATCGTCGCATTAACCAAGAACCGTGACGGTACTCCTTGCGCCCGTAAAACGGCGTAATTGCTGAGTTTTTGGATGGTGATAATGTACAAGAAAACTGCAATTACAATCAAAGAAATAATCAACAAGAAACCAATCATAAATTCAAAGGTCATGTTTTGAGCGGAATAACCTGGTAGCTTTTCAATCACCTGTTGAATCGGGTAGCTCTTTAAGCCGGATTCATTGACCTTAATTGATGATTTCTTTGAAACGACCGCACTTCCGGCAAAGAGATCGCCAGTCCTGCGAATTTGTTGCCAGGTTGAAACCGTCCCGTAAATAACAGGTGCAATCTGAAGCATCGAATTCTTAGCAAAGCCAACGATTCGGTACTTGGTCTGATCCGAACCAAGCTTGATCTGATCACCTAATTTATAACCATCGTTTTGATAACTTTCATTTACGACCACCTGATGGCTATTAGTTGGTTTATGACCGCTAGTCAATTTCAAATCATGGTAGATAAATTGATCTTTATCAATACCGACAAAAGTTGAGGCTACTTGCTTCTTACCACTGGCTTTTGCAATCACCGAATTAATGGCAACGACCGCATTATCCTGATTCTTCGTTAATTTCTTAACCTGTTGCGGCGTTAATGTAGACTGCCGAAGTTCCTTATCAGAAGTTGTCGTCATGACCGCACTTTTAACATTCCAAGTATCTAGTGCCTGGTACTCTTGATTAGCTAGACCTAAAGCTAGGGCCGCCAAAACAAAGACCAAGTAGCTGATTAACATGATCATAAAAATTACCATACCGTAACGGAGCTTTTCATGTTTCATTTCATGTAAGGCTAAAAACATTTTACCTTCCTCCTTTGTAGTGACATCGTGTCACTTTTCGATGATCATTATACACTTCGATGACACGGTGTCAACTTAGTATATATAAAAATCCTTGAACCAATATTTGATTCAAGGATTACAATCATTTTGATTCCAATACTAAGATCCGTCCAATATTCTCCGCAGTCCGGGAGAGATTAGCTGGGCCCTGGACTAAAACTTGGTCTAAGGGTTCAACGCTGCCGAGGCAAGCAAAGATGGCGGTAAAACCCATATCATATAAAACAGAAAGGTCATCACCGAGGCTCCCACCAATCGCAATTAAAGGTTTGTGTGCTTGCTTGGCTAGGCGAGCGACCCCGGCCGGCACTTTTCCAAATAAGGTTTGCCCATCAATCCGCCCCTCACCAGTAATGACCAAATCAGCTGCTTGAATTGCTTGCGATAAGTTGGTCGCTGCCATCATTAATTCGATTCCGGATTGCAATTGACCGCCTAATACTAAGAGCGCAAAACCAATCCCACCGGCCGCTCCCGATCCAGCCGCCTGACTAAAATCGCGACCCACGGTTACGGTCATCCGCCGAGCAAAGTTTTTCATCCCCGCTTCTAAAGTCGCGACCATTTTGGGAGTCGCCCCCTTTTGTGGACCAAAAACCTTGGCGGCGCCATGAGGACCTAAGAGCGGGTTGGTGACGTCACTAGCTAAGATAAGTTCAGTCTGACTTAAACGCGGATCAATCGTGGATAGATCGATGGTGGCAACCTGACTTAATCCTTGCCCACCAGCTGGTACTGGTTGCCCTTGATCATCCAGGCACCTCGCTCCTAATGCCTGTAAAATCCCAAGTCCACCATCGACGCTGGCACTGCCACCCAAACCAATGATGATGCGTTGTACCCCTCGATCTAAGGCTGCTAAGATTTGTTGACCGGTTCCATAAGAACTGGTCAATAAGGGATCCCGTTGTTGGCGAGGGACTAAAGTCAAGCCATCAGCAGCGGCCACTTCAATCACTGCCGTTTTCCCATTATCAATTAGTCCATAAGCCCCCTGAATCATTTGACCAGGCAAGGGCCCAGCGGTTGAAGTTAAGACCATTTCTCCTTGATGAGCATGCACCAAGGTAGCCACGGTTCCTTCACCACCATCGGCTAGAGGGATTAGCTGACATTGCGCCGTGGGTAGCGCTCTTAACAAACCTGTTTGAATTGCTTGGGCAGCCACTAACGCCGTCATACTTTCTTTAAAAGAATCTGGGGCAATCACAAACTTCATCTGACCCTCCTATTTAATCTAAGGTCCCCCGTTTTTCAGCGCGGGTATAGAAAATCCAAGCAACTACCCCAAAGAAGACTGGTCCAAAGGCGGTCCAGAAGGAGGTCATGTATTCACCTTCAATAATTGGTTGAATAATCGTAAAGATGATTCCAATGGCGATTACTAGCCAAACGATGATGGTTACCACCCAGGTGAAGGACATCCGCCGATAAAAGACAAAGGGGCGGTCCAAACCTTCTTTCATTTTGAAGAAAGGAAAGGCCCCAATTAAGAACAAGTACGGCGTGGACGAACCAACATTCATCATATCCGTTAAGATCGTATAAAAAGTACTAGCGGCCGCCCCACCACAAGCAATGAACATGATAATACAAGATACGACTGCCACCTGACACCACATGGCAAAAGCCGGCATCCCGTGTTGATTCATGGTTGTAAATCGCTTAGGTAAGAGACGTTGGTCACAGCCCTGAACAAAGGACTTGATTGGTGAATAAGTCATCACAAAGGCCGCTCCAATCCCACCAAAGACGTCGGCAAAGGCAGCGATGTGGGAGAAAATTTGCCCTAGCAATAGCGAATTAGCATGACTCATGCCAAAGCCCTTGCCCATTTCCAGGCCCAAATTATTGATAATGACATACTCAACATTGGCCAGGTTAACATTGGATTTTCCTAAAATTGCATTCCAGTTGGTACTGATCCCACACAAGAAAATAACTAAGAAATATAAACAGGCCATCATCCCACAACCAATTAAGACCCCTTTAGGAAAGGTTTTCTCAGGTTGATCGACATTATCAATCACGCCCGCCATGGTTTCCATGCCCCCAAAAGCAAAGATGGCATAAACAAGAAAGGACACCACTGCAATCGGTGAGACAAAATTCTGGTTAGGGGAATGGATCAAATTGGTCGTCGTAATCGGTTCAGCCAAGGTTCCATGATGCATTATTAAAATGATGGCGCTAATCACCAAAAAAGCGATTGGCATCGCCATGGTAAAGATTCCGGCAAACGAGGTTACCTTAACAATCTTATCAATCCCGTGCGTGGCAATAAATGTGACGATAACCAAAAACAAGACTTCTAAAATTCCTAAGGTCAGGTCCGAAGATAGGCCGAAAAGATGCCAACTGGTAGTGACATCTTTACCAAAAATCATGGTTGAAACCGCCACGAGGAAATATTGACTAGAAGAAACTAACCAGACCACCCAAGCGGCTAGCCACAAAAAGGTCCCGATAAAGGCCGGCTTTTCACCAATTGAACCCCGTAGCCAGGAAAAGATTCCCCCACGCGCGGCTTTAAAAGCGGCCCCATATTCAGCAAACATTAACGATGAGGGAACAAAGAATAGAATGGCTGCCACTAAATACCATAAAATGCTGGCATAACCCATTTGATAAAAAGCGGTTAACGAATTGTTCCAACCAAAAATTGACGAGAAAATCATCAAAATTAATCCGCCGAGGGAAATCTTGGTGACGACTGATGACTGTTGTTTTTCTTCCATTTGAATGATCTCTTTTCTACCAAATCCCCATGACGCGTTGCATGAGCAAACTGACCAGTGTAATCCCTACCCAGCAAGTGGCCCCTAAGAACAGGGGCTTATCACCGGTCTTGATTAATTTAACGACATTACTATTCAAGCCGACCGCCGTCATGGCCAAAACAATCATAAATTTAGCTAATTCTTTAAGCGGATTAAAAGCCGTGGCAGCAACTCCTAAATGAATACAAATGGTGGTGAAGATCGCGGCTAAAATAAAGTACAAAATAAACATCGGAAAAGCTCGTTTTAAGCTAAAGTGATTCTTTGCTTCCCCGTCAGCTTGCTTAGTATTCATCAAAGCTAAAATTAAGGTGATGGGAATGATCGCCAGTGTTCGGGTTAACTTAACCGTCACGGCCTTATCCAAGGTTTGACTGCCTAGATTCCACATACTATCCCAAGTGGATGCCGCTGCGGTCACCGATGAAGTATCATTGATCGCCGTCCCAGCAAAAATTCCAAAGGCATTTCCACTATTCGTTGCAAACCCCAGGAGATGACCAAGCACTGGAAACAGTACGGCCGCAATGACATTAAAGAAGAAAATTACTGAAATTGCTTGGGCGACTTCATCATCATCGGCATCAATCACTGGAGCGGTCGCTGCGATGGCCGACCCACCACAAATTGACGACCCCACCCCCACGAGGGTCGCAATTTTACTGGGAATCCGTAACCATTTATGTAAGACCCACGCAATGATTAAGGCGATCCCAATCGTACAAACAATGATGGGCAGTGATTGTCCGCCAGTTTGAATGATCACCCCAAAGTCCATGCCAAATCCTAATAAGACAACCGCTGTTTGTAAGATCACCTTAGAGGTCCAGCCAATCCCAGCGGCCGCATAACCTTTATTGGTCCAAAAAAGGGTGATGATCATCCCAGCAATAATTCCGATCACTGGCCCCCCAATGACTGGAAAAACCTTCCCTAGTAGCCAAGCCGGAATGGCAATAATTAGACAAACCACGATCCCCAATAGATTATTTCGAAAACGTTCCATGAATTACTCCTCTTCGTTCAAATATATGTAAACATTCTTGATCATACTCTTTTCTAGCCTCAACAACAATAGGCGCTTGGTTTTTGCAAATAATTTCACAATCATAGTTGAACCTTGTAACCGCTACCATTACAATAAAACTAACTAAACAGGAGGGTAAAACACATGAGTACTAAACAATCATTTGAGACTAAGGCCATTAATCAGGCCAATCATATTTTTTCACGTACGCGTACCACGATTGAATCTGCCTTTTATCAAAATAATGTCCAACGGATTGACACGCCGGCCGAAGCTTATGAATTAGCCCTTAACAATCCCAATACCATTGTGACTGACCAGCCCATTATTCATACTGAAGAATTGGGCTTACCAGCTAATGCAAAAGTTATCGTCGACAACCATGGTGATATTGTTGGGCGAACAGCGGCGGCGCGCCACTACACTGACAATCCCACTGAAGATGTGGAAAAATTAGATAAAGTCCTCCGCGAGGCAATTTTTGATGGTCGGGACCAAACTTTCTATGCTACCGATGTAGTCGTTGGCTTGGATGAAGATTTTATGGTTAAGGCTCACTTAGCCATCGCTAAAGGCTATGAAATTAATCTTTTGTCCTACATGCTTAATTTTCAATGGCTGGATAACGAATACCAAGCGCGCTATGCGAAATCAAAGCAATACGACGAAGGGGACATTTATATCTATGCCAATCCTGATTGGCACAGTGACGAATATCCAAACGGGCTGGTGGTCGTGGATGCTGAACATAATGCCATCGCGGTCTTGGGTCTACGCTACTTTGGGGAATTAAAGAAGGGGACTTTAACCCTGACCTGGGCGATTGCCCATCGTCATGGTTACACGGCTAGTCACGGGGGTGAAAAGTCCTTCCACTTTACCGATCGTGATGATGCGGTCTTTGCTTTCTATGGTTTATCAGGTTCTGGTAAATCAACCCTGACCCACAACAAGCATGATGGCAAATTTGACATTACCGTTTTACATGATGATGCCTTTATCATTAGTCGCGAGAATGGAGCTTCCATTGCGCTGGAGCCCAGTTATTTTGATAAAACCAATGACTACTTACCAGGAACTCGCGAAACCCAATTCTTCACCACGGTCATGAACTGTGGGGTCACTTTAAATGAAAAAGGTGAAAAGACCCTCGTCACCGAAGATCTTCGTAACGGAAACGGCCGGACCATTAAATCGCGCTATGCTTCAGTTAACCGGGTCGATAAAGAAACTGCCCCCATCACCGCCATTTTCTGGATCATGAAGGATAACAGTTTACCACCAGTAGTTAAATTAACGGATCCCATTGCGGCCGCTACCTTTGGGGCTACCCTGGCTACGAAACGGTCTACCGCCGAAAATGTCCTGAATGCCGATCGCAATGCCCTGGTCATTGAACCATTTGCTAATCCATTCCGGGCTTATCCACTGAAAGACGATTATGCCGACTTTAAGGAACTCTTTGAAAAGCAAGCGGTTGATTGTTACATCATCAATACCGGTGACTTTTACGGTCAAGACATCGATAAGCACACCACCTTAGATATTCTGGAAAAGATTGCCACAGGCCAAGATAGCTGGCACCCATTTGGACCAACGACTGAAATGAGCTATATGCCATATGATGGCTACCTACCAGACTTCGATAATGACGAATATCGCAACACGGTTAAAGAACGCCTAAAGACGCGGCTAGCTTGGGTCGAACGTTATAAAGAAACTCACACGACTAACGCTCTCCCTGAAGAAGCTAACCAACTTCTACAACACTTAATCGATCAATTTTAGGAACAAGTTAAAAATAGAGGGTGAAAGAAACTGAGCTGTTTCTTTCACCCTCATTTTTTATCACACTCGTAATTACGGTCAAAAGCGCGCCCCACGAGTTTAACCTATGAGACTTATTACTTTTTCCGAGCTTCCTTTATTTTATTCCTCAACTAATTTGCCAACTACAGGTAAATGCATCTTTTCAAACATTTCAGCCTCGTGTGGCGATCGGTTAAATTCCTCGGTAATATCTTTACCAGCTAGCAAACCATGGTTTTGGTTCGGCCGCCAGTTAGGAATTCCTGAAGCATCATAAACCGTTCCTTCATAAGCGAAATATGGTTGATGACCATCTTGCCCATCATATTGAGCTAATTGAGCTAAAGTAAATGTTTTTTCCGTCATTGGTATCGACCTCCTTACTATACCTAAATTATACTCCACTTGGTGACACTGTGTCACTCAAATTGCCAGTTTGATATTCTAGTCCGGATTTCCTAAAATATAAGAGTATTTAACGCGGATAATCGAAAGGAGTTCATATGACTTTACCATTTGCTGCTGTCGCTTTTGACATGGACGGGACCTTTTTAACTGACGACAAGACTTTTGATCACCAATTATTCAATGAAATTGCTAGTCAGCTTCGCGCCCAGGATGTCCAACTAATCGTTGCTAGTGGTAATTCTTTAGAATGCCTCTTGAACTATTTCACGCCGGAAGAACAAGCGGAACTCACCTTTTTATCCGAAAACGGGGCCCACGTCGTCAATCAAGCCGGTGATTTATTAATTAGTCAAACCCTTGATCCTGCCATTGCTCAAGCAGTGATTTCATATCTAGTGAATGACCTTCATTGTTATCCAAGCTTAGCCGGCACGAAATATGGTTACCTGCCAGCCCAGGAATCACCAGCTAACCTGGAACGAATGAAATTTTACTTCCCGAAGTACCAAGTCATTGACGATTATGACCACCTTCCTGAGGATCGGTATTATCAAATGTCATTCTTGATCGACGAACAAACCGAGTCACGGATTAACGATTTAATTCAGCGCTTTGGCGACCAGGTCAGCATCACGCCCAGTGGCAATGGTTCCGTCGACATTACGGTCCCTGGTATTGATAAGGCTTGGGCTTTAAACCACCTTCTCGACCAGTGGCAGTTAAGGTCAGATCAGCTCGCCGCCTTTGGTGATGGGGATAACGATTTAGGCATGCTGAAGTTAGCTAAATATAGTTATGCCATGCAAAACGGTAATGCCAATGTCAAAGCTGTAGCTAACTACCAAACTAAAACTGATAACAATCACAATGGGGTCTTGCAAAGCTTAGCCGATTATTTAGGATAAGCAAAAAAGCTGGTCAGAAACGTCAATTAGTTTCTGACCAGCTTTTCAATTTTCACAAATATTTAATTTCGTCCGGTATATTTACTGGAGATTGTAAAGTGCTTACTGATATGTTCACTTGGTTGCTTCGTAACATCCGCTCCATAGAACTTCATGGCTAACTTTTTAATCGTGCCATCTTTTAGTAAGGCCTTTAGAGCTGAATTAACTTCTTTCGTCAGCTTAGGATCATCCTTACTCATGATGATTCCTTCCCCGCTCCCATCTTCATTCGTCGTAAAGTACATGTTCGGCATGATCTTCAAGCCACTATTCGGGTTGGCCGCCAGCGCTAACTTTTGTAGATAATAATCATTCATGATGAAATCGGTCTTGCCATCTTGCAAATCCCGTAGGTAGACATCATTGGACACATTATCATAATTAACTAATTTGGCCCCTAATTGTTGGGCCAGACGTTGGTAATTCGTCCCAGCTTCGCCACCAGCCTTCTTGTCCTTTAAATCCGCCCAACTATTGATTCCGGAGTTGTCAGATGACCGCACGATAATACTGTTGAAAGAGTGCTTGAAAGCAATCGACATGGCAAATTTCTTCTTCCGCGTTGGTGAAATAGCAAAATCATCCACTGCCATATCGGCTTTACCCGTCTTGACCGCTGTCAGCATGCCATCAACACTGTATTCCTTAAAGACCACCTTTTTATGTAACTTTTTGGCAATCGCTCGCACGACTTCGACATCATAACCCGTTAATTTTTTGGTCTTGGAATCATGATAAGAGGTCGGGTATAAAGTCCCCGAGGTCGCCACAATCAAAGTATTCTTACTAGCGGCTGACTTTTTACCGCAAGCCGTCAAACCACCAACTACTAAACCTAAGACCAAAACTCCCGTAATGATTTTCCACCATTTATGCATAATTATTCCTCCGCTTTAGCAACAAAATCTAACCGGCCTTCTAACCAGCCTTGTCCCCAAGATAACAAACAACACAACAACCAATAGATGACTGCCAGGGTGATATAAATCGACATGTAGTCCTGATTAGCTCCCGCCACAATTTTGGCATCCATAAACATTTCCGAAACGGTAATCATGGCCGCTAAAGAAGTTCCTTTAAACATATCGACCATCACGTTACCAAGTGATGGTAGGGCAATTCGTAAAGCTTGCGGTAAGATGACATATCGTAAGACTACGTAACGATTCATCCCTAAGGATCGGGCGGCCTCATATTGACCAAGATCAACACCCAACAAGGCTGACCGATAATACTCAGAGATAAAGGCCGCCGGTGCAATCGTAAATGAAAGCACCGCGGCAGGTATGGCATCCATATTAAAACCAAAATAAGTAATAAACAGAATTACCAACATCGGCACGCCCCGAAAAAAGGAAATGTAAAAGCGAGCTATCCAGCGCAGGATCGCCCAGCGACTTTGGCGAATTAACACCAGCAAAAAGCCCAGAATATTAGCTAAAATGAAACAAGTTACTAATAAAAACAAGGACATCGGCAATCCGGAAAGAATTGTCGGGATCGAAGAAATGGCCAGATGCAAATCAATTAGCCCAGTTAAGGACCCCACCACGAATCCAGTGATCATCATCACCCCCTCAAGTCCCCTTGATTATAAGTCATTGAAAGCGATACCACAATAGTCTAGAATGAAGAAAAACTAGGAGGTCAACTATGTCTACTCAAAATTTAATGCGTCAGCCGGCCTATCGGCTCGCGCAACTGGTGCGGGATCGTCAGGTATCGGCTACTGACCTAGTTAATACGGCCTATCAACAAATCGACCGCCTTAACCCGGATCTAAATGCGGTCATTACCACCCGTCGTCAGCAGGCGCTGGTCGAAGCTGCCCAACTCAAAGATACTGGTCAGCCCTTTTTAGGCGTGCCCATCCTGCTCAAGGGACTTGGGCAAAGTCTCGCAGGCGAACCATCAACTAATGCTAATCGGCTCTTTCAAGATAATCGCGCTACCGTCACCAGTAATTACACGCGGCGATTACAAGCCGCCGGTTTTATTATCATCGGTCAAACTAATTTCCCCGAATTCGGTTTTAAGAACGTGACCGATTCGCAAATGTATGGTGATGCCAAAAATCCCTTTAATCCTACATACTCCCCTGGTGGTTCATCTGGTGGGGCGGCCAGTGCCTTAGCTAGCGGAATGGTCTCAATTGCCAGCGCTAGTGATGGTGGGGGCTCTATTCGGATTCCGGCTTCTTGGTCCGGATTAATCGGCCTCAAACCGACCCGCGGGCGGATGCCGATGGGACCTAGTGATTGGCGATCGTGGCAAGGGGCTTCCATTAACTTTGCTTTGACACGCTCCGTTACGGATACGGCCCTCTTTTTAGAAAGCATGCAAGCTCTACAAGCAGCGGCGGTTTTCCAAGCCCCTTTAATCAAAGCCGGTTTAGTTCAACGGCTTAATCAACCCGATCGGCAACTTAAAATTGGTTACCTTACCCAATCCCCCGTTGGTACCCCAGTTAATCCTGAAGCCCAGCAGGCCGTTTTAGCAGCGGTTGATTTCTTACGCCAAGCGGGCTGGACCGTTGAAGAAATTAACTGGCCAACTAATGGTGATGCCTTAATTCGGAGCTACTACGCCATGAATGCCGGTGAAACCGCCCATATGTTCCAAGAAATCGAAGCGGCAATTGGCCGTTCTGTCACCCGAGATGATATGGAATTACTAACTTGGGCCCTTTATCAAACTGGCAAGCAAATTTCAGCAGTTGATTATATCGAAGCTCTATCTACTTGGGACCACGCAGCTGCTCAATGGGCTCAATTACACGCAAGCTATCCTTTGGTTTTATGTCCGACGACGGCAACGGCTGCTATTTCTTTAAACGAGCAATTAGTTTCAGATGAGAACCTGGCCCTAATGAATCAGATTGATGAGCTTACTCCCCAAGCGCAACGAGAGCTGATTTATGACCAATGGCTTCCCTCACTAACTCATTCACCTTTTACCCAACAAGCCAATTTAACGGGTGAGCCCGCCATTAGCTTGCCGACCCATTTAACAAAAGCTGGCCTCCCTATCGGTATTCAGTTGACGGCCGCTAAAGGACAAGAAGAATGGTTACTGCAGATAGCAAAACTATTTGAAGACCATCATCAATTTAAAATGTTAGTAGATTAAAAATGAAGCTGGGAAAACAATCCTAATTGAGATTGCTTGCTCAGCTTCATTTATTGTCCTAATAACTGTTGGTACAGTCCGGCAACCTGCTGCAAGTCTTCCGGTTGACCGTCTTGTACGATCTGACCATGATCTAGGACAACCACTCGGTCAAGGTGTGTCGTCACATTTAGCCGGTGTGAGACCAGCACGATTGTCATGGGTAAAGCCATTAAGCTTTGCAGGAGCTCGCTTTCCGTTAAGGGATCTAAGGAGCTCGTCGATTCGTCTAAAATCAGGATCTGCGGATGGTTAAGCAGAGCCCGAGCAATTGCCAGACGTTGGACTTGCCCGCCCGATAATGTATTAGATTCTTCATCAATCAGAGTATCATAACCTAGCGGTAGCTTAGTAATATCAGCATCGATTTGCGCTAAATGACAAGCTCTGCTTAATTCTTCTAGGGTCATGTCAGGATTAGCTAAGCGTAAATTTTGCGCGATCGTCCCCGAAAATAGTTGAGATCGTTGAGGTACATACCCAATCCGGTGGCGTAAATCAGCGAGAGCCATGGACCTGATATCACGCTGATTAACTTTGATGGATCCCTGATCGGGAGTTAAAAAGCGCACCATCATTTTAGCTAAGGTAGATTTCCCGGAGCCACTCGGGCCAATAATAGCTAGCTTCTCCCCTGGTTGAATGCTCAAGGACACATCACGCAAAGCTGGATACCCATAGGTATAGGCAAAACTAACTCGCTCAACATCCAAGCTTAAGGATTCATCATTCAACGCGAGCCCATCTGACGGTTCAGGCTCAATTACCAACACTTCGTTTAAGCGTTGGTTTGCGACTTGGGCGGTTTTTAGTTTGGCCTGCAAATTCACAATATCTTGTAAGGGTTCAATGAAGAAAGCCAGTAACATGTTAAAGGCCATCAATTGACCTAAGGCTAATTGGTTTCTCATAACCTGAAGTGACCCAACTAATAAGATGACGGTCGTTAGGCCATACTGTAAAAAGAGTTTGATGGCCGCCTGAAAAGTTTCGGTTTGCGTATAACGATAGCTTTGCTTTAAAAAACTTTGAAATTGTTGATCAATTTGTTCATCCAAACGGTCTGTAATATTCAGAGCTTTAACCGTTTCAATCCCGCGAATACTTTCAATAATTGATGAATTCAAACGAGCATTACTTTCCATCTGATCATAATTCAACTTGGTGTAACGTCGGTTAAAAATTGCTACTAAGACAATATAGATTGGCACGCTAATTAAAGTAGTTAAAAATAAGGGGTAATTCTGCCAAGCCATGAATAGCCCGATCAGCACTAGCATTCCCGCATCTAAAAAGATGGTAACCACGGTGCTCGATAAGGCATCAATAATCTTACTAATGTCATTAAAACGCGATAGAATCTCCCCGGTCTTGCGAGTCATGAAAAAGCGCAAGGGCAAGTGTAAAACCGACCGCAAATAATCAAGATTAATCCGTCCAGCCACCTTCATGTTGACTTTCATCAAAATCATCGTCCGCAAGTATGACAAAATCGCATAAATGAGGTAGGCAATAATCATGCCTAGACTGACAATCATCAACAGGTTCACACGGTGACGGGGAATCAAGTCATCGATCAACACCTGCAGATACAATGAGCCTACAATGCTAATCACGGAAATCAGGATCGACCAACAAATTGTCAGCGCTAAAGTTCCACGAAAGGGTTTTAGCAAATGAAAATTATCTTTTAAAGTTGTCATCGTGACTACTTGGACTTGATAATCTGCACTTGGTTCAAAGAGAAGCGCTACCCCTGACCATTCTTGTTCAAAATCTGCCCGCGCCATTTTATGCACCCCGGCTTTTGGATCCGGGTCGGCCACATATACCTGATTTTCATCCGCACCAAAGATGACATAGTAGTGCAGAAGAACCCCGTCCTTAACAACATGGGCAATCCAAGGAAATTGAATCGCTGGGTCGTCTAAAATTGCTAAATCCGCTTGCACCGCTTGGGTGGCTAAGCCTAATTTTTGTGCCACTTTTACTAATGCTAAGGCATTCGTCCCTTCTTGATTAGTCCGAGCTAAATCCCGTAACTTGGCAATTGGATAATCACTACCATAGTGTTTTAGAATCATCGCTAAACAAGCGACGCCACAATCAGATTCATCAACTTGGGCGACATAGGCAGCATATTTCATTTCATCACATCCTCATTCAGATGCTTACGAAGTTCTTTTAAATGGCGAAAACTGATGTCACAGGCCACGATATGGTCCTGATCAAAGTAAACCCGCCGATTTTTGGTATCAAGCTCCACGACATTGGCTGGATTTATTACCAGCCCGCGATTAACTTTCAGCAAACTCGTATCATCATAGTTAGCTAATTCCCCGTGGGTTTCAACGTGCAGATTCCGACCAACGATTAAAATCAGCCGACTTTTCCCCTTGACCGCTTGAATATAAAAGAGCTGATCAACAGCGACCGTCTTCACTAACCCCTTAGTGGGATGATAGGCAATCCGCTCCACCTCACGTTCGGGAGTTGCAATAAACTTCAAGTATCGCCCGTAAGCCTCATCGATGGTTTCTCGTAAGTGTTGGGGCATTGACCCCTCATCGTCACTTTTAAAAATAAAATCTAAAGGTTCCACATGGCGAGTAATCGTCAATGGTAAATATTGACCGAAGGCCATCACAAAAATAATTTCTTAAAAACGAGAATTGTTGCGGACAATTTCGGCCACATCAATTCCCGATAATTTATGTTTTAAATCAATGTCTGTAATTAAACAATAAGCTTGGTGAGCCTGAATAAATTGCACCACTTCATCTGGATTTGCCGTCACTAAATCAACCCGCATATCATATTCATGCGGCGTCGGATTAATCATGATTCGGTTCTTAACAATCTCCTCGATGACCTGTAATTGATGGAGATCGTCTTCCAGAATAATGGTTGATAACACTAGAGCGCCCCTCGCATATATAATTCAACAGTGACAAAATGCTCACTAGTTTCAATTTCTAAGTTAAAATGATCATCGCCATTTACAATCTCCCGGATATTAGTTAACCCATAGCCGTGGTGATTGTCCTTAGTGGAGAATTTGTTCTTAATCATTTGATTGACATCAACCGACTGATCGATCGAATTCCGTACCGCTAAAACCACCGTCTCAACATCAAACCGTGACATAGATAATTGAAAGACCCCGTTTTCTTGGTCTTTTAAAGCATCACGAGCATTATCCAATAGGATTCCGATGATTCGCGCTAATTTGATCTCATCTTCTAAACGGAAATTAATGGTAGCCGATACTTCGATGTTGACACTAGCGCCAACTGCTAAGATTTCATACAAATGGCGTCGAATTACATTTTGAATCCCTGATGAAGTAATCTTATTCAGATTAGCTTCTACTTCAGGCATCAGAGTAATTTCATGTGTCGCTTCAAGTTGATCTTGAATCATCTTCAAGGCCGTATCTGGTTGGTTAGCCTTAATCTGCCCCTGCAAATCGATTAGTAGATTCTTAATGTCATGTTGGCGATGCCGAACCTGTTCATACTGTTGACTTAAAGCTTCATTTAGCTTAATCGTATTCTCGTACTTTTGTTTCAGCAAATGAATATTAAGGTTGTCATAATATTCTTTAAATAGAATCGCCAAACATATGAATACTATTAGCCATAGTAGATAATAGGCAAATGTATAAGCCAAAACCGTTGTTAACGATACCCAAGTATATTCGGAATATAGATAGATAGCCAATGAACTACCAAAAAAGACACTGGTAATAACTAATAATCTCGACACCGATGGTAAAACCATTCTAGCTCTGACAAACAACTTTTTTATAATCACATTATACTTTAAAATTAGAGATGCTAAAATAACAAAAACAACTATTTCAGCTATACCGTTCATTAATTCACTAGCATGAAATAACCACAATACAACTGACAATGTATTATCAATAATTAAATAAGTGGGGATCAAGAGAAAAAGCAATTGATAAATCAAATCTCGCTTGTTGACTGGATTCACGGCGTAATGTTCTAAAGTATGACTCCATAGCCGTATATAAAATTGGGACTAGATCAGAGAATAAATATGAAATTATTTGAAGTGGTAGTGCAACTATTAGCCAAATAATAATATCTTTTAAAGTGACCTTATCTAAAACCATCCGTACAAGTACAAACAAAAAACTATATCCAAATAGTCAACAATAAATTGTTGAAGCATCAATTCCGTCCCCACTTAAACCCTTTATATCTAATTTTCGTATATAGAGAAATTATTTGCCTGCCAATAACCTTCTTCA
>NZ_AICN01000046.1:0-2967 GCF_000247775.1 Limosilactobacillus gastricus PS3
AGTACATGATTCTCAAAAAAATACCCATTTATGATTTTTTATAGTTTTGGATATGCGGTCCGATCAATCTTTAAAGGATCATTATTGATGTCAGTCTTAACCACCACCACATCATATGCCGTATGACCAATGACATAATTAGCGGTTGAACCGACCAACATTTTACCAATCACGTTCAATCCAGTCGCCCCAACAACTAAGAGATCGATATCGTGATCTTCAGCATAGCCCGAACTTAATTCTAACTTAACGTTCCCAATAACTACCTTTGTCAAAACCTCAGGAACCCCAGCATCTAAAGCCCGTTGCTTGTAGTCAGCTAAGGTTGATTCCATCTTTTGAATAGATTCTTGGTAAACATCCCGGTCGATGAACCCATATCCAATCGTATCAGCGGTTGGGTAGCGTTCACCATTAACCACACTTAATAGGTGTAAGGTTGCTTGATTTTGCTTTGCTAATAAAACTGCTTTATCAAAAGCAGCTAACGATTGCTTTGAACCATCAATCCCTACCAAAATGTTTTTGTATTCAGCCATAATATCCACCTCCACATGGTATTACATAAAAAACTGTAACCGTTTTCTATACTTTTATTATACCACTAATCGGTAACAAGGTCATAAATAGCTTGCATATAAATTGCCATTGATAACAATAAATCTTCAACTGGTTGAAACTCATTGGCTTGATGCATCACATTAGGAGTGGTTGGCATGAGCGCACCAAAGGCGACGCCCCGCTTCATCAAGCGTCCATAAGTACCGCCCCCCACAACTAAAGGTTGTGCACTTTGATCCCCCGTCTGATCACGATATGCCTTCATTAGGGTTTGGACAATCGGATCGGTAGGATCAACATAGTGGGGATCCTGATTGCGTCCCGTCGTCACCGTTAATCCTAATTGATTGGCCACCTGACCGATTTGTTGGTTGATTTCTGTCGGTGTAATTCCCTTTGGATACCGGAAGTTCATGTCAATTTGAATGCCCTTAGTTTGATCAAATTGCAATATCCCCGCATTCATAGTCATTTCACCCATAACCTCATCCCTAAAATCAGCCTTAAAGTTCCGCACCCGGGTATCCAAATGTAAATAGTCCGCTAAAAAAGTGACAAAATTAGCAGCTTGTCCATTTAGTGGAACTTGCTTTAAGAATTTAGCAAGGTAGGTTCCCGCATTAATCCCCTTCTCGGGCTCAGCTCCATGGGCCGCCTTACCAAGAATTTCAAACTTAACTTGATCACCATCAGCAGTCATAGATCCCGAAACTGGTTCAGCTTGGATGAATTGATCAAAGGCCTCTTGTAGTTGGTCTACGTTCGTCCCTGACAGAACCGCCGTCGCCTCACGAGGCACCATATTAAAGCGAAGCCCGGCATCAAATTTTATCAATTGAACCTGTCCATCATTATCGCCAGATCCACTTAACTTCAAAGAAACTTGGCCCTTTTCACCATTAATCACCGGAAATTCAGCATCTGGAGAAAAACCAAGCGTTGGCGCCGGTTCAACTTCAAAGTAGCGTTTCATCCCCGTCCAATTACTTTCTTCATCGGTTCCGACAATAAAACGCACACGCTTGTTAAACTCGATCCCCTGGTCTTTTAATTCTTTGAGGGCATAGTAAGCTGCTAAGCCCGGTCCTTTATCATCCGAAGCTCCCCGCCCGTAGATGTTGCCATCTTTAATCACCGGGTCAAATGGATCCGTGTCCCAACCATTTCCAGCGGGCATGACATCCAAATGGGCCAAAATAGCTAGGGTTTCCTCGCCATCGCCCCATTCAGCATAACCGACCACGTTATCAATGTTTTTTACCCGAAAACCATCCTGATCAGCCATTTCTAAAAAGGCCTTGAGTGCCTGAGCTAGAGCAGGACCTAAGGGATATTCTGGACTTGCTTTTTCTTCATCACGAACACTTGGGATCTTAATTAATGAAATAAGATCTCGAAGATAGTGATCACGTTGTGCATTTGCTAATTCTTGCCAATTCATATCAATTGCTCCCATTTTTTCATTTCATTCATCATACCATATCGATAAAATATCGTATAATCATTGTAAAGTAACCAGAGGAGATGACAAGTATGCAAGCCTTATCTGCTGACATTTTAAAAGAAGTGATTACCCCACGTCCGGTCCAAAGTTATAAGGGGACTTTTGGTCGTTGTGTTTTAATTGGCGGTAACAACCAATTTGGGGGTGCCATCATCATGGCTACCATGGCGGCGGTTTACGCAGGGACTGGTCTAGTCACTGCAGCTACCGATCCCATTAACATCACCGCTCTTCGAACCCGGGTACCAGAAGCTATGGTCATCGACTATCAGGATTTTAATCAATTAGCCACTTTGCTGTCATCCGCCAACAGTATTGTCGTTGGTCCAGGCTTAGGCGAGACGGAAACGAGCTTAAAGATTTTGAAATTTGTTTTCAATCAGATCCACGCAAAACAAAACCTGGTCATCGATGGTTCGGCTATTACGCTGGTAGCTAATCACCATTTAACCCTACCAAAGGCTCAGATTATTTTTACTCCTCATGAAATGGAATGGCAACGCCTTTCGAGAATAGCTATTGTTGATCAAACCGAGGTGAATAATCGAGCCGCTCAAGCCAAATTAGGCGCCATGGTCATGGTTAAAAAACATCATACCGAAATTTATACTGACCAGAATGTTTATCAGTTAACGATTGGGACGCCTGCCCAAGCCACTGGCGGAATGGGTGATACCCTAGCCGGCATGGTTGGTGCCTTTACCGCCCAGTTTAGGACTGATTATCAAAAGTCCGCCTTAGCCGCTGTCTACGCCCACAGTGCGATCGCTGAAGAATTAGCTGCTAATCAATATGTAGTTTTACCAACACAAATTAGTGCCCAACTGCCACAATTTATGCATCAAATTAGCCAACCAGATGAACAACCAATTGGTTTTATTTAGTTAAAAAGTCCAGGAGAA
>NZ_AICN01000045.1:0-20853 GCF_000247775.1 Limosilactobacillus gastricus PS3
TGGATGTGATTCCCGCAAACCAGCATTGGTGATCTTAACAAATTGTGCAGTATCGATCAACTTTTGAATATTTTCTGCACCACAGTAACCCATTCCAGAACGTAAGCCTCCGACCATTTGGAAGACGACATCCGCTACGTCCCCCTTATACTCAACCCGAGCTTCGATTCCTTCTGGGACTAACTTGTTGGCTTCATTGACCCCACCTTGGAAGTAACGATCTGATGAACCATGGGATTGTGCCATGGCACCAATAGATCCCATTCCCCGGTATGACTTAAACTTGTGACCGTTGTCTTCAAATAGGTCACCAGGTGCTTCGGTTGTCCCTGAAAGCATAGATCCTAACATAACTGCATTTCCACCAGCCGCAAGGGCCTTGACAATATCACCAGAATACTTAATTCCACCATCAGCGATGATTGACTTGCCATATTCACGAGCAACACTAGCTGCATCATAAATCGCCGTAATTTGTGGAACCCCCACCCCAGCTACGACCCGCGTAGTACAAATTGAACCAGGGCCAATCCCTACTTTGACCACGTCAACCCCTGCTTCAAATAGGGCCCGCGTGCCTTCAGCAGTAGCAACATTACCGGCAATCAGTGTATTATCTGGGAAGTGTTCGCGAATTTCCTTGATTTTCCGTAAAACCCCCGCAGAATGACCATGGGCAGTATCAATTACAATGGCATCCGCCCCGGCATTAAATAAGGCTTCGGCCCGATCAAAAGTATCACTAGTTACCCCGACAGCAGCTGCCACTAGGAGCCGGTTTTGGGAATCAACGGCCGCCCGATTGAAGTTTTGGTTTAAGCTAACCCCTTTAACATTTGCAACTTCACTTGCTTGCCCTTGGATGGACATATTCTTATGAATTACACCCATTCCACCTTGTAAAGCCATCGCAATTGCCATGGAACTTTCCGTTACCGTATCCATCCCGGCACTGATAAATGGCAGGTTCAACTTAATGTTGTCGGTCAATTGCACACTTAAATCAACTTCATTTGGTAAGACATTACTTTCGGCTGGAATCAGTAAAACATCATCAAAAGTTAATCCTTGCTTTGCAAACTTAGTTTCCCAGTTAGACATGTTGTTAATGCTCCTTTTAATCTATATTTTTTATTATTGTTACATACAATACTCAATTTATAAGGAAAGGTCAACTATTTTCGAATTTCTAATCAAAATTTTAGTTTAATGTTCGGAAATTACTAAAAAGACGGTATTTGCCTGACTTAGGCGCCTACCATCCTCAAAAAAATTATTTACGTTGGTTCTGTCCTTGGTTAGCTGGCCGTCCCATGAAGCCCCCCACGACATTGTAGCGCCGCCGGAAGTACATATCGCCAAAGAAGGCGACCACTGCTAAGACAATGTATACCCATCCGTTTAAGACTGGATTGATCGTCTTTGGAATAAAGGCGGAAAGTCCGTAAATGGCCACCCAGACTACGAAGGCCACCACAACCAAGAGAGCCCGTAACCAAAGTGGATACCCGGTCCGTTTCCCCGTTTTCGGATCCTTGGTACTAGTCAGCAAGCGAGTCATATAGCCAAACAATAAACCACCAACAATCGAAACAATTAAGATGGAGACAATCCCGGCATTCCCATTACTAGAAGCTAAGGACTTCGGTTGTGAAAGCCCCATGATTCCAAACATGACCGTGAAGATTGCAAAGAACATTAAAGCATTATCAATCGCTAACAAGCCTGATGCCGAACGCTCAACTTGTTTGGCTGAAGGAGCCGGATGAATTAGTTGATCAGCATATTCAGTTGGCGTCCCCAGCAACGTCCGAGCGGTTGTGCCTTGTTTCTGGGACTCCGTCAACTTCATAACAGTTTGCTCTAACATGGTTGCTTTAGCATCGGGATCCGCTCCTTGCAGATCCAATTGCTTATTTAATTGGATCATGTAGTCGATATTCTTACGGGTTAAGCCGGCCTGTTCAAATTGATCGGCAATCGACTTAACTTCCGTTTTCTTATATTGGCGTTGCTTTTCTCCCGCCGCCGCATTTCGTGGTTGTTCTGCCATCAGTTTTTCTCCCTTATCCTATACATTAAACCGGAATTCCACAATATCGCCATCTTGCATGACGTAGTCTTTTCCTTCGAGTCGTAAACGACCGGCTTCTTTAACCGCCGCTGGCGAACCATATTGGTCTAAATCCTCAAAACTCATCACCTCAGCGCGAATAAAGCCCCGTTCAAAGTCAGAGTGAATGATCCCAGCAGCTTGCGGAGCCTTGGTCCCCTTGCGATAGGTCCAAGCGCGGGTTTCTTTGCCCCCAGCCGTGAAGAAGGTTTCCAGACCTAATAATTTATAAGCCGCCCGGATCAACCGGTTTAGCCCAGGTTCAGTGACCCCTTCCATTTCAAGAAAGTCCGCTTTTTCATCATCATCCATCTCCGCAATCTCTTCTTCGGCGGCGGCAGCAATCCCGATCACTTCACCTTCATTTTGAACGTGTTCCCGGATCTGAGCAATATAAGGATTACTTTCTGGATCAGCCATGTCGTCTTCAGCCACATTGGCCACATAAAGCACCGGCTTGGTCGTTAATAAGAATAAACCCTTCACAATTGGTTGTTCTTCATCACTAAAATCAATCGTACGCGCACTCTGCCCAGCTTCTAAGACTGGTTTGATCTTTTCTAAGACCGCGAGCTCGGCTAAGGCATCTTTATCACGCCCTTTGGCTGCCCGTTGAACTTTGCTTAAGCGGTTATTAACCGAGTCTAAGTCCGCCATGATAAGTTCAAGATTAATGGTATCAATATCATCAATGGGATCAACTTTCCCCGTCACATGAGTGATGTCATCATCATCAAATGCCCGCACCACATGTACGATCGCATCTGTTTGCCGAATATTTTCTAAGAACTTGTTTCCGAGTCCTTCACCTTTGCTGGCCCCTTTAACAATCCCCGCAATATCAGTAAATTCAAAAGTCGTCAGAACAATCTTTTTCGCTGGGATTAGTTCGTCAATCCGGGCTAAACGATCATCTGGCACTTCCACCATCCCAACGTTGGGATCAATCGTTGCAAAAGGGTAATTGGCCATTTCGGCCCCTGCTTTAGTAATTGCATTAAATAAAGTTGACTTCCCAACATTGGGTAAACCAACGATTCCAGCAGTTAAAGCCATAGTCTGTCTTTCTCCTCTTCTCCTACTTAATTCTCCGGCGCATGCTCAAGAATCTTTTTCATGCGTTTATCAAAGTCATGCCGACTCATCATGACGATATGGTCACAACCAGTACATTGAATTTTAATATCTGCACCAACCCGAATGATCTCCCAACGATTCGTTCCACAGGGATGTTGCTTCTTCATCATAACGAGATCGTGTAATGCGTATTCAGCCATTATCATTCCTCCAACTTAATCTAGACTTATTCCTAAAACGGTTAAAATCCGTTCTAATTCAGCCGCTGACTGGTATGAGATTTCTATTTTCCCGTGATCCAACTGATCATTAGCTGAAAAATTAACCTTCGTCCCTAAATGACTCTCCAGTTGATTTTGCAACTCGCGAGCATAAGGAGAAAAGGTCTCCACGGTCTTGGCTTTGGGCTTGGTTGGACGTTCACCATTTAGTTTAGCAACCAATTGTTCTAACTGACGAACCGTTAATCCTTCTTGGACCACTTTTTTAGCAACGCGGGTAATTTGCGAACGCTTCTTCAAGCCTAACAGCGTCCGGGCTTGCCCCATGGACAGTTCCTGTTTGCTAACTAATTGTTTAACCGTTTCTGGAAGTCCCAAGAGACGTAAGTAATTAGCAATATAAGGCCGACTTTTCCCTAATAGGTGGGCCACTTGAGCCTGAGTTAAATCTAACCGCTCCATCAAGGTTTGATAGGCTTGCGCCTCTTCAATCGGTGATAAATTTTCCCGTTGAAGATTTTCCAGCACCGCCACTTCCATCATCTGGCGATCATTAAGGACACGGACAATCGCTGGAATCGTTGTTAAGCCCGCGAGTTGAGTTGCCCGAAATCGCCGTTCCCCGGCAATGATTTCATAACGCGTCAAGGCTGGATCCGGTTGGCGAACAATAATCGGCTGAAAAATCCCCGTCGTTTGAATCGAGGTCGCTAATTCCGTTAGGGCTTTCTCATCAAATATCTGCCGCGGTTGATAGGGATTGGGGCGAATTTGACTTAAGGGTAATTGAACCACACGTTCCGCTTCATGCTGGCTCACGATTGGCGCCCCCGTTTCCGTGGTTGATCAACAACTTGAATGATCACTTGAACCCCATTCTCGGTGTCTTGAGTCGTGACTTCGGTATGATAGCCCGTTCCCTTTAGATTATCAACGGCCGCTTGAATTGCTTTAGCGGCACTTTGAGCATTAGTAATTTTGGGAGCATGCTTATTAGTACGACGGGTGCTTTTTTTCTTTGGATTTACTTTAGGATCTTCGGTCGTTGCCGTCACATCCGCCGACTCATCGGCGCCAATCCCATAAATCTCCCGTTGCTTACGGGCGCGAATTACCGACGGCAGTGGTTGACCGAGTTTAGCCGCCACCGCATCTTCTGTTTGGCGTACCGTCCACTCATGACTAATGACTTCAGCCAGCATAGCGGCCTGATCTACCTGCTTTAAATTCAAGAGGGCCCGCCCATGTCGTTCCGTAATCTGGTGATTTAAAATGGCCGTTTGGACAGGTTCGGCTAATTGTAACAAGCGTAGTTTATTCGCCACAAATGATTGACTCTTCCCCATGCCTTCTGCCAGGGTTCGTTGCGTCAAATGATTGAGATCCATTAACTTTCGATAAGCTTGGGCCTCTTCCACCGGACTTAAATTGGATCGTTGTAAATTTTCAATCAAGGCCAAGGAAGCCGTTTCCTCATCCGACATCTTTTCGACAATCGCTGGGGCCGTTTCCCAATTTAGGGAAGTCATAGCTCGAAAGCGCCGTTCCCCGGCGATGATCTCATACTTGCCGGCTTCATATTCGCGAACAATGATCGGCTGTAATAGACCGTGTTCTCGAATCGTTTGCGCCAACTCCTCAATTGCTTGGCGGTCAAACACTTTCCGTGGTTGATAGCGATTGGGCACAATGTCTTTTAAAGGCACTTCCACCACTTGATTTTTAACATGTTCATCATCTTTACCTAAATTAAAAATTGAAAATGCCATTTCCCAACCTCTACTTCACATTCACTAACGGTTTTTTATTCGGCACACCCGGTCGCCGCGGATACTTACCAGGAGTCGCGGCTACTTTATTAATTAAGACAAAATTACGCTCTTCGGCTGGTTGACTTGGTAAACTCAGGGTTTTAACGTCGGTTAATTGACCACCCAGCTTATTAGTCGCCCCCTGGGCTACTTGCAATTCATCTTGAGCCGCCGTTGCCTTATAGGCCATGAATTGACCACCAACTTTGACAGCTGGTAAACATAGTTCACTGAGCACCACCAGGCGCGCTACCGCCCGTGCCGTCACCAAATCATATTGTTCTCGATAAGGACTATTTTTAGCACTAAAAGTTTCCGCCCGGTCATGGACTAGGGTGACCTCGGTTAAGCCTAATTGATCACATAAGTCCTGCAAAAACTTGATCCGTTTATTTAATGAATCCACAATGGTTACCTTTAATTGTGGGAACAAAATCTTTAACGGCAAGGAAGGAAAACCTGCACCGGCTCCAATATCACACAAAGTCCATGCCTCAGTTTGTAATTTAGGTTGCGCAATTGCCCCGAGTATTGAATCATAGAAATGTTTTAAGTACACTTCTTCGCGATCAGTAATGGCCGTTAAATTGACATGCTCGTTGGTTTCCACTAAAAAATGATAGTAGTAATCAAATTGTGCTAACTGCTGATCAGTAACCGTGATACCTTGGTCAAGAAGGCTTTGGCGAAATTCTTCTGGCGTCATTAATGGTTCCTTTCCGTGAAACATTTATGTTTCACATCACCATTTAACTTTACCTTAAAAAGGCTTATAATTCAATCTTTTCCACCTGTTCAATGAACCATTGATTGAATTGTTCAGCGTCAATATCCACACATACCTTGGCATTAGTTTGACCATCATGATATGCGCCCCGAACATCAGCAACCATTGCGCCAATTGCTGGTCCACTAGTTTGGATATCGACCCACAAATCTTTCGTGGTGAACGCCTCCGGATGAAGCAAGTAGAAAATCGTGTTAACGTCGTGCATTGGATGCCCCTGCTCATTATCCCCATCATTATAGTGGGTGATCAAGCCATGGAGCATTTTCCCTGTTTCACCTAACGATAAAAGTTTGGCTTGTGTTGCCGGCGTTAATAGAGCTTTTAGGGTGACATCAAGGCCCACCGTCACAATCGGAATTCCCGATTGATACATAATTGACGCCGCATCTGGGTCAGTAAAAACATTAAATTCGGCGACACTGGTCATATTTCCACCAGAAATAGAGCCGCCCATGGCAACGATTTGTTTAATATGGCTCTTTACCTCTGGATATTCTGCCAGTAGCAAGGCGATATTCGTATAGGATCCTGTTGGTACCAAGGTAATCTCGTCTTCGGCCATAATGGCATCATGTAAGGCTTCCACCGCTGGTTTTGCAATTGGTTGCCCATAGTTATCGCCAAAATCATAACCCGGCATCCCCGATTCGCCATGAATCCGTGCGGCATCTTCAAACGGCTTGATTAATGGTTGTGCCGCTCCAGCAGCGACCGGAACGTCCTTTTTAAAAAAGTGCACAATCTTTAAAGCGTTAGCGGTCGTTTTATCAACAGTCACGTTCCCCGCCACAGCAGTAATTAATTTCAGGTCAATCTCTGGATTATTCAAGGCCATGGCTAAAGCAGCAGCATCATCAATTCCGGGGTCGGTATCCATAATAATTTTAATAGTCATGATTTTTCACCTCATTTATATTCCTTTATATATCATCATTTGACAAAAAACGGCTAGGATAAATCCTAGCCGTTTACTGTGTAATCCGAATCAAGTAACTAGGATTCAGATCTATTTAAACTGTTTACCAAACAAAGAGTCCAACAAATGCTGCTGACAAGAGGGATACTAAGACCCCTGAAAGTAGCATGTAAGCAAAGTTCTTAGCAATGTAATCATTATCTTCTTGGCCAACTAAGCCCTTGAAGGCCCCCATAACCATCCCTAGGGTTGAGAAGTTAGCAAATGAGGTCATGAAGACCGTGAAGACCGCCTTCAAGTGCGCTGGATATTGACCAATTACTTTCGTCACTTCACCCATTACCACGAATTCATTCGTCACCAGCTTCAAGCCCATGTTTTGGGAAAGGATCCAAGCATCATGTGGGTTTAGACCCATTAACCATGAGAATGGGAACATAACAACCCCAAGAATGCTTTCTAGGGAAAGTTGCTTCCAGAACAAGCCAAGGATTGCATCAATCAAACCAGCCAAAGCCACGAAAGCAATGACGTTAGCAATAATGATTAAAATTAACCGACCGGCACCTAAAATTGAATCCCCCAAGTAACTAAAGAATGGTTCTTTCTTCCCATCATCAGTATTACCAACTTTTTCGATGGTATCTTCTTCTGGAGTAATGTGAACTGGATTGAGTAAACTGGTACAGATCAAAGCATTCACAATATTAATTGGCACCGCCGTCAAAATAAATTGCCCCGGCATCATTTGAATATAAGAACCCAGAATGGAAGCTGTCACACAACTCATCGACATCATTGCAATCGAGAGATTCCGTTCCTTACTCATCTTCCGCAATTGCATGCCAGAGATGGCCAGCACTTCCGTGTTCCCAAGAAACATCATTTCCACGGCGAAGAATGACTCAAACTTAGCTTGACCAGTTAAGAATGACAAGCCGCGACCAATCCACTTAATGATCCAAGGTAAGATACCAAAGTAAGTCAAGATATCAAACATTGGAACAATCATTAAGATTGGCATTAGGGAGGAACAAATAAAGTTCAGATTTTTGGTATTGTACCAATCACCAAGGGCGAACACAGTCCCCTTCGCTGAAATATCAACAATCCAAGTAAATCCATCGGCGGCCGCTTTAACGCCGGCCCGTCCAGCAGCAGAACTTGTTAAGAACCAAGCTAAAATCAGGTTCAAAACCACCATGATCGCAATTGCCTTCCAATTAATGTGCTTGCGGTCCTTTGAGAAAATGAACCCAATTGCCAAAAAGACAATCAAGCCAAGGACATTTATTGCTAAATACATAAGATATCTATACTCCTTTTAATCTTGGTATTTGGTAGTTCACCTCTCTAAATACTATCATTTATTAAGAAAAAGTAAAGATAACTCTGAGTAAAATCTTAACCAATTTTTCTAATTTCAATTTAATGTTCGCGTTTTTCGTCCTAACTAAAAACGACCATTGCACGCAATGGCCGCTTACTTGAATGGAAAGACTATGCCGCTACAACTTTTCTTTCGTCGTTCAATCATCATTTGGAGAGGGTAATCTAATGATTAATGACGGAATAGCCTTCTGACTCTTGGATAGGTTGATGTGGGGGTGAATATGGTACAACCATATTCAATTAGGACAAGTAACGATCAAGTCCTTCCACACCTATATTATATCTGAAAACGCTTACTTTGACCAACTATATCCTAATTTTTCTTTCGGCGCTGTAATGCATAGTAGCCAATAAATAAGACGATAAAGAAAATAATCGAAATAATTAATGATGGTCGCGTTGATGGAATAAATAATAAGATGATCAAAACAAAAATAAAGAAAATAATCGTCGCCCAACTAGTGTATGGATACCAAGGCATTGAAAAACCCGCCACCCCTTCTGGATGAACTCGGCGATAAGCAAGGTGGGTCCATAAAATGATTAACCATACAAAGACAAAATTAATCGTTGATACTCCTGAGATAATATTAAAAATCCCAGATGGCATAATGTAATTTAAAATGACCACGATAAATAAAATTAGGGACGAGACCTGCAGCGCCCGGTTGGGAACCGCCTTGTTACTTAACTTAGCATACTGTTTAGGAGCCTGCTGGTTCTCTGCCAAAGCATATAAAGAACGGCTCGTTGAAAAGATGGCACTATTCGTCGCCGACATTGCAGAAGTTAAGACAACGAAATTTAAGATTCCTGCGGCCCCCGCAACCCCAATTCCAGCAAAGACTTGCACGAAGGGACTGGAGGTTGTCTTAATTTGGTTCCATGGGTAGATGGCCATAATCGCCGTCATCGCTCCAATGTAAAAGAGTCCAATCCGGATTGGTAAGGAGTTAATTGCCTTGGGAATGTCTTTTTGAGGGTTTCGGGTTTCACCAGCGGTTAAGCCGACCATTTCAATGCCGACAAAAGCAAAGACCACCATTTGAAATGAGGTTAAGAAACCACCAAAACCAAACGGGAAAAAGCCCCCATGCGAATAGAGATTGGTTAATGAAGTATAGCCCGTTGAAACTTTCGTGTGCAAAATAATCATCACAATTCCAACCACAATTAAGGCAACAATAGCAATCACCTTAATGGCCGAGAACCAACTTTCAAACTCACCAAACCAACCAACGTTAATCATGTTGATCAACATTAACAGGACAATAATGACCAGCGGTCCAACCCATTGGGGCAGTGACGGAAACCAATACTGTAAATATATTCCCGTTGCCGTTAAATCGGCCATGGCTAAACTAAGCCAACACGACCAATAGGTCCAACCCGCAATAAATTCAAACTGTTCCCCTAAATAATCACGCACCAAATCAATAAAGGAATGCTTACTTGTATCTGATAAAAGTAATTCTCCCAGTGCTCGCATCATAAAGAAACAAAATATCCCCACAATCAAATAGGTCAAAATGATTGAAGGACCGGCAGTCCGAATAGCTGACCCAGACCCTAAGAAAAGTCCGGTCCCAATCGCCCCACCGATCGCGATCATTGTAATATGCCGACTCTTCAACGATCGTGACAACTTCTGTTCTTGTTCTTCCATGAGATTCTCCTTCTCCTTGCTTAATGAAACCAAAATAAAAAACGCCACCGGTATCGCTACCAGGGACGTCAATAACGCGGTTCCACCCATTTTTATGAATTAATTAAGCTTAATTCACCTCTTGGTTGATATCGGAACCACCCATTTAATTAGCCATAAACTAGTCTTGTCTTTTCAGCTCCTGACAAGGTCTCTGTTAAACTAGTCAATTAATTCCAAATATTTATTATACTTTTCCAAAGCTATATGTCAAATCTAGGCGTTCAAAACCTTTTCCAAGAAGTTTTGGGTATCAGGATGTTGCGGATGATCAAAGATTTCTTCCGGAGTTCCTTCTTCCCGAATCACCCCGTCATGGAAGAAAATAACCCGATTAGCAACCCGCTTGGCAAAGCCCATTTCGTGAGTCACGATCACCATCGTCATCCCCTCACGAGCTAATTCTTGCATGACTTCTAAGACGTCCCCAACCATTTCTGGATCCAGAGCACTAGTGGGTTCATCAAACAGCATCACATCCGGCTTCATTGCCAGGGCACGCGCAATAGCCACCCGTTGCTTTTGCCCCCCAGATAGGCTAGTCGGATTAGCATCCGCTTTATCCGACAAGCCAACCATTTCCAGGTATTTTAAAGCAGCGGTTTTGGCTTCTTCTTTGGTCATCTTCTTTAACTGCACTGGGGCTAAGGTAATGTTTTCCAGCACCGACATATTGGGGAATAAATTGAAATGTTGGAAAACCATCCCGATATTTTGCCGAACCAAATCAATATTTGTCTTGGGATCAGCAATATCATAACCATCAATAATGATGTGACCACTATCCGGGGCTTCCAATTTATTCAAGCACCGTAAAAAGGTACTTTTCCCCGAACCAGATGGGCCGATCATGCAGACTACTTCGCTGGGTTTCACTTGCAGGCTAATGCCCTTTAAAACTTCGTTGTCACCGTAACTCTTATGCAAATCGGTAACTTCAATTTTGTATTGATTATCCATAAAACTAGCTTACCTCATCTTTCTTTGCACATAGTTAGATAACCAGGTTAAGACGGTAATAATAATGACATACATCGTCGCAATAATTAACCACATCTTAAATCCTTCCAGATTCCGGGAAATAATAACCGTCCCCGTTTGGGTCAATTCCATCACCCCAATGGCAGAAAGAATTGACGTATCTTTCAAGGTAATAATTAATTGGTTAACTAAAGATGGCACCATAATCTTAATCCCTTGCGGAGCCACGACCTTAAACAAGGCTTTGTAGTAGGGCAGACCTAGACTCCGGGCTGCTTCCCATTGACCGCGATCAACCGCTTGGAAACCACCCTTAACAATCGCCCCTACGTAGGCCCCTTCATCTAGCATTAGGGTTAAGACCCCCGCCACGAATAGCGGAATCTTTTGCCCAATCACTGCCGGCAAACCAATATAGATAAAGAAGGCTAGGACAATCATCGGAATTCCCCGGAAGATGTAAATAATGATGCTGGAAATACTGCTCCAAAGCTTGCCGTCAGTAATTCCCATAACCCCTAGTAAAAGGCCGAAGACCATGGCACAAATTGATCCGACAACCGTTAATTCAATCGTCATCCAAAGACCATCGGCCAAGGCCCCTGCATTATTTTTGATTAAGGCCCAAATCGTCCGTTGACTAGCCGAGTCCGTCTTGGTAGCACTACCCTTGGTGTACTTATTAATGATCTTTTGCATCCGCCCCGTCTTCTTCAACCAGGCGATCCCATCATTAAGTTTCGTCAAGAGTTCTTGGTTTTCACCTTTTTTAACCCCCATGGCCACTGGGGTTGAGTTGGCGGCCTTCGTCACGATTTTAAGTTTCATCCCATTCCGGATCCCATAACGCAAAACCGGCTCATCATTAAAGGTTGCGGCCCCATTCCCGTTCACCACATCACTAAAGAGGGTGTTATCAGACTTAAAGTACTTAACTTTAAAACCGTATTTCTTTTGAATGGACGTGGCATATTCCGCACCACTCGTCCCCGATTTTAAGTCAACCGTCTTGCCCCGCAATTGGCTTAGGCTGGTAATTTTACTATTTTTAGCTACGGCCATAACGACCCCAGAATTGTAGTAAGAAGTGGTGAAGTCAATCTTGGCTTTCCGTTCATCCGTGACACTCATGCCCCCAAAGGCTGCTTGAATTTGGTTCGCATCTAAGGCTTGCAACATGGCATCGAAAGTCATGACCCGGAGGTTATATTTAAAATGTTCATGCTTTGCGATCTGTTGCAGCATTTCGATTTCGATCCCAGGATTTTTGCCATTATAGGTTCCCTTGTTGTTTGGAATTTCAAATGGCACAAAACTATCCACCGTCCCAATTGTGTAGGTCTCTTCATCCGCATGCGCTGGCGTCGCCGAATTGAAGCTAACGAGGCCAAGCACAAGTCCGGCAACGGTCAGCAAACTAGCGCACATTAATTTAAATAAACGCTTTTTCATTGTATCCCCCTGGAAATAATAAAGTTGCTTTATATCATAATCCTCGGAGGCAGCTAATTAAAAGTGCTTAAGATTTTTTAATGTTATTCAAAGTAAATTCTCGATTAAATTAAATTATCTTAATTACATTCATAATTTAACTTTCTTTTATTAATTCCTTTCTACCGTGAAATTAATCCAATTGACGGCTTAAAGAAATCATCTCGAGTAAGGCTTGGGCCGTATCATAACCCTTATTCCCTGCTTTGACTCTGGAACGTTGCATGGCTTGATCAACGTTTTCCGTGGTGACTACCCCAAAGGTGACAGGAATTGAACTGGTTAAATTCAATTCTAAGACCCCGTTGGCCACCCCATTCGTCACTAAATCATAGTGTGAGGTTTCACCACGAATCACTGCACCTAGAGTTACTAAACCATCATAGCGTTCGGATTGCACCACTTTCTTCGCCATAAAGGGAATTTCATAGGCTCCCGGCACCCAATACACATCGATCCGGTCTTTTGCTACTCCATGGCGTACTAAATTATCAACGGCGCCATCTAAAAGCCGCTTGGTAATCGCTTCATTAAAACGAGAAATTACAATAGCAATCCGATAGTCTTGGTCATTAAAGTGTCCTTCATAAATAGTCATAAGTTTGCTCCTTATAGATGTAAATAGTGTTGTAGTTTTTCTTGCTTAGTTTTTAAATACCGACGATTTGCCGCTGTTGGCGGAATCTCTAGGGGCACGCGTTCTACTACTTCAATCCCTGCAGCCTTTAACTGTTCAATCTTGTCTGGATTATTAGTCATCAACCGGACCTTAGTAATGCCTAAATGCCGTAAAATTTGGGCGGCCTCCTGATAATCACGTTCGTCTTCAGCAAAACCCAGTGCTTGATTTGCTTCAACGGTATCCATACCGTCTTCTTGCAAATGATAAGCCTTTAATTTATTCAAGAGTCCGATGCCCCGACCTTCTTGACGGAGATAAATAATGGCGCCTTGTCCAACTTCGGCCACCTTTTCCATTGCCGCATGTAACTGGGGACCACAATCACAACGCTTGGAACCGAACACATCGCCAGTTAAGCATTCGGAATGCAAACGCACTAAGACTGGTTCATCAACCGTCCAGTTCCCCTTGGTTAAGGCTAAGGTTTCATCAGGAAAGGGAACTAATTTAAAATCACCATAGGCAGTAGGAAGTTTGACAGGCGTTAATTCATCACTAACCTGCAAACGCCGATAAGTTTGAATATCAGCAACCGTTAGCAAAGGTAACCCATATTCATCTGCCATCTCAACTAGGCGTGGTCGACGAGCCATGTGCCCATCTTCTTGTAAGATTTCACAGATATAAGCCACCGGTGACAACCCTACTAACCGTGCTAGATCAACGGCAGCTTCGGTGTGCCCGTCTCGATCTAATACCCCGTCCTTTTGGGCGGTCAATGGGAAGATATGCCCCGGTCGATAAAAATCGGCTGGTTGACTTTGCGGATCTGCTAAGGCTTTAATTGTCGCCGCTCGATCATAGGCCGAGATCCCGGTCGTCGTTGTCCGGTGGTCAACCGAAAGAGTGAAAGCTGTCCCAAACGGATCGGTATTATCAGCGGTCATTTGTGGCAAGGCTAACCGCTGGGCGATTTCTGGGCCGACCGGCGCACACATTAAGCCCCGGGCATACTTAGTCATAAAGTTGACTTTTCCAGGGGTCACCACTGCTCCTAAACCGACTAAATCACCTTCCGCTTCCCGACTCTCATCATCGGTCACAATAACTAACCCACCTGTTTTTAAGTAAGATAAAGCGGCTTGAAACTTCTTAACGTCCATTTTCTTTCCTCCTATTCAAATGATTGATTAAATACTTCCCCATCAAATCAGTCTCAATATTGACCTGATCGCCGACTGTTAATGATGCTAAATTAGTTTTTCCTGCGTATGGGGAATTAAGCCGATCGTGAATTGATAACCATCGCTAGTCATCACGGTCAAACTAACCCCATTAATGGCGACGGAACCTTGAGAAATAATCTGCTCAGCATATGGATCATCAATTGAAAAAGTTAATTCCAGGGCATTATCGTGTCCTTGTCGCTTCACCAGTTGTGATACAAAATCAACATGCCCTGAGACCAAATGTCCTTCAAACCGTCCGTTAGCAGCAAGGGCCCGTTCCAGATTTACCTGGTCACCAACTTTTCGATTCTTAAAACTTGTTCGTTCATAAGTTGCAGGCATCAGCTCCACTGTCATCGCATTGGCAGTTTTTTGGACGGCCGTTAGACAAGTCCCATCAATCGCCATCGAATCACCAATCTGATATGTCGCTAATAATTCTGCTGGGGCAGTAATTTGCATAGTAATGGTTTCATCTACTCGCTCAATTGCTTTGATCGTCCCCATTCCTTCAATTAATCTGGTAAACATTTTCGTTCTCCTCGTATTCGTAAATCTGATCCCAATTTCTGTACTTCGACATTTACTAATTCCATTAGTCGACCTGGTTCAGGTCCAGAAAAGGCTGTGACTCCCCGGCCCCCAATCAGTTTAGGGCTAAGATAAGTGATGCTTTCATCCCACAAATCTGCCTGATAAAAGGCATTATGAATTTGCGGTCCGCCTTCAACATATAGTGATTGCAGGCCTTGTTGAGCAAGATCATCAACGACCGTTTTGGGAGTCACTTCCGCTAATTGCTTAATCTCAACGCCTGGCAAAGTCAAGGAGATTGGCGTCTCCGTATAAACGAGGGTGGGATAAACCGTGGTCTGCCAGATTTTTAGGTGCGCTTGTTCAAATAAGCGCCCGCGCCGGTCCAAGATCACTCGCCACGGTTGGTGTTCCAACTTGGCAGTGGTCCCTAGGGTTGGGTTGTCGGTTAAAACGGTTTGACTTCCCGCAAGGATCGCTTGATAGTGAGCCCGTTCTTGATGCACCCAGTCATAGACTGCTTGATTGGTGATGGCTGTCCGTTTTCCATTCCCCAAGGCCACTTTTCCATCTAAGGTGACGGCCTGTTTAAGCGCTATCCACGGCCGCTGATGAGTGAAGAAAAAGTTATAGTGGGGATTGATGGCTCGGGCTTCCTGTTCAAGAACCCCGATTGTTACCTGGATCCCATGGTCACGTAAATACTGGACACCCTTTCCTGCCACAATTTGGTGAGGATCTAGTTGCCCTACCACCACCCGTTTAATCCCGTAGTCCACAACCAGATGACTGCAGGGTGGTTGCTTTCCCGAGTGATTACAGGGTTCCAAAGTCACATAAAGAGTCCCACCTCGAGCTTGATCAGGTGTCACCTGACTTAAGGCATCGCGTTCGGCGTGATAATCGCCATAACGATGATGATAGCCAATCGCCAACAGGTGATCATCTTTAACTAGAACCGCCCCCACTTGGGGATTTTGCCAAGTCGCTAGACCGCCTCGCTGAGCAGCTGTCAGAGCCCGTTCCATCCATGCTTGATCGTTCATTTAATCGCCTCTTTCCAAATAAAAAACCTCGAAGAAAATTCTTCGAGGTCGTTTTTAGAAAGCGGTTACTTTTCTAGCAGTTATGTCGCTAAAAAACCTGATGATATTCATCAAGTCCACTCGTTTTTCTCCCATCCAGACTATACTGTCGGTACCAGAATCGCACTGGTTCAACCGCAAAATGCGGGTCACGGACTTACAGGAAACCTGCTCACCGTCGGTCGGGATTTTCACCCTGCCCCGAAAAACTTCTTTCATATTCAACTTACTTTTTATCTTAATGAACTTTTGACAAATGTCAACGTAAATATTCCGTAACTTGCTGACCGGCATTCCGACCGGAATAGATGGCGTAACCCACACAAGTCCCTGGCATATTGGGCCCGTAAGTATCACCAGTCAACCCTGCGGCATCATTACCAACGGCATAGAGACCAGGAATAACTTGACCTTGTTCATCCCGCACTTCATTTTGTGGTGTCACTTGTAAACCACCCATGGTACAAAAGGCACCAATATTTAACTTAAAACCATAGAATGGGCCTTGCGTCACTGGTTGCATATATTCAACTGGTTTGCCGAATTCGCGATCTTCACCTTGAGCGGCATCGCGGTTATACCGACTAATCGTGGCCGGTAATTGTGCTAGGCCCATCTTTTGAGACAGTTCTTCGATCGAATCAGCCTTAAAGATAAAGGCTTTATCGGCTGCCACAGCCGCATCAATTTCTTCTTGGAGGGTATCCATCTTTTGCCCCCGCAAAACATAGACCCCGAGCCCCATAAAATTACCTTCTGTGATCATTTTGTCGATCACGCCTTGGTCCAAAATACTATAAACTTCCGCCTGGGTATAGAGGGCGTTACCGGCCTGAGAGAAGTTATAAACGACTTCTTCATTGACAAACCGTTCCCCATTTTCATTCACCCACAGGAGCGGTTGTTGACCGGCCGCGACATTCATCTGCGAACTCATAAATTTGAAGGATGGGGTCTCGGGATCACTTAAGTATCCGCCAAAAAGCATGGCCATGCCGGTTCCATACTTCCGTGCACCGACTTGCCAAGCCATCCGCAATCCATCACCAGTTCCTTTACCAGACGAAACCGTTTCTAAGCGACTCAAATCATAATTAGTCTCTTCTGCCATCATCTCTGGATTATTGAGATAGCCCCCGGTTGCCAAAATGACAGCTCGAGCGTGGACTGCTTTAACATCTTGATTTGCTTCATCACGGACTGTAACCACAAAAGTTTGGTCAGCTTGCCGAACTAAATTGACGGCTGCCGCCGAAGTCACGACTTCGCCGCCCGCTGTTTCAAAGCGTGGTTGCAATGCTTGGTGAATAACCGCATCGCCCATTCCTTTATAAATGTGCCAAGTAGCTTCACCTGCTCCCATGGCTTGAACCCGTTCAAACTCCACTCCTTGTTCCTGGAGCCAGTCAACGTTTTCAGCACTGCCATCGACATAGTTACGCCAAATCCGCGCGTCGGCTTTATATTGAGAATATTCAACTTCTTCTTTTAAAACTTCGGTTCCGGACACCTTGATCCCCTTCGCCTTTTGTAAGGACGAATTAACCGCAAATAAACCTTCCGTATAGTTACTACTACCACCCGTCGTCCGCCCTTTTTCTAGAACCAGGGTTTTACTCCCGCCTTGAACGGCCGTTAGACCGGCGGAAAAACCGGCAGCTCCAGATCCAACAACTACGACATCATATTGATCTTCTTTTGGTAAACTCATCTTTACACCTCCAAGTTTGTGAACTCTCTTACAAGTTCATTATAGTTAAATTTTTTAGTTTTCTACTATGCTAAAATTTAGATATAGCCGAACTAAAAGGAGGTGTAACCATGAATCAACAGCAATTGCAATATTTTATTGAAGCTGTCCATTTAGGTAGTTTTCAACGTGTGGCGGATGCTAATTTTGTTTCCCAGCGCGCCGTTTCCAAACAAATTTTGAACTTAGAAACCGAATTAGATACAAAATTGTTTTTACGTGACTCTAACCGGATTCGCTTAACTGATGTCGGTCATCAATTTGTTCCCCATGCCCAAGATATTTTAAACCGGTTAGAAGATGTGGAGAACGAGTTTAAGCATCACCATTTTCAAGCGCTCGACACCGTTAAAATTGGTTATTTCTCGCCCTTTGAATCCCAGATTATGATCGATAATATTAATCGTTTCCAAGCTCAAGCTAAACAATCACTGAATTTTGAAGTATCAGAAGCCGGGATTGAACACCTCTTGACTGATGTTTCAATTGGCATTTTGGATTGTGCCTATATTTTAGCTTATGGACCCCATTGGCAATTAACTAATCACAGTCTCGCTAGTCAGACCATTTACCAAAACAAAATGATCCTCGGGGTTAGTACCGCTAACCCTTTGGCTCAACACCAAGAAATCACTCCTGATGATCTGAAAGACCATAACGTTTTGTACTACTCGTATGAGAGTTCATCCTATTTACAAAATGAATTCAACCAGGCCATTAATTTTTCAGAAAAGATTAGTACTGAACGCGTTTCAACGATTGAGCAAATGCAAATTCGGGTGGCCCTTAATCGCGACGTTGCTTTCTACCCTAACGGCTTATTCCAGCGTTTTATTCAACCAAGTAATCAAATTAAGTACTTACCGTTCAAGGATCCTGATACCCAAAAATATTCGATCCAAGTGGTTTATCAACGTCGCAACAAAGCTAGGCCCCTACGTGAATTTCTAAATAGCCTGCGCTCACTTGTTCAATTGTGAATTCCTTGGCTATATTTAGCATCTGATAAATATTTTTACTGTTTAATTGCTTTATTCTTCAAAGTTTGTGAAATATCACCAGTTTGTGAAATGCAACTTTTAAACGATTGTCACTTGAAATCCTGATTTATCAGTTTATAATTAGTTTCGAGCAGAAAGATAATTGATTGATTTCACAATGTATATTTCACAAACTGTTTTTTAGAAAGAAGGTTAAGTATGAAAGCAGCAGTTTGGCATGGTGCCAAAGATATTCGCGTGAAAGATGTCGATTTAAAACCATTACAAGACAACGAAGTGACCGTCAAAGTGGCTTGGACGGGAATTTGTGGGACTGATCTCCACGAATACCTGGAAGGCCCGGTCTACGTCCCGACTGAAGGTCCCGATCCGCTATTGGGTGGACAGGCCCCCATTACCTTGGGGCATGAATTTGCTGGGGTGATTGAACGCATTGGAAAAAAGGTTACCAATTATCAGGTTGGTGACCACGTTGCCATCAATCCTACCGTTACCAACGCCGATCGTCCTAGTGACATTGATGTTTACAGTGGCTATTCATTTATCGGTCTAGCTTCCGACGGTGGCTTTGCCTCTCATGCAAACATACCTGAGGATAACCTCGTTCGGTTACCGAAGAATTTTCCATTACGGTTGGGAGCTGTAATTGAACCAGCCGCCGTGGCTGTCCAAGCCATTAAACGTAATGGTCTCACTTTCGGTCAAAACGTTGCGATCTTCGGGGCGGGACCAATTGGCTGTCTGGTTGCCGCTGCTGCGAAAGCTGCGGGGGCTAACCGAATCATTATTTGTGATTTATCACCCCAACGCCTTGCTAAGGCCTTAGAACTCGGGGCAACCGATACAATTAATTCAGGTGAACAAGATCCGGTGCAACGGATCAAAGAATTAGTTCCAGGCGGTGTCGATGCTTCCTTTGAGGTTGCGGGAGTTCAAGTCACTTTTAATCAAGCGATTTTAGCTACTAAACCATTAGGAACTATGACTTTGGTATCAATCTTTGGTCATCCGATTGAGTTCAATCCAATGATTTTAACGAACACTGGGGTTAAAATCACTTCCACAATTGCCTATTCCCAAGCGACTTTCCTGGAGACTGCCGAATTAATTACCAAAGGATCCCTGCAAGTTGAACCAGTTATTACAAAAGAGATTCCATTAGACGATATCGTTACGGACGGTTTTGAAGCTTTGACAACCGATAAGTCTCAAGCAAAGATCCTCGTCAATCTCGATGGTTTAAATAACTAATCTCTATTTCCCTTCCTCCTTATAATTTACAAAACACCTTTAACGAACGGGAAAATAATCATCGAATCATCTACTGACTTATCCAATAACCCAAAGCGCGTTTCCATTTGATTACTTGGATAAGGTAGATGAAAGTTAAAAAGCCCTCGCTGTTGCAGCAGCGGGGGCTTTTGTGTACAGCAAGTTCAACGAACTACTACTCCTTCTTCTTAATCTATTATTTAAATGTCTCCAACCACGATCAAGCTTAACTAAGCAGTAAAAAACAAATTCCTTAACACTACATTTTTCAACATTCATATAATTTTTAATTATCATATGATAAAATATTATAGTTGTCCGTCACCCTTGGAGTACAGAAAGGGGGTGAGACCAATGGAGTACATAGAATGCTTCCTCCAATTGATTAGTGCATTAATTGTTACGTGGTTTGGTTGGTGGCTAAACAATCACCACAAGCACTAATTAAAATCGGACAACTTTAGCCCACAAAAAAAGCCTCTCGCTGTCACCGCAGCGGGGGGCTTTTGTGTACATCAAAGTCCAATGGACTACAATGCTTCCTCCATAGATAAATTGTATCATAGAAATCTATTAATTTCATTACTTTAAAAATCAATTTGATAATTTGGAGTATGAATTTACTGTTAAATATCAATGGAAACAACGGCCACAAATTGAATTTCCGATCGTATCCCTGTTTCCGAGGAATTAGAACCATTACTCTTTCTTTTAAATTTTCACCTTAAAATGGATGGTCTTCATTTTTTATTTAAGGCCTTAATCACTCTTTGACTATCGATAAATAATTCTATTATCGTCTTCTTTAATGTCCCCATCTCGCTTACCTGTTTTCCATCAATAAAATAACCTTTTCCATTAAA
>NZ_AICN01000044.1:0-11281 GCF_000247775.1 Limosilactobacillus gastricus PS3
CATGATTTCTCACTCCCTTCTAATGGAATGGACTAGAATTAAAGCCGTCAATCCAGTTTCTGACAATATTTTCCCAACGTTGAATCATGAATTGCTTAAATCTCGTTAAAATGTGTCCACCGACAATTTCGTTCAATTGGGCATCAGTTAATACCCGATAGTTATTAGTCCTCATCGTGTCCACTTCCTTTCTTTTCAAGATTATTATAAATTGAATTCCAGCAAAATTTTTCAAACTGCAGTGAACGTCGAATTTGGTGCAGTGAACGTTAATAACGTTTCGATCAACTAACGGAAAATGCCGGAAATTGAACGGAACTTGCAGTTTGACTCTAAAATTCATCTTACTCCTTATAATATAAATAGATGATCATCAATATATACAAAAAGGAGTGATTAATAATGATTAAACAAAAATTGAATGAAGATTACTTACGATATACTATTGGAGGAAGAGTCATCAATATAAGCCCATATGCTACTTACAACACTAGAACACATCGATCCTATCCTAACTATGGGGCAATTTGGAGTAATGTGGGTCATACTGTCGTCAATGGATGGATCTCTACACTAGGAAGGTAAATTATGTTTTTTAAGCATCATACAAATAATCCTGATATAGTCGATATACTTGAAAGAACAAATTTAAAAGAAAATAACGAACAGGAATTGATTGATAAGGCCCTGATTAATTTCAAATCTGGCACTAATCATCACCAAGCCATCAAGCAACTCAAAAGTCAATTACAAGTTTTAGCCGTTCAGCAAAAATTATCTCCTGAAGGTCTCAAGCTTCTCCAAACATTAAGCAAACCTAATTTTCCTAATGACCTTGCTCGATCCTCGATGACTTGGTTCTAAAAAAGCGCTGGTAGCTCAATTGAACTACCAACGCTTGTTAGATAAAACTAGCAAAGATGAAGACTAAAATTAATCCTAAAATAACGGATAAAACCATGGATCGCGTAAAGTATGCGATCAGCAATACAAATAATCCAGCAATGATATGATCCAAATGACCATACAGGATTAATTGATGACCAAATAAGGTGACCTTATCAGTAACGACCTTATACGAATCCAAGAAAAGCCGTTGCGCCACCAAAGAAGCAAACAGGCTCACGGGGATATACTTCATCCATTCATTAAACCATTCCGGCAACTTCCGATTCGTAAAGAAAAGAATCGGGAAGTAACGCGGAACAAAGGCTGCGAGCGCTGCAATAATAATTACTAAGATATGAAATTTATAATCATGATTGGCAGCTGCAACTACCGTAGATGTGCTTAAAAAATCCATTCTGCTCAAATACCTAATTTCTAATGATTAGCAGCCTCTTGCGACTGATCTTGCTTCTTACGCTTATCCTCGACTGTTTGGCGGATCGTTGATGGCCGGAAAATTTCTCCCAAAATCCAGGTCCGTTTCGGGTGCTTACTATGCTTGCGCACGTAATCTTCCACCGCAAACCCGATTAAGGAGGCCATTAAAGTGGAAATAATCAAGCCAAGGGTATTTTGAATCAAGACGAGGAAAAGGACTGATAAAGCACCCGCCAAGAGACAAATCAGTAAAGTCAAATGATTCCGGACCTGCATGACCAGCATGTAGATAAACAATGCTGTCAGGGCAAATTCAATGATATCCAGATCGATGGAAATGGTGCTTCCCACTAAAGCCCCAATTAAGTTTCCACCAGTCCATGAAATCAAAGCAAAGTGCTCCACCATGGTCGCATCTTTGATCGTCCAGTTCTTATCAGTGGCGTATTTTAAATAGTTAATTGCGTAATTTTCATCATTCAATGAAAAGGCAAATAAGAAGACATCCCAGGGCTTATCTTCATGCAGATACTTGGATAAACTAGATCCTAGTAAGGCATACCGCATTTCCAAGAAGAAGATCGTCATGAAGATCGTCGATAAGGGGGCATTGGTGACTAGCATGGACGCCAAAATAAATTGTGCCCCACCGGAATAGACTAATATTGAGACCAAAAAGGCCATAATAAAATTAAAACCAGCAGCATGAAGCAAAATCCCGCAGGCTAACCCGATCGGGGCATAGCTCAAACATAATGGCATCGTATCCCCTAAGACCGATAGCCACCGCTTCTCAGGATTGACGTGATGTTGAGTCAAACGATAAGTTCCTCCTTTAGAGATTATTCTTCAGTTTTGAACACTCATCAAATGCTATTTTACCATACTTAATTCGTAAAATGCATGGTTTCCCGTTGTCAGCTTGTTAATATTCATTATATATCAACCGATTTTTCATTGTTTTAGCGACCTTTTTTTGTTAAGATTAGAAACGAAAAGAGGAGCAACGGCGGTCTCCGTTACTCCTCAATCGTGGATGGAACACGTTTTACTTTTAGCACATCATGATGAATAGTCATGGTGTGCTTTTTTGATTAATTGATATGCCTTTGCTACCGCTAGAATTATCTTATCCAGCCGTAACACTAGCAGACCAAAAATCGCTAGCAAACCGTGTCCCCAACCAAAAGATTTCACCCGAACTTACCTCCGTGTGATGATGAGTGAAAGGTAAGTTGGTGTGTTCCATTAGTTCCACTAAGTTAGGTCTTAGGGTTGCAAAGTCTATGACCTAACCTGCTTTTTATTATATCGAATATTTGTTCGTCTGACTACTTTTAATTAAGCTTTGACAAAATCACCGTTTACCATTACCACCTGAATATGATTCGACTGGGTTTGATACAAGAGCCGTTCCAAGCGTTCAATCGGATCGCTCGGTGCCAGTAGTGGTCGTTCTTGAACTAGCTGCAGATCGGCCTGGAAGCCCGGTGCAATTTGTCCAATTGGTAAATGCAGACTTTGACCACCTCCAACCGTGACAAGATAAAAAGCATTTCGGATACTAATCCTGGCATCGACTTCCCCTTGATCTTGATTAGTAACCCCATCCGTTCGCATTTGCGAAACCGTGACCGCTTGGCGGAGATTATCATAAAGTGATACCGAGTAGCCGCCCGAAATATCCGAACCCAGCCCCAGCTTAATACCACGATCCATTAACCGGCGCGTTGCTAAGGTCCCATTCCCAAAATAAGCATTTGAAATTGGGCAATGGGCAACCGCCGTATGCCGATCCGCCACCAGCTGCTCATCGGTTAAAGTCAATTGGGTGGCATGCGCCATAACCGCCCGATCGGTTAGTAAGCCAAAGTGATCCAAGACATTGGCGTCATGATGGCCGTAATGTTCAATCGCATAGTGGTGTTCCCAATCACTCTCACTCAAGTGGGATTGAATAGGGAGATCATATTGCGCCGCTAGTTTCCCAAGCCCTTGTAAGGTCGTTGGCGTACATGACGGGACGAAGCGTGGGGTAATGACTGGGATTGGGGCTAAAGCTTGTCCTTGCCCAAGCGCCGTCAATTGTTGAATAAAGTCTTCCGTTGCCTGCAAGGCCACTTGACTGGATGCGTCTCGATAATAATCTGGCGTTTGTTCAGGATTATCCATCGCCACCCGACCAATTAAAGCGCGTAAGCCATGATCCATACAGGCTTGCGCTAAAACTAAGTTAGCCGGATTATGGATCGTCCCAAAAAAGAGCACTGTCGTCGTCCCATTGGCTAAAAGATTTTGGACTAGATCCGGATAAACTTGTTTAGCATAGGCAAGGTCCCGATACTTTGCTTCTAAGGGGAAAGTGTAATCATTCAACCAATTGGCTAGCGGCTTATCCAAAGCTAGACCTGCTTGCGGCCATTGGGGAGCGTGCAAATGCAGATCGATAAAGCCGGGTAAAATTACTTGTCCTTTCGGTACTTCTACCAATTGATCTTTAGCTTGCGCCGCTTGTCGACTAGTTTGATAATCAGTATCCGTTGATTCGATAATCCGTTCAATCATGCCACTTTGATCAATGACGATTAAGGCTTGGGCATGATAGGCCACAGTTTGTGGATCAACCGCCGTGTAAAAATCACCTTGCAAAACCGTTTTAATCATAAAACTTCCTCCGTATCGCTAGCGCGTTATAAAGAGTAAATAGATCACTGCCTCATAAACGACCCATAAACTGATCAAACCTATCCAAATCCGCCGAGTGTAAATCGTCCAAAGGAGCATTGGCAGCACCATTAAGAGGTTCACCACCAATTGGTAACCATAAGAACCATCCATATTCATTAGCCGAGCGCTCGCAAAGATCACGAGGGCAACAATCAGTTGAATAATCAAGGGAAAATGTTGCCGAGCTAACAGATGGCTCGCTGACACTGCCAAGAGCCAAGCCCAGGTGAAAAAGGCTAAGTTCACTACCGCGATCAAGGCCCAGTAGTAAACATTGAGATACTGTAAATCATTGGTGATATCTGGTACCAGCAATAAAGTCGGGTCTGGATATAGCGCCATCCAACCCTGTAGCCCGATCGTTATCATGATGGTCACGATTAAGGCCAGGCCATATTGCCACCACTTAAAAGCGCGTCTTTGTGGTCGATCACTGCCAGCTAACACCCAATGAAAGCCCACAGCGGCCAGTAATAAGCACAGCGCTAAACCAATGATATACAGGTAGTCCCCGGTCGTTCCTTCGGATAAGAACAGATCCCGAGGCACGTTATAATAGCGCATGATCGGATTGTCAGTATTGAGAATCGTTGCAACCAAGGCCCCCATCCCAATTAGGAGAATCCATTGCGTAGAAGCGGGCAGACTAAATTTATGCTTGCTCATTGCGTCACCTCATTATTTAGGAGTGTCGTCAGATCAAAGGTCAGAATTCGGTCCACCCCGACCCCATATTTATCTCGGTATCGCCGGCCACCCGATTCAAAGACAGCATATAATTGCCCATCTTCATTGCCAATCTGTTCCATCATTGGTGGCATCTTGATGATCATTAAAGCCTGGCTCTTAGTATAGGCATTCGCCCGTCTTGATAATTTGAAGACATAGAGTTTTGAACTTTGGTGACCGTAGGATTGTGACATTAAGATCATGCCATCCACTATTGTCATCCCTTGAATTTGGGTCGGACAAGTTTGGTTCAAAACTGGTGAAGTCGCAATTGAAACCCTGCCGAATTGTTTACTCGTCTGACTCTGACGGCCTGCTAAGAAGCCATTCGTGTTAAGTTTGTATGCTTGCAGGCGGCCACGATCCCCTTTACTGAAGTACCCCACATAAAGACGGTGCTGATAATAAGTAACCTGCGACGACCGTTTCAGTTGAGGTAAATAGGTTAAGGACGCATACTGAATCGGCTGATGCTGACTCTTAAATTGATAATGTTCAATAGTCGCTAAGTTAATGCTGAATAAAGTCGCTTCCCGATGACTATAACCACATACCCAAAGGCGTTGGTGATCGGCATCATAAGCAATCCCGCCGGTATGCGGTTGCCCGTGGAGGACCAAGGTCTTTTCATAGCGCATAGTCTGACGGTTAATCACATAAATGACGGAGTTAACTTTGTAGGCCCCATCATAAGCTGAGATGAAGATGTATTTAGGGCTGTAGGCGATCCCTTGGGGAACCAGGCCTCCGCTAATGCCCACTTGCTGGGATAAAGTAATAATGCTCCGGGTCCCCCGTAATCCCGGAATCAAGGTTGCATTAGTAACCGGTGCCCCGCCTTCATTTTGAAGACTATCGGCCGCTTGATAGTCAAAGATTAATTTGGTTTCATTTGGTAGGCGAAAAATGGCTAGTTGGGCCGTTTGTTTAGCCACCTGATTGGTAATAATAGATGGTTGTTTGATTGTTTTCGTGGTTGAAAAACGTTCAGATAACAATTCCTGTCCATAGGGAAACCGCCAATGATATTGAGATAAAATCCCACTAATCACGGCGACAAAAGCGATAATCAATAGTATATTCATGCCCCAACGTTTGCTATGCATAATCTCCCCTCGCAAGCTTAGCGACTTGTATCAAGCTAATTTTAGCATGTTGCTGGCAAAAAAATAAACCGCTATCATTGCAATAGCGATTTAAGCGAATGCTTATTCTTTAGGCTTCGAATTATACATTTGATCTTCAAGCCGGTTAGTTGCTTGGACCCGTTTGACAAGCTCATCTTTGTTAATCTCAATGTATTCCCATAGGTTAGTCACAATCGTTTGGAGATCGCCTTCCTTGTTGCCCAAATATGTGGAGGTCATCCGATCATTTCCCATGTCGGCCAGGAAGATCTCCCCATCCGGATATTTTAGGAGGAATAAATCCGTATATACCATTTCTAAACTTTGCGTTTTCCATTTCGAATTGAAAATCCAGTCATATAGCTCAGTTGGTTGAATGAGATCACTTAGATGTGAGTCTGCATCGAATTTTACCATTAGTAGCTCCTTTCTGATGCTTTAGCCGTCCTATTTATAAGTTGTTTGGAGAAGAGATTTTGAATTTAGAACTAAAAAGCCCACTACTGCCCGCAGTAAATTCTGCCTTACATGTAGTGGGATTTCTTAATATTATTGTACTACAATTTCTTTAATATCATCGGACGAGCACGCTAAAATGTTCATAAAATTGATTGGAGGATCTTTGCTAAAGTGAAAAATCAAATTTCCCGTTTTTAAGACAGGACAGATTTTTTGATCTGTGCAGCAATTACGCATAGATCTGAAAATCTGTCGGGTGTCGAAGATGGACTTTGACGAAAATTGCAATTCTAAATTAAGTCCTACCATTAAAAATAATTTGCTTGAGATTAAGTTCAATCTCATGATATTATTTCAATTAAAAAGAGAGGCAACGGCCCTATCCGTTACCTCTCGATCGTGATTGAGACACGAGTTGGGTAAGCTAACTACGACTATCGTCGTGGTTAGCTTTTTTAATCGCTAGGTACATACTCGTGATAGCTATGATAATCCTATCTAATCGCAAGATCAGTACACAAACGATCACCACCAAACCCGCACGCCTAATATTTGATTTCACGAATCACTACCTCCATATCGGCTAATTGGACTAAACTAAGTATTAATACGTCAATAACTAACAATTTACGAGGAGTGAAAATATGGTAAAAGAATGGGGATTTGTTCGAGAAACGAAAGAATTAGCTGATAAAGCTGGTATTGATAAAGATACTGGTATCAGCCGGACCGGTTTGGAGGAATATTTAGCGGTCATATTCCCAGATGTCGATGACTGGGTCCATGATAAGACAACGGGACTGTTGAAGGATGACGGAAAGAAAAGTCATGTAAGGCCCGATTATCGAAGTGAACAACTGAAAATGATTGTTGAATATGACGGCTTACCACACTATACATCACCAGACCAATGGGAAAAAGATGAAAGCAACCAAGCATTCTACGAATCATACGGATATAAGGTGGTTCGTGTACCGTATTTCATTCAATTAACTAATGCGGTAGTAGAAAAACTATTTGGTATCACGGTTGGTGAACCACTATTTGATGGTACTACTCCGTCAATCGGGCCAAAGGGAAGAAACACTCCAGCTTATCTATGCCCTGCTGGAATTCGTCGAATGGCCGGTGAGTTCATTAAGTTTCCCGAACAGTATCGGGTTAATATTGAATCTTTGAAAAGAGAGAATGATTATTCTAAAACAGAATATAAGTTGTTAGAATCTGAATACAATCGACAAAACGGAAAACAATAACAGAAATTACTAAGAAGGCTATGGCAACAAATCTAATTGTTGCCATAGCCTTCACGTTTTTAGAGCAAAGCGACATAATTTTACTAATACTGATTGTTTAGCTGCCCACAGGTCTTCATTCAGACCTTAAGCTTATTTTTTAAGGCATTCGTCAAGACTTCGCTAAAATTGATCTTTTGTTCCATTCCGATTTCATTTAAATAATTAGGAATGGTAACTGACTTACGGACTACTCTATTGTCATTTTTTCGACGATATTCGGAAACATTCACCCTAACTAAAGTAACTATTTCATCCCCATCCACTTTAGGTAATAGATAATTTGATGGTGGTAATTCTTCATCTAAACTTGTTGTGCCAATAAAGTCTTCCGCCATCGCAATCGCATCCGCAACTGATTTCCCTTGTGTCCTACCTTCATCCAAATCTGGGATCGTTACCAAATAAGGATATTCAGAGCCATCTGGTTCATACTTAATAATAATGGGATAGACGACAACCTTGTCTTTTTTATACATATAGCCACCTCCACTTAAAATTACCTTATTTTAATTGATGCTTTTGTATTAAGCTTCTTGCAAGTCTTTCATTAATTTCTGGATGACGTGGCAACTTTTCCTTTTCCCGGCCATCAGTCCATATATCATGATTGCCTCCGTGTCGATAAAGATACCATCCATTTCGCCTAAATAATTTTTCTAATTTAAAGCGTTGCACATCTTTAAATCCCTTTCTGCAATTTATGATACACGCATTAAATACGCGTTTCAATTTTATATACGAAAGTTAATTAAGCGCTTGCAATAAATTGTATAATAAACATATAGAATACGCTTAATTTTTAAATATACGAGGGGGCGATATGATGAAACCAGAGGATAAGAAGAAGATCATGCACCGGAGATAGACTATTACCGGGATTATAGTTATTATCCTCATCACTTGGCTTCAACTATGGAGCCTTGTTTGGCTTATCTTCTGCGGCTTCTTAATGATCATGGGCGTTATGTGGTTTATTGAATGGATCACGGGAATGGATCTAGATACACCAGTTAAACGTCAACACGATAATCAACCAAGTGACATTGAAGAAACCATGTGGGATATAGAAACCTTTCATGAGTTGCATCACCATGATGATAAAAATGAATAACTATATTTAAGGCCGTATCACTGTGCCCAGAATCAAAGATTCATGGTACAGTGATACGGCCGTTCTCGGTCTTGAGGTCATTGAGTTGAAGCCCTTCTAAAACCGTTCTTTTATAATCAGAATCTAATTTTAGTTGGAACCCCAATCAACGAAATCCTCATCAATGTAGTAATAATCACAGTTTGGGTAGGCGTCCTGATTCCTACTTTCTGTGAACTCTACTAATAAAACTTTAGTTTGCAGATGATCATTTATCTCAACCAAATGGCTAATTTGATCCAGGGTTAAATAGTGAGCGACATTAGTTAACCCAATGATAGATTGATCATCACATTCTAAATGGATCTTCAAATCTGCCTCTATTATACCATAGGGATCATTATTGATTTCTTTTGGAAAATGAATTTGTGCATGCTTCATCATCCGCTTAATATCGCCATCAAACGAAACCTCTAATGGTATATCTACCATTAATAATTTATCTTGAATTGCCGTATAGAATTCTAAACCAGCTTGGTCTAATTGACGTCGTTCTTCGTCGGTTAATGACTGATTAATATATTTAATTATTTCCGTTGAATAGGTTTTCTCCAAGCTTAAATCGGCAACGACATCGCCATCCCAATCCATCGCTTTGTTATGATCGACTTCTTTATAGTCATCATCATAAAAATGGATCGACTCATTCATATCCTTCATTCCACGAATTAGTTCTAAATATACCGTTTGATTATTAGTTGCTAAAACCGTAATCTTGCCTGGTTTAACATCAATCGTTTGATGGGTTTCATAGACCACTTTCATAAGATCACCGTCCTAGCAGATGAATTACGAACTTCATCCTTTTCTTCACCTAATAAAAAGTGCATGTCATTGTATTGCTTCTCCGTTAACATTAGCGTCTGTACCAATCCATTCTCAGGCAGAAAGTTACTGATCCTTTTTTCCATAAATTGTGCAGCTTTTCGATTTACACAGACGCGAACATAAACTGAATATTGGATCATTAAGAAGCCTTCTTGAATTAACTTCTTCCGAAAAACTCGATATGCTCGACGTTGCTGACTTGTTTCAACTGGCAAATCAAACATGACCATTAAGCGCATTATGCGGTACCTCATTAGTAAATTCCACCTCGATTTCAAGTTCATCACGATTTTCATCTAAGTAATCTAGACAAGTCTGCACATACTTTGGAATCACATTTCTTAACAGCATTTTTTGCCCATTATAAATAATTTCAAGATTAAGCGCGTCAACTAGTCCATACTTCACATCTGGCGTAAATTCATTAAATTTTTGCGCCGCTACCCAGTAATCAATTACTGGTCGAAATGGCTCCATCGAGTCTGACCCTAGATTAAATTCGTTTTCGCTACTATGATGATGGATCCCTAAATAAGTCAAATTCCCTCTGGTAACAATTTCTTTGTTCATCATCGATAAAAGGATTGAATACCCGTAATTAAGCGCTGCATTAACAGAACTTTCATCTCGACGTGAAAATTTGTCTTCAAACAAGAGCGGAAAATACTTTCTAGCAATAACCGCCTCCCGGTTGGATAAATCACCCACTTCTAATTTATCCAATTCAGATTCAATTTCATCTGTGGGTTGATTGTATACTTCTAGAACTTTGATTTGATTTCTAATTTTGTAGCTAACAATCTTTGTCCATAGTATATCTTCACGATTCTGATCCCAATTAACCTGACGCAATAACATTTCGGCCGACCGATTATTAGGGTAATAATTAACGGACTCAGTGATTGGTTGATGACGCTTATCGGTAAAGATGATTTTTGTCTCTCGATTCGCTAACTCCGCAATAACGGCTGTGGTTATCACCGCTTGTGTCGTGTCAATTAGTAAAACGTCAATATCAGACACCGGAATCTGATTAATTCCATCTCGTGTTTGGACAATGATCATATTGGCAGAATATGATATCTTAGCGTGTTGGGTAATCACCACGGATCGCCACCCCATAAACATTCCTCCCTTGTAACTAACTGTAATTAGCCTTATAATTTAGTTGTTGGGTAGCTCCCAACATCAACTCTTTTGAGGTTATTGAGTTGAAGTCCTGAGTTAAAATCAAGCAAGAGATTTATTCTCAAGTTTATCTTTTTGATACTCGTTATGGGTACAAAAAAGGGAATCGCAACCGCGATTCCCTTTTTCTTTACCATTATTTTGATAGATCTTTAAGTTTTACACGACGTTCAAATAATCCGGTTGGCGATTGATAAATTAGTTTTGCATTTTCAGAAAACGTTATTACACTTTTGAATCTCCCAAATTCAGATAATCCTAATATTTTAATATCTTTTCTAGTACCATTTGCATGCAAACCTGTAATAATATCATTAATAATATCAAATTTTCCATCACTACTTTTCTTACCCTTTGAGTCGTATTTAGAATTAATAGGAAGCTGTCTAAATTCATCCTTATGATTTTCTAATGTCTCTATATATTTCTTATATAATGGAAAATCTTTT
>NZ_AICN01000043.1:0-9865 GCF_000247775.1 Limosilactobacillus gastricus PS3
TTTTTGATTATTGATCATTGAGCTTAAAGATCGGTATTTTTTCTGTCATTTCATGACCCGTATTTGCCCGACTTTGACGACGCTGTTCATATCTTTGCCGATCAGCCTCAATGGCTTGTGGAGTCGTTAAATTACTTTGTTGCCATCGTAACAGAATCCGATCCATGTACTTTAAAGTGTACTTACCATTCACTACGGCTTCTTTTAAGGCTAAATGAATTAAATTAGTCGAATAGTGATCCTGATCAATCCACTGATTAACATATTGGAGCTCCATTGGTGATAAGGTCCGCCCAAATTCAACTTGGATTTGCTTAAAGATTTCTTCGCGGCTCGTTGTCGGTTCTTTCGTGTCCGTATTAGGGTCATTTTGATCGCCTATTTTCGTTAACTGATCAATTAATCCCGAAAAATCGTAAACCGCCGTATCTTTGCCTGATGCAGTTGGTACTAAACGTTGGGTTACCAATTTGTGACTGACCATTTCATGAATCAATTGATTTACCTGGTCTTCACTAGTCCCCAGATGATCAGCAATATCTTTTAGTGAAGGTTGCTCAACCCCACGGTCTAAATAAGATTTTAACTCTAAATACACCATCAATTGACCCGTCGTCATGCCAATCTCATGATAATGATGCAATAATAAATTGCTAATCGATGTCGTTCCAGCCTTCAAATAGCGGTGCAAAAAATCTGCAACCATCTTCCTCACCCCCATAAATTTTACTTATCGTCATTATACTAAAGTAAAAACAGGCTGGCGAAGAAACAAACTGTTTCTTCCCAGCCTCTTTTAATATTGCAACTAATTTTACGGATATAAGCGGTTTAATAATCGTGGGAATGGGATTGTTTCCCGAACATGATCCGTCTTCGTAATCCAAGTCAAGAACCGTTCCAAACCAAGTCCGAACCCAGAGTGTGGTACTGTTCCATACTTTCGTAAGTCTAAATACCATTCGTAGGCAGATTCATCTAGACCTGCATCTAGAATAGCTTGGCGAAGCACTTCATAATCAGTTTCCCGTTCTGAACCACCGATAATTTCACCGTAGCCTTCAGGCGCTAATAAGTCCGCACAGACGTAGACATCGTCACGGGTTGGGTGTCCCTTCATGTAGAATGGCTTAATCGATTTTGGATAGTTCAAAATGAAAACGGGTTGATCAAATTGATCGGCCAAATAAGTCTCTTCTGGCGAACCAAAATCAACTCCCCATTCAATCTCAAAGTTAGCTTTTTTCAGCATTTCCACGGCTTCATCATAACTAATCCGTGGATAAGGTAATTTGGTGAATGGCACTAAGCTTTCCGGATCACGACCAAGAACTTCTAGTTCATGACGGCAATCTTTGAGAACTGCCGAAACCAAGTAAGCCACATATTGTTCCTGAACTTCCAAGCTTTCTTCTTGATGCATGAAGGCCATTTCTGGTTCAATCATCCAGAATTCAATTAAGTGCCGCCGCGTCTTGGACTTTTCTGCTCGGAAAACCGGTCCAAAAGAGTAGACCTTGTTTAAGGCCATTGCACCCGCTTCTTCATATAATTGACCTGATTGTGATAAGTAAGCATCTTGATCAAAGTATTCCGTATGGAAAAGATCGGTCGTTCCTTCTGGGGCATTTCCCGTTAAAATCGGTGGATCAATCTTAGTGAACCCTTGTTGTCCAAAGAATTCATAAGTTGCCCGAATAACCCGATCCCGAACTTTCATCATAGCTTGCGGCTTGCTTGAACGAAGCCATAAATGCCGGTGATCTAGTAAAAAGTCAACTCCATGTTCCTTGTTACCAATTGGATAATCTTCACTATCACCTATCAATTCAATATCATCAATTTGAATTTCATAGCCAAATTTGGACCGCGCATCCTCGTGGATCTCACCCGTTACCCAAAAGCTAGATTCTTGCCGCAAATCATGACGCGCCATTTCAAAAATTTCTTCCGAAACCTTATTTTTTAACAAGATTCCTTGAAAGAAGGCTGTCCCATCCCGAAGTTGCAAAAAGGCAATTTTTCCGCTGGAACGCTTATCAGTTAACCAAACCCCAATGCGCACGCGTTCGTTAACGTGCTTAGGCGCATCAATAATGTTAATTGTTTCCAATATTTTCCTCCTCAATTTAAAGGTTATTCATTTCTTCTACGATCTTACCAGTTTTGAAGTTAACTAGGGCATAATTTAATTTTCCCTTTGTATTATAATAGGCCACTTCCCAAACTGGTGACTTTCGATAAATTCCTAAAGCAGTATGCAGGACTCGGCGAATTTGGTGCTTTTTTTGAACCACTTGAATTGCTTCTCGACCGGTAATTCCACTAGACTGTTTCAATACGGTCACCTTACTGCTACCTGCTGGAACGATTACTAAAAGCTGTTGATTTTTTTTATTTACACCCGCGACCGAATAATAAGTTCGTTCTTGGTTGTAAATAAAGAAATTACTAACCGTGGTCAAATTAGCCTTGGACTTAGCTAAAGCGGTCACCCGATTTTGGGCAACTGTCTTGTCATGATTGGCACTGGCATAAAAGCCCCAACCGCAAGCTACTAGTACGACCACCACCAGAAGCCAAATCCAGCGTCGCCGATGACGACGTGGTTGGCGACGGCGGCGTTGATGACGTCGATTCTGATTCCGCTGTCGTTGACTTTGCATTGTAATTCCTTTCTAAATTAACATCTTTTGCATTATACCAAATTTTTACCCCTGCTCCGCGCTTATCGATGATTTTTTAGAAACTTTTTCACGAGATTAGCTAATTGATTAGTAGCCACTTGATCAACTGGCAAGTTTTCCGGCAACATATTTAAAACACTCTTCCCATAACGCCGGTTGATTAAACGGGGATCAAGGACAATCGTAATCCCATAGTCATCTTCCGTACGTAAGATCCGGCCAATTCCTTGTCGCATCCGCATAATCATCCTTGGTAAATCAGCTTGATAAAAAGGACTTTGTCCCTGGGCCTTTAGATGTTCATGTTGAGCTTTTACCATAACTTGATCTGGTGAGTCAAATGGTAAACGAGTAATGATTAATAATTGCAATTGATCTTCCGGAAGGTCAATCCCCTCCCAAAAACTAGCGGCCCCTAACAAAACTGAATCCGTTCCAGTCGCAAATTGTTTTAAAATTTTATCCCGATTACCAGTAATTCCCTGAGCTAAAATATCGCGTTGATCGAATAAGCCTGTATTACGCAGTCGGCTATAGACCTGTTCAATCGTCACCAGGGAATTAAATAAAATCATTGTTTGACACGGATTAGCAATCGTAATCTCAGCAATAGTTTGTGCTAAATAATCAACGTATTGGCTTGTTTGTTCTGGTTCTAGAGCATCTTTAGCAATATACAAATGAGTTTGTTGTTGAAAATCAAATGGCGAGCCGAAACGTTTGATGCGGACTTGGTCGGCCACTAAATCCAAATGTTGATAAAGATAACTTGATTTATGCGAGGTAAACAAGGTCGCACCAGTAAAAATCATCGCAGAAAAGTAAGGGTAAACGTGGTGTGACAAGAAATGGTTCTGTTCTAATAATCCCCCACTTAATTTCATGGTACTCGTTTCGTTCCCTTGGTTTACTGATAGCCAAAACACCGCCGCTGCTGGTTGATCTTGAACCGTTTTACTCATCTCATGTAATTGCTGATCAAACTCAATAAGCGATTGATAGTAACTATTAAATTGACTCATTAAGTAACGATCAATCATCAGCCAACTATCCCGTCGGCCATTGAAGAGGCGTTGTAAGGACGTAAAATGAAGCTGCACACTTGCCAAGGCCTGTTCCAATTCAATCATCTGCGGTAGATCAAAATTAATGACTTTTTGAAAAGCCTGGTTATCAATTGGTTGCTCAATTTGTGCCGTAGACGATTGGCTTGGAGGCAAGAGGTCCATTAAAGCTTCTTCTAAATTAGTCACTGCCTGACTTACTTGGTCAAGATCGTCATATAGTAATTCGACATTATAGACCCCTAATGGCAAATTTTTAAAAACACTGGTGAGATTATGCTCGTCGCGATGACTGACCAGATTATGGAGTTGATTAATATCCGTTGCCACTCGTTGAAAACTAATCGTAGTTCGTGATTGCTGCATGACACTCTGGCTCAAATGTTGAGCCTCATCAACCACTAGATAAGCTTGTTGATCATCATTAGTTAATTCGTCAGCATGCGCCACTAAATAGGCATGATTAGTAATAATGATATTGGCAAATTGCAAAGCCCGTTGGCGACGCACTAAAAAATCATCTCGATAATACGGCTCATCTGGTGTTAAGGTTCGTAATCCCCCATGACGAATTTGCGCAAAAAATGGTGAATTCATCGCATTAAGATTTAATTCGTCTAGATCTCCCGTGGTCGTCGTTAAGAGCCACACTAAAATACGAGCCTTCAATAATTGAACATTGGGGGCATCATCCGTCATACTTAATGACCGGGCAAAGCGACCCAGGTGGATATAATGTTGGTTCCCCTTTACGATGACGGCCGTCATTTTAAAAGGTAACAGCGCATTTAATTGAGGGATCGTAATGGCTTGAATCTGTTGTTGTAAAACATTGGTTGCCGTAGAAACAATAATTTGATCGTGAGGATATGTTAAATAGCTCAGCGGAACCAAGTAGCCTAAAGTCTTCCCAGTTCCTGTCCCAGCTTCGACTACTAATTGACGGGGTGTATCAGAATGCGAAAACTGGTTGTAAATACTATTCATTAGCTTGGCTTGGATAGGCCAATATTGAAATTGATCACCAAAAAAAGCCAGTTTCTGCCGTTTGGTATGCGGGTACGGGCGCCGTTTCAGGGCATTTTCAACTTGAACTGGCCGTACCTTATGTAAGACTAATTCCCCACTCATATATAAATCATCAGGCAAGCGATAATTTTGCTTTTGTCGTTGGACTAGTGCTCGATCAAACATTAAGGCCGTATCCAAGGGCAATTTTAAATTCATGTTTTGCAGACGCTTTAAGGTCGGCGTCGGTAATTGATCTAAACGTTTCATTAAATCAATTAACAAAGTTGCCGTCGCATCGGCATCAGAAATAGCTGAGTGTGGATTGTCATGCTCAATTGCCAAATATTTTGTTAAATCCCGCAAACGAAAACTTTCGGCCGTCGGCATAAGTATCTGGCTAAGCGTAACTGTGTCTATAGCGGGAATTTCTAAAGTCGGATAACCCGCCCGCTCTAGTTCCATATTAATGAAGGCAAAATCAAAATTAACATTATGCGCGACAAAGGTCGTTTCCGTTAATAAAGCATAGATAGTTGGCGCTATTTCATCGAAGTATGGTGCTTGCTTTAAATCCCGATTATGGATCCCTGTTAATTGCTGAACCGCTTGAGGAATCGCCATCCCGGGATTTACTTTGGATTCAAATTGATTAATAACTTTTTGGTTTTGTACCAGGACACAGCCAATTTGGATCACCCGCGAACCACTGGTTAAACTCGTCCCAGTAGTTTCTAAATCCACCACCGCATAGATGGGACCTTTTGATGATTGATGTTTATCCACCGTTTTCATCCTTTCTTGTCTACTAACTGTTATTAATGATACTATTATTGGCGTTATTTATCTATGATCATCTAAATCGTGGTAAAATATAGATTTGTAAATAAGGATCGTGGTTTAGGAAAGTGAGTTTTTGTGCAATGGTTAACTCAGCAACTGGGACAAGTCATGCCAAGATCATTTTGATTGGCGAACATAGTGTGGTCTACCACCAACCGGCAATTGCCCTCCCCTTGCCAAGTATTCAAACTATTGCCACCCTAAATACTGCTCCCAGTAGACATCAAATTATTAGTGAAAGTTTCACCGGTGAACTTGACCAACTCCCTGTTCAAATGCTTGGCATTCAACGCTTAATTGAGCAATTAATGGAACGTTTCGCTGATCATCAAAGTGGCTGGGTCTTAAAGATTACTAGTCAAATTCCCCAAGAACGCGGGATGGGATCTTCGGCGGCGGTCGCAGTTGCAATTACGCGCGCTTTTTTTAATTTCTACGAGACCCCCTTGGAGCGAACTGAATTATTAGAACTAGCTAAAATTGAAGAAGTTGAAACCCACCGTAACCCAAGTGGTCTAGATGCGGCGACGGTAAGTTCTGATCAACCGCTTTGGTTTATTAAAGGCGAAAGCGGTCAAGCCTTCCCCTTAAATCTCTCTGGCGCCTTAGTAATTGCGGACACCGGGATTAAAGGGGCGACCAAAGCGGCCATCCAAGCCGTCAAAGAAAAACTCGAAACTGATCCAACTGCTCATGAGCGAATCAAACACTTAGGTGAATTAACTAAAGCTGCCAAGCAAGCCGTGATTGACAATAATCTTGAGATGCTCGGACAAATCCTGGATAATGCTCAACTTGACTTACAAACTCTAAAGGTTTCATCATCCGAACTCAACCATCTAATTCAAGTAGCTAACCGAGCTGGTGCTTTAGGCGCTAAATTAACCGGTGGTGGTCGTGGTGGTTGCATGATTGCCTTAGCCCAAAACCTATCTAGCGCCCGGCAAATTGCTAGCCAATTAATGGCTCATGGTGCAAAGCAAACCAATATTCAACCATTTAAAGGAGCGACGACAAATGGCTAGTACGGCCCGTGCACATACTAACATTGCCCTAATTAAATACTGGGGAAAACGTGATGCTGATTTAATCCTACCCTATACTGATAGTTTATCTTTAACCTTAGATGAATTTTATACAACGACCACGGTTGATTTTGACTCTCAGTTAAAACAAGATCATTTAATCATTGATGGTCAGGTTATTAGTCCTGATAAATCAGCAAAGGTCGCCCGTTTTATGGACCTTGTTCGCCAAATGAGCGGGCAAAAAGCCTTTGCTAAAATTAAATCCATTAATCATGTCCCAATGTCGGCTGGTTTGGCTTCTTCTGCCTCCGCTTTTGCTGCCTTAGCCGCTGCGGCCAGTCGAGCAGCTGGTTTAAATTTGACGCCGACAGAATTAAGCCGCTTAGCCCGTCGTGGCTCCGGCTCAGCTACCCGGTCGGTTTTTGGCGGACTAGTCCAATGGCACCGTGGCACAGATGACGAAAGTTCTTATGCAGAACCAATCATGGAAAAAGTAGATTTTGGGTTAGAAATGATTGCGATTATGATCAATCGTCAGCAAAAAAAGGTGTCTAGCCGGGGCGGAATGCAAGCGTCCGTTGATACTTCGCCCTATTTTGAAATCTGGCCGAAAGTAGTTGAACAGGATTTAAAAGCCATTAAAATTGCGATCCAGGAGCATAATATCTCCAAGATTGGTGAAATTGCCGAAGCTAACGCAATGCGTATGCATGCTCTAACCTTATCTGCTCAGCCACCCTTCACCTATTTTGAAGCTTCAACTATTAAGGCCATTAACTTGATCAATCAATTGCGCCAAACGGGGCTAAACTGTTATTATACTATGGATGCTGGTCCTAACGTTAAAGTGATCTATGATCAAAAGGACCGTCCCCAGTTACTCGCCGCATTAGGTCAGGTTTTTGGTCAAGAAAACCTAGTTGTCGCCCAACCTGGTCCCGGAATTGAGTATTTGGAAACGATAGAATGTGAGGATTAAATCTTGATTATTGCAAAAGCGCCCGGCAAGTTATATATTGCTGGTGAATATGCGGTGGTTGAAAATCAATATCCCGCGGTATTAGTAGCTCTCAATCAATTTGTTACCTGTACCATCCGCCCAACTAGTCATCTGGAAGGCTCAATCACAAGTCACCAATATGAAAACATGGGATTATCTTGGCGCCGTAATGGTGATCAAATGGTCATTGACCGCCGTGACAATCCTTTTGTCTATATTTTGTCGGCCATCAGTGTTACGGAGGAATATGCCAAAGCCCTCCATAAACCTTTAGGCGTTTATGATCTAACAATTGATAGTCAATTAGATAGCGACTCAGGGAAAAAATATGGTTTAGGTTCCTCAGCTGCTGTCACGGTTGCAACTGTAAAAGCCCTTTTAAATTATTATGAAATTCCTGCCAGTAAAGAAGTTATCTTTAAGTTAGCTTCCATCGCTCACTTCACGATTCAAGGGAATGGCTCCCTTGGTGATGTGGCCGCTTCGGTCTACGGTGGTTGGATTGCCTACCGGTCTTTTGATCGGGCATGGCTTGCAAACCAACGGCAGCGTTGCACTTTAGTGGATTTAATTAGTCAAACATGGCCTGGTCTCGAGATTGAATCACTGATCGTTCCGAATGAACTTCAATTAATGATTGGTTGGACTGGTAAGCCCGCTTCAACCTCTCACTTAGTGGATAAAATCGACGCCTTTCACCAAATCCACCCTGAACAATATCAAGAGTTCCTGGAAAATAGTCGCCAATGTGTGGAACGCATGGTCGACGGTTTTCACCGACAAGATATCGCCACAATTCAAAATGAATTACGAAATAACCGCCTGCTCTTGCAAAGTCTCGCGATTCAATCGGAAGTACAGATTGAAACCCCACTCTTACAGCAACTCTGCCAAATTGCGGAACAGTTCAAGGGCGCTGCTAAAACTTCTGGGGCTGGCGGTGGTGATTGTGGAATCGCCATTCTCAGTCATCCAAAGGATCGGTCCAGACTAACCGCTGCTTGGCAGGCAGCAGGAATCGAACCCCTAAATTTAGCGATTCACTATGTTGATGAAGTTATTAGTGAATCTGTATAAATAATCGGTCCTCGGGGCCGATTTTTAATTAATGGTCATTATTGCTATAATTAGACCAATCACATACCTGGAGAAAAACATGGTTAATCAACATGCACAGCGAAAAAATGAACACCTTTCTTTAGCAGAGAAAGATTATGACTTCAATCATCAATATGATCCATTTGCCGGGATCCAATTAATTCCGCGCGCTCTGCCTGAAACGGATTTAAACAAGATCCAGACTCATGCTAACCTAACTGATAAGTTAGATCTTGCTTGGCCGTTTTATTTAGAGGCCATGACCGGTGGGAGCGAACGAGCCGGTAAGATTAATCATCAATTGGCCACCGTAGCCAAAGAATATGATCTTGCCATGGCAACTGGCTCGATGAGCATTATTTTTAAAGATGATCAAGCTAAAGCATCTTTTACGATCGTCCGTGAAACGAATCCGAATGGGATTATTATTGCTAATTTGGGAGCTTCGGCTACTCCCCAACAGGCCCAAGCAGCCATCGATTTAATTCAAGCAAATGCCTTAGAAATCCACTTGAATGTTGCTCAAGAGTTGATTATGCCAGAAGGCGACCGAGAATTTCTTTGGTTGGAGAACCTGCAAGCTATTCAAGCGGCGATAAAGGTTCCCCTAATCGTAAAAGAAGTGGGAAGTGGGATGAGCGTCAATGATCTTAATCAATTAGCGAACGCTGGGATCCAAGTAGTTAATATTAGTGGTCGAGGTGGTACGAGTTTCCCTCGGATTGAAAATCGACGTAATCATCACCGAAACTATCATGATAATCTATTAGCCTGGGGATTAACTACTCCCCAGGCACTCATTGAAAGTCAATTCCGTCACAATGCAAACCAGCAAATTATTGCGTCTGGCGGCATCACTAGTCCGCTAGACGTTATTAAAGCTGGTGCGATGGGAGCTCAAGCAGTCGGCGTCGCCGGTTATTTTTTACACCAACTCATCCAGGACGGTCCTGAAACATTAAGTCAAGAAATTGCTGAGTGGCAAGCTGAAATCCCTGAAATTATGACCATGCTAGGTGTTAGTAGCTTTGACCAATTAAAGCAGGTTGACCTGGTTTTAGATCCAGAATTATATAATTATCAAAAACAACGACAAACTCAAATTAAAGCTTAAAGACGAGGAAGAACCAAATCGGC
>NZ_AICN01000042.1:0-54932 GCF_000247775.1 Limosilactobacillus gastricus PS3
GGAATACCCACCACCTTATAGATATTCGATTTATTTTTCTTTAATATTTTAATAATAACCATATACGCACTTTTTTCACTGGAATACCCACCATAAATACTAGTTGGTTTATCCTTTTTTAGAGGTATAAGCTTATTTTTTTCATGAGTATATACTGTATCATTAAAAAGTTTACCACTATACGAATATACTTCTTTTGACACGAGCATATATTTGTATTTATAAACTTTTTCCAGCTCTTCAATCATCTCATGATGACTCCCAACAATTTCACCATCATCATTACTGATAATGTTAATACTGTCATCTTCGAGATCATGCAAGAAATTAAAAGATTTTAAATTTTGTTTCCCACTAAATTTTTTAAATTCGCCATAAACAAAATAGCTACGTAGTTTAGGATATTTTTTATATAAATAATTCCCAATAAATGTTGATAAATAAGCATCCATTCCATGATGATAGTCATTAATATTCCGGTTTTTAAACAATTCCAAGAATCCGCGTAATTGTGAGTTCAAAGCAGCTTTGACAACAATTATCTTAGTATCATCATTTGAATATTGATCATTCAGAATGTTCGCAACTAATTTAATAACCTGACGCGTTTCAACTAACTGTCGATTAATAAAACCATTTTGACTATACTTATTTATTTTCCCAGGAGTAAGGGTCAAGCTTTGGTACTTCTTTCGAGAAATTAATCGATTATCCAATAGCTTTTCCCACCATGCAAGTCGATCTGGTGCCCAAGATTGATCCATTACATAATTGGCTGATTTCCCATTATTAATTGCACCTTTAACTAGTACACGGTTATCTAATGAATCGTCCTTGATAAAGGATTGCGGAAGAATATGGTCTATTTCATATCCACGGCTAATCTCATCAATATTAATTGGTTCACCAGTATACATATCTCTCCCACCTTGAGTGAAGTACAGATATAGACGGTCAGAGATAGATGTAGCCTTCCCAAGCTCTCCTTTTACAGTTGTGGAAACAATTTCATCTGAAACCTGTCGATAAATTGCAGATAATGTAGCTCGCCGGCTTCTAGTCCGACTACTTTCCTGCTCTTCTCGAGCGAATTCAAGTGATATCGATGTCGGAGCATCACCATGCATTGCCTTTTGAATATCTTCAACCACTAATAGAACTTGACGAATCGCCTTTTTATTCTGTGGTGACGTATATGCATCAGCCAGCACATCTTCTACATTATTATTAGAAAGCTCCTTTGTATTAAGATCATTAATTTGCTTATTAAAGGCAGCTTCAGCTTGGATTTGCATAAAGTTCTTCGGACTATTCCATAGGGCATCTATAATTCGCTGCCCGTTCTCGTCGTGAATCCCTGTTAAGAGCCTCTTTGATAATCTCCCCCACCCGCGGTACCGAAGTTTTGCTACTTCTGATCTCTCTTGGTCAGTTAACCAATTAATTTCAGATAACTTGCGCTCAAAAATCTGCTTATCTTCAAAAACAGTTGACCAGTGAATCATTTTCTCAAAATCATCTTGAAGGTCTTGGTCATCGATTCGGTCAGCAAAGATCTTTTTTAAATCAATGTAGGAATCAAGCGAGGAATTAAATTTAGTTAGGTCACTAAAACCTGTAATGTTCAGATGATTAGGTTTATTTAAATTGCATACAAGATAATTATGGAACTTTTTAGTGGAGATAGACTTAGCATTCTGGAATAAATCCCGATATACTTGATGTTTTTCATCTGTAGTTAGATGTTCGCCATTAATCCTAATATTATTGAGTTCATTTAACACAGTAAATTTCTCATACAAGAGGCTTTTGGCAGGCAACACATCTTCTCCAATTAGATAAGTATCCTTGGTAGTCATCCGGTTGATGAACTCTTCAGCCGATTTATCACGGTCCACCACTTGATCAAAGTTCCACGGTGTGATTTCTTTTTCGTCACTCTTTTTAACCATCCATGCAAAATTACTTTGATCTTTAGTAACCATAGGTCCTACATAATACGGGATCCGAAAAGCAACTAACTCACTAAGCTTGTACTTAGCAACTCGTTGCCGATTTTCGTTTGGGTTGAGGGTTGCTAACCAAGGATAATATTTTGCTTGGTTTTCAATAATTTGATCTAACTCATTTTGGTGAAGTTGATGCGGAATAACTCCATTAGAACCAGTCCGCTGCTTTGGCAAGAATTCTCCTTTTTCTTGCCATTCTTTAACGCGTGTTTTTAATTCACCATCAAACAAAGTAAGTACTTTTTTGTAAAAATCATCAGAAGATAATTTCTTAAGCCGATCTGATTCTAATTTTCCATTTACATATTGACTATATAAGTCGTCAAACTTTACCCAATTATCTGTATGTTTTAATTGATCTTTTATTTCTTTTAAATGATCACGGTGCAAGTTGTACTTTTCAATCATTGATTGAGAAAGTGTTTTCCCATCAGGGACAATCTCGTTTAATGTTATCCGAGAATATAAAATTTTTATGTTGTCTAAAATACTCCCACGATCGTCATCAACTTGCTCAGAAATTGATGCTATCTTGTCATCAGCATCATCACTATCTAGTTGAAAATCATCTAAATCTTCATCAGATTGAAGGACAACCTTAAATTTAGTTTTATAACCAAATAGAGCCTTGCTAAATTGAGTAGACCAGTCTTTATCATTATCTTGCGAAAGTTTTGTCGCTAATTGTTTTTGCTTATCTAATTTCCTGGTATTTTTATCAAAAAATAATTCTTGAATTTCGTTATATAGTTCACTAGGGATCTGAGGAGCTTTTTCCTCGCCACATGCACTAATAAAAGCAGAATTAATATCATCAAAACGGTCCGATAAATTAACTTCTCCAGTCTGAAAATTACCATTAAACAGGAAATTACCACGATATTTAACAATATGATGCAAAGCAAGATAAACTTCCCTTATATCGAATTGGCGATTTCCCGTCATTAAAGCATTCCGAAGATGATATATCGTCGGATACTTTTCCGTCCATTCTCTAATCTCCTCTTTGGTTTTTTCCGGAAAAATTAAATTACCGCTATATTGTTTTCTATCATCCTTTGGTGACAGATTTGATTCTTTTAATCGCGCAAAGAAAGTTGGATCAACTTTTACTATTTCTGGATCAAATATCTCTTCTAATAGATTAAGACGCCATTTTCTCCGACTATAGCGACGCCTCGTTGTCCGGTATCCACGCCTTTCTGCAGCGGTCTTTCCTTCTTCAAATAACCGAACTCCAATTCCCTTTTTACCTTTGACCCGCATGATTTTAAAATCATCATCCATTACGGCCCAGCCGATCGAACTCGTCCCTATATCTAAACCAAGGTGATATCTTTTCCCCATGTACCCTACCTCTTCGTTAATTATTACGCTTTTAATTATATTCCTGATCAAGCACATAATCAAAACGCTTTCATTTATAAAAGTAGATCTATTTACTCTTATAATATCTATACATTTTATTTGCTAATGAAATGTTTCGCTTCGTATCGTCGTTATATTTTTATACTTCTTTATACTTTAAATCTAGTTTTATACTTCTTTATACTTTCAAAAAATCGCCGAGCAGTTTCCCACTCGGCGATTCGTGATTCTATCTTATTTCCCGTTTCTTTAATGATGCTCTGCCACCGATTAGTCATCCAAAATCGCCAGCAATTCATCCTTATCAAAACTGGTCGTACTCATCTGATCACCACTCAGCACTTGATCAGCTAAGGCTTGCTTCTTATCCTGCAATTCCTTGATCCGTTCTTCAATCGTGTGCTTAGTAATCATTTGGTAAATCGTAACGGGATTCTCTTGACCGATCCGGTGTGCTCGGTCAGTCGCTTGGTTTTGCGCCGCGGCGTTCCACCATGGATCATAGTGAATCACCACATCCGCGCTAGTTAAATTGATCCCCGTCCCTCCAGCCTTGAGCGAGATCAAAAAGACCGCCGGTTCGTCTTGTTCGTTAAACTGTTTCACCCGCCGCTGCCGTTCCTGCTTATCCACGGCACCGGTAATCGTTTCCGTTTGAATCCGCTCTTTTTGGAGTCTTTGGGCAATAATATCCAGCATTGAAGTAAATTGTGAAAATAAGAGAATTTTATGACCGTTCTCAATTTGATCCTTAATTAGGGCAATCGTTTGGCTTAACTTCGCTGACTTGCCCTTATAGTCATCATACACCAGGTGCGGATCGCAACAAACCTGTCGTAAACGGGTTAATTCGGCTAAGATTTCAATCTTATCGCCCTTAAAATCGGTCTCATCACTGGTTTGGATCCGTTTAATCAGTTGATCCGCCCGAGCCCGATAGAGTTTCAATTGAACTCCACTCATTTCGGCATATTCAACAATTTCGGTCTTAGCCGGCAAGCTGGTTAAGACGTCTTTTTTCAACCGTCGCAAGACAAAGGGACCGATTAACTGACTCAGCTGGGCGCGTTTTGCCTGATCATCATTAAAAATAATTGGCTCTTCAAACCGTTTCGAAAAGTGTTGATAAGTCCCTAAAAAGCCTGGCATTAAGTAATCAAAAATACTCCATAATTCACTCAAGCGGTTTTCAATTGGCGTCCCCGTGAGGGCAAAGCGCTGTTGGGCATGAATCAATTTGACGGTTTGCGCCCCAATCGTCCGTGCGTTCTTGATCGTTTGCGCTTCATCAATAATCTGCACTTGGAATTCTAACTGATCATAAAGGGCAATATCGCGTTTCAAGGAATCATAAGAGGTAATGAAAACATCATATTGATCACTCTTAGCCAATAACTTGCGTCGTTCAACTTTACCACCACCGAGAGTCGCAATCTTCAAAGATGGGGCAAATTTATGGAATTCATCTTGCCAATTATAAACAACTGACGCCGGTGCCACGACTAGACTTGGCAGCTTTTGCTCCTGATTGATCGCTAACAATAAAGTGATGATTTGGATCGTTTTCCCTAATCCCATCTCGTCAGCTAAGAGACCACCAAAGTGATAATGATTCAGCGTCATCAACCATTGAAAGCCCGCTATTTGATATGGCCGCAGCTTTGCTTGAAGGTCCTGTGGAACCGTAAAGCTTCCTACTTGGTTCTGATCGAAATCACGGATCAATTTGGCATAGTGGTCATCAGTTTGATAGGTTAAATCATTTTGCTCTTGCAGACTTTGATTTAGGGCGAGGGCTTGATAAGCCGGTAGTGAGATATCGCCTTGATCCACCTGATCAGCGTCGACTCCTAAATCTTCCAACGTATGAGCCAGAGTAGTTAAGGTTGTTGATTCAACCCCCATGTAATCACCATTTTTTAATTTAAAATACGGACGCCGTTCGTGATAGGCTCGCAAAGCTTGGGCAATATCAGCCGAGTCCATTGCTTCGCCCGCCACTGACAGATTCAAAAGACCACTTTCTAAGGAAATCCCCACCGTTAAGTTTGGCTTATGATCGATTTGGCCGATTAACCGTTGGAAGGGTTTGGTGACTTGAACCTCCCCAAAATCCTCTAGTCGCTTGAGTCCTTGGTTTAAAAAGGCTACTACCTGCTGATCTTCTTCGAGGGGCAGGATTAACCGCCCCTGACGAACCGCTTCAATGGGTAAATATTGGACTAGGACATCTTTAACCGGCGCTTCTTGAGCCGGATCACGCTGGCTATCGTCAGCTAATTGCTCAAACAAGGGATATGCTTGATCCTGATATTGCACCATGGCTTGACCTTCAATTGCATCCGCCGCTAGGTCAAACTTAAAGGTAAATTTGGCATCAGGTAGAATGTATTGATCAATTTGTGGATCTTCATTTAGGGTCAAATCCACTTTATCTTTTATCTTTGGTAGCACCTGACGATAGAAGGCATTCAAATCACTGGCATCAAAAGTATAGTGATCATTATTGGCTAGACCAGCTTGGGCGATCTGACTCGGATTGAGATTCGGATAGGCGACCCAGTCACTTCCATTAAAGTCGTAATACCGCTCATGACCACGGATCAAATCCTTATCGGGAAGGTTTTCTAACTGCATGGTCAACATTGGTTGGTCGTTAATCAATTCAAGGCCTAAGTCCGCCGTTAATTTCCGATCATCAACGCTGTAGTTAACAAGTTGGTTAAGCCGATTATCAATATAAACTTCTCGACCGCTTGCTAAAGCATCATCAACCTGGTCGGCAATGACATCCTCCACCATCAGGTACATATCGGTACTACCATAGTTGTGCTTTTGGTCGGTCAGAGTATTGTACATGGCGGTCATTTCATCCATGAAATCAAACCAGTAGCGACTATCCTCATCTAAGCTCTCGAGATCGATCACTTCATTGAAATATTTTCCTAAAATTACTGGTTCTCCCCGTTTAACCACGGTCACAAAGACTTCTGTGCTTTGTAGTTTATACATATGGTCTGGCGTCCCTACCTTAAAATTCAGGCGCGTCCGTTCGCTATAATAGTCTAATTCAATGTAAGGCCGAATTAATTGCTGATCATGATTAGTAGCTAAGTCAAACATGTCCAGCAGATATGAGCCCGCCTGGTTGGTTTCCGCTTTAGGTTGATGGGCTAGATAGTAATTACAAAGGCTAACTGTGGCCACACCCGCAAATAAATCGAGGTCATCATCTCGTCTTTGTGGGCCAATGAAATAATCCATTTTTTGCCCATCGTACTTAATCGTGACCTGGTGAGGAACCCGATCAATCATGATCAAAGTCATGTATTCAAATTTGTCCTGTCCCTTAGGATGATACTGCTCTTCCAAAACGACGTGGCGGCCATTATATAATTTCACTGCCTGGCGAAGCTTATCGACCTGATGTGGACTCGCTAGTAACTTCGTCATAAAGGGCGTAGTCTTAGCCATAATTTCTAACTGCTCCGTCCACGAGGTTGGGATCAAGTCGCCTAATGGTAGTACCTTATCAGCGTCGACCTGTCCTTGATGGTCTAAAGCCACTGCCACGGCCGCCATATGTTTACATAGTTCGTGGTCCTCTGCATAGGGGCAATTACAGGTAATCCATTTAATATGTTGCTCATCTAAGATTCCACGAACCCGGTATTCATGATCACTCGATCCTTGAACCGTCGCAGAAAAAATTTGTTCATCCCATTCAATCGGCCCCACTTTACCCTTTTCAAAATATTCTTGTCCGCGCTCAAATATCCGCGGGGTAAATGATAATCCTAAAACTTTTGGCATGGCTTCTCCTTTTTAATGGTGGTATTTTGTTGAACGTCCTGCTCCAACTCGAATCAGCAAATTTTCCTCAGTTAATTTCTTCAACAGGCGATTTATCTTACTACTTGAAAGACCGGTTAATGCCACCAAATCCCTCTTCGATAAGTTTTCATCAGTAAATTGTTCCAAAACTAACCTTTCATCTGCCGTTAAATTTTGATTATCAACGACCGGCAAGACGACCCGAATCGCATTTTCGGTAATAAAAAATTGCGGTTGTTGCAGGCTATCTTGATAAGCAGCTTGAATCCGTTTAATCCCCGTCCCAAACATTTCAATATAATTTAACCGGAAAAAGACATTGGCTAAGATCGGATTCCGAGGAACTGAAATATAACCTTTTAAGTATTCAGCTTCGCTTATTCCAAAGGGCAAACCACCTGGTGACACAACTTCTAGCCGATTTTCATACATCGACACCTGGATATTAGCTGCTACATCCCAGGTCCGATGAACTAATGTATTAGCAATCGTTTCCCGAAAGGCCTCGATTGGAATCGATTGTCGTTTTTTCCGGTTTATCCCTTTAATTACTTCGTATTCGTAATAATCCCGAAACTCAGTAATTGATTGGTGAAATTGAGTGAGGATTGAAACATGATTTATGGTTTTGCGCTTTCGAATCTCGTTTTCATTTTGTCCAAAACGCACCATATCAATACCAGCAAATCGATTTTCATCAGCTAATAATTCTGCAGCGTGATTGTAACCTGATGATTCTGAATACAAATTCAAAGTCTTCAAAATGTCTTGGTTAAACTGATCAATCCCAGTTTTTTCTAATAATTCCTGTCTTAACTGAGTGAACTTTAAATCATCAACCATTGCCGGTTGTTCATCATGAGAACTCGAAACCCCAATTAACGTTAATCGGTTCAATTCACCACGTGATACGGGAATTGATGCGGTATCGTTACGCTTGTATGCTTTTCCTTTGTACAAATATGGTTTTTCCATTCCCTCCTGTACTTCAAGAATGATAATTTTATCATCATCGATTGACAAAGAGTAATTAGGTTGTGGACTAATGCTATCGTTGATTCGATTTTCAATATCTAAACACGTCTGTTTAGGATTATCTATTCCGATAACTTGTCCCTCATCATTAATACCAAACTTAATTTGGCCTGTTCCATAATTGGCGTATGCGCTCACTGTTTTTAGAAAAGTATTGGAAACCGTTGCCTTAAACTCAAGTCCTCGTGTTTCTTTTATCATCTAGCGGTCCACCTTAGCATTTTATTACGATAATCGTATCATCGTTGCACCATTTTCGCAACGATTATTATATTCGTTACATTATATTTGACACGATTAGGGAAATCGTTGCATTTGTTTTGCGACGATAATTACTACAGACCAAAAAAGTAGAAAGATCCCTGATTTTACAGTTTCTTTCCACCTTATTTTCTTTAATCACACTAGTAATTACGGTCAAAAAGCGTACTCCTTGAGTCTAACTACGAATTTCCGTCGGTCCGTGCCGAACCAACATTCATTCTGAGTTAGCCTTATGGAATGACTGAATGCTTTTCCCCAGCTCCATTAGTTCTCATTAAAAATCTTCGCAAAATTACTGGAGACATCCTGATTCTGCGTCACTGTCCAGACGTCATTCCCATTGGTCGTCTGGTTAACCAAGGCGACTGGTTGCCCGTTATGAACACAAAAGGCGTAGGTAATCCGCCCCTCCGCTTTGCCAGAATTGTAATTATAAATGGCCACCACATTGTAATCGTATGGTCCCTGTCCATTCGGGGCCCAGCCCATTGAAATTTTGGTTTCCGTACCGTTTCCAGCCCCCTTGGCTGGCGTTGATTGGAAATAGGCTATGTCGAAATCATCAGGATAGGTCATCCCAGAAGCCGACTTAATACTGTTGGTCCCGTCATACTTAACATAACTTTGACCCATTTTAGGGGCCCAGGAAGCCATAAAGTTGGCTAAAGCCTGATCTTTACTCGTATTCCACAAACTAGCTGAAGAACTAGTCGAGCTGGAACTCACGCTTTGTTCACTACTAGCCGTACTGGCCTGACTGGTCGAGCTAGTTGAGCTGTTAGTTAAAGCTGATTGGCTAGTATTCGGCCGTTGGAACCACCAGATACCGAGCCCCACTACCACGATCAAAGCAAGGACTAAAGCAAGCCAAACGCCCTTATGCTGTGGTTTAGTTTGATAATTGGCTCGCGATTGGTTACCTCCCTGCACCGGTTGACCACACTGCGGACAAAAAGCATCATCCGGCGCTAATTTGGCCCCACATTTCCCACAAAAATTCATTTTCTTCTCCCCTGTTTCAATTGATCTTTGACTTTGCCACCCGTAAGCCACTTAAGAAGTTAACCGTTAATTGGGCAATTTCGTCAGGACTTTCTTTAAAATCACTCCCGACCCACAATTCAATATTAGAATAAATTGTATTGGCCGTAAAGTTGACATAGTAAGCAATTTTATCTTCGATCCCCATCGCATGTAGCTTATTTTCCAACTCATTAATATGATTCTGGATTAAATGTTTAATAATTCGTTGCAACTGAGGCAATAAATCATTTTGATCCAACAATTTAAAGGTTTCCTGATGATGATAGATAAAGACAAAGGCCTTTTGCATCGCTTCACTTAAATTAGTTGGACGATTGGTCTTTCGTTCCTGCTGCATTTCATCATATAAATAAAAAGCAATCACATCCATTTTATCATCAAAATTACGGTAAAAAGTTTTGCGCCCGACTTCGGCTTCCTGGCAGATTTGTGTCACGGTCAGTTCGGCAAAGGATTCGGTTGCTAACAATTTCATCATAGCTTGGCTAATCCGCTGTTGGGACTGGGTTACCAGTTGATTTTGGCTATGTTTAAACATGACCCACCTCACTTAATTTGTGTCATTTAAGATTTTTTCCTTGTTTATTCATATATTTATCCCTATAATAGCACCGTTGTCCAAATGACACAAATGAGTCACTTTAGGAGGGATAAGATGAATTCAAATCAACCAACCGATATTTACGGCAAGCCTTATCACCGGGGCCTCTTCGTTGCCGTCTTTCTAATTGGGGCCTTTGTTATGGTCCTCAACCAAACGGTGATTTCAACGGCCCAACCAGCCATTATGAAAAGTTTTGACATCGGAACTTCCACTGTCCAATGGTTAACCACAGGTTTCTCCTTAGTTAACGGGATCATGATTCCGATCTCGGCTTGGCTAATGACCCGCTTCAGAACTAAGCCCCTTATTTTAGTAGCTTTAGCATCCTTCTTTGGCGGAACTTTAGTTGCCTTTTGCGCTAACTCCTTTGGGATGTTACTAGCCGGGCGATTAATTCAAGCCTTAGGAGCCGGAGCTATTATGCCCTTAATGCAAACCGTCTTCTTAACGATTTATCCACCGGAACAACGGGGAGCTGCCATGGGGATCAACGGGATCGTGATTGGTCTCGCACCTGCAGTTGGGCCAACCCTTTCCGGATGGGTCGTTGATAGTATGACCTGGCGGGATCTCTTTGGGATTATATTGCCAATCGTCGCTGTAGCTTTCATTGGTTCTATCTTCTTCATTAAAGACGTCTTACCAATCAAGAAAACCAAGCTCGATCTCCTTTCAGTCATTACCTCAACAATTGGTTTTGGGACCTTACTTTACGGTTTCTCCAATGCCGGGACCGATGGTTGGACCGATACCTGGGTCTTACTTGAAATCTTAATCGGGGTCGTCTTCGTCATTATTTTTGCTTGGCGGCAATTAAAGATGGACGAACCATTCTTAAACTTACGGGTCTTTAAATCCGTTGAATTTACTATGGCTGCCTTGATTTCTGCCGTCGCTACTCTGGCGATGACTGGTGCTGAAATCATCTTACCTTTATATATTCAAAACTTACGGGGCATTTCCGCTTTCCACTCTGGATTACTGCTCCTACCTGGGGCCTTGATGATCGCCGTCATTGCACCGATTGCCGGACGAATTTTTGACCGCTACGGGGCAAAGGATATGACGATTCTAGGGATGTTCTTACTGTCAATTGGAACGGTGCCTTTCTTCTTCCTTACCAAAGATACTTCCATGGCCTACATTGTTATCTTCTACGCCTTCCGAATGGCCGGGATTGCTATGGCCCTCATGACCGTTACGACCGCTGGGATGAATGCCTTACCAATGGAATTAATGTCCCATGGGACCGCTAGCAACAACACTTTCCGTCAAGTGATGTCTTCTATCGGGGTGGCCGTGATGACTTCAGTCTTGACCAATGTCACCAAGAACGCGATGCCATCGAGCTCCGTCTTACACAACACGCCCCTTAAATATCGGGATGAAGCCATTAATGCGGCGCTATCTGGATATCACGCTACCTTTATCCTGGCAACCGGATTTGCTGTTGTGGCCTTAATTCTTTCCCTCTTCTTGAAATCCAAACCGAACCGGTCCACTGATATTGATGTAGATAAATTAAAGGAGGCCAAATAATAATTCTTGCTATTTTAATTATCGCCCTCATTTTAGCCTTCATCTTCCTGGTATTACCAGTCATGAAGGGTTCTAAAATTGTCGGCTTTGCCTTCTTACTCGTGGTGATTGCATGTTCCGTGGGGATTATCGCTAATGACACCTATCATTGGGGAATGAAAGAACAAACGACCACCAAGACTTATCAGCTAACTTCTTCCGCCGGTTCGTCATCTTCTACCAATATGTTACTTTACCAAGGACTTGGAAATGGTTCTGAAAAAGTCTATGTGTACAAGACGACGGCTTCTAGCAAACGCCAAGTAATGAAGACGACTGATTCATCGGCAAAAGTTACCAGTACCACTGGTCAAGCGGTCTTAAAACTGAAAACGACTCGCTATGTCTATAAGAACGGGTTCTACAAGGCCCTCTTCAATCTGGTCTTTGATAATAATGGTCAATTGAAGCATCGGACTTATCAATTTGAAGTTCCTGACTCCTGGTATGTTCTCAGTGTTAAGCAAGCCCAAAAGCTGGCAGCGGCAGCGCAAAAAGACCCTACCGGCATGCAAGCAGCCATTGCCAGTCGGGAGCAAAGTATCGTCACAGCTGAAATGACGAAGAATCCAACGATGTCTACCGAACAGCAACAAGCACTTACTACTAAAGCCACTAAACAAGCGACGATGGAATACATCAATAGTTTGAAATAGTTAAGTTAAAAAGCAGGCATCGAAAATCGGTGCCTGCTTTTGATCATCATGTTGAATTTCCCACTAATTATGTTTAAAATAAGTTATATAAAAAGGGATTCCTAAAGCGAATCCCCTGTAAGCCCGCTTTAAAGGCGGTGGCTTAGTTAATTAGCTTATAAAAGCCGCTTTAACTCGTCCAAAGTTATAGGAGCGGCTTTTATAATGCTTATTTCTTCATAATCATCGCTACCAAGGTTGCAACAGCAATCATCAACGATAACGTTTGAAACGTCGTCATTATAATGGTTGTCCTTACTAATGGATTTCATATTAATCTCCTTTCGTATGACAACCACCGTCCATAAGACTTGCTTACGAAAATTATTATATTTGATTATTATTACTATATCAATTTGAAATAGCTCGTTAAAAGCAGACATCGAATTTCGCTGCCTGCTATTTTTAAGACTAATCAACAAAAAATGCGTCTGAAAGAATTACCCCTTTCAGACGCATTTTTGTTATTTAGCTTTCCGTAGACTGGACAAATACATTAAGATCAAGGCCGCACCACCGACACATCCAAGGATAAACCATGATTGAGCCGAAGTCGATGCCACATTAGCGTAGTAAAGCATATTATTGTAGATATCCATTGCAAAGCGCATCGGAACCCATGAGTAAATGCCGTACCGATAGAATCCACTCAACATTTCTGGAATGTATGACATGGTTCCCATCCCGAAGAGCCAAACTAAAATGAGTAGTGGTCAACCTTTCATTCCAAACCAATCTAAGACGCAGGCTTGAATCAGGTAGAAGATAAAGGTAATCCCAATAAAGTTAGCAACAAAGATCCAGAAGTTTGGCAGATAAAGATCTAAAGCTAAGCCTAAGCAATAGAAGACAACCGACGTAACAACTGTAACTAAGCCCCCACCTAAAATCTGACCAGTGATTGATTTTGCAGAAAGGACATCGTGACCACTCATCTTCTTGTGTTCACGCTAGAGTAGGATCGAAGTAATTAAACCAGCCATCCATGAAATTGCTGTGATTAACAATGGTAACATTCCGCTAATCGTCTTATCTTTAATTGGGTGAACGGTCTTGACGGTCGTCTTAATCGGACTGGTCAAGAAGGACAATTGACTGGTAGCAACCGAAACATTATTTTGCGTTAGAACACTCAATTCTTGTTGACTAATTCGAGTCGATAGAGCTTGACCCATCTTGGTAAAGGCCGTGGTTAAAGCTGAACTAACCGTGGCATTTGCCCCAGCATTCACCTGAAAGTCGATCCCGGCTTGTTGAGGGAGGTTAGCAGCATTAGCATTAGTCGTGGAAGTCTTCGCAGCGATGACCATCGATTGTAGATATTGCGTTTGGGAAGCTAAGTTCTTAGCAAAATCTTTTTTAATCACGATCGCCCCGTAGTACTTCTTGTGATTAAAGTCTTTCGTTAATTGCTTTTGACTATTCACTGTCGTCAATTTCAAGGTTGCATCATCATCTTTGAACTGATTTTTTAAGCGCTTCACGATTTGTTGCGAAGTGGTTGAATGATCCAGATCCACCACGGCGACTGGAATTTGTTGAACCTTCACCGTGCTCCGGGAACCGATCATCGCAAAGGAGAAGACGGCGATCACCACCGCAACTAGTAACAGATATAACCAATACATTTTATTTTTGAAGATTTCGAACATATTTCTCGCTCCTCTTTCTTTTGATAAGTCTAGGATAAAAAGAATCTAGCCTTGTCACAAGAAGCAGAAATCGTTACTATGTATAGTTAAGATACACTATGTTAAAGAGTGTCGTTTAAAACGACATGAAAGCATAAATTAATGCAGGTGAAAAATGACTGATTTACGGACCCAACGCACCCAGAAAGCTATCGCTGACGCCTTTGTTAAACTGGTGAATCAAACTTCCTTTAGAGAAGTAACCGTTTCAATGATCGCTCAAGAGGCTATGATTAACCGTCAGACCTTCTATCGTCACTATGAGGACAAATACCAACTAACGCGTGCCTTGTTAAGTGACTTCATTGCCGATTACCAAGCGGAAATTAATCGTATTATCCCAATGGTTAAGGATAACAATAATTTCCGTAGTCGCTTACTTCATCTCCAGCCCATTATCGGTAATTTCCTACTCAGTCGTATCGAACTCGTCAAGGCGCTGCGGGGGATTAAGTTTGACGATTTTAATTATGAAACGGAAGTAACTAAACTTTATCGTGAAGTCATTCAAGAATTGTTTAATCACGGTGATCCCCTGACCGCTTTTCAAGAAAAGGTAATGACTAACGTCTTACTAACCGTGATTGACTATCTGATTGATAATCATGAACTGCCTAGCAAGACTGACATTGAGGGCATGAAAACTATTATTCTGAATGTGTTTAATTAGTCTGGTTTGACAAATGGAGGTCGCTACCATGTCCGAATTCTTAATTACTTTATTTTTCGTTCTTGTTGGCGTTGCCTTGTACCAAATTTGTAAGTATCTTTTCCTCAAATTCAAGAATAAATAAAGCTCTCAAGCAAGCCTGAGAGCTTTATTTTTATATACTGATTTAACACCATTCGCTAACCTTACATGAAATGATTACATTATTCCCATTCATCATCCAATATCTCATCATCCCCAGTTATATCATCCGTTTGCTTAATATCGTTTTTAAACCAATTACCCTCAAATGGATTTTTATGAGCTGGACGATAAGTAATGATTCCGTTTTCCTTTATTTCTGCAGTATATACTGCCCCTAATTTAACATTAAATGACTTTGGAACGGTTAAAACAAGTGAATCTCCAACCTCTCGAACCCGAATAGTCATTCCAATCACCTCCGTATACACTTGGCATATGTCTCACCAGTAATGTACCAAAAATAGATTCATCGCTCTTTTTTGATTGGTCTTAACTTCTTAAGCTAAAATTGACTATCTGAAGCTATCAATAGTTTTACCATCTTCAGACTTCCAATGAATCCAGCCGTCTGTCGATCCACCAACAACAAAATCTGCGGCTAGTGAAACAGAACCAAAAGAAACATTTTCAGTAACAATCCCATTTCCATCAATATAATCGCTTCGTTGAGCACTTATAGATGATGGGACCGAATTAGTCTCTGTAATGGCAGCTTGTCCTCCCGCTAATACAACATATCGACCATTTTGTACCTTTAACCGACAACTAGTTTCAATGCTATCTCGTTTAATTTTTCGAGTTAAATAATAAACACCATCTGGTATTTCTTGACTACGTTGATCATCTTTATCTTGCTTTACTGCATCGTTAAATACTTGATCTTTACTAATTTCATCAGGAAAGACCTGCTCTCCATCAAATGACGATAATAATTGAATAACTAATTCAACATCCGTGGCAAACAATTCTGTATCAGCGACTCGAGACTTAGCAAATAAAGTATGCAATAGTTGTTCTTTCTCATCATACTCATCAACCTTAATGGCGTAACGACGCTTTAACCCGACAACATTAGCATATCCATTTGATTCCAATGCATTCATTCATTGGTTAAAATTACCTGGACCAGTTTTTCCAATCTTAATTAACCCATCAACCACCGTTGTCATTACATATAGTATTCCTTGTGGCATATTAACTCCTACTCTCTAACAACCAAGCTTTCTACAATCCATGTTGATCTCTTAGCTCTGCCAATTTTTCTCGAGCATTTGAATACTGTTTATCTTTAGCTGCTTTGAGATTTCTAATTCTCAGTATAACTGATCCATTTCAAAAAAATCATTTTTGTAATTTCCATTATAATCGCCTTATATAGTTACATTATAGCTTAACCCCTATATATCTTGCTCTAAAAAGGTGCTAACTGACTTCAGAATCAGCTAGCACCTTTAACTTAAATTTTATTCGTATTCAATTGTAGCCGGTGGCTTACTGGTGACATCGTAGAGTACGCGGTTGATATGGTCAACTTCATTGACGATTCGGACCGAGATCTTTTGTAAGATATCCCATGGAATTTGGGCGAAGTCAGCGGTCATCCCATCAATTGAAGTTACCGCCCGAATGCAAACGGCATAATCATAAGTCCGACCGTCACCCATGATCCCGACACTGCGCATACCAGGTAGGGCCACGAAGTATTGCCAGATTTCTTCATCCAAGCCGGCCTTCTTGACTTCTTCACGTAAAATAGCATCCGCATCGCGAACTAAGGCCAATTTCTCTGGTGTAATTTCACCAATGACCCGAATTCCTAGACCTGGGCCGGGGAAAGGTTGCCGCCAAACTAGGTCATACGGAATTCCCAGCTTTTCACCTAAGACCCGCGTTTCATCCTTAAAGAGTGACCGGAGTGGTTCAATTAACTTGAAGCCTAATTCTTCCGGCAAACCACCCACGTTATGGTGGGACTTAATGGTTTGGGCCGTATCAGTTCCACTTTCAATCACGTCGGTGTATAAGGTCCCTTGGGCTAAGAAGTCGGCATCTTTTAGCTTCCGCGCTTCATCATTAAAGACTTCCACGAATTCATTTCCGATGATCTTGCGTTTCTTTTCGGGATCTATCACCCCTTGGAGTTTCCCTAAGAACCGGTCCGCCGCGTCAACTTTGACGATGTTAATGCCTAAGCCATCGGCTAGGGCACCCATCACTTCATCGGCTTCATTCTTCCGTAAGAGACCATGGTCGACAAAGATGGCCGTGAGTTGATCCCCGATTGCTCGGTTCAATAGGGCTGCCGTTACCGATGAGTCCACCCCACCGGAGAGACCTAGAATGACCTTTTTGTCGCCCACTTCTTCGCGAATACTATTGACTTGCAGATCAATAAAATCGTCCATCGACCAGTTGGCTTGTGCTCCACACACGTCAAAGGCAAACTTCTTGAGAATTTCTAACCCGTGATCAGTATTGCGAACTTCGGTGTGGAATTGGAGACCATAAAACTTCCGGTCATCATCGGCCATGGCCGCAATTGGACAGTTTTGGCTGGTGGCCACGACATGGAATCCATCCGGTACCGCTGTAACCTTGTCACCGTGACTCATCCAAACTGCTTGTTCTTTAGGGAGACCATTAAACATGACCGCTTGATCATCAACAACGGTAATATCGGCCCGCCCATATTCGGAATCATCAGCTGCTTCAACCTTTCCACCAAGGTCGTAAGCCATCAGTTGCATCCCGTAACAAATTCCAAGGATCGGAATTCCTAACTTGAAGATTTCAGGATCAACCTTAAAAGCGTCCTCATCATAAACGCTGTTGGGGCCTCCTGAAAAGATGATTCCCTTGGGGTTCATTGCTTGGATCTCTTGGGCGCTAAGTTTGTGCGACAATAATTCTGAATAAATCCCAAAGTCCCGAATCCGCCGGGTGATCAATTGGTTATATTGACTCCCAAAATCCAAGACCAAGATCTTATCAAAATTATCTAAATTGACCTTTGCCACTAGTTTCACTCCTTATGTTTTTACTTTGCTACTAGATATTGTACGGTGAAAGGCGAACAAGGTCAATTCTAAACAGCCGATCATTTCATAAATCACGGAAATTATCAACCTAATTCGGTTCTCGGCGTTTAAGTTGTTATAATAGAGCATAGTAATTTTATCTGGAGGCGCTTATGAGTATATATGGAGAACAAGGTCAATATTTGCCAATGATTTTAACGGAGATCGAGGATCGTCTCCAGGAAATCAATGCGTCATCCAGCCCCAAGCTATACGAGCACCTGATTGGACGGGTTAAAGCCGAAGATAGCATGATCGAAAAATGCCATCGCAAGGGTTTTCCGGCAACCCCTCAAGGCGCTTTACGCGACTGTCGGGATGCCATTGCCCTCCGCCTAGTTTGCAATTTTATTGACGATGTTTATCGAGCCATTGAAGCCCTACGGCAAGCAGATTGGTGTCAGATCGTAACCGAAAAGGACTACATCACCAACGCCAAACCCAATGGTTACCGGTCATATCATTTGATCCTCGATGTAACGACTCCCTATCCCGATGTCGATCAGCAGACTCCTGGTCACTATTTTGTAGAAATTCAATTAAGGACCATTGCTATGGACTCATGGGCTAGCCTAGAACACGAGCTCAAGTACAAGCACAATATCAAAGACGCCGAACGAATTGCCGGCGAGCTGAAACGGTGTGCCGAACAACTAGCCGCTTGTGACGTCCAAATGCAAACCATTCGGCAATTAATTAATGAAGCAGATTAAAGGAGATTATCATGAAAGTTTTAGTGGCTGAAGATCAAGCCGATTTATCGCGCTTATTGAAAATCGCGATTGAACACGAAGGCTTTACCGTTGATATTGCTAATAATGGTCAAGAGGCCGTCGACTTAGCGGCCCAAAATGCCTATGACGTGATGATCTTGGACATTATGATGCCCGTTAAAGATGGGATTACCGCCCTCAAAGAAATTCGGCAAGCTGGCGATGATACCTATATCATCATGTTGACGGCCATGACGGAAATCGATGATCGGGTTAACGGTCTCGATGCGGGCGCCGATGACTATATGACTAAGCCTTATTCCATTAAGGAATTAATGGCGCGGTTACGCACTTTGGATCGGCGGGAAAAACAATATGAACAACCACTCTTGCAGTTTGGGGATTTAACTTTAGATCCCGATGAACAGCGTATCGAAAGCCATAATTCCATTAGCCTTTCGGGGAAGGAAACCAAACTTTTAGCGATCTTCATGTCTAATCCCAACAAGGAAATTCCGAGTCAACAGTTACTCAATACCGTGTGGGATGATGACGATCAGGCTGAGCCGGCCGATCTATGGATCTACATTTCTTATCTACGTCAAAAGTTACAGTCAATTAATGCCCACGTTCAATTAGTCGGTAACCAAGATGGTCCTTTTGCCTTAACCACGCTTGAATAACTTTTTAAGGAGGTCGAGCTTATGATTCAACGTTTCCGTCGCCTCTTTATCTTTATCTCGTCCACTTCCCTCCTCTTTGTGCTGGCCACGATTATGACGGCGGTCATTGGTGTTTCGGTAATTCAAACCAATCGGCAAGTCGATAGCATTATGGATATTTTAGTGCAGCATGACGGCCAATTAGACCATCGAGAAGCTACTCAAGCCGCCAAAAAAAGCCTGGGAAGTAATTCGACTGCCATTAACATTCTCCAGTACCGTTATTTTACGATTTTTTATAACAAATCCGGTTCCGTGAAGAATGTTGATCTTACTAATTCACCTTCATTAACTAGTGAAGACGCTACTTACTTAGCCAAATTAGTGAAAAAGGATAAAAATACTTCTGGGACCATTGATTCCGATAATGCCATCTATGCTTACCGGATCATTAAGAAAAGTGATGGCACCCGCGAAATCATTTTCCTCGATAAAACGACCTTAAATAATGCCACCTTGGCCATTTCTAAGATTGGTTTATGTATTGCCGTTATCGGCTGGGCGCTCTTCACCGTGGTCCTGATCCTATTCTCGAAACGGGCGATCCGACCGATCATTACCGCCGAAAAACGCCAAAAGCAATTCATCACTAATGCGGGGCACGAACTAAAGACTCCTTTAGCGATCATTTCGGCGAATAATGAAATGGCTGAAATGTTGGATGGGGAGTCCGAATGGACGAAAAACAACAAGCAACAAATTAGTCGTTTAACCCGCCTAATCAATAATTTGATTAACCTGGCTCGGCTCGATGAAGATCCTGAGTTCGATTTTCAAAAAATCGATGCCTCGGCCAATGTCCAACGAGCGGTTGATAGTTTCAAACCCCTCGTCGAAAACGAGGACAAACAGTTTAACTATCAGATCAGCAAGGGCATTCAACTGGTGGTTGATGAAAATTATTTTTACGAACTCTGCAATATCCTACTCGATAATGCCGTAAAATACTGTGATCCTCACGGGACGATTACCGTGGTCCTAAAAAAGGAGGGCCGCAACGCTACCTTAGAAATTGCCAATACTTATGCCGCTGGGAAAGGGGTTGACTACTCCCGCTTCTTTGATCGTTTCTATCGGGATAACGAAGCGCATACCACCAAGGGACAAAGCGGCTTTGGGATTGGTCTCTCTATGGCTCGTAACCTAGTCACCATCTTTAATGGTCGGATCAACGTCACTTATCGCAAAGACCAAATCGTCTTTGTAACTAAATTTAAATTAGCCCGTTAAGCAAAAAGGCAGCCCAGCTGAGTAACCTACTCAAGCTGGGTTGCCTTTTATAGTATCAATATATTAACTAATCCAATTTAGCACCATTGGAAGCAATCACCTGTTGATACCAATAGAAGGAATCTTTCCGGGACCGTTGTAAGCTTCCATTACCTTCATCATCTTTATCAACATAGATGAATCCATACCGTTTTGACATTTGGCCCGTCCCGGCTGACACAAGGTCGATACAGCCCCATGGGGTGTAACCCATCAGATCAACCCCGTCTAAGGCTACGGCCTTTTCGACTTCTGAAATGTGACGCCAAAGATAATCAATCCGGTAGTCATCATGAATTCGCCCATCCTCGGTAACTTGATCATAAGCACCCATGCCGTTTTCCACGATGAATAAAGGCTTATGATACCGGTCAGTTAACCAATTCAAGGCATACCGCAATCCTTCTGGATCAACTTCCCAATCCCAATCGGTTTTATCCAGATATGGGTTATCAACTGTCGATTCATTTAAGTCTCCTAAATGATCCGCATCCACTTTCTTAGCTGAAACGGTCATGGAATTGTAATAAGAGAAGCCGACATAATCAACTGTGCCTTCGCGTAACACTTGGCGATCTTCTTCAGTAATGTCTGGTCGGTAGCCCTTTTGATTTAAATAAGCTTCGACTTCGGCGGGATATTCCCCATGAACATGCACGTCCGAGAACCAGTAACGCCGTTGACCGACCCGCTGGGCTAGTAAAGCATCATCTGGACTGCAAGTAGCGGGATAAACCGTTTGGAAATTGATCATACAACCAATTTGCAGGTCTGGATTAATCTCATGACCAATTTTGACCGCTAAAGCACTGGCAACCAATTCATAGTGCGCTGCTTGGTACATGGCCGCTTCTCGATCTTGACCATCCTTAAAGATGATCCCTGAATTCGTTGCCATCAAAAAGGCATTATTAAAGGCACTTTGATTATCAATTTCATTAAAGGTCATCCAATACTTGACCTTATCTTGATAACGTTCAAAGACTACCCGAGCGTAACGAGTGAAGAAGTCGATTACCTGGCGGGATTGCCAGCCACCATACTGCTCGACTAAATGCCAAGGCATTTCAAAATGATGCAAGGTAATAACTGGTTCAATCCCATATTTATGACATTCATCAAAAAGATCATCATAAAATTTTAAGCCTGCTTCATTCGGTTCTTCCTCATCGCCTTGCGGAAAGATCCGGGTCCAAGCAATTGACGTCCGGAAACATTTAAAGCCCATTTCTGCCATTAACTTAATATCTTCTTTGTAATGATGATAAAAGTCAATTGCTTCATGATTGGGATAGTTCTTGCCCGCAATGACCCCATCCGTGATCTCACGCGGCACCCCATTGGCCCCCGCCGTCATGACATCCGCCACTGATGGCCCTTTCCCGTCAACATTCCACGCACCTTCTAATTGATGGGCAGCAACGGCACCACCCCATAAAAAGCCTTTCGGCATTGCTGTTTGATACATTAATGAAACCTCCTTTAGTTGCTTTGTTTATGAACATTGAGATAGTGAACACAGGCATAGATCGTAATAATGGCATAAGCAACGGTACTTAAAATCATGATCCCACGCGGCGATCCCAAATGAACCCATTGCGCTAACGTATCGACCACCGTTGGTGAAATCGCACAACCAACATTTACTAAGACTAAGACAATCGTGGTGGCTAAGTTAACTGAGTTTTGCGGAGCGGACCAATCAAGCCAATTATACATATAAGGGTTGGCCATCCCGAAACCAAAACCTAGAACAATCACTCCCGCATATAGGACCACTAGATTAGTCGCGAGTGAGATAATCAAAAAGCCCAGGGTAGCCAATACAAAGCCGAGTGGAAAGACTAGATCATGCATCTTTTTGAAGAAGTAACCAAAAGCTGCCCCAATCGGAATCGAAATCAAGGTTGAGAACCCGGCAACAATCGCAGCGGTACTGGCGGTCCCAAATTTACCGGAAACAATCAAACCCGGTAATTCATATGAAATCGGCATATAGAAAATGTAGATGAAAAACATCAAGCTGGCGATTAAAATTACCTTCCCATTGATGCTTTGTTTCTCTTTAGGTTTGGCGGCTATCGCTGCTTGCTCTACGTGAATTTCTTGCCCCTTTAAAGGCACAAACAGCAAAAACATGATTAAAGCCGGCACAACTAAGAAGTAAATAGCAAAGGCCGCATGCCAGCTAATCGTTACTAAATAACTAACCAAGAAAGAAGCAATCGCCCCACCGACAGACGGCATTACGTTTTGAATTCCGACCATGGTGGCTAATTTCTCTTCATCATCGCCGTAAAATTCTGGAATTAAACTGTAGGCTAATGAGTTAAATAAGCCAATCCCAAAGCCTAGTAAGAAACGAGAAACCAAAATCGGGGTATAAGCCCCACTAAACATGGGGAAGACCCCCGCTACCAAAGTGATCAATAAACCCACTAACATGGTGGATTTTTGCCGCATTAATTGGACTAAAAAGGGACTAACTACCAATCCTAATACAATCCCAAAATTAGGAACCGTTGACAGCATTTGTACCCCGGCTGCACTAACTCCCGGAAAGGCCGAATACATTAATGGCAAAGCCGAAGAAATTTGCGGTGCGATCATCAAAAATAGGGAAACCGATAATAGGGAAACCATAAAAATCAAGCGGTCTTGTGGTCGTTTTGTTTTCATAGGTCAAACCTCCAATCTAGACCAAGTATTGCTTAAAGAAAGCCACTTCTTCATCCATTGCTTGCAGGGCCAAGGCGTCCTTTTGATTACAAATAAAGACATGTCCTTCAGGGTGCTCATCATCACCATACGACTTAGTGACATGACTAAGCCCTTTAGCACGTAGAAAACCGTCAAACTTCATAGTTTGGTCCCGAATAAAGTCCTCGTTGGCCGTAGTCATAAAGGATGGTAGGAAGTCTGTTGTAATATACTTTTCGGTATCTATCATGTCATGGAGCTTATGATCATTGAGCACCTCGTCCGTGAAGTATCCGGTCACGGCTCCTTCTAACATCCCTTCATCTAAGGTAAAGAAAGCCGCACTATTAAAGGCAACTGCCCGTATCTTGAGCTGGGTTAATTCGTAGCCAAACAAGTCCCGATATTCAGGATTAGTGAGAATCGTGACATATTGTTCGGCCATTTGACCGCCCGCCGAATCTCCCATTAGGAAAACGTTTTGCCGATCTAACTGATATTCATTAGCGTGTTCATCCACCCAATGCAGATAGCGATTGACATCATCCATTTCCCCCGGGAATTGCACTTCTGGAGCCAGGCGATAATTAGGATTCACAAAGGCAAAGCCCCGTTTAGCCAGCCCCAAGCCAAAGAATTGATATGTTTCTTTCGTTCCATAGCACCAACCACCACCATGGATATTGATAATCAACGGAATTTTACCCTTGATGTCATCTGGTAGGTAGATATCTAAACGATGCCACTTGGGGTCTGGTCCATAAGTCAAATCATTGTGTCGGGTTACTCCCGGAATTTCCGTTGGCAATCCGGCATCCCGTTGGTCATCGCTTTCCTTAAAGGCCACTCGGAGATCTGAAATTGCTTGTTTCGTTGCTTCATCAACCACTATAAATCACCTCTTTATTAATAATTACCTTCATTGTAGAAAAATTAATTACTAAAATAAATAATGATATTAACCACTTTTTGGCGCTGATTGACTAATCGAGAGTCTCACCATTCACGGTTAACAACAAGTTATATAGGGCCCCATACAGATTAGCGTCGTTATTGAATTTAGCGGCAACGATTTCGGGTTGTTGAAAGGTTTGCTGAATAATCGGGTACTTGGCAAAAATTGCTTGATAGGCTTGGCGGATTCCTTGGATCACCTTGGACTGGGCTGAAATCCCGCCACCAATAGCATACTTATCAAGATCCACCACAAACTGCACATCCATGATTAAAGTTGCGATCCCGTAGCAATAATCATTTAGAATCGCTTGGGCGGCTGCATTGCCATCCTCAATGGCCTGAAAAGCCTTGAGTCCATCTGTCTCGTCGTCATTACCGACGACTTGATTGATCCGTTTAATCATCTCAACAGCCGACCCAATCCCACCGACAAAAGCATCATTAAAATCACTCGCATGGTAGTTAAGGTTAACAAAGCTCAGTTCTCCTGCTTGATAATGGGATCCGGCCACCAGATGACCATTCACAATAATGCCGCTACCTACCCCGGTCCCTAAGACGATGGCAGCACAATTTTGCTCGCCCTTTAAACTCCCTAACCAATTTTCTGCTAAGGCTGCCGCTTTTCCGTCATTCAGGCCAATAATTGGGATCGTTAATTCATGAAAATGTCTTTTCAGATCAAGACCATCTAAAAAGGGTAAGGCACCCCCAAAATGGATGGTGGTCTTTTCAATTTGCCCAGGCGCACAAAAGGCCAAGCCTTTAATCTGATCATGGTATTGCTCCACGATTTGATCGAGCGCCTGCAAGAAGTTTTCCCGGTCTTGCGGGGTTTTGATTTTATCTTTCTCGATAATTTGACCAGCAGCGCTAATTAAGGCGTACTTGAGATTCGTTCCCCCAACATCGATGCTTAAGTAATTCATTTTCGGCCTTCCTTTCTAAGTTCAGCAGCAGATTTGCCATATAGTTTTTCCAAGGTTCGATTCATGGTCCGAATTCCACTAAATCCCGTTTGAATCGCGATCATCGTTAAGTTCAACTTTGAGGTTCGGAGACGTTGTCGTGCATGTTGTGCCCGAACGTTATTAATGTATTCACCAACCGTCTGACCCATTTGCGCCTTGAAGAAACGCGCGAGATACTCTTTGGAGATGCCACAAAGCTCGGCTAAACTTTCTAACCTAATGTCACTTTGGTAATTGTCGTTAATGTATTTCGTAATGAGATGGATCCGTTCCATCGAGTAATTACTACTTCGCCCATATTCACCAATCTTATCGACCGTAAAATAAGTCAGCAATTTACATAAAACTTCATCCGTCAGGCACTGTAAGCGTAGATTCTTCAACCGCGAGGTCGTCAAATAGTTTTTCGAAATTTCTAATAACAAACCTTGCAATTGGGCATAAGCGGCTTTTTGGATGTCACTAAATTGACTAGGATCATTAATAGAGATTTGCTGCTGATCAATTAATGGATAGAGTCCCATCACATATTGATAGGGAAAAATTATCGATAAAGCCCGATCACCAGCTTGACCCTTGGAGTAAATTTGATGCAACTCTTGGGAATTAACCACTAAAATATCCCCGGGTTTGGTATGGAATTTTTGATTCTCAATCTTAAATTCCGTAATCTCACCACGAATGGTATAGCTTAATTCAATCGATTGGTGCCAATGCATGGCAATCCGATCGGTCCCTGACCCTTGATGTAGATACAACCAACTGTTAACGGGACCATCAACGGTCACTTGTTCATGTCTTGACTGATTTGGCATCGTCCTCCTCCTTTCCATGAATTAACCTAATTTTAAAAAGGGCTGCTTGGCAAAACAAGGCTGATCTTGATCTGTTTTGGGCGTTCATTAACCTAGTTATTTGCTAAAAAATAAGACGCTTGAAAAATCCAGGCGTCTTACGAATTTAATCCTAACTTAAATCATTCCCGTTTGATTGAATGACTTTCTGGTACCAATAGAAGGAATCTTTTGGATAGCGGTCTAGCGTCCCTTGACCTTCGTCATCTCGGTCCACATAGATGAATCCATACCGCTTGGACATCTGACCAGTCCCAGCTGAAACACAGTCGATACAGCCCCAGGTTGTATAAGCCCGCAAATCAACTCCATTGCCAACTGCGGCATCCATGGCTTGAATGTGTTGGCGTAGATAATCAATCCGGTAGTCATCATGGACGGTCCCATCTTCAAATTTATCGACGGCCCCCAGTCCATTTTCAACCACCATCATTGGGAGGTGGTAACGGTCATACATGGTTTCTAGATAATATTGCAGACCAGTCGGGTCAGTCGCCCAACCCCATTCTGAGTATTGTAAGTATGGGTTCTTGGCTCCAGCTGCGAAGTTACCACCCACTTGATCCTTCACTTCATGGGTTGTGACCATGTTGGACATGTAATAAGAGAAGGTATACATGTCAACTTTCCCCTTTTGTAGATCTTGACGGTCTTCTTCCGTAATGTCCAATTCTACATGATGTTCATCCCACAGCCGTTGGGCAAAGCTTGGGTATTCACCCTTACATTGGGCATCGCTACAATAGAGAATATTTTGTTCCCAATTATAACGATTGAGCATGATGTCTTTTGGATCTGGTGAACCTGGATAGTAAACAATCCCGCAAATCATGTTTCCTACGACATTATTCGGATCAATTTGGTGGGCTACTTGCACTGCTTTAGCCGAAGCCACAAATTGATAATGTAATTTTTGGTAGTTGTGTTGATAATCTTCATCATTGCCATCACCACCAAAAGTACTTAAACCGAGCAGTGCTGAATTAATTTCATTAAAGGTTAACCAGTACTTCACGAGGCCCTTGTATTCCTTAAAAAGGGTGGTGGCGTATTTGACATAGGCATCAATCATGCCTCGATCTTGCCAGTCATTATACTTTTCACTTAAGGCGAGCGGATCTTCATAGTGCGAGATCGTGACTAAGGGTTCAATATCATACTTACGTAATTCCTCAAAAACTCGCCGATAAAAATCAAGCCCGGCTTGGTTAGGTTCCGCTTCACTGCCATTGGGGAAAATCCGTGTCCAAGCAATGGAAAGGCGGTACACTTTAAAGCCCATTTCGGCAAACAGTTTAATATCTTCCTTGTAGCGATGATAAAAGTCAATCGCCACATGGTTAGGATAGTATTCATCTTCAAAGACGGCGCCCTTGGCTCCTTTTGGCAGTCCTTGTCCTGGTAAAGCCACTTGTTTCCCGCGTTGCCCATTTAAGGTATAAGTCAGATAACGGGGCGTTTCTAAGGAACCGGCCGTTTGAATATCAGTGACGGACAGACCTTTCCCACCTTCATCATAACCACCTTCAACTTGGTTGGCAGCAACCGCGCCACCCCATAAGAAATCATCACGAAAATTAGCCATCATTTTTCTCCTTTTTTTATGATAATTCTAGCACTTCATCACCAACTGCCACCGTATCTTTAGCAACGGCTTTAACCTCATGGTATTTAACGGAGTTCGTTACGACCATTGGCATGGTTGGATCATAACCAGCTTGCTTAATTGCCGCTAAATTAAATTTAACTAATGGATCACCGGCTTTGACCGCTTGACCTTTTTCTACTAAGGTTTCAAACCCTTTTCCTTGAAGGTTAACTGTATCCATCCCAATGTGCATTAAGATCTCCGCACCAGCTGCCGTTTGCATTCCAATCGCATGTCCAGTTGGGAAGACTAAGACCACCGTCCCATCAGCTGGGGCCCGTAAGAGACCTTCGGAAGGCACAAAGGCTAATCCTTTCCCCATCGCCTCACTGGAGAACACTTCATCTTTAACCTCGGTCAATGGTAGAGTTTGCCCATTAACTGGCGCATATAGTTTCGTTGGTTGGTTGTATTCAGCCGCGTCCTTAGCAGTTTGTTCGGCGGCCCCGCGCTTAACATCGGCCGCTTGTGCTCCGACTTCCGTCACTGCAGCAGCCTGTAATTCTGCTAATTCTTCCTTCGAATCCACTGCACTCTTACCAAAGATAAATTGTAGTAACAAACCAGCTAAGTAGGAAACAATTACGGAAATTAACCACCAGATTAAGGACGAAGTCACATGACTCTTCCCAATCACCATTGGGAAGGCAAAGACACCCATTCCGGCCATACTAAAGGCTTTTACACCACCTAAAGCAAATGGAATAGCGCCGATCGCCCCACCGATACAGGAGAGGATAAAGGACTTTTTCCGTGGTAAGGTCACCCCATAAATGGCGGGTTCGGTCACCCCAAAGATCCCTGAGATTAAAGCAGGAAGCGCAATCGCTTTGGTCTTGGGATTCTTGGTTTGGAAGATGATCGCCGTAACAACCCCAATTTGCGAGAAACAAACTGAAACGGAGAACAGTAGCATTTGATCCCAACCTTGGGATGATAATTCGGTATAAAAGGCCGCCACAATTCCCCAGTGGACCCCAAACATAACCAATACTTGCCAGAAGCCACCAACAATCACGGCTGCTAAGATAGGACTGAAGTTGATAACCGCTTGAATAGCTGCGGCGATAATATCAGCGATCCAGGTCGCCACCGGTCCGATCACTAGGAAAGTAATCGGCACGGTGATCAAGAGCGTAAAGAATGGGACTAAGAATAACTGAACCACCCCTGGAATCAACTTTGTCACAAACTTTTGAACATAAGAAGCAAACCAAACGGCTAATACAATCGGAATCACCGTGGAGGAATAGTTCATCAAGATGACCGGAATCTTTAAGAAAGTCGCATGAATTGGTGATTCAATGATCGATCCTTTGAAGAGAGTCATTAAGACGGTTTTAGAATTATATAGCGAAAGAATGTTAGGGTAAACCATGGCCGCCCCAATCGCAATCCCAATAAATTCATTCACCTTAAACTTCCGGGCAGCGGTAAGCCCCAAAATAATTGGCAAGAAATAGAAGAAGCCATTCCCGATCGCATACAGGATCGTGTATGTTCCAGAAGTTGTAGAAATCCAGCCAAAGGAACCCATAGCCGAAGTCAAACCTTGAATCATCCCGGCAGCTGCCATGACACCAAGGAAAGGCGTAAAGATCCCCGAGATTAAGTCAATGAAACGATCCATAAGTGACATATTAGACTTATCTTCGTAGTCATCAGCTACTTGACCACCACCGGTTAGACCGCCAACGGCCAAGACGTCATCGTAGACCTTATCAACGTGGGTCCCGATAACCACTTGATATTGTCCACTGGACTTTACCACAGTCACAATCCCATCATTGGCCTTTAATTGATCATCATTGGCCTTGGCTTCATCTTTTAATTTAAAGCGTAGCCGTGTCGTACAATGCACCACCGAAATGATATTTTCTTTTCCACCAACATTATCAATAATAAATTGCGCTAAATCGCGATATCCATTATCTGCCATGAGATAATTCCTCCTTATTTATTAGCAAACAAAAACCTGAGTTGCCAAAACCAGGTCACTATGTCACCATAGCCACTTCGTTTTGACTCCTCAGGTTCATGCCAGCAATGTTGTAACACACCTAAACTGTCAATTATTGTTCTTCTTGATAATTAGTTACTCGCCAGACGTGGAGAATTAAAAAGACTCGTTCATCTGGTGATAAATCCCAGCCCATTTGATTTTTGAGAAAGACCGCAATCCGGTCAACACAGGCAACCGCATCGGGATACTTTTCTTGAATGACCATCATTAAGGATTGATCTAAAGCTTGCCCATTAACCTTGCTGTTGGTTAATTGACGGATCATAAAAGCCCTTAGATGACCGATAAAACGGGTAAAATTAAAGGAATCCGGATCTAATTGGATTTGGTATTGATACTGGACAATATCAATAATTCCCTTAATTAACCGCGAAATTTTCATCGTATCTTGAATGGTCGTGCCATTGGACTCGAGGTTAACAAAATGTTGGGTTAACATCACCGCTTCCCCTTCATCTAAACCCGCTCCCGTCATCCCATTAATCAGCATCAAGGCTTCCTTGGCCACGGCATATTCTTTTGGAAAGAGCCGATTCGTCTCCCAACTAACCGTCGCTGAATCCAAATTGATCCCGTCTCGGGTTCGTTTGATGGCAAAATCAATGTGATCTGCCAAAGACAAATATTGATAATCAGTAAAGGAGCGGGATAGTTGGTCCTTAACCAATTTTTCCACCCGATTAACGACTTCCACAATTTCTGGCGATAGCTGGGTGGCCGTATTTAAGACCGTTTCTTCTTGATCCGCCGCTTTAAAGCGCCGCTCAATCTTTGCTAGATCAATTTCATCCCCACGATGTTTCCCAAAACCTACTCCCTTGCCGATCACAATCCACTCGGTTTGTTGATCGTCTTCAACCAAGGCGGCGTTATTATTAAAATTTTTAACGAATTTCATTCATAGCCTCCTTCTGTTGGAATAAAAAAGCCTACACTATCTCCTGAAAAATCAAAGGAAAAATGTGTAGGTTAATGCCTGGTCGAACCAGTAACACACGCTTTATTCGTGATTATCATACCAATCTATGTAAGCGCTGTCAATAGCTATTCCACATTAATCTTCCCGTAAATAAATCTTATCAATCCGATGATTGTTAGTTTTATGCAAAATGATGTCGGCGCGATTCCGCGTTGGCAAAATATAATCATCTAAATTCGGCAAATCCACCGTTTGCCATACTCGATGGGCCATTGCTAGGGCTTCTTGACGATCACCTTGCGCATATGAATAGTAATAATTAGTGGGGTCTTGAAAGGCCGTATCCAAAAGGGTATTAAATCTTTCCAAATACCACTGCTCAATCAGTTCCGCTTGTGCATCCACATAAATGGAAAAGTCAAAGAAGTCACTCACGTAAATCCGTTGCGCCGAAGGTAACTGTAATACATTAATCCCTTCCACAATTAACAGGTCTGGCTGATCGATGATTTGAACTTGATCCGGAACCACATCATAAACTTGGTGTGAGTATATCGGCGCGGCCACCTGTTCCTCTCCGGCATTTACATCATTTAAAAAGGTGATTAACTTATCCATATCGTAGGATTCCGGGAAACCCTTGCGATCCATAATGCCCCGTCGTTCTAATTCCGCATTGGAATATAAGAAACCATCCGTCGTTAACATCTCAATTTCTCGATCCGGCATTAGGCGTTGCAACAAGATTTGTAATAACCGGGCCGTCGTACTTTTCCCCACCGCTACGGAGCCGGCAATACCAATAATAAATGGGATCCGGCGATTCGGTTTATGCAAAAAGGTCATTTTCTGCAATTGCATTTGCTCATAATTTTGATACTGTAACTGAATCAATTTGATTAGTGGCAAATAGACTTCTTGCACATCTTTTAAGGAAATCTGATCGTTAACTGACTTAATTTCATCTAGATCCGATTGCGAAAGCAGTTGGGTCCGACTCGGGTAAAAACTATACCAAGTCGGTCGGTCAAAACGATCGTAATTTATCCACTCATCCATCTTGTCGTCCTCATTCATTTGGAATGCTATTATTTTAACACTAATTCTATGAGAACGCTTTATTTGTCTTTGTAAGTAAAAAACGCGACCATGACTGATCGCGTATGGCAACTATTTCTCTTGTTCATGAAACAACTCTTCATGTGTTCCCAATCGAATGAATCGAAAACTTCGCTTTTTCTGATTAGGAAAGTAAATAACCAGTAACCCAACTTTTCCATCTAAAAGATGAAATTACATACTCCCCCGATAATTTAGATTGTGATTAGTGAGAACATGCGGATTATACTCATCTGGAATCTGACCATTCTCAATTATCTCCTCCACAACTATCTCCTCCACAACCGCTTTAATCTCGTCCACTAATTCTGGCACTAACCTTTTCCAATAATTAAAGTCATTATAAAATTGTTTTTCATAAATGACAGTATACATACTCGTTACTCCCCATGATTTAACAAGGCATTCATCGCATCCCTGACGTTATTAAACTGCTCCCCCTCATCTTTAATCAGACCTTCTTCTTCGGCTAAGGCTTTAATAATTGCCCGACGTGTTACGGGATTCATCATCTCATCCTGCCCATCATTTGATTTGATTTTAAAAGGCACTTCTTTTTGGATTACCAATTGTTTCACAGCTAAATTCAGATACGCCGTTAATGTTAGCCCCATTTGATTAAGTTCTTTTTCGGCTTCCTCTCGCAGTTCTCGATCTAGCCGAATGGTTGAAGCAACTTTTGACATCATATTACCTCCTTTTGCCACCTTTTCTATACCTAAATTATACCTACAATATATCGTTTTAACAATCAAATGCTTGTTACATCAAAAAAACGCGACCAAGACTGATCGCGTTTTGAAACTACTTAGTTGGATACTTCAAGGAAGTCGAACTAGTCAGTTCTGGAGCGTCCGTTGAGTAATCGGTATCCTTTTTATCGTTTTGATAGTACAAACTTGTCTTGAGCTTTTCTTGAATCTTCTTCAAACTACTCAAGCTCTTCTTGACGTTATAAGTAAAGTTCTTCTTATTCACCTTGGTGAATCCTTTTAACTTGTAGAAACGTAGCAAATCACCATTTAAGACTTTATCAGATAGTCCTAATTCAGTCGTCACTTGCTTTTGAATCGCTTTAAACTTCTTCTTTTGAGCAGCTGTCGGATTCTTAATTTGCTTACCCGACTTAGTGTAGAAGTATTGACCACCATACTTCGTGTATTGTGGAGTTACCCAACTACCATTTCTAAATGGCACAATTTGATCATTTTCTGATGACAAGAGGTCTTGACCGAACTGAATGTACTTATTGGAACTGATCCCCAAGAGGTCCTCCAAGGTTGGTAAGACGTCAATTTCACCACCATAAGTCTCATTGATACCACCAGAAATCCCTTCACCATTAATGATTAATGGAACTTTTTGCCACATCGCTAGGTCATAATTAGTGACCGACTTCTTGCCAAGAATCTTGGCAATGGCATCCTTATGGTTTTCGGAAATCCCATAGTGGTCTCCATATAAGACCAGCACCGTATTCTTCCGTAAGCCCGTTTCATCTAAGTAAGTTAATAACTCCCCAACGGCTTGATCCAAGTAATGGGCCGTTTGCACATATGGATCCACGGTGTTGTCCCCGGTCGTTAACTCAGGGAAGTCCGTGTTCTTCTTATCAATTAAGTATGGATAGTGATTCGTCACCGTAATCAACTTCGCATAGAAGGGTTGTGGTAACTGTTGTAAGTAATGGGCCGCATACTTCATAAATAGCTTATCTTTAGTCCCATAACCAACATCAGAATCTTTAACTTCTGGGAAGAAGTCCTTACTAAAGAAGTATTGATACCCGAAGGACTTATAGGTGTTATCCCGGTTCCAAAAACTTGGCGTGTCCCCGTGGAATGAAGCCGTGGTGTAACCTAACTTTTGTTCTAATAAGGCCGGCGCCGCTTGGAAGGTATTTGATGTCCCCAACGTACTCATGGCCGACCCTTCAGGTAACCCATATAAGGAGTTCTCCAGCATCATCTCGGCATCGGAAGTCTTTCCTTGACCAACCTGATTAAAGAAGTTACTAAAGGAAATCGAATTAGATGAATTATAAAGCGAGTTAATATTAGGCGTGACCTCTTGGCCGTTTACCTTATAGTTAATCAAGAACTGTTGGAAACTTTCCAAGTGGACGATAATGATATTCTTCCCCTTGATCGTTCCGTAATACTGCATATTAGGCGCAGCATAGTTCTTCTTAATATAGTTTAAGATCGGGGTTAAATCCTTTGAAGAAGCCTGTGACCGCACCATACTGGTATGCGTGGTCTTCACCCCATCATAAATCGTGTAAGCTTCTAACCCTAAGTACTTCACCAAATAATTATTATCAAAGGTCCGCGTTAATAGTTGGCTTCGATCAGACTCCGCCATCCCTAAGTTAACTCCAAACAAGAGAAATGCTAAGGCCGAGATCGTCAAAGAATAACGCCGCTTGAAGTAGCGCATATCAATCCGAATCAAATGGAAAGCTAACAATAAGATTAGCAAAATGACATCGGCATAGACGAAAAAATCAGATGGTCGAATAATCTGTCCTAAACTAGTCCCTAAGTTCCCCGAAGAGGTCCCGGACCCTTTAATCACGTTTAGGGTAATAAAATCGGAGAATTCCCGATAATACAAGATATTCGCAAAGAGCCAAGTTGATAATAGAGCATTGATAATAATCATCAACCAGTAGGAAAGCCGTCCTCGGAAATAAAGGGCGATCCCAATAAACAGTAGCGTGGCTGGGATGGTGTTAAAGGCCAGTAAAAATTCTTGAACCGCACCACTTACTCCCAAGTTAAACTTGGTCTGGTAAGCCCAGTAGCTTTTAATTGCAAATAAAAAGACTACCAGCAGGAAGAACCCTAATTTGGTGTTCAGCCCCCGCCGAATTTTTTGCAATAATAATCTCATCTTTTTTCCTCCAGAGAAAAATCTCAACGCTCCTATCATACTATAATGTTGGCGTCCCTGCTGTGGAATTTAAAAACAATAATAAAATTTAAACTTTATCTCAACATCCCTATTATACCGGCTACGGTCAAGGGGTCAATTTGATCCATTCTCACAATAAGAGACCGGGAAAAAAATCTACCCAGTCTCTTATTGGCGTTGATATAGACTAGCATCCACCTCATCAATCAACGGACTTACTGGTCCAATACTGGTGACCGTTAAGGCATGCATGGCGCGAGAACAAATCGTGTAAATTAATTGTCGCTCGGCATCACCATGATACTGCTTGGCATTCGCATTCCAAACAATGACGGCATCAAATTCCAACCCTTTGGCTAAGTAAGACGGCACGACAATCGTCCCTGGCACCAGACGCTGATTCTCCGTGCGAATCAGGGTGACCTGCTCGCCCGCCGCCTTTAGAAGTTCAGCAATTCGTTCGCTATCGGCTAAAGTCTTCCCGATGATAGCCGTTGTATCATGAGCCGCTTGGTAGCGGTCTAAGGTATTAACTACGGTCGCCACCGCCGTTGATTCGTCCGCTAATTCTAAGACTCGCGGCAGTTCACCTTGACGCTCAAAGGCTTCAATCCGCTCCCCATTCACTAAGAGACCCTTGGTAAAGTCAGTTAGCTGTTGCGTAGAGCGATATGATTTGGTTAATTGAATGACCTTCGTATTGTCTTCACCAAACATTGTACCTAACTCTTGTAGAAGGGTATGGCTCTGTTCGTGGGTAAAGATGGCCTGGTTTAAATCACCTAGCAAAGTAAACTTGGCTTTCGGGAAGTTAAATTGTAAATAAGCCAATTGGAAGGCATCGTAATCTTGGACTTCATCCACAAAGACAAAGCGAATCTCACGTTGGCCGCGTTTCCCCGTTAAAAGGTCGTACAGGTATAAGTAGATCGAGACTCCGCTTGTACTAATTCGCTTTTCTTTAAAGGCCATTGTTTGCTGATCAAGATACTGTTGCCATTCTGCAGGACTAATATCAAAATCAGCAATATTAACTAACTTCGGCGTCACCCGCAATAAATGCAGATACTGCGCGTTGATGTTCATCCACCGATTATGATCAATCGCTTTTTTGACGGGTCGCAAAGCATCCATCACAATCCGCCGCGCTAAGAATTTACGCTCCGCTTCTTCACTTTCAAATTCTCCCGGATGTTCATGTAAGGCCACGTCTAGGTCTTCCTTACTCATCGTTTGAATTGCTTCTTCAACCCATTTGGACCGCATTTCATTCCCAATCCGACTATTCAAAATCTTAATAAGACTTTCTTTGGTCGCATCTAGGCGATTACCTAAATGATAATTGCGATTAAAAGAATAATAAATTTCGGCGATCTTTTCCTTACTGAAAAATACCCGCCCCCGAAACATAATGTTTTTAAAGCGCAAATGATGATCTAGTCCTAAATGTTTAGCATAACGAGTGACAGCATTAAAATACTTCAAACTGGTTAATAGTTTGGTAGCTTTTTGATGCACTACTTCTTGATCGGCTTCAAAACGTTCTTGAATCGTGGCGACTTGTAACCGTGGAACCCGCCGTCCCACATATTGATAGTAAGTCATTTGGATCATATTATGTTCCCCAAGTTCCGGTAAAACCTGGTCAATATAATCATTAAATAACTGATTTGGGCTAAACATAATTACTTGCGAGGCCGTTAAATTCCCTCGATAGCGATACAGCAACCACGCCACCCGTTGCAGAACCGCCGCGGTTTTTCCTGAACCAGCCGCTCCTTGAACAAATAACAAACGGGCATCCGTATTCCGAATAATTTGGTTTTGGGTTCGCTGAATGGTTGTAACAATACTCTTCATCTTGGTAGAGGAATGATTATCCAAGGCCGATAACAGCATCTGATCCGTAACAGCTTCTTCAGTATCATACAAGGTCACGATGACGCCATCTTCAATTTGAAATTGGCGTTTTAATTGAACGTCTACTGTTTGAACCCCATCTGGCGCTTGGTATGATACCTTCCCCAACTCTCCTTCATAATAGATAGAAGAAATCGGCGCCCGCCAATCATAGACGAGGAAATGATCAGGTTGATCAGTAAAAGAGGCGAGACCGATATAAATCGTTTCTGCTTCAGCATCATCCGTTTCTTTAAAATCAATCCGGGCAAAGTAAGGCCGACTTTCTAAGCGTTCCAGCGTCTCCAAAAGATCAGCCGCATGTTGCCAAGTATTCTCCCGTTCATCCAGCATTTGCTGTTGGGCGCGCACCGACATGGCTGTATCCATCATTCCCGAATAAGTAGTGGTGTTCATGCGAATATCGTCAAAGCCCTCCTTGATTTGACCAATATCCGTCTTGGTATGTCCTATCTTTTCCTCCGTCGCCACCTTGGCACGTCGAATTTCATCAATGACGTGGTCCAAGTGCTCTTGTTCATATCGCTTTGGATCTGTCATAGTACCCCTCCAAAATAGTTTGATGATCTATTATAGCACCCTCAAGGGCCGAATAGCTTTAATTATGTTAAAATATGGTTAATATGACTTTTGAAAGGGTGTAAAAATGGCAATTGATGTATACATGGTTCGTCATGGTCAAACGTACTTAAATGAATTTGGGAAAATGCAAGGTTGGTCGGATGCGCCCCTTACCGATCAGGGCTGGAAAGATGCTAAACGGGCCGGGGAAGCTTTAAGCGAGATCGACTTTGATTTTGCTTTCACTAGCGACCTCAAGCGGGCCATCGACACAGCTCAAACAATTCTGCGTAATCATCCCACTAAGATCCAAAAAGCCACGCCGAACTCCGCTTTTCGGGAATCATTCTTTGGCTATTTCGAAGGCCTGCACAGTGGCTTTACAGCGACTACTATCGGTGGGGCGCTCGGCGTCAAAACTTGGGAACAACTTACCGAACAAGTTGGGATTGAGAAATCACGGGATCTAACTAAAGCGGCAGATCCCTTCAAGCGGGCCGAAGATAACCGTGATTTCTGGGAACGCTTAGCACCAGGCTTTGAAACCTTACGATCCTTGCCGGACCAAAGTAAAGTTTTATTAGTCTCGCATGGGATGACCATCCGTTCGATTATTAGTAAATATGGTCAACCAGGCCAAGCACTCATTGCCCCACAAAATGGAGCCATTACCAAATTAGTGATTACACCTACAGATATTAAAGTTGCGTTTTATAACCAATTAACCATTCCACAGGGAGATGAAGCTTAATATATGGAAACCACCAAACCGAATCTTGATCAAATTATCATTATCGGCTTAGATACGGGCCAAAGTAATTTCGATTACACCATGAATGAGTTAGTTGAACTTGCTAAAGCCAACAATATGCAAGTCCTCGATCGCTTGGATCAAGCACTGGATCGTCCGAATGCGGCTACCTATTTTGGGAAAGGAAAGGTCGAAGAATTAGCTAATTTGACCGCAGCTTTAAAGGCAACCACGATTGTTGCCAATGACGAATTATCGCCGAGTCAAATTAAAAATCTAACTGATGCAACGAAGACGCGAGTCATTGATCGCACCGCTTTAATCCTCGAAATTTTCGCTCAACGCGCCCAATCTCGAGAAGCAAAGATTCAAGTCGAAATTGCCCAATTACAATATCGCCTTCCCCGCTTACGAACGGCTAACAATATTACCCTCGACCAACAAAGTGGTGGTGGAGCCGGTATGTCCAACCGGGGGGCTGGGGAAACGCAAATGGAAATGGACCGGCGAGTGATCCAACGCCACATTAGCCATTTACGAAATGAATTAAAAGAAATCCAGAAATCAGAAGATACCAAACGGAGTCAGCGTGATAAAAGTGCGATCCCTACGGCAGCCCTAGTTGGTTATACCAACGCTGGAAAATCAACGATTATGAATCAGCTGGTGGAACGGTATGGCGTTTCAGTCGACAAACAGGTCTTTGAAAAGGACATGCTTTTTGCCACGCTAGATACTAGCGTTCGCCAATTAACTTTAAAAGATCAAAAACGTTTCTTATTAAGCGATACCGTTGGTTTCGTCAGCAAACTACCAACCCAACTGGTAGAAGCCTTTAAATCAACCTTAGCAGAAGCCGCTAATGCGGACCTCTTAATTCAAGTAATTGACTATTCAGATCCTCATTATGAAGAAATGATCAAAACCACCGAAAGTACCCTTCACCAAATCGGGATTGAAGATATTCCAATGGTGTATGTTTTCAATAAAGCTGATCGGACTGCGGTTGAGTATCCGGTGATGGAAGGTGAAGACCGGATTGTCATTTCTGCCAAGGATGCTGCTTCGATTGATTTATTAGAGCAAATTATCCGCCAACATCTTTTTAAGGATTACCAAACTGCCACCTTATTAGTTCCCTTTGCTGAAGGGAACGTTGTTTCTTACTTGAATGAACATACTAACATTTTAGAAACGACCTACGAAGAAGCTGGCACGCGTCTAAAAGTCGAGCTATCAAGCGAAGATTTACACCGTTTTGAAAACTACCTAACTGAATAGTCTAAGGAGTACGTTATGACAACGAAGCAAGAATACATCGAGCAACTTAGATTGGAAGCTCATCCCGAAGGTGGTTGGTATCGGCAAGTCTACCACAGCGCTAAAAGCGTTTATGACCAAACTTCCTTAGCCAGTCGCTATCAATACACCTCCATTTATTTCATCTTAGATGGTAGTTCCCCTTCGCACCTGCATCGCTTATTACATGATGAAATTTGGTATTATCACGACGGTGCCCCGATTGTGGTTCACTGTTTTTCACCCAATGGAGATTACACCGCCGTTAAGTTAGGTCGAAATCTGGCAGCGGGTGAACAACTTCAATTTAGGGTCCCAGCCGGCACCATCTTTGGTTCCGAAGTCACTGACCCCACCTCATTTGGTTTTGTGTCTTGTGCTGTTGCTCCAGGTTTTGACTATCATGATTTCGAACTCTATACACAAGCTCAATTATTGCCAATCTTTCCTGAACAGGCGAACATTATTAAACGACTGGCTTATCAAAATTTACCTTAAATCAAAAGGAGACGCGTCAAAAACGTCTCCTTTTTCTTTGTCTATGAATTTAATTGATTTTAACTTTATCGTTAATTGCTTTGGCTACTTCAAGATCCTCGCCATCAACTCGTGAGGCCACGGCCCAGTAATAAAAGAAGATCGAAGCAATGATAATTACCAAAAAGTCATAGGGGTATGGAATCCAATTAATGCCCCCAAATCCATTACTACCTAGATATGAGATCGCCGAAATAAAGATCAGATAAACTAACATCCATAATGACCCTTTCAGCTGGATTTTTAGCGACCGGTGGTTATAACGCAATTCATAGTAAAAGTAGATCGGCAAGCCCAGTAAGACGACTAAAATAACTTCAATCGTGGTTGGCCACATCGCCCAATAAATGACTAATCCGGTCAAAATAAATGAGAGTGGGGCTACCCAAGATAAATGTTTGGAATTAAAAGGCCGTTTAAAGTTGGGCCGCATTTTCCGTAAGGCCACGGTCGTCACGGGACCCGTAGCATAGGCCACAAAGGTCGAAATTGACACGACCGTGGCAAGCTTGCTCCAATCCCGAAAGAAATAGACTAAGACCATTGCCACTAGCAAATCTGCCACCATGGCCAAGCGGGGAATCATGTAACGCCGGTTCATCCGCCCCAGCCAAGCCGGTACGTTTCCATTGCGAGTCATTGCGGCTAAAGTCCGCGATGAGGTGGCAACAAAGGTTACTCCAGTCCCGAAAGGAGATACTAAGGCATCCATGTATAGCAAGATCGACAGCCAATTAATCCCTAAAAGTACCGCTAAATCAGCAAACGGTGAGGAGAAATTAATTCCATGCCAACCGACTTTCGTAAGCATCCCCGATGGTACCGCCGCGATGAAGGCTACCTGTAACATAATGTAAATCACAGCTGTGATGGACAGTGAAATCCAGACCCCCCGGAAAATATTTTTCGAAGGATTAACCATTTCACCCGCCATATTAATCACGGTTTGAAAGGCGTCATAAGATAAGATAAGATAATTCCGGAAACGGCAACGGCTTCAAAGATCCCGCGGGTGCCAAAAGGCATGAAATCACCAAAGTTGGTGGCGAGATGATTTTCATGGAAACCTGACCATAGCAAAACTAGAATGGTCAAGCTAGGGATCACTAACTTAAAGACCGACACTAAACTGGTAAAATGCGTTAACAATTTCACCGACCAGAAGTTAATCAAGGTGAAAATAATCATAATCGCAAAGACCAATAAAAGTCCCTTGGTCGTGATAACCCCATTGTGCATGAATTGCGCCGTCCAATTGGCCCAGGCCCAAGGCCAGCTACTCATATACTGAACACAAGCAACCGCTTCAATGGGAATTAAGGTAATAAGTGATACCCAATTAGCCCAGGCCGCAATAAAGCCTAATAATGAGCCATGACTATACTGAGCAAATCGACTCATTCCTCCACTTTCGGGGAACATGGTTCCGAGTTCCACGTAATTAAAGGCAATCATGATCATGACCACAGCCCCAATTACCCAGGAAATAATGGCTGATGGACCAGCCACGCGGGCCGCCGCTCCTGAGCCAAAGAGCCATCCCGAACCAATCAGAGAACTGAGCGCCAACATAACCCCGGAAAATAAACTTATTTGATGTTTTTTCACGTTTCTACTCCTTACTAATTCACAAATTATATCACAATCCCTTTTTTACCCGGCCTTAAATATGCTAGAATATTTATTGAAACCGCTTACCAATACTTTTGAGGGGGTACTCAAATAATGGAACTTACCGTTACTAAATTTGGTGAATACCAAGATCAAGACGTAATGAAATACACCATGACCAATGATCATGATGTGCGGGTTAGTATTTTGAATCTGGCCGGGATTTGGCAAGAATATAGCATTCCTACTGCTGATGGTCATCAAAATCTCTTATTGAGCTCGGACAGTGTGGAAGGCTTTATGGGCAATGGCCTTTGCTTGAATAAGCTAATCGGCCGAGTGGCTAACCGAATTGACCACGCCACTTTTACGATTGATCAACAGACTTACCATGTCGAGCAAAACGAAGGTGAGAACAACATCCACGGTGGCAACAATGGTTGGAAAGAAAACTTTTGGGAAGTGGAAACTAAAGAAAGTGCTGACAAACTTCAGATTGTGTTAAGCAAACAATTTACGGAAGCAATGGACCATTTTCCGGGAACAGAAACGGCCAAGGTAACCTACACTTTAGCTAACGACAACAGTCTCTCCATTGATTTTGAAGGATCTAGTGATCAACCGACGCTCTTTAATCCAACCAACCATACTTACTGGAACATCAGCGATCATAATGACGTCACTGGTTTGGAGCTACAGTTAAATTCGACTGACCACTTAGCAGTTAATACTACCAAGATTCCTACTGGCGAACGGATCGCCAATGCTGGCACCCCATATGATTTCCAGCAATTCAGCTCTCTTGGCCAAGCTTTATCGGCAATGCAAGCTACTAGCGATGAAGGAGGCTTTGATGATTATTTCGAAGTCACGCCAACTGATGCCAGCACCAATCAACCCGTCGCTCAGCTTTACGATCCAGAAACTAAGCGGCGGATGAAAATGTACTCGGATCGCAATTCGGTCGTGATTTATACTGCTAATGGCTTATCCGGTGACTTAGGGCTAAGCAAACCGGCGCAATCCTGGTTAGCGATCGCCATGGAAGGACAAACTTTGACTGATGCCATCAATCATGATGACTTTGGCAATATCGTTCTCCGTCCCGAAGCGCCTATGCATAATCATTTACGCTACGAAATTGAATTTTAAATTTCATATTAATAAAGGCTGACGATAGCAAGGTTTGGGCCCTACTTCGCCAGCCTTTTAATATGCATTCTAATCTTTAAATCTCGCGATTAGAGAATTTATACAAAACCACGGCAATCCACGATGAAATCAAGGAAGCCAGAATCGCCACCAAAATCACGTTGGAGCTAAGATTCATCACCCAATTGATTTTTAAAATCGATTGCAAATTTTTCAAAAGATTATCAAACACGATTTGATATATAGTTACATAAATCAAGGTCCATTGAATGTAATATTCAATCAAAGTGAGACTAGTGATTGAAAAGGACCAGCGCCGGTGCAATAACTTCAAGAAGCCATATAAGATAAAACCACATAGAATTAAAATCGCACCAAATAGAATGAACAAAGAGCCAATTTTAAGTTCGGTGATCAAATTCGTGAAGAAATAAGAAATCGCAACTGCAATCAAAAAGACGAAGGTGCTAATTATCACCATCATCGCCAATAAACCCGCGGCAGTGATAAAAACATAGCGTTCTTTTCGATGATGCTCCGCAATTACGATCGTCACCATGATCACGAGCAATAAGAACCATCCCATTGCCTCACCTCTTGGCTTGGCGATTCCGGTAAGCAACCTGGACGATCAGCCCGAAATCAGCATCCGTCAGAATCGGGCTCCCACTACGTCCCGGCATTTTCTGCGGACCGCCAGTAATATAAACGTTGGCTAGATATAGTTCATAAGCCTTGGCCGCCGTATTAATCTCAGTTAATCCGACCTTAGTGATGTGCCCAACTGGCCGGCGCTCCATCTGGTTAATCCCAATATAGACTTCATACTGACCAGTTTGGGAATTGTGTTCTAATTCAAAAAATGGTGGTTGCTGGCCCTTATTAACAGCCGGCACTCCCTCACCCGTGGATCGGAAATGTTCCGTAATCCCTTCAGCATCTAGGCCATTATAGTCCACGGCAATCAACTTGCGAGCTACTAGATCATCAACTACATCCCGTAAATTCTGTTGCTCCTGTTGGCTAATCTTCACTTCTGTTTGGATGACATCTTCATTAGCATATAGACCGTTCGATTGATTCATTGCCAACATCGCTTCCCGCCGGGCTAAACGTTTCCGATCCTTTTCCTCGGGAGTTTCTGGCGAAAAACCAGTTAATTGGGTTAATTTCGGCGATAGAAAGTCCCATCGCGAAGTACGTCCCAAATAATAATAAACAATATTTAAATAGAGATAATAGGTGATCACAATTACCGCTAGGCAGTATAAAAAGCCTCGTAACCAAGATTGGTTCTTGAGCAGCATGAAGGTAACGTAGATCAGATACCCATCCCCTAATAAAGCCACAATCGTATAAATCCGATTTTTGACCTTAACACTCATGTTGAAATAGCCCAGGGAGCTATTAATCATGTCTAAAAAGGTAAACATCTTGGCTCCTCCTAGTTATTGGTTCCCGTCGTAGTGCCAGTCGTGCCGGTCGTGCCCGTATCAGTAGTAGTTGTAGTTGCTCCAGTTCCTTGTCCGGTATTGGTCGTGCCCGTCGTTGATGCTGAAGAAGATTGGGTTTGATTTCGCGTTGTCGTCTGACTACTTGACTGACCAGCCGTGTCATCTAGTGAGTTATTCTGATCATTGGATGACCGTTGATCACTACTCTGATCACTCATACTCGAGTGATCGCTACCATCACTGCGCATTTGGTCACTGGACGTCGAAGAACTAACGCTACTTGTTGAGCTTACTGAGGCCCCATTATTGGTATGGGTAGCCAAGTTAACCCCAACATTCGTTGCTCCTAAAGCTAATACTAGTGATACCAAAGCAAATGGTGTTATAAACGGTGGTATTTTCATTACCATATTACGGCCTCCTTATCAGGTCCTCTATTATAACGTTAAATCACCATAAAACAGCAGTTTAAACATAATTTTTATGTGAATTATTCATGCTTCTTAGCGCAATCAGCACACCGTCCATATAATTCAAATTCATGGCCCGTAATTTCTGCTCCCGGCAACTGGGCTTGATAAAATTCTAAATCAAAGGGTTTCATGTGGATTTCGGTTACCCGTCCACATTCTTGACAAATAAAATGATGATGGTGTTCATGAGCTTCTTGATCACAGCTTAGTTTAACGGCTTTGCCATGACTCCGTTGCGTAATTTCAACGATTCCTGCTGTTTGAAACTCTTCTAAATTACGGTAAATCGTATTATGACTAACCCCTGGATACTGTTGACGCATTAACTGATCAACGTAAGTTACTTCTAGATAGCGTTCTGGGGAGCTAGCTAAAATATCAATTAAGGATTGGCGCTGTTTGGTTAATCGCAACTGACTCCGCCGAATTAAAGCAACAGCTTGTTCACTTAAAGTTGCCATAGTTACTCCTTTTAGTCTACTAATTCTCGTAGGACCAATCGGTCTAATTGTTGCCGAGTGATCGTCCAGTCCTCATTATTAATCACATACGCCCGATCCGTCAATTGATCTGGTAGGGTCAGATCGCGTTTAAATTCCTGACTATTAATCCGCGAACGAATAGCTTGAGAATCATCACCACGCATTTTTAACCGTTGCACTAAGATATCAGGATCGGCAACCGTTAAAAAAATTACCACTACTTGCGCCCCGAGTTGTTGACAATAGGTCAAGGCCCCTTGAGAATCTAAAACAATCACGGCTGCTGGATGCCCCTGCCAGGCTCGTTCTAAAGCTTCCCGTGATGAACCATATTGATAATGATCATATTCAACCTGTTCCAACAACTCTAAATGTTGAAAACTATCGGGACTCTCAAAATAATAATCGACCCCATCTACTTCTCCAGCCCGCGCTGGCCTTGTTGTATGGGTAATTACTTTGGCGATTTGGTATTGGGCTTGTAAATAGGCTTGAACCGTTGTTTTACCAGTGCCAGCCGCGCCCACGATTACGAAAACTTTCTTCATTATTTTTCTAACTCCACCAAATGTTGATTAACCTGATCCAGTAAGGATTTCAAATTATCATAGGTCAATCGTTGGCGGGCAGCTTGATAGTTAAACCAACCAGCATTCGCAATTTCTTCAGTCTGGAGATTAAGCTCAGTATCAGTCGGGACGGGCGCAGTATAGAGGGTCATTTCCTTTAAATTTCCATTTGATAGATCATATGAAGTTGCAACTTGAAAACTTGAATCAATTTTTAAGTGCAAACTGGTCTCTTCTCGAATCTCTCGCGTTGCCGCAGTCACCAGATCTTCTCCCGCTTCTACATGACCCTTGGGAAAGCCCCAAAAGTGTCCCGGATTTTGACTCTGTAATAATAAATATTCAATTCCAGTCGCCGTCCGCCGATAAACGACGGCTCCGCTTGTGATCTCAGTTGCCATTTTAACCCCCTCCTAATCTTTATCTCATTGACTTTTAATTTAGATGCCGGTATAATGTACTAGTATTTTACTACATAAAGCTAAATAAGATGGAGATTGTTATGAGTCAAAATATTTTCCGAAAAGAATCCTTGGCTACTTACCTAGGATCCGATAAACAATTTGTCAAATCCATGAATGGAATTGACCTGATGACTCTGGGGATTGGAGCGATTATTGGAACTGGGATTTTTATTTTACCAGGAACCGTGGCCGCCACAACCGCTGGTCCTGGAGTAACCTTATCGTTCTTCTTTGCTGCCATTGTGTGTGCTTTAGCAGCAATGTGTTATGCGGAATTTGCCTCCGCCTTACCTGTTGCAGGGAGTGCCTACTCATACGGTAACGTCGTTTTTGGAGAAATCGTTGGTTGGGTGCTTGGCTGGGCCTTAATTTTAGAGTACATGTTGGCAGTGGCCTCCGTTTCAACGGGTTGGTCTGCCTACTTTGCCTCTTTTATTGAAAGTTTTGGCATTAAGATTCCAACCGCTCTTTCAGGTCCATTTGATCCTGCTCACGGTACCTACATTAATATTGTGGCGGTTTTGATCGTCTTATTCGTTGGTTGGATTCTATCTCATGGAATTAGTACTTCCATTAAAATTAACGACGTCATGGTGCTGGTTAAATTAGCCATTATTGTCATCTTCATCGTTATCGGAATCTTCTTTATCAAGCCTCATAACTACCATCCATTCCTCCCATACCATCTCTTTGGATCCTTAAAGGGAGCTACCACGGTCTTCTTCGCCTTTCTTGGTTTTGACGTGGTTGCTGCGTCATCGGCCGAAGTGAAGAATCCGCAAAAAAATATGCCAATTGGGATTATTGGTTCCTTAATCGTGGCAACCGTACTCTACATGGGAGTTTCAATTGTCTTGACCGGGATGGTTAAATACACTCACCTCGACGTGGCTAACCCGGTGGCCTTTGCCTTGAAATACGTTAACCAAGGTTGGTTAGCCGATCTACTTTCACTGGGGGCATTGGTCGGGATGTTTACCATGATGATCTCGATGACTTATTCTAGTTCCCGGTTGGTTTACTCGATTGGTCGGGATGGTCTTTTGCCAAACTTTATTAGTAAGTTTGATGAAAAGCACCAAGCTCCTCAACGGGCACTTTGGATTGTTACCATTATTATCGCTTTCATGGGTGGATTTGTTTCCCTTGATCAATTAACTAATTTGGTTAACATTGGTACTTTGCTAGCCTTTACCGCCGTTTCCTTTGGGGTCATTCCGCTACGCAAGCGATCGGATATCAAAAATGATGGCTTTAAAGTCCCTCTCTACCCGGCCCTACCAATCATTTCCGGTTTGGCCTGCATTGGGATGATTTGTCTCTTGTCTGCCGAAACTTTAATCAATGCTGCCATTTGGTTTGTTCTCGGTTTAATTATTTACTTTGCCTACGGATACCGGCACAGTAAGTTAAGTCACCTTTCCGATAAATAAGTCTTGATAAGGCTGTGAAGAAACTTATTTTTTGTTTTCTTCACAGCCGATTTTTATTTATAATTAAGAAAAATTATTTAGGAGGCTCACTCATGACCACGTTTTATTGTTATTCCCGTTGTAGTACCTGCAAAAAAGCTCAAAAGTGGTTGGATGAACACCAGGTTGCTTATGACCAACAAGATTTAGTTGAACAACCACCAACTAAAGAACAATTTGTCGACTGGCTAACCAATAGCGGTCACCCCATCAAGTATTTTTTCAATACAAGTGGTCAACATTACCGTCAACAAAATCTCAAAGAGCGGGTCAATGATCTGACTATCGATGAAGCCGCTACGCTCTTATCTACCGATGGTAAATTAATTAAACGTCCTTTAATGGTTGATGGACACCAGTTAACCTGTGGCTTTAAAACCGATATCTATGAAGAAACCTGGTTAAAGTGAGGAAGCGCTAATGAAAATCAATCAATTCGCTAACCAACTTATTCCGGGATGCCAACCCTTAACGGAATTAGCGCAATTAAGATTATTAACAACCGACGAATTAGAAACTTGCCAGCCTAAAGAACTGTGGCAACGTCTCTTATGGCGTGTTGATTGTAGTGGAACAACCGACGCTCAACACCAACTGCACCTCCATGACTACTTAGCCACCCCATCCATGGCCTTAGATGAATGGTTAGCCAACGACCAACCGATTACGGATGAAATCTTTGCTCGCGTCGCCCTACAATTATTAGATTTTGAACCCGCTTTAGATTTCTCATTAGCTGATCCGCTGGCCGACGCCCAACGAATGAATCTTCAGTTACCGACTTACGAGCTTTGGAATCAAGCCGCCGTAGCCCGTGGCTTCTACCAACTATTGTTAACACGTACCAAACACGGTCAAACTTGGTTAGACTATTTAACTGGTCAGGGACTTTTAACATGGACCTATCAATTACCAGCAAAACAAAAACCGTTGTTAGTTAATGGTCAGCCCATCGCATGTTTCGATCCACACCAATTCATTTATGAGGTAGTCTATGTTGAAATGGACCACGACACTGACTTTGATGGTCAAGCAGACCTGATCAAAGTCGAAATTATGCGGCCGGCCGACTCTGATCACGGTCTAAAAGTTCCGGCTGTCTTCACCGCCAGCCCGTATAACCAAGGAACCAACGACCGTTGGGGCGAAATTATCACCCATGATGTCAACCAACCTTTAACCCATCTAGCTCTCGATCACCAGGCTCCCCAAGAAACTAAATTTACCAATCCCCAAAGATGCCAAGCGGTAACCGGACACGCTCAAGTTGCCACCGAGACTTTTAGCAATACCCCCGGCTACACCCTTAATAATTACTTGGCGCCTCGTGGGTACGCTATTGTATATGCAGCTGGGATTGGCACCAAAGATTCGGATGGACTCCAAACTTGTGGGTCTCCGGAACAAACCGAATCAATGAAGGTCGTCGTGGAATGGCTCCATGGGATCCGGCACGCCTATACTGACCGCACTAGTGGGATCACCATCAAAGCTAGTTGGTGCAACGGCAACGTCGCCATGACGGGTCGTTCTTATTTAGGAACGCTATCGACTGCCGTTGCGACCACGGGTGTCCCGGGACTTAAAGCGATTATTAGCGAAGCCGCAATCTCTAGTTGGTATGATTATTACCGGGAAAATGGTTTGGTGATGGCCCCCATGGGCTTTCAGGGAGAAGATGCCGACGTGCTGGCAGCTGAAACCTTTAGTCGAACTAAACGGCCCGCCGATTACCAACGTATCGCGGCCATCAACCAAAAGTATTTAGCTCAAATGACCAAAGCCCAAGATCGGGCTAGTGGCCAATATAATGATTTCTGGCGGCAACGAGACTATCTTCCCCACGTTAAACAAATCAAATGTGACGTCATGATGGTCCACGGCTTAAACGACTGGAACGTTAAACCGAGCAACGTTAAACATCTATACGATCGCTTGCAAAGTCTTCCTGGAGATCACAAATTAATCTTGCACCAGGGAGAACATATTTATATCAACGCCTTTCCATCCCTTGATTTTTCTGAAATGGTTAATCTTTGGCTAGCACAAAAGCTGTGGGAAGTCGATAATCATGCCGATCAACTTTTACCTAATTTAATCGTGCAAGATAATGTTAAAGCCCAAACTTGGACGACTTATGACCATTGGAATGCTCCGGCTCATCAAGTCGCCTTAGGTAATGAAACGATTCAATTTAGTGATCGGCAACCCGAAGCTCAGTACCAGCAATGGTGCAAAGACCCTAATAAATGGGCAAAGGTTTTGTTAAGTAAACCCAATCGCTTTAGTTACTCGATCCCATTAACCGCGCTCTCAAGTAATTACTATCAAGGAACCCCTCATCTATCGCTCACTGTCCAATCATCACTTGATCATGGTATGATCAGCGCCTACTTAGTTGATCGGGGAAGGGAACGACGACTAACCATTAGTCCAACCATGGTTGAACGCCAAGGAATTCAGCTGGGCTATCATTGGCAAACGGATGATCTGAGAGATTTTAAACTCCAATCCCAACCAAGTGATTATAAAATGATTTCATTTGGTCACGCCAACCTTCAAAACCCCCATGACCCTGAATTTGCCATTGAGCTCGCTGCCCATCAATGGGTAACGGTTGAATTTGATTTACAGCCGATCTTCCATCACCTCGCTAATCACCATCACTTAGAATTAGTGATCTTCGGAACTGATTACCAAATGTCTTTGCGAGGAAACGAAAATATTACTTATCAAGTTGATTTAAGTAAGAGTAGCCTCACCTTGCCATTTTAATTATTCGGTTTAAAATAAAATTATTTTATTGATAGGAGCAGCTCATGAAAACAGGAACAACTATTATTACGCTCGACAACGGCTATCATCTTTGGACTAACACCCAAGGAAGCGGAACGATTCACTTATTATGTTTACATGGTGGCCCCGGTGGAAACCACGAATACTGGGAAGATACCGCTGCACAATTAAAAGCTCAGGGACTGGACGTTCAAGTTCACATGTATGACCAATTAGGTTCTCTATATTCTGATCAACCTGATTATTCTGATCCTGCAAATCGGGATCAATTTTTAACCTATGAGTATTTTTTGGATGAAGTGGAAGAAGTTCGCCAAAAGCTTGGCATTGACCAATTCTATTTAATTGGTCAAAGTTGGGGTGGGCTCTTAGTTCAAGAATATGCGGTTAAGTATGGTGAACACCTCAAAGGCGCAATTATTTCTTCAATGGTTGATGAAATTGATGAATACGTTGAACACGTTAATCAAGTTCGCGAAGAAACCTTGCCAGCAGAAGAAGTGGCCTTTATGAAGGAATGTGAACGAACTAATAATTATGATAATGAACGTTATCAAAAAAATGTCCAAATCTTAAACGAAGGCTTTGTCGACCGAAAACAGCCATCCAAACTTTATCATCTAATGGACCTTGGTGGTACGGCTACCTATAACGCTTTCCAAGGTGACAATGAATTCGTCATTACTGGGAAATTAAAAGACTGGCATTTCCGCGATCAACTACCAAAAATTAAGGTCCCAACCCTTTTAACTTTTGGTGAACATGAAACCATGCCCCTAGCCACGGCACGAACAATGGCTGATATCATCCCGCATGCTCGTCTCGTAACGACACCTGATGGCGGACATCATCACATGGTTGATAATCCAGATGTCTACTACCGGCACTTAGCTGATTTCATCCGCGATGTTGAAAATGACCACTTTTAGTCAAAACAACCTGAGAAGAATCGTAATTCTTCCCAGGTTGTTTTCTTTTTAATCGATCAACTTTAAACATTCTGCTTTCACTAGTGGAAACTGCTGATAACCATCACTCGTAAGAAAATGGCCACCCGTTGATAACTCAATTAACTTCGCAGCTAAACGCTGGGCCACCTGAACCGCTAAATCAGCTGGCGCAATGTAATCATCCCGAGCGGTAATAATGGTTGCCGCACTGACTTTGGTCTTAATTTGAGCATAATCTAAGGGCGGCTGACAAAAAGCCTCTAATTGTGGATAAGCTGGCAAAGGCTGATCAAAGGCGCCAACCAGTACCAACCGAAGATCCTTAACGGTATTTTGTTCGATATAGCGTAACGTGGCTAAACAACCTAGACTGTGGGCTACCAACAAGGTCCCAGCAACTGGATTCATTTGTTCTTCCATCGCTCGCTCCCACTCCAGCGGATCAGGGTCAAATGGTTGCGGTAACCATAGTCGCTCTAGGTTCACTTGCGGTTTTAAAGACGCTTCTAACCAAGGAAACCAATCATCATCTCGGGTCGACGTCCCATGAATTAAATATCCGACTTGCATAAAGATCCCTTTCTATAATAAACAGCGATGCCAAATAGGTTCTCCACCATTCTAACATCGCTGCTTATTTATCTCATTCACTTAGATGATCTTCTAATTGCCCAGTAACTCCTGAGCAATGTTACTTTATTTCGTGTAATCAACGTCTTTCGTTTCTTTAGTTAGCAACCATGCCACTACCGAAACAACAGCCAAGGCTAGCATGTAATAACCAGCTGAGTGCAAGCCATATTCTGCAATCAACCAGGTCGTGATCGAAGGTGCTACCGCAGCACCAACAACGGCTGCCAAATTGTAGGTAATTCCCGCACCGGAGTAACGAACCTTAGTTGGGAATAATTCTGGAAGCACGGCACCGACTGGTCCATATAAGGATCCCATAACCAAGAAACCAAGGCCGAGGAACAACAGCATCCCAAACATATTGTGTTGGCCTTCAAGAAAGTATGGGAAGACCAAGGAGTAGACAACCAAAGCTACCGAAGCGGTTAACAAGACCTTCTTCCGGCCGATCTTATCAGCTAAAATCGAAGTCAGCATAATCAAGGCCGCAAATTCAACAATCGCCCCCATTAGTAATAGCAAAAATTCTGAATGGCTAAAGCCTAAGGACGTAGTTGCATACGACAAGGACCAAGTTGTCAAGGTAAAGAAGAGCGCATAAGTTGCACCCATGATGAAGGTCCCTTTAGCAATTTCCCGCCAGTTGGACTTGAAAACTTCCTTCAGTGGCGACTTAGTAGTATTGTCTTGTTCTTGCGCCAGCTTGAATAATGGCGTTTCTTGAAGGCGCCGCCGGACATACAAACCAATAAAAACTAGGACTGAGGAAGCCCAGAAAGGAATCCGCCAACCAAAACTAGTCATTTGGGCCGGTGTCAAAACATTTTCTAAGACAAAGAAAAGGCCATTACACAAGAAGAAACCAATCGGCGCCCCAACTTCTGGAAAGGCTCCGTATAAGGCCCGCTTATCAGCTGGCGCATTTTCAGTGGCCACCAAAACGGCCCCTGACCATTCACCACCAAGACCGATTCCTTGAACAAAGCGGCAAAGGCACAAAAGTAATGCACCCCAAACTCCGATTGAGTTATAACTTGGGATAAAACCGATGGCCACGGTAGCGACCCCCATCACCATTAGAGAAACCACTAAGGTCCGTTTCCGTCCTAATTGATCACCAAAATGACCGAATAAGAAGGAACCCACTGGACGAGCAACAAAGGCCACCCCGAAGGTAAGTAAACTTAAAATCGTGGCCAATAAAGGCGTCATTTGCGGGAAGAAGACACTGGGGAAGTATGCGGCAGACGCCGTTCCATAAGCATAAAAGTCAAAGAATTCAATGGCTGTTCCCATTAAAGAGGCTAAAATAACCGTTTTGACTGGATCGGCTTTAAACTTAGGTAATGTTGTGCTGCGAGCTTGATCGTTCGTTACATCCATAAAATATTTCCTCACTTTTCATTAAGCTTCTCTAATCAAACAAAAAGCCAGTTAACTGATGAACAGCTAACTGGCTAACAGATTTCCCATTAACAAGTTGACCATCCACATCACTAAAACCGGTCACGGTGATGCAGACAATCTCAAATAGATCCGCACCACCTACTGAATAATGACTCGGATAATAATTTGACGATTAGTTTGTAAAAGACTTGTCAATGTCATCAATCTGTTCCTCCTTGATTTGATGTTTTCAAGATTATCATTAGCAAAATTAGAAGTCAATAAGAAAATTAAGTTTTTTTAATTTTTAACATCTTTTCGATCCTATGCTATGATCTTGATAGACTTTATACAAAAAGGATGTAACCGAATCCATGATTACTAATTTTATTTTCGATATTGATGGAACTTTGATTGATACCAGTGAGATGTACATGCCGGCAATGATCATGGCCTTGGCTGATTTTGGTTATCATTATTCCCCAGAAGAAGAGACTAAATACCAAAAAGAACTTTTCGGGATCACTGGTCACGATTCACTAGTCCAACTAGGTATTCCTGAAGATCAATTATCCGAAATCCTAACTCGCTGGAATGAGTACACAAACCAACGAAAAGCTTATATGCGTTCCTTGCCTGGAATTGCGGAGGCCCTGGACCAATTAGCACAACGTCCACAAACTCAATTAGCCGTCGCAACCTCCAAAAAGGCCCCTGAATATGCTGATTTCACCCAGCGGTTTGCCTTTGCTAAATATTTCAAAGTGGTGATTAAAGAAGAAGACACCCGTAAACACAAACCCGATCCTGAACCATTATTAGCAGCTATGCAAGGGCTCGCAGGAAACCCTGAAAATACGATCTATGTTGGCGATACCATCAATGATCTTAAGGCCGCCCATGCTGCTGGAATGAAGTTTGCGGGGGCCCTTTATGGTAGTTCCCAACCGGAAAAAATCCAATCCGCTGACTTTTTACTCCATCAACCAGCTGATTTATTAACCATTAAATAACTATCTTTAAATAGCTTATGATATCGTTTGATGAAGCCAGGCGCAATTGGTACAATCGACACTATGATGAATCGAATTAAAGCTTATCTTAATTACAAAATTATTATATCAGCGGCCTTTTTGTTGCTGGCTTTAATGATTATTGCCGGCTTAGCACATATTTCCACGGTTGATGATACCAAAGCGCAAGCAGTGGCTAGTTCGCAATCAGTTAAAAGGGCTAAGGCTGCCCAAAGTTCCTCAACGATTGACTGGCAAGGTTCTTCCGAGAAAAAGGCTTACCCCGATGTCAATAAGTATCCGAATATGTGGATCAAAGTTTCCATCAAAAAGCAGCGCGTCTACCTTATGAATGGCCAAAAGGTGCTATATACCATGTATTGTTCGACTGGCTCTAAGGAAAGCCCAACTCCAACTGGAACCTTTTACATTCAAAGTGAACGGGGCGACTTCTTTTACAATGCCGAAAGTGGGGAGGGAGCCAAAAACTATGTTTCTTTTCTCAATCATGGTGAATACCTCTTCCACTCTGTCCCGACCGATCAGAACGGGAATTTCATTGAGTCGGAAGCAAAGGAACTAGGAAAAAAATCCAATTCCCATGGTTGTGTTCGACTATCAGTCGCTGATTCAAAGTGGTTCTATGATAATATCAAAGAAGGAACTAAAGTCGTCATTAAGTAAGACAAAAAGTCGCCTCGAGGG
>NZ_AICN01000041.1:0-18539 GCF_000247775.1 Limosilactobacillus gastricus PS3
TTTTTTAGTTGGTCATGACTGAGAGTGCTACCAGAATAATGAATAAGATAATTTGGACAATACAGCCAATTAGCGCTCCCGTTCCAGCTAATTTGGCATTTTTGGGCATGGGACGATGCCAAATGAGAAATAAGATTAAGCCGATGAGGGGGAGCAAAAAGCCAATTACTCCCCAAGCGATTGATCCGGTGTCCTCGTCATATTCATTTTCAGTAGGGATGGTTTGATAATTATCGTATTTCGGTGGCTGCTGAAGATTTTCGCTCGAGAGACTATTTTCAACGGGGATTTCATTAGTCGAGGTTGTTGTTGATGCTGATAAAGGGGTTTTAGGTTTCGGGATTTTGGCGCCGCAGGCAAAACAATAGGCCGCCCCAGGCTCTAATTGAGTACCGCAATTTGGACAGAACTTCATAAGTTGATGACTCCTTTGATGAATATTAAATTTATTTTAACAGAAAATTTTGGGAAGGGTGATGGCCTTTAAAGGTTTCTAGTGACTTTGTCATGTCAAAAATGATAAAGTCAGAAAATCCTAACTATTTCGATATAAATTTGCTATAATGTTAAAGAATTCACTTATAGGAGGTTGCCTTATGGCACAAGAGAGCACAATTCGTACTAAGTCATTATACGTAAATCCCGAACGACGGATTTTGGTGATGAATTTGAATGAGCAATATTTCACGGGAGTTAATGAACTCGTGGATAGCGATGAATTTAAAGAATTAGTCACCTTATATCTAAAGACCGATAATCTATTTAATACTTATGAAGATTATCGCAATTTGACGGCCGATCAATTTATTAAAATGACGAAACGGATTTTGGCTCATGATGAAACGGTCTTTGCCAATTTAGATCGCCAAATTTTGTTAAGTTGCTATGAAGACGCCTATACTTATTTCCGGAATTTCTTACGGGTGACCGTTACCGACGGGATGAATAAGGTTTTAGTTAATAGCTTTCTTGATATTGATGATCGCTTAAACGATTTGTTCCGGACGTGTTACCGAACGTTAACGGATGAAGTGCGGGGTCGTCGGGTTAATCGTTATCGTCAAATCAGTTCTGCTTCTAATGCAGCCCTATTAACAAAACATCATCAATGGCCAATTCCAGCTGGCTATGAAGCCTTGGACAAAATCAATTTCATTGATATGGCCATGGTTCGACCACCATTAATGATGCATACCCCAAGCAACAAGCGGGAAGGAGTTTTCAGTCCCGTTACGGAAAATCCTGTTAAGAAGTTCGCACGGCAAAAGGGTGAATGGTACTGCTACCCAGCCAAGATCGGGACCAGTATTGCTTATATCTATTTTCATGAAGACTTTATGGTGAGTGGTTTATCTTTGACCAACTTATTTGCCATGGCACATGATTATGAAGTTGAAGGTCGTAAACCAGATTTGATTCTCTTCTTTGGTTTAGATAAGACCGAAGGGGACGTTAGTCATTACTTCTATGATGAAGCCAATGATATTTGGGTGGGCGAAGTTCCAAACACAGTAAAAACAACTTACTTTGGTTACATGAAAAAAATGTGTTTGACTTTGCATAATCTTCATCAGATTAAGCAAGGCAAGTTGCCAATTCACGGTTCGATGGTTCGGATTGCCTTTGCTAACGGTAAGACTAAAAACGTGGTCTTCTTCGGAGATTCAGGAGCCGGAAAGTCTGAATCATTAGAAGCCTTGCAAGAAATTGCTGATGAACAAATCGTGGATATGGAAACGATTTTTGATGATATGGGATCCTTTACCATTGATGGTGATAAGGTTTATGCTCAGGGAACCGAAACCGGTGCCTTTGTTCGGTTAGATGATTTGAGCAGTGCGGTTGCTTTTAACAATATGGACCGGGGAATCTATTTGAACCCAGAATTGAAGAACGCACGGGTAATTATTCCGGTAACTTCAATTGAAAATGTCATTGCTCACCACCATGTTGATATGTGGGTTTACGCCAATAACTACGATGCTGAGGTCGGTATTCATCAGTTTGAAAATGAAACGGCCGCCAAAGAAGTCTTTGTTGCTGGTAAGCGGAAGGCCTTAGGGACAACTGACGAGTCAGGGATGACGACCACCTTCTTTGCTAACCCATTTGGTCCGGTGCAAGAACCAGAATTAACGCAACCAATTATTGACGACGTCTTTAAAAAATTCTTTGATGCCGGAATTTATGTTGGTGAAATATACACCCATCTTGGCTACGATCGTTCGGCGGAAGCCTTGCACGATTCAGCTCGGGCCATGTTAAAAGTATTAATGGAATTATAAGAGATACGAAGCCTCGCTAGATAGCGGGCTTTTTTATTATTCAGGACAATCACTTATTTTTGTGACATCGGGTTGACACATCGATGAATGAGGATTACTATAATAACCGAATGCAACCGCTTACAAGGAGGATAGCAATGACTACATTATTAGGAAGTGTTGAAGCTGGTGGAACTAAATTTGTTTGTGCCGTAGGAAATGAAGATTATCAAATTGAGGATCAAGTCACTTTCCCAACCACAAGTCCAGCTGAAACCTTGGGCAAAACAATTGAATTTTTTGAAAAATACCGCAAAGATCTAAAGGCGATTTCCATTGCTTCATTTGGGCCAATTGAAATTCGTCGGAATTCACCTAAGTATGGTTATGTTACGTCGACTCCTAAGCCCGGCTGGGCAGATACTGATTTCGTCGGTCCTATCAGAGAAGCCTTTGATGTGCCAATTTATTGGACAACGGATGTTAATGGTTCCGCCTATGGGGAGTACGTTTTATCAACGCTCTTTAATCGCCGGATTAATTCATTAGTCTACTACACTATCGGAACTGGTGTCGGTGCTGGAGCCGTGGTTGATGGTCGCTTTATTGGTGATGTGGGACATCCAGAAATGGGACATATTCGATTAAAGCGTCATCCAGCTGACCTTGATTTTAAGGGGATCTGTCCTTTCCATGGGGACTGTCTTGAAGGGTTAGTTAGTGGACCAACCTTTGAAGCTCGGACTGGCAAAAAAGGGAAAGATGTTCCTTTGACGGATCCGGTTTGGGATATTATGGCTTATTACACTGCCCAAGCAGCCTTGAATGCTACTTTAATGTTCCGGCCAGCTCAAATCATCTTTGGGGGTGGGGTCGTTAGTGAACCATTCTTAGATATGGTTCGGGACCACTTTAAGGATCTGATGAATGAGTATGTTGAAGTTGGAGATCTGAAGGAATACATTTCGATGCCATTGGCAGAGAATAATGGTTCAGCTACGATTGGTAACTTTGCCTTAGCCCTGCAGGAAATTAACGAATAGTTTATCAGTTAAATTTAATATTTAAGATCGGTGTGCTTTGAGCAGACCGATTTTTTTGTTTCTGAGCATAAAAACGGTCCCTTAATAAAAATGATTATTAAATTGGGAATTATTGTTAATTTAATGATGTTTTTCGCCAAATTAAGTTGTGTTTTGAAAGGAGTTAAATTAGAATTTAATTAAAAATAAGAAAGGGAAGGACAATGCAAACCTTAGCAAGTGTTGATCTACGATCGAGTTATGTCATTTTGCAAATAAATGGTGAAAAAGCTTTAACGCGCCGACTTCGTGAGGTCGGCATGATTAAGGGGCGAATCATTTATGTGATTTCAACTAATCAAAATTCTAATGGGTTAGTTGTAATGTTTCAGGGTCAGCGTTTTGCTTTAAGTGAAAGTATGGCCAAATGTATAGAAGTAGGTCAAGTTGGGGCGGTTGCGGATGCCAATGATAAAAATCTGGCTGATATCCCGGTGGGAAAGCCTTGTGTAATTACTAAGGTTAACGGCGATCGAACGGTGCGGAAGCGTTTGATGGATATGGGATTAACGCGGAATACAATGGTAACTATTACAAAAGTCGCTCCGTTAGGTGATCCCTTAGAATTAGTCGTTCGTGGTTATCACTTGAGTATTCGTAAATATGAAGCCCAAACAATTATGGTCCAGGAGGTGGATTAATGGAAGTTGTAGCTTTAGCCGGAAATCCCAATAGTGGTAAGACGACCCTTTTTAATGCCCTCACTGGATCAAATCAATATATTGGTAATTGGCCTGGGGTAACGGTAGAACGAAAACAGGGACAATTAAAAGGTAACCACGAGGAAACGATTGTGGATTTGCCCGGAATCTATTCTCTCTCACCTTATACGACCGAAGAAGTGGTAGCTCGTGATTTTTTGATTAATCAACGACCACATCAGATCATTGATATTATTGACAGTACTAACATTGAACGGAATCTTTATTTAACGTTACAGTTAGTGGAAACTGGTGTGCCGATTATTTTAGCCTTGAATATGAGTGACTTGTTGGCAAAACAGGGGCGTCGGATTAATCAAGACAAATTAAGTTATTTACTTCAGGTCCCGGTCTGTTCGATTAGTGCTCTAAAACGATCGGGGATTGATGACTTAAAGAAATATTTAGGTTCAGATAAATCCAAACCGTATGCTTATCCCAAATATGATAATCGGTTAGAAAGTGCCCTTTCGGAAATTGAAGATGAATTAAGCGGCTTGGTACCTGATAATGACTTACGCTGGTATGCCATTAAAGCTTTTGAAAATGACGAGAAAGTTGTTCCAACTTTACAATTGGATGCCGTTAAGCAGCAAGATATCCAGGAAATCATTGCGATTACGGAACAACTTTTTAATGATGAAGCCGATAGTATTATTGTTAATGCTCGCTATGATCTCATCGCTAAGCTAGTCGACATGTGTGTAGTTGACGAAGCTGATTTTAAAATGAGTATTAGCGATCGCATTGATCTAGTCGTTACCAATCGGTTTTTGGCGCTGCCCATTTTTGCACTGGTGATGTGGGGAGTTTATTATGTGTCAATTCAAACGATTGGGACGATGGAAACTGATTGGGTCAATGATGTTTTTTTTGGAGAGTGGGTGCCTAATTGGGCGACGGCCGTCTTAAATTCTTGGGGCGTTGCCACCTGGATGAAGGGGCTAATCGTTGATGGAATTATTGCTGGGGTTGGTTCGGTAATTGGTTTCTTACCACAAATTATTATGCTCTTTTTGTGTTTAGGAATCCTTGAAGATTGTGGTTATATGGCCCGGATTGCCTTCGTAATGGATCGGATTTTTCACCGCTTTAACTTATCAGGGAAATCTTTTATTCCCATCTTGATCTCAACTGGTTGTGGAGTGCCAGGAATTATGTCGACCCGGACTATCGAATCCGAAAAAGATCGGAAGATGACGATTATGCTTGCCACTTTTATGCCCTGTTCGGCCAAACTAACGGTAATTGCCTTGATTACCGGGACTTTCTTTCCCGAGCAAAGTTGGGTGGCACCTTCGGCATACTTCATTGGAATTTTAGCTGTTATCGGCTCGGGAATTTTTCTAAAGAAGACTAGTGCCTTTGCCGGCCCACCAGCACCTTTCGTAATGGAATTGCCAGCTTATCATCTACCGGTAATTGGTAACATTTGTCGGTATGTTTATGCGCGTTCGACGGCATTTGTTAAAAAAGCTGGGACAATTATTTTTGTTTCTTGTGTCGTTATCTGGTTCCTCTCAAGCTTCAATTGGCGCTTCCAGTCTGTTGACGAAAATCATAGTCTTTTGCGATCCCTAGGTGAAATTATGGCTCCAATTTTTGCTCCTTTAGGATTTGGGGACTGGCATGCAACTGTAGCGGTAATTGCTGGTTTGATCGCTAAGGAAAACTGTGTCGATACCCTTCGAATTACTTTTGGTAGTGGATCAAATGTTTGGTTCCGACACGAATTATTACAATCTTATTCGGCAATTGTTGGTTATTCGTTCTTAGTTTTTAATCTCCTGTGTGCTCCTTGCTTTGCTTCAATTGGGACCATGTATCGAGAATATGGCGATGTTAAATGGACGCTTCGTGCCGTTAGCTACCAGACGATCTTAGCTTATATCGTTGCCATGACCATTTATAATGGTTATCAATGTTTAATTGGCCAAGCGACGATCTGGAACGTTGGTTTAACGGTCGTGGGATTGTTAATCGTTATTTATGGAATTATTATTAAAAGAGAAAAATCAGTCGTTAATAGTCAATCAACCTTGGAGGTGAGTTAATGCTTGCGACGGTAATTTTAGCGGTGTTGATCTTTGGATATTTTGTATATGTAATTTATAGTCGCTTTTTCAAACATAAGGGTGGCTGCCACGATTGTGTTGACAAGGGTTGCCCTTTGAATGACACGATGCAACAGCCAGCATCAGGAATTTTTAATAATCATCAATAAACTTTGAGTGGGGAGAAATTGAATGTCTACATTAGAAATAAAAGATTTACATGTTAACGTTGTCGATAATGAAGGTAAGGACGAAAAAGAAATTTTAAAAGGCGTTAACCTAAAAATGAAAACGGGTGAGATCCATGCCATTATGGGACCCAATGGTACGGGAAAATCGACGCTCTCACAAACCATTATGGGGCAATCGGGCTATCGGATTACCCAAGGAGATATCTTATTAGATGGGGTTTCGATTGTGGATATGCCAGTTGATGAACGGGCCCGCCGTGGACTTTTCTTAGCCATGCAATATCCTGTCGAAATTCAAGGGGTCACAAACACTGAATTTCTGCGGGCAGCAATTAATGCCCGTCGTCCAGAGGATGATCCTATTCCGGTTATGGAATTTATTAATAAATTAGATGAGAAGATGGAATTATTGGATATGCCAGAATCCGTTGCTGATCGTTACCTTAATGAAGGCTTTTCAGGTGGAGAAAAGAAACGAAACGAGATTTTACAATTACTCATGATTGAACCTCAATTTGCCATTTTAGATGAAATTGACTCTGGTCTTGATATCGATGCTTTAAAGGTGGTTTCTAAAGGTGTTAACTCCATGCGGGGAGAAAACTTTGGTTCGCTAATTATCACGCACTATCAACGACTTTTAAATTACATCGTTCCTGATACCGTTCATGTCATGATGGGGGGCAAGGTCGTAAAAACCGGGGGACCTGATTTAGCCGAGAAACTAGAAGCTGAAGGATATGCCGGCTTACGGGATGAATTAGGTCTGGATATTAAGTTAACTGATGAAGAGTAGGTGATCTTAATGACATTTGATTTTGAAAAAATGAGTCAAGTGGTGGCAGCTAATTCTCGTAAGCGTCAGGAGCCAAGTTGGTTAAGTCAAAAACGTCAAGCCGGGTTGCAAGCCTTAACAACGGCGCCAGCTCCTAAGATGCAAAAGTTTGACTTTCGGGACTGGGATTTAATGCCCCTCCCTGATCTGTCAGCGACCAGTGACCTGGATGAAGCAACGGAATTGGATAAAGCACATTTAGTCCAAGTGGGTACTACAACCCCTTATGTTAATCTGCCAGATGATGTTCGCCAACAAGGGGTTATCTTAACGGATTTAGCAACGGCCGCCGAGCAATATGCTGACTTGGTTCAACCAGCCCTGATGACTGTGGTTTCGGCTGATGAAAATCAGCTTACTGCCTATCATCAAGCAATGATGAATAATGGAATTTTCGTGTATGTTCCACAAAATGTTGAGGTGGACATTCCATTAGAAACCATGATTTATCAGGATGCGACGAATCCAAACCCGTTGGTGCATCATGTTTTAATTGTGACGGAAGCGAATGCCAAGTTGCAGTTTGTTGAACATTTAGCTACGCTCGGCGAAGAAAAAACCATGGCCAGTTTAATGGTCGAGATTATTGCCAAAGAGAATAGTCAGGTAAGTTTTGCGTCGTTAGATGAATTAGGGATTAATACGACCGAATATTTCAAACGTCGGGCGCAAATAGGCCGTAACGCTAAGGTTGAATGGTCAATTGGGTTGATGAGCGATGGTAATGTAGTTGGGGATGTTGATTCAGAATTAGTCGGGACTGGGGGAATGGCTGATTCGAAAACGATCGCGGTCAGCACCCGGCAACAAGAAATCGGTATCAATAATCGGGTGACCCACCATGGACAAAATACGGAAGGCTTAATCAATCAACGAGGGGTACTTTTAGAGCAATCGAAACTTGTTTTTAATGGGATCGGGGAAATTATACACGGTGCCCATGGTGCGGAAGCCGAACAGCAAAATCGAGTTTTGATGATGTCTCCAGATGCTCACGGCGATGCAAATCCCATTTTATTAATTGATGAAAACGACGTAATTGCCGGCCATGCTGCTAGTGTAGGCCCCGTTGATCCTGAACAAATGTATTATTTAGTAAGTCGCGGAATTCCCCAATCGCAAGCTGAGCGTCTGGTAATTCGAGGCTATTTAAGTCCGGTAATTACTGCAATTCCATCAAAATTATTACGGCAGAAGATGATTGATATCCTGGAAAGGAAGTTAGCGCATGGACAAGACGAGTGAAGAAATTAGACATGACTTTCCGACGCTAGATCAAATGGTTAACCAAGCTCCTTTAGCCTACCTTGACAATGCAGCAACATCACAACGACCAGCCCCGGTTTTGAAGGCGGTCGAAGATTTTTATTTTCATGATAATGCCAATGTTCATCGTGGGGTCCATACTTTAGCTCAACGGGCGACCGATCGGTATGAACAAGCGCGGGAGACTGTGCGGCAATTTCTGGGAGCTGAGTCGCCAACGGAAATTATTTTTACTAAAGGATGTACAGAGGCCCTCAATTTAGTCGCTAGCAGTTATGGAATGAGTCAAATTCAAGCTGGTGATGAAATTGTAATTTCAATTCAAGAACACCACAGCAACTTGATTCCTTGGCAACAATTGGCTATCCAGAAGGGGGCAATCTTAAAATATATTGATCTGACTGATGAAGGGGAGATTGACCTAACAGATGCGCAAGAAAAGATTACTGATCAGACTAAGTTAGTTGCTATCAACCACGCCAGTAACGTGATGGGGACCATAACCCCTCTCAAAACGCTTGTGGAGTTAGCCCACCAAAAAGGAGCAGTGGTAGTGGCAGACGGGGCTCAAGCGGTCCTTCACGAATCGGTTAACGTCAGAGATTTGGATGTTGATTTTTATGCTTTTTCTGGCCATAAGATGCTAGCGCCAATGGGGATCGGGGTACTGTATGGAAAAGCATCGTTATTGGAAAAGATGCCGCCATATCAATATGGTGGTGAAATGATTTCACGAGTTCAACGCCAGGAAAGTTCGTGGGCCCAAGCACCATATAAGTTTGAAGCGGGGACCCAAAATGTAGCGGGAGCCATTGGCTTGGCCGCAGCAATTGATTATTTAAATAACCTAGGCTGGGAATGGATTCAGCAACAAGAAAGTGAATTAATTCAATATGCCACTCAAGAATTGACAAAAGTCGCTGGGCTTAAGTTATATGGCCCTAAAGAAGCCCAGCGACGGTCAGGAGTTTTTTCCTTTAATCTAGGACAAATCCATCCGCATGACGTCGCGACAGCTTTAGATATGGCCGGTGTTGCAGTCCGGGCAGGTCATCATTGTGCCCAGCCGCTGATGGAATATTTAGGAGTGCCAGCTACCGTGCGGGCCAGCTTCGCCTTTTATAATACTAAAGCTGAGGTTGACCAATTAGTTGCCGGCTTGCAGGCCACCAAGGAGTTTTTCGATCATGGAGCTTAATAAATTAAATCAACTTTATCGTGAATTGGTCCTTGATCATGCTGAACATCCACGTCATCAAGGAACGGTTTCTGATGCCAATTGTCAAATGTCGATGGATAATCCAACTTGTGGGGATGAATTGACGGTTACGATTAAAGTCAGTCCAGATCAAGTGATTACAGCGATTGCCTTTGAAGGAACCGGATGTACGATCAGTCAGGCGTCAGCTAGCATGATGACATCAGCGGTACAAGACAAAACGGTTGACGAAGCTCTTGAACTCGCGCAAATTTTTTCCGATGCCGCCATAGGTAAAACAGTTTCAAAAGATCAATTAAATCGGCTCGGTGATGCACAGTTATTAACGAGTGTGATGGAGTTTCCCGCCCGTATTAAGTGTACTACTTTGGCGTGGTGGACTTTGCAACGGGCATTATTAAAGGAGAGTGATTAGATGGCAGGTGCAGCAGATGTTTTAAATGACCAAGAATATGAATTTGGTTTTCATGACAATATTGAACCAATTTATTCTACTGGTCGTGGTTTAACGGAGGAGACGGTTCGGCAAATTTCAGCCGAAAAGGATGAACCTGAATGGATGCTGGAATACCGTTTAAAGTGTTATCACGAATATATCAACATGCCCTTACCACAATTTGGTCCCGATTTATCGCAATTAAATCTAGATGAGATGCTTTATTATCAGAAGATGACTGATAAGAAATTCCGCGATTGGGATGAGGTCCCAGAAGATCTGAAACGGACCTTTGATCGGTTAGGGGTTCCGGAAGCGGAACGCAAATACTTGGCGGGATCATCAGCACAATATGAGTCGGAAGTCGTTTATCATAATATGAAAGATGAGTTCGAAAAGCAGGGGATTATCTTCACTGATACTGACTCAGCCCTTAAAGAATATCCGGAATTATTTAAGAAGTGGTTTGGTAAATTGGTCCAACCAACTGATAATAAATTTGCGGCCTTAAACGGAGCGGTTTGGTCAGGGGGATCATTTATTTATGTGCCAAAAGGCGTTAAAGTCATGACTCCCATTCAATCATATTTCCGGCTAAATTATGAGAATACGGGTCAGTTTGAACGGACCTTAATTATTGTTGATGAAGGTGCTAGTGTCGATTATGTCGAAGGATGTACAGCGCCTAATTATTCTTCAGATAGTTTACATGCGGCTGTTGTAGAGGTAAATGTGCTCCCAGATGCTTATTGTCGGTATACAACAATTCAAAATTGGTCGGATAATGTGTATAGTCTCGAAACCAAACGGGCGGCGGCTGACAAGAATGCTACCATGGAATGGGTTGATGGTAACTTAGGCTCCAAAGTGACCATGAAATATCCGAGCGTGTACTTAAACGGCGAAGGTGCTCGAGGAACCATGTTATCGATTGCCGTGGCTTCAAATGGCATTCATCAAGACTCTGGGGCACGGATGATCCATAATGCCCCCAAAACTTCCAGTTCAATTATTTCTAAATCGATTTCGCGGACGGGTGGTTCAACTGACTATCGTGGAACAGTCCGGTTTGCGAAAAATTCAAGTGGATCGAAGGCCCATGTTGAGTGTGATACGATCATTATGGACGATCAGTCTTCATCAAATACGATTCCTTACAATGAAATTGATAATCCTAATGTTGCGATGGAACATGAAGCTAAGGTTTCAAAAATTTCTGAAAAGCAGCTCTATTATCTGATGAGCCGAGGTTTATCGGAAAAGAAAGCTACCGAGATGATCATTATGGGATTTGTGGAACCATTTACGAAAGAATTACCGATGGAGTATGCCGTCGAATTGAACCGATTGATTAGCTTTGAAATGGAAGGATCAATTGGATAGTTACTAGCAAAATAGTTTGGCAAAGTTGAATTTGTCAAACTATTTTTTTGTAAAAAATTTATTTTGGTGGGAGATAAGTGTTATTGTTTTGGAAATCTGGCTAGCACATGAGAGGGCTTTCAGGTTGGTAAATATACTAGGAAAAGTGACGAATTTAAAATTTTAAAGAAACAGCCTGATAAGCGATCGGGCGTAAGAACGAACGTTTAGATAATTTGAAATCAGTTTTAACTTATTAGGTGAAAAATAAGGCTAGTTAGTAAAATCAAAAATTTAATTTTGCAAACAAAATACCGTTCAAAAATGGTGATATAACAGTTGCTAAGTGTGATTATCAAATGATAAAAAATAGATCAAACACAAGATATTGTGTTTGCAACTTAAATCCAAAACTATATATTGTGTTCGAGGCTGATTTTGACTATACTAGATTAAGTAAATTTCGGAGGAGGATAAGTCAATGCAATCAGTTGAAACACAATCAGTTACCAAAACATTAAAGCCGAGCACCTGGATGGTAATCAAGCGCGATGGATCCCAATTTAATTTTCATGAATACAAAATTAAGGCGGTCTTAGATCAGTTAGGCCTTTCGAAAGCTGATCAGGCTGAAGTGATGGGGAACTTAGAAACTCAACTGGCGGCTTTATCTGAGATCAGCACGATTGCCATTAGCAAAGTTTTAGTCAAAGTCTTGCGGGAACATAATTTTAAGCAAGCTGCTGAGTCGTACGTGGCTTATCGTTTACAAGATGAATTAGACTGGAAAAACCAAGTCGATCCAGTGCAACGAATTAACCGGTTAGTGGCCAATGAAGATACCTTGGTCCATGAAAACGCTAATAAGGATAGTAAAGTCTTTAATACGCAACGGGACTTGACTGCGGGGGCGGTAGGAAAGACGGTAGGGTTAAAATTAATGCCGGAGCATGTTGCTAAGGCACATGTTCGGGGTGACATTCATTACCATGATTTAGATTACACCCCCTTAAGCCCCATGACGAATTGTTGTTTAATCGACTTCAAAGAAATGTTGACGAATGGCTTTAAGATTGGGAATGCAGAAGTGGAAAGTCCAAAGTCTATTCAAACTGCAACGGCTCAAATGGCCCAAATTATCGCCAACGTGGCTTCTAGTCAATATGGTGGATGTTCAGCCGATCGGGTGGATGAAGTTTTAGAGCCGTTTGCAAAGTGTAATTATGAAAAGCACTTAAAAGAAAGTGCTGAATTTATCGACGATGAGGATAAGCAAAAGGCCTTTGCCGTTAAACGAACGAAAAAAGATATCTATGATGCTATGCAAGGCTTAGAATATGAGATTAATACACTCTTTTCTTCGCAAGGGCAGACCCCTTTTACGACCTTAGGCTTTGGGTTGGGGACTTCTTGGATCGCTCGGGAGATCCAAAAGGCGATCTTGCAAGTGCGGATTGAAGGACTTGGTAAAGAAAAACGAACCGCCATCTTCCCTAAATTAGTCTTTACAATTAAGAAAGGCTTGAATTACGCACCAGATGAACCAAACTATGACATTAAACAACTGGCCGTCGAGTGTGCTACCAAGCGGATGTATCCCGATATTCTAATGTATGATAAGATCATCGAGTTAACGGGAAGCTTCAAGGCCCCGATGGGATGTCGGTCCTTTTTGCAAGGATGGTGGGATGAAGATGGTCGGGAAGTTAATTCCGGTCGGATGAACCTTGGGGTGGTCACCATTAACTTGCCTCGGATTGCCATGGAATCACATGGCGATATGGATTTGTTCTGGGAAATCCTTAATGAACGGCTTCAAGTAGCCAAAGATGCATTGCATTTTAAAGTTGAGCGGACCAAGGAAGCCTTACCGGAAAATGCCCCAATTTTGTATCGGTATGGTGCTTTTGGTAAGCGGCTACGCGAAGACGAATCAGTTGATGAATTATTTAAGAATAGCCGGGCAACGGTTTCCTTAGGTTACATTGGCCTTTATGAAGTGGGAACAGTCTTTTACGGTCCTAATTGGGAACATAATCAGGCAGCTCATGACTTCACGGTTGAAATTGTGAAGGTGTTGCACGATAAGTGTGTGGAATGGGAGCGGGAAAGTGGCTACCACTATAGTGTTTATTCAACGCCAAGTGAGTCTTTGACTGATCGCTTCTGCCGGTTAGATACTAAAAAATTTGGGAAAGTTAAAGACATTACCGACAAGGAATATTACACCAATAGTTTCCACTATGATGTGCGCAAGCATCCAACTCCTTTTGAAAAGCTAAATTTTGAAAAAGACTATCCAAAATATGCAGCGGGTGGTTTTATTCACTACTGTGAGTATCCAAATCTAAAACAAAATCCAGCTGCCCTAGAAGCCGTTTGGGACTGGGCTTATGATAAGGTTGGATACCTTGGTACTAATACACCAATTGATCATTGTTATAAGTGTGGTTTCCAAGGTGAATTTAAGGCCACGGCTAAAGGATTCCAGTGTCCAGATTGTGGGAATCATGATCCCAAGACATGTGATTGCGTAAAGCGAACTTGTGGCTACCTAGGGAATCCTCTTCAACGGCCAATGGTGCATGGTCGGCATGTGGAAATTGCCTCACGGGAGAAGAACATGAGGTTAGCAAATGAGTAATGAAATTCGGATTAGTATTAATGGCGATATCCAATTTGTCGATCCTAATAAGTTACAGGGAACAGATAAAACTCGACGTCCCAAACGCCGTCGGCAACGCCAACCCAAGAATCCAGCTCCCAAAGAATGGTTAGCTAGCGATTTATCCAAAATGATGGTGGCGGATTATAAACCATTTAATTTTGTTGATGGGGAAGGCATTCGTTGTAGTATTTACGTAAGTGGCTGTAAGTTCGCTTGCCCTGGTTGCTACAATGTGGTTGCCCAAAACTTTAACTATGGCTTTCCTTATACGGATGAACTAGAAGACCAGATTATGCAGGATTTGAGTCAACCGTATGTGCAAGGCTTAACCTTTCTGGGTGGGGAACCGTTTGTGAATACGCAGATTTGCCTAAGATTAGCTCACCGGGTTCGTCAGGAGTTTGGTCATAGTAAGGATTTATGGTCATGGTCTGGCTACACCTGGGAGGAATTGTTACAGGATTCCGAAGATAAATTAGAATTTTTGCAGTTACTTGATATTTTAGTAGATGGACGGTTTATCGAACCGCTGAAAGACTTGACCTTACAGTTCCGAGGAAGTTCTAATCAACGGATTATTGATGTTCCCAAATCCTTAGCTAGCGGTGATGTAGTGATCTGGGATAAATTAGTTCGATAAATTTTTTGGATAAATTGTTGACAAGTTAAAAAGCATATAGTAAATTGTACATATTCATTAGAAAATAATTAAAACAATCTAATCTAAGGAGGCGGAACTAATGAATCAACAAGTAAATGCATTCGTAGTGACATCTTCTAAGCAAGCGTTAGCCCTCTTATTACATTTTTAAGGACGCAATTTAACAGCCGATTAGGTTAGTTGATTGGGCCCTTATTTATGCAAGATGAGGGCGAATCAATAAACGATTAAAGAGCTCTCATCTCCATGATGAGGGCTCTTTTATTTTTAATGATTCAATAACATTAATTAACTTTTCATTCATTAGGAGGAATCAATCATGACTACCAAGCAAGCAAGTAAAACTTACATTCAATTTTTCGATACGAGTCTTCGTGACGGGGAACAAACGATTGGCGTAAACTTTTCAACTGAAGATAAAATTCAGATTGCTCATCAAGTGGCTGATTGGGGAGCAGATGTGATTGAAGCTGGTTTTCCGGCCGCTTCGCCGACGGATTTTCAAGCGGTTCGTCGAATTGGTCAAGAAGTGACTAATGCCAATATTGTCGGCCTAGCTCGCTGTGTTAAACGTGATATTGATGCTGTTGTCAAGGCCTTGGCTGATGCTCCCAATGGTCAAATTCATGTTTTCATTGGGACCAGTCCAATTCACCGGGAAGCTAAATTTCACATGAATCAAGAGCAAGTTCTGGCTAAAATCACCGAATGTGTTTCCTATGCTAAACAATCTTTTGCAAATGTGGAATTTTCACCCGAAGATGCGACTCGGACCGAATGGGATTTTCTAGCTCGGGTTTGTCAAACGGCGATTGAAGCGGGAGCTACTGTTATCAACCTTCCTGATACTGTTGGTTACACTTACCCAGCTGAATTTGGCCAAATGATTGATTATTTGCACGAACATGTTCCGAGTTTTGATCAGGTTACGTTCTCGGTTCACTGTCACAATGACTTGGGAATGGCTACGGCGAACGCTATTATGGCGATTCAACATGGGGTAACCCGGATTGAAGGGACCATTAATGGAATTGGTGAACGTGCCGGAAACACTCCACTAGAAGAAGTCGCTGCTTTTATGCATGTACGTCAAGATCAGTTGGGTGCATTTACGAACGGCATTGACCTGAAGCAAACAGCTAAGACTTGCCAAATGATCAGCGATAAAACGGGAATGGTAATTCCAAACAATAAAGCGGTGACGGGAGCCAATGCCTTTGCTCATGAATCAGGTATCCATCAAGATGGCTTTCTCAAGAATCGCCAAACTTATGAAATTTTGACCCCCCAATCAGTCGGTCGCTCCAGTGCAAGTTTGCCACTAGGGAAACTGTCCGGCTCCCATGCAGTGATTAATAAACTTAAGAAGATGGGTTATGAAGTGGCCGATGATCAAATTAAAGATATTTATCAACGGTTCCAAAAGATCGCAGATCATCAAAAAATTGTTTCTGAAACAGAATTGGTTAACATGATGCAACAAATTGGATAGTGAGGATGAGAGTATGCCAAATCGGATTGCCGCTTTATATGGAGATTATTCTGGACCGGAAATGATGCGGGCAGGACTAGCCGTGCTCAAAGCGGTCAGTCAGAAGAATGGATTTGAATATCAAATTGAAGCCTACCCCTTTGGAGGAGAAGCAATTGATCAAGTGGGGGAGCCCTTGCCTGACCAAACCCTTGCAGGATGTCAAGCAGCGGATGCTATTTTATTAAGTGCCATTGGGGGACCCAAATGGTCGGTTGGTGGACAGTCACCCGAAGCGGGTCTGTTAAAAATCCGGCAAGCATTGGGCTTGTTTGCGAATATTCGGCCGACCCACATTGATCAGGCCATTATAGATCAATCTCCAGTAAAAGCGTCAGTCTTGGAAAATACAGATTTTGTGATCGTGCGGGAACTAACCAGTGGAATTTATTTTGGTCAACCGCGAGAAGAAGGAATTGATCAAGCTCTTGACACGACAATCTATCGCCGTGCAGAAGTTGAACGGATCGTTCGAGTAGCCTTTGAGTATGCTAAAGGGCGTCAACAGCATCTTACGGTAGTGGACAAGGCCAATGTATTAGCTACTTCGCGGATGTGGCGCGCCATTGTTAAAGAAGTTCAACCAGCATATCCAGAGGTTGAAGTTGATTACATGTATGTCGATGCGGCATCGATGAAGATTATTGCAGAACCATCATTTTTTGATGTTATTGTGACGGATAACTTATTTGGCGATATTTTAAGTGATGAAGCAGCCGTCTTGCCAGGGTCGCTTGGTATGATTCCCTCGATTAGTCAAGGGGCTTCTGGAAAAGCCTTATATGAACCGATTCACGGTTCAGCGCCGACTTTAGCTAATCAAGATCGGATCAACCCGATTTCGATGATTCGGAGCGTTAGTTTGATGCTACGCTATTCCTTTGAACGAGCTGATTTGGCTGATCAAATAGAAGTGGCTATTGCTAAAACATTATCACAAGGGATAATGACCGCCGATATTGGTGGGCAAGCTAAAACGAGTGAAATGGTATCCAAGATTATTCAGAACTTGTAGGAAGGATAAAGTGCGCTATGGCGGAAACAGTATTTGATAAAATTTGGCGGCAACATGTCATTTTAGGTGAAGAAGGAGAACCACAATTACTCTATGTAGATCTTCATTTGGTTCATGAAGTAACTTCACCACAGGGGTTTGAAAGTCTTCGGGAGAATAATCGGCCGGTTCGGCGTCCCGATAAAACCTTTGCGACAGTTGACCATAATGTCCCCACTTCTCCGACTCCGGTGAACTCGGTTGAAGCGATTACTGACCGAATTTCACGACTTCAGGTGGAAACTTTACAAAAGAATTGTCGTGATTTTGGGATCAAGTTGGCAACCATTGGGACCCAAGATCAAGGGATCGTCCACGTGATTGGCCCCCAATTAGGACTTAGTCAACCCGGACGTTTGATTGTGTGTGGTGATTCGCACACCTCTACTCATGGTGGAATGGGCGCAATTGCCTTTGGGATCGGATCTTCTGAAGTTGAACACGTTCTCGGTACCCAAACCATTTGGCAAGTGAAACCTAAGAATATGGGAATCCGGATTCATGGTGAACTAGCACCGGGAGTTACGGCTAAGGATATTAGTATGGCTTTGATAGCCCAACATGGTACTGGCTTTGGAGTGGGCTATGCGGTTCAATTTTATGGCGAAACGATTGAAAAATTACCTGTTGAAAATCGCATGACCATCACTAATATGGCCATCGAAGGTGGAGCCAAGATGGGCATCATTCAACCAGATGAGAAAACGTTTGAATATCTCCGGGGTCGTAAGTATGCGCCACAAGATCTTGAAGCCGCCAAAGAATACTGGTCGCAATATTATACGGATGATGAATCGGCTTTTGATGAAATTATCGATTTAGATGCGAGCACCGTCGCTCCTTATGTTACTTGGGGGACTAACCCTTCAATGGCTGTACCATTTGGCGAAAAATTACCGGCCATTGAAGATGAAAACATGCAACAAGCTTATGATTACATGGATTTGAAACCAGGAATTAAGATATCAGAAATTCCGATTGATTGGGTCTTTATTGGTTCTTGCACTAATGGTCGTTTGATTGATCTACAAGCTGCAGCTGAAGTTATGCGTGGGCATAAATTAGCCAAGAACGTTACAGCTTGGGTTGTCCCAGGATCGCGAAAGGTTCAACAGGATGCAGAACGTTTGGGGATTGATAAGGTCTTTAAAGAGGCAGGTTGCGAGTGGCGAGATCCCGGCTGTTCGGCTTGCTTAGCTATGAACCCAGATAAGG
>NZ_AICN01000040.1:0-1201 GCF_000247775.1 Limosilactobacillus gastricus PS3
GAAAAGTTATCGCTCCGTTGATTGACGCGCTGTTTATGCTTCTGGAATAAATCCAGCTTCATAAACATCCGCCACATCATCATTTTCTTCTAATTCATCGATTAAGTGTTGGTATTGGCTTACCTTATCTGATGGTACTTCCGTTTTGTTTTCCGGAATCATCGTAACTTCGGCTGTTTCCAATTCGTACCCGTCAGCTTGCAGTGCATCCCGAACTGCGGTCATGGAACTTGGATCCGTGTAAATGTGGAACATTTCCTCATCTGCTTGCATATCATCAGCACCCGCATCTAAGGCATCCATTAACATTTCGTCTTCATCCTTGTCCAAATCTTCCCGTAAGATTTCAATCAAACCTTGACGATTGAACATGTATGAAACGGATCCGTTAGCACCTAAGGAACCCCCAGAGTGAGTAAAGGCTGACCGGATTGCAGAAGCCGTCCGGTTCTTGTTATCCGTTAAACAAGATACCATGACAGCAACCCCACCAGGACCATAACCTTCGTAAGTGATTTCTTCAAAGTTAGCTCCACCAGCACCGGTTGCTTTGTCAATCGCCCGTTGAATGTTTTGCTTAGGCATGTTTGCTGCCCGCGCCTTATCCATCACGAGTCGTAATTGAGGATTGTTAGCTGGATCGGGATCGCCAGCCCTAGCTGCTTGGTATAAATCCCGTGAGATCTTTTGGAAGATCTTACCACGCTTAGCATCTTGGGCGTTTTTACGTCCTTGAATGTTATGCCATTTTGAATGTCCTGACATTTGTGTCGTCCCCTTTTCTTTTTTCAGATTTAAAAACAGATTAATTTTACTAGATTTACCAACTAAATTCAAGTTAGAGCTATTGATCGGTGCGAGTGGTTTGCCGTTCAACTAATTCATGGTTCATCACCACGTTGAGTTCTTCGTCTTCACCCGCCCCTTCGGTCATCATCTTGGTCAGGAGCCGCATTGAAACAGCTCCCAAATCGTACATTGGTTGCGATATCGTCGTTAACATTGGGCGGGTTAATTGAGCGGTAGCCGTCCCGTTCCCGGCAATAATTTCAAAATCATCAGGAACCTTTTTCCCTAAATCGGTTAAGGCATTTAAAACTCCCGCAGCCATTAAATCATCAGAAACGAATAAGGCCGTAATCCCTTGATCCAAGATCTGTTGAGCCAGTTGATATGATTCTTGGTAATTATCATGGCCAAC
>NZ_AICN01000039.1:0-15580 GCF_000247775.1 Limosilactobacillus gastricus PS3
CAAAAAGTAGGCTTATCGTAAGATGGGATTTTTGACCAGTATAGTAACGTATTAAACACAATAAAACTAATAAAATCAGCGTTCCATTAACAACTAATGAAACACTTCTTAAATTAAAGATCCGTTGAGCGTCCAAGATTAACATAAACAAGGCCGTTACAATGAAGATCAGAAAATCAATTAGCTTATTCATTGTTCCCCCACCGTTTTAAGGGTTGGTATACTAAAGCGGCCACCACCGCTCCAATAATTCCTTGTAATAAATCCGTCCCAATCCCAAGGATTCCAGCAACCCAAGTGTATAGCACGCCATTAGCGACCACGTAAACGGCAACCATAACCACAATGCCAACACCAAGTGCTAGGAAACGATTATGCGTCCTCGTGTAAAGCCACCCAGCTAAAAACCCTTCCAGGCCATGAGCTAAAAATGAAAATGGAGCAAAATTAGCATAACCAGAAATTAGATCTAGCAAGAGGGCTCCAAAACCACCAACCGTTCCGCCGTACCATTTACCAAAGAGTAGACTAGCCAGAAAAACGGCAGCATCACATAAGTTAACATTGCCGTGGGTCCACGGAATTGGGATCAAGAAAACCCGACCAAATATGATTAACAAGGCCATCAACATTGCTGAGATCGTAATTTTTCGTATATTTGTAGTTCGCATTAAGAAGCCCCCTTGCTTCGTTTTTAAGAACTACCTTACAAGGTGCAAACGCCAACTGTAAAGCCTATCGTTGAAATTCGTCAATTTTGTTTCGATACACTTTAGCCGTAACCGGATCAAAGGCTACTATCCAAACTTGCTTAATCGTTGTTTGATTTCCCAGGAAATCAAACATGGTTTCTACAGCAATCGTGGCGGCTCGCTCTAATGGGAAATGATAAACCCCAGTACTAATCGAGGGAAAAGCTACCGTTTGACAACCATATGACAAGGCTAATTGCAAACTATTCCGATATGAATCCGCCAATAACTCTGCCTCTTGATGGTGACCATCCACCCAAATTGGCCCTGGAGTATGAATAATATACTTAGCGGGCAAATTAAAGCCCGGCGTAATTCGCGCTTGACCGGTCGGACAGCCCCCCAGTTGTGCAAAAGCCAAATCAAGAGCGGGACCGGCCGTTCGATGAATTGCCCCATCAACGCCACCGCCACCACGCAAAGTAGTGTTGGCAGCATTAACAATCGCGTCTACTTTAAATTGTGTAATATCGCCTAATTTGACGGTTAAGGCTACCATATTTGCACCCGTTGATCTGGTTCCAGATACATTTGATCACCGGATTGGACATCAAATGCCAGATAAAATTCCGCCAGATTCTGGGCCTGAACGTTGGCCCGTAATTTATTAGGAGCATGGACATCAATCGATAACAAGAGTTGCATGTATTGTTCCGTCGCCTTCATCCGCCAAACGCGCGCCCAATTTAAGAAGAAGGCTTGAGCATAATAATCAGCTTCTTCTTGAGCTGCTGAAAGAGCGCAACTTAACCCGCCGGCATCCGCGATGTTTTCCGAAACCGTTAGTTTCCCATTCACACTTTGTCCCGCGTATGGCAGCCCATCGAATTCTTTAATCATCTTTTCGGCTAAAGCCTTGAAGTGACTTTGATCCTCTTCAGTCCACCAATTCTTTAAGTTCCCGTATTCATCAAAGAGGGAGCCGTTATTATCAAAGGCATGGGAGATTTCATGGGCAATTACCGCCCCAATCCCTCCATAATTTTGACTGCTCGTTTGTTGCAAACTGTAAAATGGCGCTTGGAGAATGGCTGCTGGGAACACAATAATATTCATAAAGGGATGGTAATAGGCGTTAACTGTCGCCGCACTCATTTCCCATCGGGTCTGATCAACTGGTTGATTCCAGCGACTAAAGCTTTCGGCTTTAAGTTGCTGGCTTAAAGTAATCGCATTAGCTAACAAGGATTTGCCGGTATCAATCTTTAGTTGCTCATAGTAAGCCGGTAATTTTTCGGGATAACCAACTTGAACCCCGAGATGGGTTAACTTTACAATCGCCTGTTGCCGAGTCGCCGGACTTAACCAATCATTATTTTCTAACCGTTCTTGATACACCTTAATCATCTGGTGGACCATATATTCGACATTGGCCTTCGCCTCAGGTCCAAAATAGGTTTCTCCGTAATATTTACCAATCACTTGACCAAAATAGGACATGGTGAAGTAATAAGCAAACTTTTGATGATTAACGGCTTCTTGACTGCCTGAAAGGGTTCGTGAATATTCACCACTCGCAATCCGCAAATCATCGGTTAAGACACTGGCATCACCCAGAATCGTTTTAACAGTTAACCAACTCTTAAATTCCGTAAAATGATCTGTCAAGATTTGATCTAACGCTTGGAAATATGCTGGTTCAGTGACAATTACCTTGGCTTCAGTCGTCTTAATTAAGGACTTGATGATTTCCGACAATGATAATTGATCCGTTGCTTGAGCGAATTCATTCACCGTCATTGGGTTATACATCTTACTATAATCAGCTCGTTCTTCAGCACTCTTAACGTGCGGTACCAAGCGTGCATCAAAGACCTTCGTTTCTGTTACTAATTTTTGCGCGATTTCTTGATCGTACCCAACCATTACCAAAACTTTTTCGGCCATTGTCGTCCAAACTTGCAAAAGGGCTTGGCCCTGTTGATTGTCATCTGCATAGTAATTTTTTTCTGGCAAGATTAAGCTCGGAGCGCCAGCGTACAGGCCATATACTTTAGCATTCTTCATATCTGGATCAAGATCAAAGTCCACTGGTGAGGCATTCCCCGTTAATAACCAGTCGTGCCAAATTGATTGATAATCTTCATAAGATTGTAAAGCTTCAATCTGATCCAATTCAACTTGAAGTGGAACGGTTCCTTCACTGGCCCGCCGATCAAAATCCAAAGCCAACTGGTAAAGCTTGACGGCTTGAGCCATTTGTTCATTAGGAAGCTCTTTTTCGCCCGACGCAAACTTTTCCAAGTCATTCATCAAGAGTTTTTCAATATCAATAACTAAATCCTGAAAGCCCCCCGTTGCCGGTCGATCAGCTGGAATTTGGGCCGTTTTCGCCCACTCTCCGTTTACGGCTTCATAGAGATCTGTTTTCACTGCTTGTAAATCAACTGTCATCTGCCTACTCCTTAATTTTAATTGCACCTATTTTATTATAATTAACGACAAAGTAACATTAATATGACCAAAAAATCCGGCAGCACCAAGACTACCGGAGATTAAAAAATGTTTACTTATAATTTAAGACCCAAATAAAAATAATGAAGATGAAGAACAAACCATACATGATTGGATGCACTTCTTTTCCTCGCTTAGCAGCAATCATCGTAATTGGGTAGGTGATTAAACCTAAGGCCATCCCATCAGAAACACTATAAGTTAGAGGCATTCCCAACACAATCAGGAAGGCTGGGATGGCAATTTCCAACTTATCCCAGGCAATTTGCCGGAGATTCTGGGCCATTAAGACACCGACAATGATCAAAGCTGGGGCGGTCACTTGATCCGTTACCACCGTGAGCAATGGCGAGAAAAACATTCCGACAATAAAGAGCAGCCCCGTTACTACAGATGCAAAACCAGACCGACCACCAACGGCAATTCCCGCTGATGATTCCACGTAAGCCCCAACTGGGGAAGTCCCCAGAATCGAGCCAACAAACATGGCACTAGAATCCGACATTAAGGCTTGCCCAACCCGTGGCATCTTATTATCCTTCATAAACCCAGCTTGTTGAGCCAAACCAACTAAAGTCCCAGCCGTATCAAAGAAAGTTACCAATAAGAAGGTCAAAACTACCACCCATAGTTGAACCGTATTAATATCACCTAAGTGACTAATGGCCACCCCAAAGGTAGGTTTTAAACTAGGCGCAGCAGATAATAGATGCGTTGGCATTGGGATTAAGCCTAAACATAAGCCAACGGCCGCTGTTACTACCATGCCGATAAAGATACTTCCTGGGACGTTCATCACCATCAAAACAGCCGTTACTAATAAGCCAATGATCGTTAACCAGGTGGTTGGCGTCGTAAAGGAACCTAAGGTCACAACCGTTGACTTATCAGCTACAACTAAGCCACCTTGGTGAAGACCGATAAAAGCGATAAATAGGCCGATTCCTGCTGAAATTGCATACTTTAAGTCACTTGGAATCGCATCAATAATCGCTTCACGCAATTTAAAGATGGTAATAATAATGAAAATAATTGACGCTACAAAAACCCCGGCTAAAGCGGTTTGCCAACTAATTCCCATCCCGATACATACGGAGTAAGCAAAAAAAGCGTTGATTCCCAAAGCCGGTGCCGTAGCAATTGGATAACGGGCGAGAATCCCCATCATCAGACACCCAAAAGCACTGGCTAGGGCAGTAGCGGTAAAGACCGCTCCCGTATTCATCTTGGCCGCCCCTAAGACACTTGGGTTAACAAATAGGATGTAAGCCATTGAAATAAAGGTCGTAAAACCGGCTAAGGTTTCCCGCCGATAATTAGTCCCCAATTCTGCAAATTTAAAATATTTACTGATCGCTGACACGAACAAAACCTCCAAATTAATTTTCTTTTTTTAGCCAACCGTGATGATCATAATCGTCATCACGGCGCTTACTTTTTGAAACGTAGGGATTGCCCCAAACATAAAAACGACAAAGATCTTGGCCCGAATCACCATCTTGATTAACCCCAATCCGCGGGGTCATCATAATCTTTTGCGGCTGCCGACGCTGACTAAGATCTATCTTCAAAGGGGCTTGATCCATCGGTAAACCATCAAGATGACGATCTTGAATCCCCAAAGCTTGCATCACCTTTCCAGGACCATTTGTTAAATTAACCCCCGTTTGATGACGATTTTTCACCATTTGGTCTAGATTGGCGAGCGGCTCAATTGCCCGAATGAGAATTCCTTGCGGTTCATCCCGGACTTGCACTACCACATCAAAACAATAATTGGCGCGAATTTGGTAAATATAAAGGTCACCTGGATCGCCATAAAGCGATTCTGAATAATTGGTCCGCCGATGGTTAAAGGCGTGGGAAGCTGAATCTTGGACGCCTAAATAAGCTTCAGTTTCAACAATATAACCTGCGAAATGACCTTGATCACTATCATAAATTAATAAGCGTCCCAACAGATCTTGCGCAATGGCAGTCGTTGGTTGGCTAGAAAAATATGCTTGATAAGCATCCATACTTTCATCCTCGACTACTTTCAGCTATGATAATCCCAAGAGGTGAATGATCATGCAAATTAAAATCGAACGTATTTACACTAAGCCAGCCGATCTTGACGGTTACCGCATTTTAGTTGACCGTGTTTGGCCACGAGGAATATCAAAAGTTGATGCTCACCTAGATACCTGGGCTAAAACCATTGGCCCCAGTACGCCTTTAAGAAAATGGTTTAACCATGAAGATGCTAAATATCCAGAATTTAAACAACGCTATCTCAATGAACTAGCCACCAATCCGGACCTAGCTGATTTTAAACAACTAGTTAAAACCCACTTGACTACCCAAAACATCATCTTATTGTACGGCGCTAAAAATGAGCAGCATAATCAGGCCGTAGTCCTAAAGGAACTCCTTGAGCAAGCCTAAGCCCCTTGCTAAGACCTCATCCGTAACCTGAATCGTCAAGAAACGTTGCATGGGTACTTCTTGATGCCGATCCTTAAAATCCATTGGTTCAGCTTTTAAGATGACGACCGTTAGATTATTTTCCGTTAACATTAACTGACCAGGCCCCGTGTATTTCCCCTTGGTATGCTTACCAATCCGCCAGCTATGAACCTTAATTTGATCATTAGCATCAGTTCGTAATTGATAATTACCCGAGGGATCTGCATCAACCGGAATTCCATATAATTTTAAAACTTTATATTGATCTTTTTTCCCCATCGTTCACATATTAAAAGGCCGAGAACTTCTCGACCTTTTTTAATTTCCCATGCTTTATGCCCGGGACTTGTAACTACCGTCAGTCGTATTAACGATTACTTCGTCGCCATTCTTGATAAAGGAAGGCACTTGAACCACCACTCCAGTGTTCATCGTAGCAGGCTTCCCACCACCATCGATAGTAGCTCCCTTAACCATTGGTTGGGTATCAGCAACCGTCAAGGTAACCGTCACTGGTAATTCAACCCCGACTAATTCACTACCCACGAAGTCCATTTGAACTTGCATGTTTTCAACCATGAACTTCTTTTCTTCTTGAATTTGGGCCCCATCGATTTCGTATTGTTCATAGGTTTCCAGATCCATGAAGACCGAACTGTTTCCTTCATCGTAAAGGTATTGAGCATTTCGCTTGTCCACGTTCACCTGTTCAACCTTTTCTGAAGGTCGCATCGTTGTGTGCACGATTGAACCACTCCGCAAATCTTGGATATCCATTTGCATCAAAGTGTTACCCTTACCTGGCTTGTGGTGGTTAATTGAAAGCACCTTTAATAATTTGCCGTCCTTTTCAAAAACCATCCCTTTTTTCAAATCAATTGTTTGAATCATGACAAATCTCCTTACATCTTTTCTTTAACTAGGTTTCCCCAGTAAAATCACCAAAAATCATTATAACATAACTAGATCGCTTTCGGAATGGTGCTACTTCTGGATTTCCATATCATCACTTGGAATCCGAATTAAGTTATATTGGATGGCAATATGGTTGGCCCGAATCCCAATTCCATTCATCAAGGTATTTTTATACCGGACCGTCATCGTTGCCACGAAAGCGTGTCCCGTTTGGGTATCCGTTTGGTTTAACTTTTTCTTATTCCATGGTAAGTCCATCGCCGTCGCCGGTAAAACATTATTCCCATCGGCTAAGGAACTAAAGTAGGCACTGGTGGTATAGTTCCCGTCCTGGGTTTGATAAGTATAAGAAACGACACCATGGTTACCGGCATTACTGTGATTAACTCGGACGTAATAGTAATCATTACCACTGCTGGACAATTGCAAGGCCGTATAAGTCGTCTTGGTAGTGACCGCACTACTATCAGCATATGATACCGGTCGGAACCACGTAGCATACCCCATGAAGCCTAGCCAAGCTAAGGCAATGACTACTAGAACGACATAACGGAAAAAGAGTCCCTTTTCGAATCGTTGGTGTGTCTTAGCAATTAACATTAACTGCTTGACTCGAATATAATGAATCACATAAACGAGAAAGGCAATTGCGGCGATCCATAGTAGCCAACCTAACCAATTCCAACTCATAATCTTAACCCCTTATTGTTTGATAAGTTCATTGTATCATTAATTAGATCCCAAGAACGATCATAAATCCCGAAAAATCCGTAAATTCATCTATATTCAGTTTGTGAAATCATCTATAATAGATTTATAGTGATTTCAAAACTCGAGGAGAATAGCATGACAAACTTTACTGAATTAGCCTTAGAATTAATAGATTTTGAAAAGGAATACCAATTAAACGATAACGAAGTTGCTTTAGGAAGCCAACTCTCGGTCGAACGAGTTCACGATATTAAGTCTTCTTCTTCTGCTCAAGCCACTGAAGAAGAAACTGGTTTATTACGCCGCTTCATGCAATCTTACCATGGCTAATCTTTTTGTTTAACTAACAAGAGGTCGGAAAGAAACTAATTTTCGTTTCTTTTCGACCTCATTTTTTATTCTCCACTGTGTAGATACACAGGTAATGGATTCATCAATTCTGGTTCAACGGGCAGCCCTTGAATCTGGCGCATCAGAATCTCGATTAACCGCATGGCTAATTGATGACTTGGCTGAACAATCGTTGGTAGCTGAGGAGCTAACTTTTGGATTAATTGTGACCCATCATACCCAACTATCCAACAATCCCTTCCTAATTGCCGATTAGCGGTTTTAAAAACCTCAATTAATTGCATGGCCAAAAGATCATTGGGGGCCACCACACCATCATATTCCCCGGGAAATACTGCCCTTAAATCGAGGTCATTAACATCGAGTGGATCAGCCTGTAGATGGACTTGCGTTAAATAGTCAACCGCGCCTTGAAGTCGATTAACCGTTGGCGAGTAAGACCGATCTTCATCAATTAAAACGGCAATTTTTCGACAACCATGTTTGGCTAAATACTGAGCAGCGAGTTGGCCACCCTGATAGTTATCCGAAGTAACTGTCGGTATAGTTTCCGCCAAACGGCGGTCAAAGGAAACGATCGGGGCAGAAAGTTGTTGATACTCCTTAATCGCCAAGTTGTGCGAACTAGAAATGATTCCATCAACTTGATTCGCAGACAGCATGGCAAGATATTCATGCTCAATTGCTTCGTTCTCAGCCGAAGAAGCAATAATCGTCTTGTAGCCCCGTTGGAATAATTGATATTCGATTTCGTTACTTAATTCTGCAAAGAACGGATTCGTTAAGTTGGGTAAAATTAGGCCCACAAACTTAGAGGCTTTTCCCTGCATCGCTCGAGCCAGGGCATTAGGCTGATAGTTCAATTCTCGCATGGCGGCGTGAACTTTTTGAATTGTCTTATCACTCAGCGAACTATAGTTATTAATAACTCGTGACACCGTCGTAACCGAAACCCCGGCCAGTCGTGCCACATCACTTAATTTCGCAACCACTTATTCTTCCTCATTATTTTAATTACTTGTTATTATGCCAAAAATCTGGCAATAAGAAAAGTGAGACCAAAATCTCACTTCATATTGATCTTAATTTTGTTCCATAACTACTTCGCCATTGGCCGTAATCGTAAAGGTCTTGTTAGCAGCATCAGCGGTTAAAACCGCAACGTTATCACCACTAGCATCCTTACGCGTAATCGTAATCGTAGTTTCACTTGGTGTTTGGACATCAATGGAACCATCGAGGTCAAAGGCCGCAAATTCATTCCGCCATGCCAATAACTTCAAGAGGTTCGCAACTACCGGCCGTTGAACTTCTTGCGCGATTTCGTCCTTGTTGTAGTAGTGACGGTTAATGTTCCGCCCTTCTTTGGTACTTTCTAATAATTCCAAATCGTTGGAACCAGCTAACAAACCAACGTAGTAGACCATTGGAATTCCTGGTGCAAAGACTTGGAAAGCCCGCGAAAGCAAGTAGGCCTTATCATTGTCACCAAGGGCTGAGTAATAAGTAGAATTAATTTGGTAAATATCCAAGTTGTTGTAAGCAGCGGAAGAGTACTTCTTCTTAACGTTCGCTCCAACCTTGTATAATTCTTCAGAAGCGTAGTCGATTTCGTCATCAGTTAAGATATCACGTGCATCAACCACTCCGATCCCGTCATGAGTATCTAAAGTCGTAAATTGCTTCATTGGTGACATCTTCAACCACTTAGCCAAGCGGTTAGTCTTGCCGGAATAAAGCGTGTAAAGGGTTGTCATTGGTAAAGCAAAGTCGTAAACGAAGTAACCGTGATCTGAAATCTTAGCAGGAATGGAGTAGTGTTCATGAATTTCTGGCAAGATTTCCGCCTGGTAAGGCGCTAAAATGTCCCGTACTTCATTTAATAAGTCCCAGATTTCTGGTTCCACAAAGAAGTCATCGGAATCAACCTTCTTAATAGCATAGGCAAAAGCATCCAACCGAATCAAATCGGCACCATGCTTAACCATATCAATTAAAGTCGTCTTAAAGAATTCATTGGCTACCTTGCTCTTAACATTGATATCAATTTGTTCTTCACCAAAGGTGTTCCATAAATGCTCCGTGGTTCCATCATCAAAGGTGATTTCTTGCATTGGGGCCTTGTCTTTACGCTTATAGATCTTGTCTACATCTTCTTGCGTTGGACGGTTAGGACCTGCTGCTTCCCAGAATTTTTCCCAACGAATGAAGAAGTCATTGTACTTGGAATCATCATGGTTCTTCTTGAAGTCTTGGTATTGAACCGACTTCTTGGAAATATGGTTGATCATGAAGTCAAACATCAAGTAGTAATCTTCACCCATGGCTTCAACATCATCCCAGTTACCAAAAGCAGAGTCCACCACCGTGTAGTCATATGGAGCAAAACCACGGTCACCAGTTGATGGGAAGAATGGCAATAAGTGCACCCCACCAATGGCGTCGCCGATGTATTCCTTTAAGATTTCATGAGTTTCTTTGATGTTCTTACCCATTGAATCAGAATAGGTAATTAACATCGTTTTATTTTCAATTGGCATTTGTTAAATCCTCCAAATTAACGCTTCGTCGATGACCGACGTGAAACAAAAATAATAATCGCAATAATGACTAATAAAGCTCCGTAGTATGGGAAAGGTGCCGCTAAATCAAAACCTGATAAAGGCTTCCCTAATAACTTGTTAGTCCATTCAGCAACCGTTGGTGAGAAAGCAGCCCCAAAATTAAAACCAATCAAGACCAATGAGGTTACCATTGGTTGATTCTTAGCTGGCGCTAGACCAGGTAAGAGGTCAAAAATCATCGGGGAAACTAACTGTAATGGGAATCCAACCATCAACAGACCAGCGGTTAAGATCCAGAAGTTATGACCAGCTAAACCAATCATGAAATTAGCTAAGGCCATTAAACCAAGACCCAAATATACCGTCCCAAAACCAAGATACTTATGAATGGTCCCATAGAACAAACCACCTAATGTGGCCCCAATCAACATCAAGGATAAGAAGTTAGAAGCTCCAGTATAATGAGCCCCTTTAATAGCAACCGCTAAACCCGAGTACCGATTTTCCAAACCAACATAGTCAATACATAGGACAAAAGCAAACAATACTAAGACGTACACCAATGGGCTAATTTTCGTTACCCCATTATCCTTAACAGCGGTTTCAGCTTCTTTGGCTTCCTCAGCTGCTTCCCGTTGTACTGCTGAATCATCGGGAACTCGCCAAGCAAAGAATACTAAGACAATAAATGCTAGGGCGTAAACCAAGAATGGCATGTGCCAGTTGCCAGAGAAGGTTAAAAATAAACCAGCAACCCATAGACAAAAGGCTTGCCCGATTTGTTCGGCAGCAGCCCGCCAACCAAGCATCTGTGATTGGACATCACCATCATACCAAACCGAAATCATTGAGATACATTGGGAATTGTATAAACCAAACCCGGCTCCTAACAATAACCGTGATAATAAGATTACCGGATAGTTAGAAACAAACATGGGGATCAACCCAGCAATCCCAACAACCGTTACCCCAGCCATGATCACCTTCTTATCTGAAATCTTAAACCATTGTTGTAACAGTGGTGATAAGACGACGAAAACCATTACGGCATAAGAAGGCGTCGTTGCAATATACTCGGATTGGGTCTGCGAAATATGCAAAGCCGCTTTCAATTGTGGCAATGACCCTTGGACAGCATACGCACTTGTAATAACAAACGAAACTGACAAGAAGGCCAGCTTCGTAACCAAAGAATTTTTACTATTCAATTCTCTTTTTCTCCTACTTTTTGCTATTTGATAAACGTTTATCAAATCCATAAAATCTTATCATTACGGTCACTAAAGGTCAATAGTATCTAGGCGGAAAAAGAAAAATTGTGAAGAAATTAACTTTCTCCACAATTTCAATTACAGGTATTGATTGATGAATTCTGCGACGGCTCGAGCGGCTTCTTCATCGGGACTAATAATTATTAAAGTGTCGTTTCCCGCTAGGGTGCCGACAATTTTTTCATTCTCATCTCCATCAAATTCCCCCGCCACGATCATCGCAAAATTAGAATTGGGGGTGGTCTTAACCACATTCATAAACTGAACCGTTGTCACGCTTTCGACCCGATGGCGAATTGCTTCAACCAGCCGTTCATTTAAAGCCATCGGGGTTTCTTGGAGTTGAGCATAATAAGTCCGGCCTTGTTGGCCCATCACCTTCACAATATTTAAATGTTGTAAATCACGCGAGATCGTCGCTTGGGTCGCTTGAACACCGTGTTGGGCCACCAGTTCCATTAGTTCTTCTTGGGTACTAATCTCACGTTCCTTGATTAAATCTTTAATTAGCGCCCGACGTGTCCGAAAATCCATCTTCTCTACTCCGATTATTAAATTTAATACTACTAATATAGCAGATTTTAAAAATGATGTCTTTTGATCTAACCAGGGCGGTGGCTTGCAAGCTTAGTGAGCCAATAACTTAGTTAAAACCGCGGCTAACCGTTCTAACTTGGCCGCTTGAGCTTTTGGCTCCCGGACACACTCTTTAATCGTGGTGTGTACCAAAACGCCAACCGCCCAATTTTGTGGTGATAACTCCATCGGTACTGCTTGCGGACGAGGGGGAATCCGCTCTTCGTTATGCAGTAAATGTTGGCGAATCAGATCATAATAACCACTCTGGTGACTTTGGTCTAAAAAATTCGTGACCTGGGCTAAATAATCACTCACCTGACCGTGACCTCGATCAGGAGGACGAATCCCCTTGTGGATTTCTCTCAATGCAATCCCATACACGTATTGATAAGCGTCCGTCAAATCCTCAAAATACTTATAAAAGGATCCCCGGGCAATTTTAGCTTCTTTAACAATTGGTGCTACTTGAGCCTCCGATAAGGGACGGGTACCAAATTCATGCAAACACGCCTGAATAATGCGTGATTGTTTGTTCGGATCTAAATTTAAAAACGTCTCCGTTGGCATTTTACCCCTCCTTTCATTCGTATTTTATCATAAAAATTCAAGTAAATACTTGCCAACCATCCAAAATCACCAGAATATCGGAATGAAGATCCCATGAAAACTCTTTCAATGTTAACCGCCACGAATGCCGTCAGACGGGCAATTAGCCGTTGCCTTATCAATTTTTTTGTGTTAATCTTACTTCGGTGCAAAATTTGAAGAATTTGCGCACCCGACAATTTAATATACGGAAAGGTGGTTTTGATGTGAAAAACACACAAAACAAACTCCGCGCACCAAAGTTAATTTCCCATACTAATGGTAAATCATTAGAAGAAATTAACGGAACGGTCGAAGTTCCGCGCGGAAAAGGTTTCTTAAAGACCCTGTTAGCTTACTCAGGTCCTGGTGCGCTTGTCGCTGTTGGATACATGGATCCGGGTAACTGGTCAACTTCAATCACCGGGGGCCAAAGTTTTCAATACACCCTTATGACGACCATCCTGATTTCAAGTTTGATTGCGATGCTCTTGCAAGCCATGGCTGCCAAACTTGGTATCGTAAGTGAAATGGACCTTGCTCAGGCCATTCGAGCTCGTACAGGGAAGGCGTTAGGAGTTATTCTTTGGATTATGACTGAGCTAGCCATCATGGCTACAGATATTGCCGAAGTTATTGGGGCGGCGATTGCTTTGAACCTCTTATTCCATATTCCAATCATTTGGGCCGTCATGATTACCGTGCTCGACGTCATGGTTCTTTTACTATTGACTAAAATTGGATTTCGGAAAATTGAAGCCATCGTTGCCTGCCTCATCTTAGTCATTTTATTTGTCTTTTTGTATGAGGTAATTTTATCCAACCCCAATTGGGGTGGTGTTATTGCCGGCCTCGTCCCAACCCCTGAAGCCATCGCCCAACATCCCGTTGTTAATGGAATTTCACCATTATCAGGATCGCTCGGGATTATTGGGGCCACCGTGATGCCGCACAACCTTTACTTGCACTCTGCAATTTCGCAAACCCGGAAAATTGATCACACGGATGCTAATGATATTAAGCAAACGGTCCGTTTCACCACTTGGGATTCAAACATCCAATTAAGTCTGGCCTTTGTGGTTAATTCTTTGTTACTGATCGTGGGGGTCGCTGTTTTCAAGAGTGGCGCCGTTTCAGATACTTCCTTCTTCGGCCTTTACGAAGCTTTAAATAATACTTCGATGTTAAGTAACCCGATCTTAATTTCAGTTGCTAAATCAGGAGTCCTATCAACCCTCTTTGCGGTTGCCCTCTTAGCTTCTGGTCAAAATTCCACTATCACGGGAACTTTAACGGGGCAAGTTATCATGGAAGGATTTATTCATTTGAAAATGCCACTCTGGGCCCGGCGTCTTGTGACCCGATTGCTTTCAGTGGTTCCAGTCGTTCTCTGTGTTCTTATGACAGCGGGCGAAACTGAAATTCAACAACACCAAGCCATCAACATGTTAATGGAAAATTCTCAAGTTTTCTTGGCTTTTGCCCTTCCATTCTCAATGCTACCTTTACTCTTAATGACAAATAGTAAAGCTGAAATGGGCCAATTCAAGAACTCTTGGATTACCCAGATTCTAGGTTGGATTTCAGTAATCGGCTTAACCTTCCTTAACCTTTACAACTTACCATCAACCTTTGAAGGTTTTGGAATTTGGAATAAGTCCTTATCTGACATCCTTGCCTGGATAACGATCATTTTGATTCTGCTACTATTAGCCTGGACAACGATTGATATTATTCGTGGGGATCGGCGCTTAGCTGCTAATCGAGTGGCGCACCCATGGGAAACAACTGAAGAATAATTTAAAACACTTATTTCATGCTACACATAAGCGGGTGGGAAGAAATGCTAATTGACATTTCTTCCCACCCTTATTGCTTTCCCCAGCTTCGTTAATGTTTAGAGATCCTTAATTTAATTTCACATTGATAATTATTTAAGTTCACACCTTTTTCACTCCTTATCGGTATAGTAATAACCATCCCCAATTGATTTTCTTCTTTGCTAACCAGTTTCCTCCCAATTAATGACTGGTTAGCGCGAACCGATTAGCGATTTCCCATCCTAATCGGTTTTTCTTTGCAATCATGGTATAATTATCAACACAACTTAGAGCGAGGTGAACCAACGTGGATAACAATAATCACAAGAAACGTTCCCGGGTTGAACTATATGATTCTCCCGAGACAAATACCAACTCACGCCGGTCACGAAACCGAAGTAATAAAAAGGGAACGACCCAAGAACTGATGGACTCTGCCAAAGGTTTCTGGTCACAAATTAAACCCGATTCAAAGTCCGCACCAGCACCCAGGGCCAATGCATCCTCACGGCGGGAAAACATACGGACAGAACAGACTACTAATGCGAATGAACAACCTATGAGCCGTTCTTCCCTTCGCCATCAACAAGGTGATCAGCAGGCCCCAAAAGCTAGCGCTACTTATCGGCCAACCCAATCAGCTAATAGCCACCATCAGCATGGCCACCAAGCACCTAAAAACCACCAACCGAAAAAATCGGCGGGTAAATTCCTATTTAGGATCGCACTGACGGTCATGTTAGCGATCTTATTGATTATGGTCGTCATCTTTATGGTTCGCCAACAGAATCCCGTTAGTTCAGATAGCACAACCACGACAACTAGTTCCTCATCTAGTCATAAGAGTAGTAGTAAGAAGAGCTCCAGTAGTAAGAAGAGTAGTTCTTCAAGTAGTGATACTGATACAGACAGCACAAGCAGTACTGGTACTACTACCTATACTTATCGTTACAACAACAATAATCAAACAACGACCAACCAAAATAACCAAACTACTCAATCATCCGTTACGCAACCTTCAAGTACGCAGGAAACCCAAAATAACGATAGCAACGGAACTCAAGGTAATACTCAAGGTGGCGGAACTAGTAACGGCGGGACCACAAATACCGCAACTACTAATAGTCAGT
>NZ_AICN01000038.1:0-3985 GCF_000247775.1 Limosilactobacillus gastricus PS3
ATTCCCTTATATATTTAACGATTTAAAAAAAGGAAATAATTTGTTGTATGGTCTGCTCGTTTTTTTGATTTTTCTAATTATAATTGGAAAATATAACAAACACATTAAAGGATTTTATTTTAATAATAGAAAGGAAATTTTTTTAGGTATTATATTTGTTACATTATTGTATCAAATACTTTTGGTGCTATCGCTATCTGGGACTACTGGATGGGACCCAATAACTTTAATCAATCGTGCAATGAATAGACCAATTGGAGTACCGGATTATTTTTCTTATAACCCAAATACCATTGGAGTAATGATGATAGAGAAGGGGTTATATTATTTGTTCTTTAAACCAGATTTAGTGAATTTCGTCAGGATTCTAAATCTAATTAACATTATTTTACTCGATGGATCTTGTTATCTATTGTATAGGGTTGCCAAGAGACTTTATGACTATAAAGTATCGATGATTGTATCTTGCTTACTTTGGGGATTAATTGTTATCTCACCATATGTGGCAATTTTTTATTCCGATTTATTAGCCTTTGCTGTAAGTTCCGCGCTGATATATTTGTTTTCATTGAAAAGTAGTTGGTATCGTAATCTAATTATTAGTTTTGTATCTGCTGGGGGGTATTTTATTAAGCCCAGCATAGTTATCGTGATTATTGCTTATGTTATTGTTGTAGTCATAAAGGCATTTTCTAGCATACAGTTTAAGCCTTTCTACAAGTTATTAGTTATTGTTATACCTATGATTTTAATCATTTGTTCTGGAAATGCATTAATTAAGTCTCAGATTGACAGTAGTAAATCTTATGATTCATGGCATTTTATGGCGATGGGAATGGCTGGGGTTGGTGGATATTATGGACCGGATGTCGAGGCTAATCAGCGAATTAAGTCTCCAGAAAAACGTAAGATCTATAATATTAACCTAATTAAAAGTCGCTTAAAATCATATGGAATCAATGGTTATAGTAAATTTCTTATACAAAAGCAAGTCAACAATACCTCAGATGCGACCTTTGGTTGGCGTAACGATGGAGGTGGTGATCAATTCCTAATTCCATTTGGAAAGGGCAATCGTATTTACAACAAAATTAGATATATTTTCACCTCTCATAATTCGCAACGAGATTGGAATGGCTTTGCGATTATTCCTCAATTAGTATGGGTAATTACGTTGGTGGGATTACTTGCTACAGTGGTAGTTAATGACTATCGGATGTTATGGATGAAACTGACCATCATCGGATTTATGCTCTTTCTGCTCCTATATGAAGGTGGAAGAAGTAGATATGTTATACAATATTTACCATATATAGTCATTGCATCCTCAGTTGGCTTAAGAAAATTATTTTTTAGCAATTCACAAAAGAACAATTTAAATAACGGTTATTAACATGCAAAATTACATTATTTCTTTAAAAGATCCTTCTGGTAACGTTGGTGGCCCGAAGGCAAATATGGATAATATTAAGTTCCTAAAAGAACAAATGGGCTTTCAAGAATTCTGGCTAGATTATGGGTGGAAAGATGGCTTTTGGTGGCACCATAATTTATGGGATTGGATCAATACTCGTTTACACAAGTATCAGTTATCGCATTCAATTCTACCGAATTTTTTTAAAGAACATCCTGATATTGACAATGTCGTAATCCAGTATCCTTTATATTCAAATAAACTGGTTAAACAAATTGCCGATAGTGTTCATCAAAACAGTCATGCTAAATTGTACTTTATCATTCATGACGCTGAAATGATTCGTCTGTATGCGGATGAACCGGAAAAAGGCCAAGCAGAAGTTGATTCGTTCAATTTGGCTGATGGAATTATCGGTCATAATGCTAAAATGAATGATTTCTTACGCCAAAATGGGGTCAAAGTGCCTTTAGTGGATTTAGGAATTTTCGACTATGATAATCCACAACCAATACAGCCATATCATGGCTATGATAAGTCGGTTTGTTATGCCGGTAATCTAATTGATGCCGTCTTTTTGGAAAAAGTCCATCCAACAAATCGATTTGATCTATTTGGACCTAATCCAGCGGAGCAATACAATGATGGTCTTAACTATCGTGGACAATTTTCACCGACGGAATTACCTGCTCATATGGATGAAAATTTTGGCTTAGTTTGGCATGGCACTAGTGTTGATACTTGTGACGGGACTTTTGGTCGTTATTTAAAGTGGAATAATCCGCATAAGACTTCTCTATATTTAAGTTCGGGCCTTCCGGTGATTATTTGGGATCAAGCCGCTTTGGCCGACTTTGTAACAGAAAACGGTGTCGGAATTACAATTAGTAGTTTAAATGAGTTAAATGAAAAACTTGATGCTTTGACTGAAGACGAGTATCGTCAGATACATCAAAACGTGGAGAAAATCGCTAACCAAATGCGGTCTGGATACTATATCACTCATGCCATGCAAAAGATGTTAGCAACTAGCGAGGATTAGCTATATGAAACCAATTTGTGCGATTGTGGTAACCTACAACCGAAAAAAATTACTTCGCGAATCGATTGAATCGCTCCAAAATCAAACCGTCAATAATTTTGATATTTTAGTTGTTGATAATGCCAGCACTGATAACACAAAGGAATATATTAGTGATTTGATTGATAGTCAACAGATTCTGTACGAGAATACCGGTGCCAACCTGGGGGGATCGGGTGGTTTTAATTTTGGCTTAAAAGCGGCTTGCGAACGTGGCTATCAATATGTTTGGCTAATGGATGATGATACTATGCCAACACCCACTGCCTTAGCGGAATTATTGAAGGCCGACCAATTGTTAGATGGTAACTACGGTTATCTTGCAAGCGAAGTTTTATTTACTGATGGTCAGCCATGCAAAATGAATGGGCAAAAAATCTATAAGAAATGGCCGGACGAGTCGCAATACATTAAAGATGGGCTTGTTCGCACCATTCAGGCAACTTTTGTTTCCTTCTTTTTGAAAACGTCTACTATTGAAGAAGTGGGTTTATCTTATAAGGAATTTTTTATTTGGGGTGATGATATGGAGTATTCTAATCGGATCTCAAAACGTCATCCTAGTTACTTAGTTGGTAAGAGTATCGTAATTCACAAAACCAAAGATAATAATGGATCTAACCTGTCGAAAGATGACGGCAGTAAGTTGTGGCGCTACAAATTAGCCTATCGAAATGAATGTGTTATAGCACGCTCGAACGGACTATATGGTCGTTGTTTCCAATTCGCCAAGGTTAATTGGAATATTATTAAGGTTTTACGGTCTGATCAACCATACAAGTTAAAGAAAATTTGGATTATTATTTCATCTTCAATTCGTGGGATTTTCTTCCGACCAAAAATTGAGTATGTGAAAGTGAACCGTGTATAGTGAGATATTAATGGCTGATAAACTTAAAATTAAAGGTAGTGGGATTGCAATTCTTGCTTTGTATTCTGCTATAGCGTTGTTGTTTATATTTCCGGTGCTCCATGGAAAGTCATTGATCTATGGAGGAGATATGCTCTATCATTTAAGAAGAATTAACGAGCTATCGATAGATATAAAGCATGGAAACTTATATCCTTATCTTTATGCCTATGATTTCAAAAACTTTCTTTTTCCGGGAGGAATATTTTATCCTCAAATTACATTATTACCGTTTTCAATTTTAAAAGTTTTCTTTGGTGGGTATTTCATTCCTATCATCTTTGGCTGGTGGTTTTATACATTAATAACTTTACTTAACACACACCTTGTGGTTTACCGATATTCAGGAAATTTACTCCAAGCAATATTTTCTAGTGTTATCTATAGTTTTTCGACATATAGAGCTATAGATGTATGGCATAGATTTGCTTTAGGAGAAGCATTATCGATGTGTTTTTTACCATTAGTAATATATGGTATTTATTCCATAGTTTATGGAAATGATAGAGAGTGGCCGTTTTTATCAATAGGACTAGGATTTACTATATTTTCGCACGTGCTTTCTACCTATTTGGACGTG
>NZ_AICN01000037.1:0-16222 GCF_000247775.1 Limosilactobacillus gastricus PS3
GATTTTGATTATTCTCAAAATTTACAAAACCTGCTTGATCGAGGATATGTCTTAGCGTCAAGTGATTATCAAACCGGGGCTACCTATGATAGTGATGACAATAGTGACCAAACATTTACGGTTAAATTAGTTCATGGGACCACTGATTCAACTGAAACCAAAACGATTACGCGAACTATTAAGGTGACTAATCCAGATGGCTCAGTTACGATTACGACTCAACCAGTTACCCTTAGCCGCACGGTGACAACTGATCAAGTCACCGGCAATAAAACCTACTCGGATTGGACAAGCGGCGAATGGGAAGCCTATACAACGCCAAATATTGCTGGTTACACGCCTACTATTTCATCAGTAGCTGAAATGACAGTTACTAGTAACTTATCAGATCAAACCGTCCAAATCACATATACGCCTAATCAGCAACAAGCGCAGGTTAATTTAATTGATCAAACTACCGGGGCCGTCTTAAGTCAAGATGCCTTAATTGGGAAAAGTGATCAAGCCATTGATTTTTCAACTCCTAACTCCCAATTAACCTACTATCTTGCGCATGGCTACCAATTAGCCACCAATAATTCGAATGTCACTGGTGATATCATCACACCGACCGATTATGATCGGGATGATGATGAAACCCAAGTGATCAATGTCTATTTAGTGCATGCGACTGTTGAAACAACGGAATCAAAGACGGTCACGCGAACGATTAATGTTCATAATCCCGACGGGACGATTACGACCACGAATCAGCCAGTTACCTTAAATCGTTCGGTCACAACCGATCAGGTAACGGATAAGGCTACTTATGGGGAATGGTCAACTGGTAATTGGGAGCAATACGATGTCCCGAGTCAAGCTGGCTATACTCCGTCACGAAAGGTGGTAGAAGCCAGTGCCGTTGACGGGCAAACTTATGACCAATCTTATGATGTTTATTACACACCAAATACCCAAACGGCGATAGTAAACATGATTGACGAAACGACCGGGCAAACCATCAAAACGATCTCGCTAACTGGTCAGACAGCCGAAAATATTGATTTTTCAACTGCGAATGCTGACCTGAATGATTATCTCGCGAATGGCTATGAATTATCGACTAGCCAGGCTTCTGATGTTACAGAAGGGGAGATCACACCAGCTGTTTATGACAATGATGACCAAGTAAATCAAACTTATAACGTTTACTTAACCCATCGGATTGATTATTCAACCGAAACCAAAGTGGTTACGCGAACCATTAATCTAACCAATCCCGATGGGACGATCACGACGACGAAGCAGACGGCAACCATCACGCGCCCAGTCGAAACAGATGCCGTAACTAAAACTGTAACTAATGGTAATTGGTCATCCGCAACCTGGCCGACATACTCTACTCCGGATCAAGATGGTTATACCCCAACTTTAAAGACGATCGATGAACGAACAGTTGACGGGGCCACGACGGATGAAACGGTTAATATCAGTTACGTTGCCAATCAACAGATTGCTTCGGTCCGGATCATCGACGATACTACCAATAGTACCTTAAACTATGATAATTTAACTGGTGATTCCACCAGTTCAATTGACTTTGAACAAACTAATCAACAGATTCAAAATTATCTTGATCAAGGCTATGAGCTTGCTGCTACCAATCCAGATTTAACTGGTTCGGTAATGACCCCAACAGATTTTGATGATGACGATGACCAAAATCAGGACTTTACGGTGCACTTAATTCATGGCACCAGTCAATCAACCGATGCTAAAACCGTGACGCGAACCATCAAGATCACGAACCCCGATGGGACGGTCACTACTGAAGAACAACCGGTGACGATCACTCGTTCAGTCACAACGGATTTAGTTACGGGTGAGAAGACATACGGTGACTGGACTAGTGCTGAATGGCCGGTATTTGTTACGCCAACAATTGCTGGATACACGCCATCAACAGTTGTAGTGATGAATAGTAAGGTTGATGGAACTACTAATGACCAGACTGTTAATATTGATTATCGAGCAGATCAACAATTAGCAGCGGCTGTTATTATTGATGACACGACGGGCCAGCGCTTAAATACCTTTGGGATCTTTGGTCCTTCCGATAGTCAAATTGACTTTAGTGAAGCTAATGCGCAATTAGCCTACTATTTGGCTCACGGATATGTACTTTCGACGCAAAAAACATCTGATGTCACTGATGGGGTATTTAGTCCAAGTCAGTTTGATCATGATGATCAACAATTACAAACCTTTACGGTTTACTTATGTCACGGTACCTCCGAATCTACTGAGACGCGGACGGTCACAAGAACCATTAATGTCACGAATCCCGATGGATCACAAACTACCACTAGTCAACCCGTTGAATTGACGCGCACGGTAACAACTGATTTGGTTACTAATCAACAAACTATCGGTGACTGGACCAGTGGACAATGGCCGACTTACCTGACCCCAACCATCAAGGGTTATACACCATCACAAAGTGAAGTTGATTCATCAACCGTGGATGGGACGACCCAAGATCAAATCCCGCTGACCCGCAAACGGCCATCGTAAAAATCTTTGATGAGACGACGGGGGTCGAATTAGGACAACGGGAATTAAACGGGACGACTGGCGCAAAGATTGATTTCACCAGCTCAAATAATCAATTAGCTTACTATCTTGCTCATGGTTACCAATTAGCAAGTGACAATTCAGTAATTACGGATAAAACGATTACCCCTGCTAATTACAATGATGATCCTAATGATGTGCAAACTTTTACGATTAATTTAGTTCATGCTAGTCAAATTAGCCAAGAAAGCAAAACTATCACCCGGACCATTACGATTATTAAACCTGATGGCACTAGTGATACGCTTGAACAGCCAATTACTTTGACTCGCCAGGTCGAAACGGATCAAGTGACGGGTGATCAAACCTATGGTGATTGGTCAACCGATGAGTGGCCAGCATTTGAAGTACCTGTGGTTGACGGCTATACGCCGAGTCAAGCTTCAGTGGCTACGGAAAATGTGGATGGTGATACGAATGATCAAACGGTCACCATTACTTACCAACCTAATACCCAAGTCGCTACGGTTGAATTGATTGATCAAACTAGTGGGAAGACTTTGCAAAGTCTAAATCTTACCGGTAATTCTGATTCGGCGATTGATTTTGCGGATGCTAATACCTTGTTGAATGAATATTTAAAGCAAGGTTATCAATTAGCTAACCAAAATACGCAATTAACGAACGGACTTTTAACGCCTACTAATTATGATCATGATGATACAGTTGATCAGGACTTTAAGGTCTACTTGGTTCATCAAACGAGTCAGTCCGAGGAAAGCAAGACAATCACTCGAACGATTCGGATTCACAAACCAGATCAGACAACAGAAGTTGTTGAGCAACCGGTGACCTTAACCCGCACTATCACTACCGATCAGGTGACGGGCAATCAAAGCTTTAGTGCTTGGTCAACGGCTGATTGGGAGCAATACCAACTACCAACGGTCAATGGTTATCGGCCAAGTCAAGCCGTGATTGATTCGGCAGTCGTTACTGGTGACAGTAGTGATCAGACCATCGACATTACTTATGAAGCTAACCAACAAGTAGCAACAATTAAATTTATTGACGACACGACGGGCGAAACTTTATCCAGCCAAACGATTACAGGTCCTTCCAATAGTGCCATGGATCTAACGCAAACTCAGGATCTATTGGATAGTTATTGGAAACAAGGTTACATGCTATCAACCAACAATCCTGATGTGAATAATGGTCGTTTAATCACTCGTAATTTTGATGCTGATGATCAAGTTGATCAGGAACTTGTTATCCATTTAGTTCACTCAACAACTACCACTGATGATCCACGAACTATTACACGCACCATTAACATTACGCAACCAGATGGACAAACGTCCACTGAAGTCCAATCGGTAACCATTAATCGGACCATCATTACTGATAATGTAACTAAAGTAGCCTCAATTGGTGATTGGACAACCGGAGAATGGACACAGTATTCGGTACCAAGCATCTCTGGATACACGCCATCGCAAGGTCAGATGGATGCGACGACTGTTGATTGCGAAACGAACGATCAAGTGGTCAACATTAATTACCTTCCTAATGCTCAATTGGCCCAAGTTAATTTCATTGATCAAACTACCGGTCAAACTATCCGAACTGTCGATATTAATGGCTTGTCGGATGCGTCAATCAACTTCTCAGCAGCTAATCGGCAATTAGCTAATTATTTAGAGCAAGGCTATGCCTTAGCAGATGACAATCATGATTTAACGACTGATCTCTTAAATCCAGCTAACTACGATCACGATGACCAAGTTAATCAAACTTTCAACGTCTACCTGGTCCATCAAACCGAGGTGACAACTGAAACTAAGACCGTAACGCGGACCATTAATCTAATGCTGCCTGATGAAACAACTAAGATTATTGAACAACCAGTAACCATAAGTCGCATGGTGACCACCGATCAAGTCACGGGTGATCAAGAATTTGGGGCATGGTCAACTGGTGAATGGGAGGCTTATCAAGTGCCAACCATAGCTGGCTATCGTCCAAGTCAAGTCACGGTTAATCCAGCGACGGTTAGTGGTGATTCAAGTGATCAAACCATTACGATTTCTTATCAGTCTGATCCCCAGGTGGCAACCGTCACTTTCGTGGACCAAACAAATGGTAAGGTTTTACAAACTACTAATCTGACTGGTAAATCCAACGATAAGATTGACTTCTCCACGGTTAATGATCAATTAGCGGCTTATTTGGATCAAGGCTATGTATTGGGGTCACAAAATCCAGATGTAAAAGCTAACCAATTAATTCCTGCAGACTTTGATCAAGATCCGCAAGTAAATCAAAACTTTACGGTTTACTTGACTCACCAAACAGTTTCTTCAACCGAAAAGCAAACTATTACGCGGACCATTAACGTGCACTTACCTAATGGAACGGTCACAACAGTTGTTCAACCGGTTACGTTAACGCGCACTGTCACCACTGATCAAGTTAGTGGTCAGCAAACTACTAGCGATTGGTCAACTGGTGAGTGGGAGGCGTATCAATTACCAACTATCGCTGGATACACTGCTAGTCAGTCAACTGTTGTCCAAACACCGGTTAATGCTGACACGACAAATCAAGTTATCGATGTTAACTATCAAGCTGATCCGCAGGTTGCCCAAGTTAAATTTATTGATCAAACAAGCGGACAAACCGTTCAAACAGTTACTTTGACTGGTAGGTCAGATGAAGCAATCGACTTTACTTCAATTAATGAGATGATAAGAGCTTATCTGGCAGCTGGATATGAGCTGGCGCTTGTTAATCCAGACTTAACTAATGATCAGGTTACTTCAACTAAATATGACCATAACGATTCAACAACCCAAGCGTTCCAGATTTTCTTGGTTCATCAATTCAGTGACGGTCAAGAAAGTAAAACAGCCACGCGGACCATTACTTTGCATCTGCCAGATGGGACCAATCAGGTCATTAAGCAACCCGTAACCTTAACCAGAGCCGTTACAACGGATCTAGTAACTGGCCAATCATCCTATGGTGAATGGTCAACCAGTAGTTGGCCAGTATATGCGGTTAATACTATTGATGGTTACACGGCTTCACTTGCACAAGTAGACAGCAAAATCGTTAATTCAACTACGGCAGATGAAGCAATTGATGTTTACTATCTTGCAGATTCTCCAACCCAGCAAGCAACATCAAACACTGTCACAAATGCTGAAACAACTTCGCAAACATCAACTAATGCCAATCTTTCAAATGATAAGTTAGTTAAATTATCACCAACTAAAGCAAATTCCCAACAGACGAGTTCTAATAAACGCGTTAAGTTACCGCAAACTGGTAATAACCATGATGCAGCTTTATTGGGATTAGGATTAGCTTCCACGGCGGCCTTAATTGGTATGCTTGGCTTTAGTAAAAAGAAGGATGAACATTCATAGCTGAAAAAGGGCCCTCAATTTTGGGGGCCTTTTAATATTGTTATAGTAAAAAATAAAAATATTTTTATTTGAATAAATACATTAAGAAATAGTTAAATACATTCATATATCTGTTATAATATCGTCAACATATATTTAAAATATATCTAACGATAAATGAATAAGGAGGAATATATGGATAATAAATTGCATTTCAAGATGTATAAGAAGGGCAAACAGTGGATGATCGGTGGAATTGTCACCGCTGCGTTGTCCTTTGGGGTGGCTAACTTTGTCCAATCGCCCGTGGCTTCGGCTGACGAGGTTAGTGATACAACTAGTGCTGTTAATGCTGCTAGTTCGGCTTCCGATACAACGAGCACATCTGCATCTGCTAGTGACAATGTTGCTAGCAGCGCCACCAGCACTGCAAATACGAATACAGTAACAGCAACGGCAACTAGTGCCGATGGGACCTCGGTGACGGATGATAATACTAACAGTTCCAATGTTACTTTAACGCATGGTGATAATAGTACACGCAACGTAACGGTATCAGTTCCCGTGAGTGAGGGGGACACGGTAACGGTGACGGTTCCTTATATTTTCTCCGCTTCAACGGATCAAGATACTACGGGTGAATACTATACGGTAACGACCTCTAGCGAATCAGTAAGTAACCCTGGTTATATCACGAGCAAGTCATTTGCTAATACGACCTTTACCTATACGATGACGGGGAGTCGATCAGTTGAATTTAACGTGAAATTAACGCCAACGGTTTCGGACTGGTCATTTTTAACTCCCGGATCACAATTCCAAGTTGTAGTACGCAAGAACGGTCAAGATGTTGGGTATGTTACTTACACTATTGATGACCCGGCCACCATTACTTCATCCAATCTTAGTTTAGATCAAAACCAAACGACGAATTTGGTAACGGGGCAAAAATATGCTATTGGGTTGAACTTAGCTAACAATGGAACTTATGATGGAGACAATTTCGCAGGAACCACAGTTGTAAATGTCCCTGATGGCTGGCTCCTTGATACTTCTGGTAATTATGCTTATGGACTGAATGATGGACAGGGTAAAGGAAGCACACAGGTTGGGGACACCTTAGAAACCTTTAACGACTTATCGACTGGTGGGGTGACGGTAAGCCAAGATGGGGGCGCTGGAACGCCAGTTACCATTACTTTTAATACCGTCAAAAGCAGTTCGAATAGTAGTTTGAATAGTAATGAAATCATTCTCTGGGGAACCTACACCAAAGAATTATCAGCGGATGAAAATACTTTCACCACTAGTACCACTTACTATTCAACTAACACCAGTGGTGAACAAGCTAATAACGGAACTTTAACAACCAATAGTACAAATAACTTGGGAATTGCCGTAACTAATACTGAAAATGCATCCATTCAAGCAGAATTTGACCCAAATAGAAATAAAGATCATACTGATATTTTTACTGATAATGGGACGGCTGATGGTAGTCACCAAGCTGATGATAACCAATATGACTATCAAGAGGGTCGAACCTTGGTTGTCAATAATAATGGTAATGTTGCACAAACCAACGTCAATGTTCATCTTGATTTAGAACCAGGAACAGTACTCAACGGTGGTAATGGTTCCTATTCACTTGCTTTCACTAGCACAAGTGAAAATCAACCGGGCATCATCACCATTACGACAACTGATGGTAAAACTTACTCAAGTAGTCCGGTTTATGTTTCATCCAACGTGAACTCTTGGGTTTGGGGCATTAACGATGATGCTGTTGCGGCTGGCGTGGCCAAAGATGGTTCCAACATTGCTTCAATTGATATTAGTTACAAGAATCTTGAAGCAGGGACCTCATTAAGGGTCTCCTTTGCCAATAATTCAATTTTATCGTCAGCTACTAGCAAACAAGCAGGGGATACTGCTACTTATGCTTATCAGGTTACATCAGATCAAAATACCACTGGTGTCTCTGGCCAGATGAATTTAACGATTGCGGATCCGGCTAACAAGGCAGTTACCTTTACCGGTCAAGTTGAGAGCCAACCAAGTGGGTCCTATCAACCAACTAGTACGGATGGTGGGAATACCGCTACCATTGTTTATAATTTCCGTAGTAACAACACATCTGATGATAGCTCTTCTTACTTGGTAACAATTCCCGAAGGTTTTGATGTGACTGACACGAGTCAATTACACCTTTATCAAAATAATGAAAAATATACTGACGGGACTATCGAAGATCTAGGCTACGTTGGGGTCAATGGAGAACGGATGTTTAAAGTTACGCTGGCCACTACTCCTTCATATGCAAGCCCAATTTATCTAAAGGGGGCCACTGCTGATAGTCCAATCACAATTGTGGCTAATGAAGATCAACTGCCAGCCACTTATTCATACCGAAATGGTGACACTAGTAATGGAACAGCAATGAGTTTGATCATGGCCATTAATGATAATGACCAATTTGATAACCAATCTTATGATGAGGAAACCTTAACCTTGAAAGATGGGTCAACTTATAATGTTGTCTTATCATCAACCGGATGGTATTCAAATTATACGGAAGCTTCCTATAGCTTTACTTACCCATCAACTTATAGTCAATTAAACGGAATTAAGTCCAGTACTGATAACAAGTACACTACTAGTTCAAAACAAGCTGTTAGTTTAAACTACAGTGATAATCAAGACGTTACCAATACAACGGGGACAATCCGATTAACTAATATTCTGACTGATAAGAGTACTTCTGCTTACTCCAATAATGTTATTAATTTACCAAGTGTCGAAAACGGTGACAGTGCAACCTTACAACTGACTGGTCCAGCTACTGACACAACCACCAGCGGAAATGTATCGGACGTGCAAGTCCTTTACTCAACGTCATATGTAACTGATCCAGCTAATACATCTACTTTTGTTAGTGCGGATCAAATTACTGACTGGTCACAAGTAAAAGCCGTTATGCTTAAATCAGGAACGATGGAACCATCGGCGGTTGCCGCAACGTATCTGCCATTTGAAGTGACTGCTATGCAAGATGGTGTAACTAATACAACTGTTAGCCTTCCAGAATACTTCGTTGGTGACCACAGTGGCGTTACTTATAGCTTAAACACTAGTTTAAAGGTCAATGTTCAACGGTATGTTGATGTAATTACTAACTGGGTAACCCAGGCTGATGACGGGACCCAAACTGCAATTAAAGACCCAACAACCGAAACTGTTCAATCTAATAGTGCTTATACGACAAGTGGCCTAGCAGCTACCGAAATCCCTGCAAACTATCATTTATTGGAAACACCAAGTAATGCTACGGGGACGACAAACGCTACGAATGTAAATGTTACCTATGTTTATGTAGCCAACTTCACTACTAGTCCAGCATCGAAGGCTGTTTCACAAAACGTTGAATATACGGGAGCAGGATCAGCAACCCCTGCAACTAACACTCAATCATATACTTTTGCAGGAACCACAACGACTAATGATGTTACTGGTTCAAGTAGCACTGTTTGGAATGAAGATAGTCATATCTTTAATAGTGTGACAACGCCAGTAGTCACTGGTTACTACGCTGATCAAGCCAGTGTTGATGGGGCAACTGTAACGCCAGATAGTGATGATGTCACAACTACCGTTACTTACCATCAACTTGGTTCCATCGTGCCAGTAGATGAAAATGGTAATGAAATTGCGACGCCGGTAACTTACAATAACGATCCTTCGGATCCAACCAAGGCTGCTACTACAGACGTGCCAACCATTCCAGGTTGGACGACGACAACCACCAGTGTTGATCCAACTGATCCAGGTACCGATACGAAGGTAGTGTACACTCCAATCGTAATGCCAAGTCCATCCAATGATAGTCAGGATAATCCAGATAATTCATCATCCAAGACGATTACTGACTATACTGATTACACGACGCATACCATTACTACTTCTTATACTGACCAAGACCAACTTCTTACTACCACTACGAATTCTACTGCCGAATCAAATGGTCAAGGAGGTGATCAATTACCTCAAACAGGTAATGATGAACATGCTCAATCACTATTAGGTTTAGCCGGAATTTCAATGTTGGGATTATTAGGATATGGGTTAGCTAGTAAGAAGAAACGTCAATAAACTATTCAAATAATTGAGTCCATAGAAAACGTTCAAATCTCCCAGAGATTGAACGTTTTTTGGTATAATACATTTTAAAAATGAGGATTTATAACGATGACCATAAAATTTGAGCTCGCAACAAATAAGGATTTACCTAAAATTGTTGAAATATATAATGAAGCCATTCCAACTCATCAATCAACGGCTGATCTAGAACCAATTACGATTGATGATCGGATTGATTGGTTTAATAGTTTTGATGACACTCATCCCATCTGGCTAATTAAAGCTAATGATGAAACTGTAGGGTGGGTAGCTTTAGAACAAATGTATGGTCGGGCTGCTTATCAAAAATCAGCCGAAATTGCCATCTACTTATCCCCAAATGGGCAAGGCAAAGGTATTGGACCACAAGCAATCCAATTTCTAAAAGACCAAGCCAAAGAATTAGGGTTAAAGGCGATTGCAGCATATGTTTTGTCACAAAACCTGCCCAGTCGGAAAATGTTTGAGCGTTCTGGATTTGCCGAATGGGGTCATTTACCGAAAGTTTGTATCTTTGATGATATTGAACGAGATATTTACATTTACGGTTACCATCCGAATGATTAAGCAAAAAACTCATTTGAATTTAACAGCCAAATTTTGAATATCTCAATTTAAAAGTGATTGCTAGCATTATGTAATTAGAAGTCACATAAATTAATCAATTTGCTTCGAAAACAATTTCAGCCAATAAAGACCCCTCACCGAAAATTTGACATCCGGTATCATTAAAACTATAATTTTAATGACAGGTTGATCAGTGAATAAATCGGTTCCCTGTTAAAATCAAACTTAATTTAAGGAATCATTTTTATGGAATCAGATAAATACTTCCACTTAATCAAAATCGAATTGGAAAAGCTACCAGATTACGTTAATGAATATTATTTAGGAACTAATCATTCAGTAACGACCACGTATCAGTATCTAACCGAAATCCGGCGGTTTATGGATTGGCTACGTGCTAGCGGCGTTTCTAAAGCACCAACTAATCAGGAAATTCCGACCAGCGACCTGGAACATCTGAGTCGTAGTGATGTCATGCTATATATTGACTATCTTCAACATACAACTAATGCGCAAGGTCGTGTCAATTCGCCAACGTCCGTTAATCGCTCAATTAATTCCTTACGGTCACTCTTTAAGTTTTTAACGGTTACAGCGGATAATAACCATGGAGAGCCTTATTTTGATCGGAATGTGATGTTGAAAATTGATTCATTAAACAATACAAAGACCTTAAATTACCGGGCTCACGCTCTAGCTTCACATATGTATCGCGGCCAAATGAAATTCGATTTTATTAACTTCATTCAAAATGAGTATGCTCATAAGTGTGACAAACGAGCTTTGCCAGGCTTCGAAATGAACCGTGAACGCGATATTGCAATTATTGCCCTAATTCTCGGAACGGGTGTTCGAGTTTCGGAAGCAGCTAATCTTAATTTGGCGGACTTAAATTGGCAACAAGCAATGTTAGATGTTACGCGTAAAGGTGGTCAACGGGATTCGGTTCCGATTGCTCCTTGGTCCATGGAATATATTAAGTCTTATGCCGCTATTCGTGCCGAACGTTATCAAGCGCATAAAAAGGATCAAGCCTTCTTTTTGACCCTTTATCATGGTGAAACTCGCCGGATGACCACTAATTCAATTGAAAAAATGGTTAAAAAGTACTCGACGGCCTTTGGTCACCCCCTCACCCCTCACAAACTCCGGCATACCCTTGCCTCAGAACTGTATGGAATTACCAAGGATCAAGTCCTAGTATCACAACAATTAGGCCAAAAAGGGACTTCGGCGACAGATCTCTATACCCACGTTGATCAACAACAGCAACGCGCGGCCCTAGACGAAATTAGTCAAGAACGGAATTAATTATGTGCACTGCGATTACTTATCAAGACCATGGTAAAAATATCTTTGGTCGGACCATGGATTTACCAACTTTGAATACCCCTTGGGAATTAACCTATTTACCCAGTAACTATCAATTCACTCGCTATACTGATCAAACAAAATTTCAGAGTAAATATGCTATCTTAGGCGGAATGCGCCAAACTAATGGTAAATTTTTAATTGGTGATGGAATTAATGCCGCCGGGTTAGTGATTGCGGAACTGTATCTCCCTAACCTACCCCAATATCATCAACAAATTCAACCAAACAAGATTAATTTAGCCCCTCAAGACGTCACTGAATGGGTATTAGCAAACTATGATTCTGTTGCCTCAGTTCAAGCTGATCTAGCTAACTGGGCTCTGGTTGCTTCAAAATGGTATGACGATGCCATTATTCATCAATTTCATTGGATGTTAGTCGATCAAACTGGGACTTATCTGATTGAACCAACGGCCTTAAAATTAGAAATCCGTAAATTAGACATCCCCGTTATTACAAATACCCCTCGATATGACGATCATTTACGACGCTTGGCCAACTATATTAATCTAGATGCCGATCAGGATTTTAAAACTACTTTGAAAGAATTTGCTGGTGATTTACCGATTAATCCACGAACGCCAACCCAACGCTTTCAATATGCGGCCATTCGGCAAGCTAAACTACAATCAGCTTTCACCCCTGACGATCTTAATCAAATTTTACAAGCAGTTAAAATGGAGCATTTGCCTGGGCATGAAGACTATACGCACTATATTGGGACTATTGATTTAGTGAGCCAGACTTATGTTTATCATGATGTCGACCGCCACCAAACTAAAAGGGTCCACTTGGATCAATTAACACCCTTAAAATCCCCTTATATCTTCCATCCTCGTGACTATAAAAGGTCTTAACCGAGTTCCTTAACGAAACTTGGTTAAGACCTTTTTTCCATACTTTCAACTGAAATCCGCCATTATTGGTGTTGGCATTATTGGTGTTGGCGTCGCAGTATCCATTTCCTAAATTCATCAATCAAAATCAATGGGATTGGAATTGCCATTAAGAAGTACCAATTGTGTGCGTTTAAAGGCGCGGTTTGAAAGACGGATTGAAGAACTGGCACATAGGATAAACATAAGAATAAAGCAATTTCAAAAATGATCCCAATCGTGATCATCGAATTATCCCAAAACTGCCGAGTAAACATGGTTTGTTGGTTATAGCGAATGTTTAAAACAGCTGCGATTTGACAGAATATAATCGCCCCCAGCGTAATTGTCGTTGCTTGAACATAGACATTTCCGCTCGTTGGTAGATTGGCTAAACTATAACCATGCATCAGATTTCCATAGAAAAAGGCGATTACTGAAATAATGGATGATAATAAACCATACCAACCAAAGGCTTTAAGAACTAACTGGCGATTAATTAAATGTTCTGACATCTTCCGGGGTGGCCGCTCCATAATCCCGGCTTCAACTCTTTGTTTCCCTAGTCCAAGAGCTGGAATCATATCCGTACCTAAGTCAATTGCTAAAATCTGCATGACAGTAAGGGCTAAGGGGATTTTTCCACCTGATAAAAGGAAAAGCACCGAAGGGATCGCTTCTGGCATATTAGAATTCAAAATATATAACAAAAACTTGCGAATATTGGCGTATACTCCCCGACCTTCACGAATGGCTTCCACAATCGAGGCAAAATTGTCATCAGTCAGAATCATATCTGCGGCTTCTTTAGCCACATCCGTCCCGGTCACACCCATTGCGACCCCGATATCGGCTTTCTTCAAGGCTGGCGCATCGTTAACACCATCACCAGTAACGGCAACGACTTCACCCATTTCCTGCAAGGCATTCACCACCCGATATTTTTGTTCGGGCGCCATCCGAGCAAAAACAATTTCACCACTCAGGGCTGCTTTTAAGTCATCATCCGTCATTGCACCCAATTCTTCACCGGTCACGACGCGAAGTGGTTGATTGGGATCAACTAAACCAATTTTTTTAGCAATTGATTCCGCGGTTAAACTGTAGTCCCCCGTTACCATAATAATCTTAATGTGTGCTTGATGACAAAGTTTGGCTGCCGCCACAACTTCTTTACGTGGCGGATCCAGCATGACCGATAATCCAATAAAGACTAAAGCTTGTTCCACCGTATCATTCGTGGCTTGAGATAAGTCCTGGTATAAATTATCTGGTAAAGTACGTCCAGCAACCGCTAACACGCGGAGCCCTTGTTTAGCATAAGCATCATTGGCTGCCAGAATTTGTTGCCGAATATCATCGCCTAATGGTTTTACTTCGCCATTGATTAAGTAATAATCACAATGAGCAACTACGACATTGGGCGCCCCTTTAGTGTAGGTATTAAATTGATGGTTCGTGTCAGCACTTTGAATAACCGTCATCATCTTTCGATCCGAATCAAACGGTAACTCCTTAAGACGGACTGAATTAGTCCGCTCAGCCTTCAAATCTAGTTCTCCCTTTGCTGCCACAACTTCCAGACAAGCCTCTGTGGGATCCCCTAAAACCGTATAGCGCGGATGTTGATCATCAGGTGGCATAATGCGCGCATTATCAGCTAATAAGCCCCCGCGCAGTAATTCATAAAGATCTGGACTGGACTGATAATTAACTTGATGGGGCCCATCATAGATCTTGCCATTCACAGCATAGCCTTCTCCATCAACCCGATAGTGTTTTTGAACAGTCCATAAATCCGAAACCGTCATTTGATTTTGGGTTAAGGTCCCCGTTTTATCTGAACAGATTACCGAAGCCGAGCCCAAAGTTTCAACACTGGAAAGCTTTTTTACGAGGGCATTCTTTTTGGCCATTTGTTGAACGGCTCCCGCTAAGGATAGCGTAACGGTTGGCAATAACCCTTCAGGAATAAAGGCCACAATCATCCCTAGAGCAAAGATAAAGGATTTCACTAAGGGATAATGGACAAAGAAAGTTGCTACCAAGAAAAAGATTAAACCAATCGAAACCGCCAAAATGGAAATCTGTTTGGTTAAGACACTTAACTCTTTTTGTAAGGGACTTTGGTCATCGTGAACATTTTGCGTTAAAGCGGCAATTTTTCCAAAGTCCGTCGCCATTCCGGTTGTTACCACTACTCCAGTTGCATTTCCCTTCATCATCGAAGTCCCGGAAAAGACCATGTTAGTCAATTCAAAGTGATTCTTTTTCGGGTTAGTTACTGGTCGTTCATTCTTATGAACGGGGTTGACCTCACCGGTTAAAGAGGACTGGTTAACTTGTACATCCGTCGTTTGTAGTAATCGAATATCTGCCGGGATATCATCCCCCTCTTCTAACTTGATGATATCACCAGGTACTAAATCCTCAGCAAGAATTTTCACATCAGTGCCCGCACGGACGACCCGACTATGGGCTGGCAGCATCTTGCTTAATGCTTCGGTTGCTTTGCCGGCTTGATATTCCTGCCAAAAGGAAAAACAACCATTGATAAGATTAACCGCCCAAATGGCAATTCCCAGTTCTTGTAATTGAGCAAGAAAAGCAATGGCGCCCGAGATCCACAATAAGATTGCCATAGTAGAGCTAAAATTCTTTAAAAATTTTAACCAAATTGGTTCCCCCGCTTTAGTCTTTAGAATATTTTTCCCGTATTGGCGCTGACGTTGGCTGACTTCCTCTTCATTCAGGCCCGCTGAGCGTGTTTGCATTTGTTGATAGATCAAATTGGGATCGTCAATTTGAGCAATTGTGATAATTTGATCATGATCCTCACTCATGTAACCCACCCCCTAATTTACTTATTATTGATTATTATAAATCAGTCATTTTCAAAAGCAGCAAACTTTTTGAAACATTTGTTTGATTATTAATGAATTCCTAAAGCAATCCGGGCATAGCGAGTCATTTTTGACGGATCCCAAACGGGTTCCCAAACCAGTTTAATTTCACACTCAACTACCCCTGCAACCGATAAAACGGCCTGCTTAATTAACAAATTTAATTCATCAACTAAGGGACAGCCCATGGTAGTTAAGGTCATCGTCACCAGACAGTGGCCGGACTGATTTACGTCAATATCATAAATTAAACCTAAATTAACCAAATCGATTTGTAATTCAGGATCAATTACTTCCTTAAGTTGATCATAAACCCTTTGTTCAATTTTTGATAATTCCATACCTTCTCCTAGAAAAAAGC
>NZ_AICN01000036.1:0-45016 GCF_000247775.1 Limosilactobacillus gastricus PS3
TCACCATATTTGGTACTCATCCGCGACGGATCAGCCTTGTAATATCGGTCCCAGATATGCTTAATCTGATCTTCTGACATTCCAATCCCCGTATCAGAAACTGAGAATTCAGATCCATTCGCAACCAATTGTCCACTAATCGTGATTACCCCATTTTGGGTAAATTGAATCGCATTTTGGATAATATTAAACATAATCTGGACAAACCGATCATAATCAGCATAAACATCCATGGCTTTAGGAGCATATATTTCTATCCGATCTTGATTAGCTTCCGCCTTCTTGGACAACTGTTTATGTAAGGTTGCTAAAACAGCACTGGCATCAAAGATTTTCCGATCCATTGAAATTTGATTAGTCCGAATCTTTTCATAATCCAGATTATCGTTGACGAGTCGAATCAAACGCTTAGTATCATTTTGCATTAACTTAATACTTTGCATCCGATCTTCTTCTGGAATAGCATCATAAGCTAGCCCTTCCAGCAGTCCATTGATCGTGGTTAATGGGGTCCTCATTTCATGAGCCGCATTGGCCATAAACTGTTTGCGTCGCTCTTCTTGTTGGTGAATTTCCTCTTTTTGCGCTGCTAAGGAATCCACCATGAAGTTAAAGTCTTCACTCAGTTGATCCAATTCATCCTTACCTTTCGGGTTCAAATGGATATCATAATCACCTTGGGCAATTTGATGAGTCGCTAACTGAATCTTCTTAATCCGATTAGTTAAAGACCGGGCAATCAAGTAACTCAAACCAATGGCTAAAATCATCGCAATAATAAAGGCACCGACAAAGTTTAGAATTAACTGATTAATCGATTGATGAACAGTTGAAACATAAGTCCCAATCGCAACCACTGCCACCAATTTATTCTTATAGAAATATGGTCGAATGATTTCCGTCATTGGCGGACTGATTTTTTTACCGGATTTATCAGACTTCTTAGTATCTTTATCCTTGCTTGAAATGGTGTCATTAGGCTTCTTTTTAGCTTCTTTTTTGATGGAAGGATGATCGATCCGCCGATGGATCGTATCACCATCTTGTAATTTTTTCCAATCACTTGCCGTAATCTTTAATTGAAATTCGTTACTGGAGAAAACCTTCTTTTTATTACTTCCATATATTACAAAGTGAACATTTTGCATCGATAACAATTCGCCATTATAACGTAACGGATCATTATTAAAACCGACCACTTTTTGTTGGCTAGTATCATAGCGGACTGAAGTACTGACAATACTGTCAGCATACTTACTTAGTTGCATCCAAGTACTGCGATAGATGGTACTGTTAGTAACGCTAATAAAGGTGATCGTCAGCATGATCATAATGGTCGCAATTACCACTAGGTAACCGATCATCTGTCGATAAATTAGTCGCATACATTATTCACCCGCATCGGAATCATCAAACTTATATCCGACCCCCCAAACTGTTTGAATGACCTTTGGACCGGCTTTTTCAATCTTTTGCCGTAGTTTTTTAATATGGGCATCTACAGTCCGTTCATCACCATAAAATTCGTAATTCCAAACTAACTGTAATAATTGTTCCCGAGTAAAGACCTGCTTGGGCTTCATGGCCATGGTCTTCAAGAGGTCAAATTCCTTTGGTGTCAGGTCCTCGATTAATTGATCATTAATGTAGGCCTCACGAGTTTTACTGTTTAACTTAAAGTGATCCGTTTGAACATCGTATTCAGAATTTTCAGTTTCGGTATCATCCGAAATTTGACTCAATTGAATTCGACGATGTAAGGCCTTAATCCGGGCAATTAAAGTAATTGGACTAAAAGGCTTGGTAACGTAATCATCTGCGCCCATTTCCAAACCTAAAACTTGGTCACTTTCCGAATCACGAGCTGTTAACATAATGATCGGAATTGTTGGTGATTCCCGCCGGATATCAGCAGCAACTTGCATTCCGTCTTTTTTCGGTAGGTTCAAATCTAATAAGATGATGTCATAATCACCATTGGCTTCATTAAATTTATCAACCCCTTCTTCCCCATCATAAGCAAAGGTTGCTTCCCATTGTTCCTTTTTAAAGAACATGGCCATCATTGCCGAAACTGAATTATTATCTTCAATCATTAAAATTTTCATTGTATCGCTCCTTATATTCATAGAGTTCTAAAGTTATTATAAGCGACTTTATTGATTAAAGCATAGTCAAAACTTGATCGATTTATGAAATTGAAATTAAATTTAATTTGATGTACAATACTTTTACTCTTTTCGGGGATGTTCTTGGATTCGACGGGTATAGGTTGAGTTCCAACTGCGTTTCGAAGGTTGCGGCTTCGTAAAAACGCTCAGTTTTAAATTATAACTGCAAACAATAATTCAAACTCTTACGCTTTAGCTGCCTAAACCACAGCGGGTGTAAATCCAGCTGGGCTCGTCCATGGTGCAGTCCTGGGTTTTAACAATAGTGGACTACGTAATTAATTGCTGTTAGAAATTAATTAAAGAGTTTTTCTAACTAGCTAGGAAGATTAGCCTTGATTAGCGGCGGACGACCTAGCGAAATTTAAATAGTTAATCTATGAACGTAGACGTTGGAATGGCAATATGCTCGGACGCGGGTTCGACTCCCGCCATCTCCATTATGATGGGTAATCATAAATAATTAAGAATGACTAACCCTTGATATACCAACAAATAAATAATTATGAATCACTAAAAATAATCAAGTTGGCACACAAATGGCACACATGGATTAAAATTAGTGTGATTTCTTGACACGCAAATAAAAAAGACGGTATATTATGAGTGTTCCAACACTCTATACCGTCTGTCCCTTGCCTGTGCTAAAGCAAGGGTTTTTTTATTTTATAAATCCATTAAATCTCGTAACCGTTGGCTAACCAGTTTCGGAACCTCAACGTGTTCTACACGGGTCCACGATCTATTAGCAACATCCATAGATTTTACTTGACTACATAATAGAGTACCGGTGGTTTTAGTCCGTAAGCCTAATTTATCCCAATCAATCTCAATTTGGTAACTCCCCTTACGACTTGTAAATGGGATCGCAATTACAAACGGACTCGTGTCTTGCAATCCTTCATCACTAACTACCAACCACGGTCGATATCCTTGTTGGTCATGAGTTTGTTGTTCACCATGACGTAAATTTTCAACTTTAATGATATCCCCACGCTTTACTTGCGGAGAGACATAACTTTCCATATACACGCTCCAAATAATTTATTATTGTCGTTAACCGTGTTAACTCGCACGTCAGAGGCTATATGATTTCATTATCAGTCGGTGACAATTCAACTCGTTCAAACGGGTACGGCTGAGAAGGATCATAATTATCAAGCAGATAGGCTAACCTGGACTTTTTCTTGATTGGTGCAATCGTTATTTCGCCATTTTTGACATCTAAGCTAACTTCTTCGCCAACAGACAATCCAGCATTTTTTATCATTTCTGCTGATAAAATGATTCCTTGACTATTCCCCCACTTCCTTAATTTTGACTTTGTTTTCATGACATATCTCCTTACAGTTCCAAGTGAAACGTTACAAATTAAGTATAACACGTTTAAACATGATAACAATTAAAATTTACTTTAGATCTTTCATTCGCTCTTCTATCATATTACGTAACTCTTGTAACTCATCTTCGCTTGCATACTCAGTAATAAACTTACGTGCTTTTGACCGATATTGATAAAGCTTCATCTTATCCTTATTTGCATCATTCCATTTTTTATTAGCTCGTTTCCGGGCTTCGCTTATTTGAGCCACCAGATAACACCTCCAATCAATCCGATCAAAACAACCCATTCTATTGCTTGAATTGCCATTTCCTTTTTGGTGTTTTTATGGGCTTCAATTTTGACATGTTTGCTTTCGTGTAAAATCATTTGTCAACCTCCCATTATTAATCTATAATAAGTACCAGAAAGGCAGGCAGTTGGATTACCTGCCTAGAGATCTTAGTTAATCTCAAAATGTAGAGTTAAAGTCACGATTACTAATCTGATCGTTAAGTTAATCGATGTTAATTGTGGCTTTTTTCTACCCTGAAAGAACATGAGGCCTCACCTCCTTTCTGGTACATCTATTATAATACACTTATTTAGGTACATAATCAAGTGTATTTGATAAATAATTTAAGTGAATTATCCACAACAAAAAAGCCCTACCGACCAGCATTCTTGCCAGTTAGTAGGGCTTATATAGTATCAACTAAGCGGTATTAAATTAATGTGTGACTATCCAAATTAAAATGATTCCAATTGCAATATCAACAACCAGGTTGATTAGCTTTGACCAGTCCATACTAATTCACGTTGGCCACGGCGATGTTACCATCGACACCAAAACCGGCCCAGTTATCCGCAAATTGCCAGACAGCCACGCCGTCCATTGACGGGAAGTAGTTCATGTTAGCTTGCCATTGCGCTGCTGTCGTTGGATAACTAGCGACCCAGAGAGAGTTCGGGAACTCTGCTAACACCTCAGACGTGTTGACATTGTTCCGGAGAGCACTAGCGCCTGAATAGAGCATCGTCTTATAACCAGCCGCTTGAACCGTCCGCATGAATGCCAGGATTGCTTGCGTGTTGGCCTCGGTATTGCCATAGATATAATTACCATCCCCAGTTTCCCAATCAAGACAGAGGTAACTTCCAGCTGGTAAGCCGGCGGCTTGGGCTTGTTGGATGGCAAAGTTAGCTTGATTAACGGCGGCATAGCTGTCATTGCTAAAGGTCGCAAAGTGGTAAGCCATCGTGTACATGTTGTTAGCTTGCGCACTAGCGATTTGGCCGCTTGCGTTGTAGTTTACATAGCCTGTCCCCTCTGATACCTTGACGATCGCATATTTGGCCCCGCTAGCCGCATAACCGCTTAAATCAGTTCCCTGGAAGCTTGACACGTCAACCCCGTAGTCTCCGCTTTGGATTCCGCCTTGCAACACGCCATCCGTGTCTGCGTGATAACTAGCTCCGTTGATGGTTACGTCTCGATTCTTGGCTAAGACACCATCTTGATCGAAGTAGTAGCTATGACCCCAATTCGTGTATACGTAATTCCGAGCTAACACACCGTCAGGCTTGAAATAATACGTATTACCCCAGTTAGAGTAGAACCGGTCTTGATATAAAGCCCCATCGCTACCAAAGTAATAGGTGTTACCCCAGTTACTATAAAATTGATCAGTGTAACGCTTGCCATCCGCACCGTAGTAGTAGGTGTGCCCCCAATTGCTATAAAAGTAGTCAGCGACCTGCTCTCCTTCTTGATTATAGTAGTGGTCACCGCCATCACTGAAACCGTCTTTGACCATGACCCCGTCATCGTTGAAGTGATAGACGGTACCATCAATCTTGGCGGTCTTATTGGTTAACCGATAACCATCCGCGTTAAAGTAGTAGTTGTTACCCCACTTATACAACCATTGGTCCTTGATCGTCTTGCCATCAATCTTATAAGTAACTTTAGATCCGGCGTCATCCGTCTTGGATGATCCATTGGCGATTACTGGTGAGGTTACCAAAATAAAAGCGGACGCTAATGCGACCGCTCCCCATTTGACTTTATTTTTAATCATCTAGTTTACTCCCCCTTTTTCGCTGAGACTGTTGTATGCGGCAACGGCTTCACTAGCTGTTTGACTAGCCTGAGCAAGTTGTGATTCAGCTACACTAGCCGATAAGCTGGCGCTTTGACTATCTAACTGGCTAGCTTGCTTTGATTCAGCTTCTTCTTTCGTCACGGCTGGGTAGGAGTCTAAAGCACCATCCGCTTTGAGCTGTGCGTAAGCCGCTTCCACGGCATTCGTCAGCTCCTTGGTAGTCGTTGCCGTAAAGCCCAGCTTAACCAAGGCTTCCTTAACGTAAGTGACCGCTCCTTGAAGTTGTGCACTTCCTGGCACATAGCCATCACTAGCGATCTTTTCCATCATCACGACCGCCTCTTTGGCGTATTGAGCCAAGTAAGCCACGTAATTGGCGTCTGTTTTAGCTGCTGTGTTGTTTTTAAGCAGGTTTGATAGATAAGGCGTGCTAGCCGTTAAAATGGCGATAGCGACCGCCACAATCCATTGTGCAATCGTCTGTGTGTTCATTTTTAGTTGTCCTTCCTTTTTTCGTGATAGTTCCTAAAATCTTCTAGTTTAATGATCCTTGTTTCATGATTGTCGAGTATACGGTCTTGCTGATCGTTAATGCTGCGCTCTTGCTTAATTGTGTCATTTAGTTGGTCTAGCGACTGATTTGTTGGTCGTAAGGCTAACCTTATTACATATAGGAGCCCGGCAAGCATCGAGGCTCCAATTGTGATAATTGAAGCAATCTCGTCCCAACCAAGCCCCCAAAATCCATGTGGTGGCAGTTTAATCACCTACTTTCCGTTTGTTGTTGACGACGTCGAACTTAGTGTTGCAATCTTGGCCATGAGCGTGTTGACGCTATCGTTAAGTTTGACGATCGTTTGAGCTTGTGTGTTGACCTGATCTTGGAGTTTGCTAACCTTGTCACTTAGCGTTGCCACCGTGTCCTTATCGGCGATATTAGCGATGGTGGATAAGTCCGCTTTGTTAGATAATTTAGTGTCCAACTGACTGGCCGTGTAGTAGCTCGTCAGCGTCGCCTTATCAACCTTATCGGTCAACAACTTAGTCAAGGTATCGGTGGCGGTATAGGCACTCAGATCCGGTTGTGGGAGGACAAAGTTAAGGGTGTGAGTCGTCCCATCAACACTATCCGTCACGCTTGCACTACCGCCAGTCGTCACTGATCCAATCTTAAAGCTTGGCGTGACCCCGTCCTTCCCAGCTGCTGCTTTCGGTAAAACAATATCAAGCTTGACATCACTAGTGGTCCCGGCATTGGTAACGCTAGCTTGTTCCCCTATCGTGACTGAATTAATCACAAAGCTAACCCCGGCATCACCTTTGGCGCCTTGAGTCCCTTGGGTTCCAATCGCCACTTGGCCACTATCTTGACCATCGATTAACCAATGCCCATTCGTATCACTGATCGTTAAGACTGGCGCCTTCGCTTTAGTGCCCGAGTCAACGCCGTTGATCAACCAATCCCCCGTGGCCGCATCAATCGTTGGTAGCAGCTTTGCCAGGTCCGATTGCTTAATCGCCACGGTGCCATCATCTTGTAAGTTAAGCGAGATGACGGTTTTATCTCCTAGAATGTCTGTCTCAGCCATCTAATCACCTCCTACCATTGTAGGGTCAAGGCCACTTGGAAGACCCAACCCGGATCACCAGTACTGCCGCCACCCGTAATGTTTTGCAAAGTCAAGGTCGTTCCATTTAAGCCCCACCAAAGCGTAATGCCCTTATCCGCGGGCATTTCGTTATTGATAATTTGGACGTTTTGCGCTCCACTTAAGGCGGTCAATTGGAAAGCATTCCGTCGTGGCCCCCACGGGCTGAGACTTTCGTTTAAATGCATATTTCCATTCACCGTTAGTGTATTAATAGTCCCAATCCGGGTTCGCCGCACTACCAAGGCCCCACTCGCCCCATTCAGATAGTTGATCCCCTTGGAAGTAAATCCGGAATCACTAACTAAGGAATTATGAAGTGCCTTTACTTGTTCCCACGCGCCACCGGTGATTTGGTTGGCATTAAGAGTGCCCCCAACATTAACATTGGCGAATTGTTGGGTCCCCGTGAAGGTATTGTTGGTGCCGACCTTAGCCACCCCCGTCGATTCGATGGTGGATTGCATGGCTTTTAGTTCGGTTGTCATGGCGGCTTGTGCCGTTTGCAACGCTTTGGTTTGCGTGGTTAGTGGATCATACATCGCCAAGGCCGACTTTTCGGCTTGCGCCACGCTATCCAAGTAAAGTTCTGATTGACTAGTCGTGATGGCTAGACCGTTTTCGTAGACACTAATGCCGACGTTAACCGTTGAGACTACTTGACTGTCCTTTAAGATTTGTAAGAAGGCCCGTTGGTAGTCCCCAGTGGCTTGATAGAAAGCACTAGGAATCGACAAGTTAACCAATCCCTTGCTAGCGTTAACCACCGTTGCCGTGGTCGTAGTCTTAACTACTCCCGCACTATCCTTACCAGATAGCTTGATTGTGTAACCGGATAAGTTCCAAGCAGATTGCACACCGCCCGACGTCTGCATGAGTTGCAAGTAAGCCGTCCGCATATTATCGCCTTGCCGACCACTCAATTCTTGAATCGCCGTGGTGTCATCACTGGGCAAAGTGGTATCAATGGGCGTATAGTTCCGCCCCGCATATCGTTCTGTCATATTTTACTCCTTTCATTTAGTAACCTTGATTGAGTTGATCAATCATCAAATTGAGCGCCGTTGCGGCGTTTTTAAAATCGGTATTTAGCTCGGTGATCACTTCATCAATGATCAAGCTCGTCGGTGGGGTCATGGCCTCCACACTGACTAAATTTCCGTTGCCATCATCGATTTCGGTTGATCCGAGTAAATCAATCGTGGTTTGACGCAATAATAAAACCGTGTCAATCAGGTAATTCCTGCAGGCACGGTTTAGTAAGGTAAATGATTTAGCCGTCCACCCAACTTCAGCGGCATTGACACCGGCAATCTTGCACATTGCGTTGATAATCTTGCTGACATTGCTGTTGAATTTGCTGTTGAGTTCGCACGTCACATTAATCGTCTCTAGCGTGATCTTGTCAAACTTCGGTGTCGTGACTATTGCTGATGGTTGACTGGCTCTTCCATTATCCAAGGTTGACCAGTCAATCGAGGGGGTGTTGTCATGGTCGATTACCACCCCGCTTGACGAGTTATCACCTGCCGTAACGGCCTTACCGGCTAGATAAGTCGCATTGTAAGTTGGTTCCAGTGACTTGATCCAGCTGGCCAACCTTGCCGCCATTTGCTGTTGGATAGCGTTAACCGGGTGGATTTGACCATCGCCCAACGTTTGATTACGATTCGCATAAGTGATTAGGGGACTATCCCGCCAATCATAGCTTGGTAGGTTAAGCGTTGCTGCCTCCTGTTTGATCGTATCGTAGATTTGACGTTGGCTGTAACCGGCTTCGTTAACCACTCCATCATCGGATCCTTTGGCAAAGCTGGGCGTTGGCAGCTCGATGTAAATCCGAATTGTTGGATTATCTGATCTCATCTTGGTGATTCCAGTCGACATAGCGGATGTAATCTGCTTAGGGCTTGAGTGCGGGAAGTCGTCAAAATCGTTAATTCCGTAGCCCAGTAAAGCAACGTCGTAGTTCTTAAAATTAAACTTAGCAACTTGTTCAAGAAAGTTGTCCTTGTTATCAACGTCCGCCCACCTAGTACCGCCAATAGCTTGATTATCAACCGTCCAGCCCAGTGCAGAACCAATCGCGTCGGGGATGGTTGGGTTCGCTCGCGGGTGGGCCGAATCAAAACCGGTCGTCCCCCACAAAATTGAATCCCCCAGTACAATCATTCTGGTGGTCATCCTGACCACCTCCTATTGCTCAGCACTCGCCGGGGCTGGACTAGCTTGAGCACTTGGGGCAGTGGCTGTCTTGTTCGCATTCAGAGCTTCCGCCGTAAAAAAGTTCCGACTAAGCTTCAAAGCCAGATTAACGGTCACCGTCTTATTAATGTTATCGAAGGTTTGTGGGGCCGTTAAATCAGCTTGTTGGATCCGCACCCGTGCACTGGCATAGCCATTAGTCTCACTTTCTTGTCCAGCTAAGGCTACTTCCACATATTGAGTCGATCCATCCTCATTGAGCACCGTATTAATATTAGTTGCATGGACTTTGTAGGTCATTAACGACGCCCTCCTTTCTTGGCATCAGCTGTCGCTTCCTCAGTTGGCTTTAATTTGTCTAATTCGGCTTGGAGACTGTTGACTTGATCTTGCAACTTCTCCACCGTGACTTGCGATAGCGTTAATTGACTTTCTAGACTACCTAACTTAGCCGCATAGGCTTGGGTTAATTCTTCTAAGTTAAATTCCATTAGTTTTCTCAACTTTCTCTAATCGTTTCGTTAATTCTTGCACGGCGCCCATCAGGGCACCAATAATATTATCATCGTCCCGCGCCGGTGCATCTCCATAAGTAGCTGCGATAAATTCGGGCGGGGTATTATATTGTGCTACTTGATTGACGTCATCAATAATTGGCCCAAAATGGCGGAAATTACTTCCGCTAGCTACTTCTGCCTTAAAGGTAAAGCTGGTCAAGTCTGTTTGATTAATTAAGGCCAAGCAATAAGCCGGATCTAAACGTTCAATATTCGTTTTTAATGACAAGGCTGAATGGAGCGAATGCCCCATCGCTTCAACGTAACCGGCCACCCACGACCAGCCTTGGACGCGCAACTGACAGCCCACCGCCGAGGTAGTGTCATCGCCATGCACATTAATTAAAGCATCATGAATGTTGATTCCCGTTCCCGTCCCTTGCGATACCGACTTATACTTTAAACTGGCCCCCGATTGATCGATATACAGGCCATTGATAACATCCGTTTTCAGCCCGACTCCATAGTGGTATTCAAAATAGGGATCTTTATTACCAACGACTAATTTTGAATACGTGGCATTATTAGTATGCGTTTCCCACCGGTTATCTTCATTGGAGACAATTAACCGGCCCTGCCGATCCAGATTATCAATGTCACGAACCGCAAAGCCCCCTTTATTCTTACCATGATAGTTAATGGATAATTCGTTGGTCGTGGTATTACCAATCGGTGAACCAGCAATCCCAATAAAGCCTGGTTCTACATTATTTTTACTAAACACCACTTGATCCTTAGTAAAGTAGGTTCCTGACCCATTACCCGTTCGGAAATCAATCAAACCCTGATTTAGGTTCACTTTTAAAGTCCCCGTGGCAATGGTTCCGGAAGTGATCTTATCGGCCGACAATTCACTAATAGCCACGCCAGGAATAAACGCCGTTCCCGTGAAAACAGTCGTCCCAGCATCCATCACTAACTTGCCTCGTCCATTGTTAATTTGGATTAAGCCATTGCCCCCAGCTTGTAGATTGATTTGTGAGATTAAATCTTTGGTGGCCACTCGCAGGTTAATTGCCTCCGCTAACTGACTAACCTTACTCGAAAAGGTCTCATTGGCGACTTTAGTCTGGATTAAATTACTCAGTTCGTTGAACTGTGCTTGAGAGGCCTTATCTCTGACCACTCCTTGAAGGCCGTCTAGGCTGGCTGTCAGGTTAGTAACACTTTGACTGGTGGCCAAGTCGCTTGGCGCTGGCGACCAGTCAGTCGGCTGCGATCCACGCTCTAACTGTGGATGATATAACTTGATGTAAGTCCCAGTCGCCATGTTGATAATCTTAGTTAAATTGATTAGATCCAGTAACCGAAGCTTGCCGCCTGCTACATCGTCTTGTGACGGCGTGTAAGTTGTCCACAGCCGATAAGTATTATTGCCAATCTTTTCCAACTTACCGTTGACGACGATGTGTTTCTTTGTGTTAAACCATGACATTTGAGGGGTAGCTGTAAGCAAGCTAGCGTCCGTGTCAATCATGATTGATTGGCAGTAAGTAGTGTTTGCTTGCCAACCATAGTAAGATGTAAAACTTGACACCGATCCACTCTGTGGAAGGACTTCGCCAGCATCAACCGTCGTTGGTAGCTGATGGTAAACTTTGCCATCTTGCCACGTCGTGTTACTGATACCGTAGCCAAGGATTAACGTGCCATCACTGTTACTAATCAGGTTGACACCACCAATCTTGGTTCTGTCAACCTGGTCTTGTAGCTTATTGATAGCCAGCGAGAACAAATCTGCTTTCTGATTCACAGTTGTCTGTACAAAGGATTGGCTCGCCAGACCGTTAGTGGCGCTGGTGATGTCGCTCTTCCAGACTTTCGACGAGATCGCATCACTAGCCGTTTTCAAGGTGGCCGCTTGTTGGATAACCATATTGTTGAGTGCGTCAACCGTCGTCTTGTCAGCTTTAAACGCAATGTCGTTTTTGTTATGATTGATCTGCGTTTGGGCACTGGTTACCAAGTTTTTCAGCGATGAGATATCCAATTGAGTAGTAACCGCCACCCACGATGACCAAGAACCGTTGTTAGTGCGATAGAACCGTTTTCCCGGCTTATCGTCGGCTTGCCATGTCTGGTAAATCCGGCCATTACCATCGTTGCGAACTGTGACCAAGCACCGCTCCGTTGACGGCGCGTTGGTGGTATCAGTCCGATGGATGGAGTAGATTCCAGTTGTGGTCAGGCGGTTCAGGTCTTGTTGGCTATCCGATAAGACTTGCGTCTTGACCGAATTCTCTACCTCACTCACCCGCTGGCTAAAGCCGTGGACCGTCTGGTCAAAAACACTAACCGCTCCCTGCGCGTTGGTGGCCACGGTCTTCGCCTCCTGCGCCGTTTGAGTGGCGACTATCACGTCACTGGCCGCATTGGTGGCAATCGTCTGGGCACTTGCAGCCGTTACTTTAGCCTGAACAGCAGCCTCGTTGGCGCCCTTGGCGGTCACACTAGCCTCACTGGCGGTTCGTTTTACCACTACTGTCTCGGCCGATTGACTAGCCAAAGCCGTCGTTAATTGATCAAGGGCTTGTTGATTGGCGACTAAATCGCGATGATCGGCCGCTTGTATCTTGCCTGTCTCTTTAACTTCTTCAAGTGCGCTATGAGCAGTTGACCATGCCTCGTTGATATTTTGCTTAGCTTCTGTTAAAGCTTCATCTTGTGCCTTGATGGCGTCATCATGGACTTTAGACTGTTCAACCAGTTTATCCGCCTGTTTGGCAGTCTGGTTAGCCTCTTTAATGGCGGGTTGAACCACCTTATAGTTTAAATCAGAGATCGCCTGTGAAACCGCCCCAGATTTCCCGTCATATTTGATATCGATCTTTCTGATCACATCTATAATGTCATCGAGTGTGGGTTCCTTATTGATTGGTCTCACCTCCTACATAATTATTAAGCCAATTCTGGTTGGTACGACTGATTTTAGTCGCATCAACCAATTGTCGTTGAACTGAGCTTATTTTTTTCTCTTGAGATGTATAAAAGTCAAGTATTGTTGCGGGATTTGAATTGTACGTTACAGAAGGCTGTTGAGCACTGGAGTAGGGATACTGAGTATACCCTACTAACTTTAAATCTGTCTCATAATCAGCTGGTCTAATAGAAACATGTGTTATGTCACCTTTAACAATCTCCGTATTAGGATCTAGTGTTGCAGTTAGATTAAACTCAGGGTTTAAGCTAAACGTTTTATCAGCGTACTTTTTCATTTCTTCAACGGTTGAAATAGAATCACTAGTGATATCATCCGTCTCATGAACTCCCCAACGTTTGGCAGATTCTTGATTAATATAATAAAACGGCGTGAAGTAATAAACCGTCACGGTACTCTCACCTGATCCACCAGAGCCGCTTGTCGTTCCGTTTCCAACAAATGCCGCAATTTTAGGATTTCTAATCCAAAAATCAGCAGGATAACCATCAATATTACCAATGTAACATTTTTGCCCTGGCTGAGGTTCGGCAATGAACTGTCTATTGTCTAATGCCCAGACAACATGGTATGAAGATCCTCGGGAGCCATAAAAACCCATATCTCCGGTTTGGACTTCAGACCTATTAATAACGTTTCCTTGGCTTTCAAGAGTAGTGGTGGCTCCCCATCCAATATCAAGGCCACAAGCCTGTGCTATTTTCTCACCAAGCCCAGAACAATCCATGCCTGCTTTTGGGTCTCCACTGGCACTGTGGCCTCCACCATACACATAGTCAATACCCACATAACTTTTAGCAACGCTAATCCACTTTTTAGCCCCCATATTTTCTTCAGACTTTGCAACTTTATCCATCCGTTTGGTTCCGGTTGGGCCCCAACCGCCCACATGGCAATCAGAAACCCAATTAGAATCATTAAAAAGGGCTAACAACTGATCAAAACCTGACCAGATATTAGTATGACCAGATACCTGATATTTCTTAAATGATGAATCAATGTATTGAAGCAGCCCTTTCGAAGGAGTTCCTTTCGCCGCATTGCTATCCCAGTTATTAATTGCCTTCTCATCTCCATGTGATTCATGTTGGATCACGCTTTTAATCAATTCAACCTGTGAATCAGAAATGGATACATTCATCATAGAAGCAGCATTTCTAATTGCCGGACCCCAATCTCCATTTTGAGCAGTGGTAATTCCAGAAACATTGCCAGAAGATGCATCATTGTAAGAAGCACCAATTAACCGAGCAGCGTTTGTTAAGTTAGTTGTGTCATAACTTAACTGCATTTCAGAAGTGTCATGGAGATAATCAATCCTATTTCCGTTATGCTTATAAAACTCTGTATCAGAATAAATATTAAGCTTAAAGTTATCAGGCATTATAATTGCCGACGTCCAATTAGTTTTGATTAAATCTATCACGTCTGCTGCCTGCAAATCCTGATTTAAGGCAATCGCAACTGGTGAAAAATCCCCATGAATTTCATAGGTTATCTGTTCACCAATTTTTCCAGATGGGAAAAATGATTTCAATAATTCACTAACAGAAACAACGGTCGTTTGTTGATCATTATTAATAGTCGAATTGTCATTACTTACCGTACTATCCGTAGTTGCATCATCGGACTCATTGGTTTTGTCTTGTAATTCTGAAGGATCAATTTCCTTTTCCGTTCGTCCTTCTTTAGCAGTAGGATTCTGGAGATGGTTATCAGCATCTAACCACCTCATTTCTGTTGCATGGTATATTCTTGAACTTTGAAGCACTTCATAAACCACATGAGTTGCAGTAACAGAAAAAGTCGTAATTCCACCCGAATAATCAGGGGTAATTTGTTTAATAACATACCACTGTCCGTCAACGTTCACTTGATTTTGAACCAACAAAGCCTGAAACGCGGCCGATCCATCATCGGCCGCAGTAAAAGTGGCCTGAAACGTCTCATTCAGCTCCCATTCAACAGATACGGAATCCGGAGCAAACGAGTGAAGCGTATAAGTAGTAGTGTCAACCTTGTCATCCTTAACATTACTATGCGTATATGACTTGCCCCGAACAAGAATGAGTCCCGCAGTATTCTTCTTAGTTGTACTCATAATACATAAATAAAGGGAAAACTAAATGTGATATCGATTGAACTGGCTTCACTAACAGTAATCTCATTCCATCCCGGCTTTAAACTGATATAACCGTAGTTTGTATTCACATTTACATTTTTCCCGTTTTCATATGTGGTAAGTGTTTTCCCGTCAAACAGTAATTGTTTCCCCTCACACGATTTTAGATATCTCCATTCTGTATTAGTGGTACTATTCGTTACCTTACATGAATTTCCCTCAAACGTAACTAAGAGTCTCAGATCATGCGATTGATAATATGGATCAATTGTAATGTCACTAGCGTTATATACCCTAAATGACATGCTTGTGAAGTGATAGTTCATCAGATCATTAGCTATATCCATTCCATATTGACCCTCACCTGGTTGCGCATCTGAACGATACCTTGAATATCGGTACCCATCAGGGACATCAAAAGGAATTGTAAATTTAGCCTCATGCGAATAGTCTTCTAATGGTGCGATATCAAATGGCGTTACATATCCAAAATATACTTTATCGGGATTCACATCGGTTCGGACTCGAACTTTCTCACGATCTGCAAATAGTCGATAAATTTCATGCTTAGCAAGCTGAAAGTCTTGCCATTGACCGAAATGCAAAAAGAACGGTTCATTTACCGTCCTTTTCGCTAGTGTTTGGCCTAAAAATTGAGAACCATCCCGTCCCTGATAATCCTGATATAAATTTGTCCACTGAGGGGATGAAGATTCATTAGCAACGCCTAAGTATTTTAACCCTTTGATACAATCGGCAGGATTAAATTCTTCTTCATCACCGATCTTTAAATAAATATTTGGTTGTTGCATTTTCCTTCGTCCTTTACAAACCGAATTGTTTCATTCGTATATTTCTGGCCTGTTTTCGATTAAATGCATCCGAATCAAAAACTCCTTGATCCTTAATAGCTTGAATTTGCTCGCCTGCTAATCCAGCAATTGAGGCCAAAACATTTAAAATTTGATCTAAGCGGTTAACAATCCCCGCCGTTTGAGGATTTTTGTCAGAAGATGTTCTACTAAACTCTTTAAATTTCCATCCATCCTCTTGAGCCATTTGAGCCGTCATTTCGCCTAATAATTGGTAAGCCCGTGGGCGTTTGTTCATATCCATAGGAATAATGTATTCTGGAAGATTTCCTTCAGCAACTTCGTACATCCCATGATATTGGACACGACCACCATTAGCCCAACCATGTCCATTCCCAACATTGCTCCATCCGCCTTCACCACCGTGATCCAATGCGTTAATCGCTGCAAGTATTTGATCAAATCCTGACCAAATATTGGTATGACCTGACACTGCCCACGTTGAAAAGGTTTGTGGAATAAATTGCAATAATCCCTTGGCCGGATTACCATTCCTTGAATTTACATCTGAGATGTGTTGAGTAATCTTTTCATTACCATTGGATTCTGTCTTGATTTGGCGCAAAAGCTTCTGAACCTTATACGCTTCTGCAGTTTTGTGCAGATAATGGAAAGCCGATTTAATAACTGGAGTCCAATCACCATTAATTGGCTCTTTAATGATCCCCAATAAATCCTTCAATACGTTAGCAATACCTTGGGAAAAAGCAATCGCCGAAGCTTTACCTAACTTAGCAACAACATCGATGTTTGAATCCCAATTGGTATATTTAAGCATCAATCCTTTAGCGGCCTTCTTCGGATTACTAATAAAGGCCTGGGAAATAATATCTTGTTCCTTTTCAGATAGAGACCCATCAGCATAATGATATATGCCAGCTTCATTCATAACCTGCTTTGTTTGTTCACCGCTTAATACCTGCGTTCCAGCAGGTGCATTAGGGATCAGCACGTTACGACTATTAAACATTGTCCAAGGCTGACCAGGGAATTTAACTAATTCTTTCCAGCTAGGTCGAACACTATCATTGACGATCATGTGTCCACCTGGATGACCTCCTTGAGTCCCATTAGCGTACCTGATAGTGGTCAGTTTCTTGTCCCCGCCAAAATCACTAATAACGGAATTAATACCCTTAATCCCATTGTTTAGCTTATCAATGATCTTATTCATTGAACTTTCAGCATACTTAGGCAGTTTGTTAAATCCATCTTTGAATGATTGGTCAATATCAGAAACCCAATCTCTCCAATCATCTAAGAAATCGCCCTCAAAGTTTGTTGCAATTTTTCCAAGATCAGAAAGTTCACCCTTAATAGTTGAACGGACCTTTTTCATCCCGTTCGTAATTGGTTTATCTAATTTATTCCAATTGTTCTTCCAGTTTTTCGTAAATGCCCGACCAAAGTCCCTTAATTGTGATGTCATCACAGACATCAGGCCTTTAAAAGCCTTGGTTAAACCCTTGGAGTCAGTGCTAGCAATCGCACTAAAGGCAATTTTAGCTTGTGATGCTAACAGTTGGCCCCATTTGCTCTTCCGAGAATCACGTTCTAGCTTCTTTATTGCTGATCGTAAAGAGGCAAAACTATTTTTACCAGTAGTAAGACTTTTTACGGCCTTCTGGGTAACATTAAAGCTCCGACTAACGCTTCGCATTGGGGATGACAGTTTCTTCCAGCCCTTAACCGAATCATTTACTGCTTTATCTAAGGCACCTAATTCAATGTTTATCTTGGATTTTTTAATATCCTTTGCTAATTTCTTGAAATAGTAGCCTAACTTAGTGTTTTTCATATTATTCTGAAGGCTCTTAAGCCCTGAATTTAGAACATTAACACCATTTTTACCAGTAAGATTCTTCGTTGATTTTTCAACATCCTTAATGGATGTTTTAAATGTATCAAAAGCTTTAGCAATATCCTTAATTGGTGATGAAAGCTTTTTCCACTTATCAATAGATTTGGAAAGCCGATTATTCATCCCATTAAGTTGCTTGGTTGGATCATCCTTCTTGATGGCATCCTTCAACTTCTTCAATGACCCAGTATAAGCTTTAATGGCCGAGTTCATTGACTTTACATTAGCAATATCTGTCTTTGAATAATGATTCCCACCAAGCGATTTAACCGTTTTCTTCGTTGTCTTGGTCTTAGAATCATCGTCATCATCCTTAGATGAACTCTTAGCTTGGCTATTAGTCTTCCAACCTTTTCCAGAAAAGAAGTTGGACGCCTTTTGCCAAGTATCTTTAGCGGTTTTAACCCAACTATCAACTGATTTTTGAGCACCTTTCTGCCAGCTCTTAAAAGCACCGCTCCAATCTCCTTGCATGGCCTGAATAAATCCTTGTTTGAACTTAGAAGCTCCAGGCTTAACGCTCAGTTCAAACGCGGCCAATAACGGATTATACAGTTTGAAGACTTCATTGAAGCCCTCCAGTGATGCTTTAGCAGCACCACTCCAATCTCCCTTAAGTAGATCTTTGGCACTAAGTTTAAACTTGCTAAATGCTTTGCCAAAATGGGATCCGGCATAGCCACCAATTAGCCTTCCGATTTGGCCGCTAATTGCAGCTCCAGCTGGGCCACCAAAATAAGCACCAATTCCGGTGCCAATTAAGGCTCCTATCCCCTTTCCAACATTTTTAGCCCGATCTTTCTTTTTAGTAATTGCCTTAAAGATGTCAACACCTGCCATAGCAACGTTAAGGCCAATTCCAAGCCAACCAGCTGCTTTAGCCCCAGTTGACTTCATGAACGATTTAAGGCCAGAGGAGCCTGGTGTGGTAAATAGCTTGGTTAGGCCAATTTTGCCAAACCCTTTCTTAAAGGCACCAGCCATCTTAGAGCCAAGCCCGCCGAAAATATCTAAACCAATTGCGGACAAACCGGTTGGATCAAGTAAAGTTATCCACGAAAGGCCCTTTTTAAATCCCCTTCGCCATTTGCCCCCAGCCTTCACGCCTGATTCCGCAATTTGGGCTTTACTTGTCCCCTTAGCCACTGACTCTTCAATCGTACTTGTGGTTGCTTTTTCATGTTGAGTCGGTTGTACTACCATTGTTCGCTGTGTAGCAGCTTGTTCAATGCCAGCAACAGGGTTAGTTTTCTTAGAATCTGATTTGGTAGACTTTGAGGTCGTTGAAGCTGGTAAAGTAGCATTCTCCTTACCAATCTGATCTGAAGAATATATTCCACTTTTCTGTGCTTGTTGTTCACTAAGCCCTAATGAGGTTTGCTGCAAGTCAATGAATTTTTGCAGAAGCCTATTATTTTCGGTCAGTGGAGTTTTGTCTTTCTTAAAGACACCATGAATGTCTTTGGCAACAGACCTAACTCCTGATAGTAGTCCGTGTCCAATCTTAAAGACAGCAGTAATCCCGACCAACGCTCCCGCAATTCCACCGATTATTTTAGGTGCATCCTTAGCTTTTCCCAGTCCAGTCACTTTACTAATGAAAGAGACTGCGCTGGCCATCCATTTAACACCGGTACCTACAACGTCTCCAACAGCCATCAATCCAGAAGCAAAACCACCAAGAAATTCAAGAATCGAGCCAGCATTATCAGCAATTACCGAGCCAATCCCCTTAATATCTTTAGTCAGTTGTCCTACTTGAGATTTGCCAGAGGACGAGCTTGCCCATTTGCTAATTGCATCCGCTACTTTATTCACTTGCGGAAGCAAGACCGAACCAATATTAATTCCTAACGCTTCAAATTGACGTTTCAGAATATCCAATTGCATTTTGGTCGTTTGCATATTCTTCTTTGCAAGCTTCTCAACGTAGTTGTCCTTGTAGGCTTTCTTAACCTTATTGTCAACTTCTTCAAGCGCTTTCAGATTGTCAGACAGTATAATCGCCGAATTTTGACCAGTTTGACCAAAAATCTTGTTAAAAGCTTCCAACCGTTCAGATTTTGGAATAGCATCATTTAACTTTTTGAAGATGTCCTGAAGTGGTATCAGCTTACCAGATTTATCCTTGAATTCATCAATTGCAAGATTATATTTATTTAATGTTTCAATTCCCGTGGAAGTGGGCGCTGCCAATCGAGAAACGATCCGTTGTAAACCCGTACCAGCTTGGGTGGATTCCAACCCATTATTGGACAGGACACCTAGCGCGGCCGCTGTTTCGTGCAGAGTAATCCCTGATGCACTAGCGGTCGAGCCAGCATAGGTCATGGCATCCCCGATGTCTTTAAATGATGTGGACGTTGCATCCGCTGCCATTGCTAACTCATTGGCAACCTTAGCGGTATTCTTCATTTGTTCACTAACATCATCAGACTTCATACCAAACGATTCAAGCGTCGAAGTAGTGACCTTAATCGTATCATCAAAGCTATCACCAGAAGCCCGGGCCGCTTGAATAATTGGGGTCATTGATCCAATTGCTTGCTTTGTAGTATAACCACGCTTAACTAACGTTTCATACCCATCAGCGATCGTTTGCTGACTTTCCCCATACTTTAGCGAAATGTCCCTTGCTTGGTTTTGCATCTCGGCAACTTTTTTAGTAACCTCAGTCTGCTTTTCACCACCAGTAACTGCCAAGTTATTGATTTCAGTGTACCGTTGTTGAAGATTTGCAGCCATCTTTACGGAACCACTAACGGCAGCAGTGAGCCCCACTCCAGCGGCTGTGACTGAAATGATTCCCGCCTTAGCATTGCTTGCCCATGCTCGGACGTTTTTTGTTGATTCCGCCAATCGTCGGTTAACCGTATTTAAGGTCGCATTAACGCGCGTGAATCCACCAGGGTTAACCCGCTTTAACTCTGTAGTTACCTCTGCTAATCGCGCCTTAGTTGTGTTAGCCTTTGAAGCTTGATCTCCAAGGACCTTTGTGCTCTTACGAATGTCATTAGTTAATTGGCCTTGCTTAGTACTGAGTGAGGCAATTTCTGATGAAAGACGATTATATGAATTTCGTAGGTCCTTAGCCCTCGAACTGGCACTTCCATTAGCCGCAACTTCGTCAGATAGAGCCGCTTTTGCTTGTTTCCGAGCAGTATTAAGGTGCTGTAGTCTCACTACTGTTTGATTATATTCAATTTGCTGTTTATGAATATAGTTAACTAATGAATTACCACTTTGGATTTCTAAATTGAATTGATTAATTAGTTCCTTTTTTTGCGCTTGTAACAATTTAATGTTACCAACTTGTGAACGATATGAATTACCGTTAACCTTAGTAATTTCAGCATAGCTTCTGCTTACTCGATTAAGACTATCCGTCGCTTCTCGTGCTTCTTTAATTCCCGCAACATAAGTGGCACTAGCTCGTTGTGCATTTGCCATTTCAGACCGCAATTTATTCAATTGGGCATTATATGACTCAATTTTACGAGCATTATTAGCATATGCTCTCGCATCAGCTTCAGATAATTGGCCATTCTTATCACGCGTTTGGTTTAACTCATCATTCTTCTGCTTTAATTTTTGAATTGCCGCAGAGTAAGTGCCTATAATTCGTTCAGATTGTTGAACTTTATAATTATAAGCTGCTAAGGTTTGTCCGCCTTGGGCCAGTGCATCAAAGTTGGCTTTCATCGCCGTCTTCATTGCTTTGGCTTCAGCCTGAATAGTTCTTAGAGTTGTAGTAACTCCTCGATCACTCAAATTGACTTGAAATGTATATCCATCGATCGCAGACATTATTCCCCTCCTTTCTTCAAAAATTATTTAGGCTAATCCAGCACTTTGTGCAAGTAGCAACGGATCAATTGGTCGATCCTTTGGCGCCTTAGCTCTTTGAGCCGCAACATAATCACTCATTGAGGTCTCGTAGAATTGAGTTGGCATCACACCAAAGTTATACAGCACCTGCTGGGCCATATAATCTATATCCTCATTCATATTTTCTAAATCAGCAATTATTTGGCTTCTTCTTCTAAAGGGGTATCTTCATCTTCTGAAGCCGATTCAGCCATTGAGTTCATTGCACCTGACAATACACTCATAGTTGGAATTTGCATATCCAAGAAGTCATTAACAACCTTACTGTAGAAATTAAAGATTTCACTATAAGAGATATTTTCTAATTCTTCCTTTTCTTTCTTCGTGGTGAGGCTTAATAAGTTTGCGGTTTCCGCCATAACACATTCACTAATAATTGTTTCATAATCAGTGAGGTATACTGACTTGCCTTGTTCGGCTTGCTTTTGTTCATATTCTTCCATCTTTTTAAACAGCGAGCCCACACCTTCATTCAACTTTTTAATAGTTTTGAAAGAATCGATTACTTTAATTTCCCGACCAAATGCTGCTGCTCCTGCTGTAAAAGTTACACTTTTTGACATAATTTGATTTCCTTTCTTTTTAAAGTCTCACATTTATATTTTTCTCTGTTCGTCGCTTTCGGACTACATTAATTTGGTACTCATTTAGAATTGCTAGTGGGTATTTCCAGACCCTGTATCTGGATGCGTAGTCCCCCCACCTGCCAAAGTGGTCGTGGCCCCACTAAGCGCTGATGCAGAAGCACTTACATTACCAGGAGTTTTATCTTGGGAAGCACTTACTAATGTTTGACCAGGAGCTACCAGATCGAAGAAGGCATTCTTAGTAAACCCATTTTCAGCCGCATTCCCAAAAATAACTGGTGATTCATTAGGAAAGTGTGGGCATCCTAGTGCAGTGAACGTTAAGTTATCATCGTCACGTTGTTCTGCAGTATCAGTGTTCGTTTGAACGTTTTGACTTGCTTCGGTAAATTGGCCAATCCCAAATCCATAGAAGACTGACTTCCCGGTCGTTGGACTAGAAGATTCAATGATTAGTCCTGCCTTAGGAATGGTTTCCCCATCAACATAGGCCCCCTTCACGCTAGTTTCTACTCGTCCCAATAACCTCTGCTTAATAGTGAAGTTAATCGCGTTTGCATCAATTGCCACTGATGGGGCGGAAGGTGGATTAGACACGGCGACAACCACATTATTTCCAGCAATCTTGGTGACAGTACCAGACAAACCGGTAATATTAGCTGTCTTAAGACCCAAGTTCCCCTTATTTGCATCCGTATCAACTACATATACACCATCATCTGATAATCCATTAGTGCCGGTAAGTACCTTATTGTCAGATCCAACCAGCCAAACATAAATTCGTTTTAAACCGATATTTGCCATTAGATTTAATTCCTTTCATATTTCATATAGTTAAAGTGTAAAGTGTTGGTAATATTAAGATTATCTGGAGCCAGGATGTGCCCAGCATCAGAATAACATCGAATATTGTTATCATGTAGGAGCCCTTTAACCCTAGACTCTATCAATTCCATATCACCATCAAAATCTCTAGGATAGTAGAACTCAATCTGGATTCTACGTAAAGTTCCTAGAATATTATTGTTTCCATAATCATGTGATCCAGCAGCATTTTCAGAAACCACGACAATAGGCTTTCCATGATCAATAAGATCGTCATCAATCATAAAAGCACAGATGTTACTCTCTTCAATTCCTAATGACTCTGCATTGTCAGTTAACATACCGACGATATAAGCGGTTGGTGTCATTAATCGCCACCCCCGTTCGGGCTGAAGATCTTACGAGCCTTCTTCGTCATCTCTCGCTCCATCTCTTTGCTACTTTCTTCACCAACATTAGTAAAGAAGTCGTGCCATTCAGGTGGTTGAACTCGTCCATAAGGACCTCCATGCTGATTTTTCGACTCCCAGCCATCATTAAGTAAACGAGCAACATATGCCTTCTTACCTTTAGCCGAAAACCCAACATCAACTTGACCATTAGACTGATCATTACTTGATGTTAATGTTTCCGCTAAATGTTCCTGACCACTGATATAGTTATTACTTGACCTGTGTTGATCAAGAAAAGAGCGCATGTTCTTCATATAAACATCCGCTCCTGCTTTATTGATTCTTTTTTCTATTCTTAATTGTCAATCCATTAATATGCTCAGACAAAAATTTGTCTAAGCCGTTACTAAGAATTTCTCCACCGTCAGTCATGACTCACCTCCATATGACAGGTAATCAAGTCAAACCCATCTGGTGGCAGTCCATCATCATAAGCAATGGAATCAATCTTATAGATTTGATCCCCCCACTTAATCAGATAATCGCTTGTGACTTTTAAATCATGACGAATGAAGAAAACGATTGCGTCTCTAATACTCTGTCCAGCTAATGTGATCGCTTGTGATTGTGTCAAAGTATATTGCCCGGCCCATTTTGTAAATTTAGTGGTGTAGCTCTTCATGGCTTTTCCAGTATTAGGATTCCTCTTGCCGTTTTGTACTTCCTTTCCAAACTCAAGCATGATCTGCATTCGAGCTGGATTGAGATTTTTGACCATTTACGCTTTCTCCTTTCATCTGTTGTTCAAGTTGATAGCGATACTCATCTTTCATAGAGTTAATCAAATAAGATACTGCCATTGGCACTTCATAATATTGTGTATTCGAAACAGCTTCGCGATGCGCATAGAGATGCCCCGTTTCCATGATAACTAAAGTATTGAAAGTCTCATTATCATCATAAAAGGCATCAATCTGTTCGCCAATTTGTCCCATTACATCCGTACGAGCCGCCTTAATCAGGGTTTTAAGCAATTGATCATCTGCTGTCATTTCAATTCGAAGTGACTGCTTTACCATCGATAAAAAATTGTCTGAAACCGTCGTTTGAAGATCTTTAATTGACAATGGACTCACCTACTTCTATCCAACCAAAGCCAACAAATCACTCTTAGTTGCGTTTGATTGGTAACTAATACTATGAGCATCAAGGTAAGCTTTAATTTCTTGTACAGTATTTGCATCGGTAGGCTTTACATCGCCACTAGGATTGAATGATGAATCCCCGCTTACGTTGGGTTGCGGTTGACTAGTTGCTGAGGTTGTCGATCCGCTACCCGACGGGGAGTCTATTTTCCCGGCGTTACCTTTGCAAGCCGGAAAGCACTAGACAATTTGATTTGGTGATCAAACCATGCAGTAAGAACGAACTTTTCAATACCAGTGTCAACATCCTTGTCTTCATCATAAATGGTATTAATATCGTAGTTGTATTGACTATATGAGAAGTCCCCAACTACTGGCGTTGTGGCTGCATCTGTGAAAACAACAGGTTTCCCCAATACCGCTTCAGGTTGAGCACCATAAAGCGTGGTTGAGCCATTTGCTAATGTCTTAATAATCTTCAGATAATCCTTGTAAGCCATAACGATTGTGGCATTTTCACGATAATCTTCATGTAAGTCAGCAACAGCATTAGTGATAGCATCATATAAGTCCGATCCGCTCACACTCTTGATTCCAACAGATGCATCATAGAACGACATATGCTTTTCATTTTCCTTAGCAGGTGATTCCGCAAAAGCGACATTCCGTTCCTTACGAGTTACCCCATTAGTTAATTCATTTTCAACATAGGCAGCCAAATTGGCATCGGATCCTAATAACACGGTTTCAGAAAGGCCAACCTTAACCTTAAATTTATTCCGCGTAAATTGAACGGTATCACCTTTAGCTTGGATTTCCTTAGCGGTGTCACCATCTTGAATAAAACCATCATCATCCAGCGTGAATGATAACCGTGGAATTTCCAAATTAGTAATTTGAGTAACCGTGGAAATATCACGAAGTGGATTATGTTCTTGAGGGCCCGTGATAATGTTCGTAGAAACCGTTTTTGGAAGGAACTTGTTCCCACCAGTACTATCATTATCCCCTAGTGCTTGGTAGATAGAAGCAGGTACCGATTCCTTAGCCATCGTCTTCCGAACTAATTCAGCAAAGGCACTCTTGCGCTTTTCTTGTGGATCCATTTGGTTGCTTTCCTTAACCAAATTGTCCTTTTGCTTAGCTTCCTCCTTTGCCAATTGTGCATTAGCGATTTTAAAACGTTGTTGAACAGTGTCAACTACCTTTTGTTGAGCAGTAATATCCTCAGTTGAAATTTGAGGATTATTTAACATATCGTTTAATTTTTCATTGGCTTGTTGTAATTCATCACCAATGTTCATAGCATTACGTTTCATTTGATAAAAGTTCATATTATTGTTCTCCTTGTAATTGCTTTAATTGAGTAGTTACTAATTCACGTCGATTGAGTGTCTCTTCAATTAACGTTTGGCGTTGATCGTCAGTTAAGCCGTTTTTTCGTTTATCAACTTTTTCTGATGAATTCATAATTAATTGGTCAGGGACATTATGATAACGAGCCTTATATTTATCACTAATTGAAGCAGCCATTTTATTAGGCTCCATCACATTATCCGCTAGACCGTATTCCAAAGCTTCCTCTGCAGTTAACCAAGTTTCTTCGTCCATCATTTGCTTCAATGTCTCTTCATCCAGCTTATCGCCCGCCTTAGAAAGATAGGTAGTAATGCTAGACTTGGCAATTTGGTCTAAATCATCCGCTTGCTTTCTCAGTTCAGTTGCGTTACCAACCGCCATAGTCCATGGATTGTGAATCATCAACATCGCATTTTGAGGCATATAGATCCTATTACCGGCCATGGCAACCACACTAGCAATTGATGCTGCTAAGCCATCAACATAAACGTTAATAGTGGCCTGGTGTTGCTTTAACATATTATAGATTGCAATGCCTTCGAAGACTGATCCGCCGGGACTATTAATATGTAAATTAATAGTCTTGACGTCACCAACCGACTGTAACGCATCTCGAAAACCAGAGGCAGATGTATCCGAGTCGTCCCATTCATCCGTAACAATTTCCCCACCAATAAACATATCGGCCTGCTTATCAGTTAGTTGTTTGATTGTCAGCCACTTTGGCATTGTTGTCACTTTCTTCGTCATCCTCATTCTCACCTCCTTTCGCTGATAATGTTGTCGATGCAGTTGGATTTCGCTCTTCAGCTGTCAAACTCAACGGATAAAGATCACCAGTGATATGAAGGACATCCGCATTTGGTTCGCTAGAAGGCGGTAACTCTTCCAATTTACGCAAATCATTTGGTGTTGCAATTCCATTCCTAATCATCATTTGATAGAAATTAGTTCTAGCAGCCGTATCACCCCGCAGAAGCCCATTAAGATTAAATTTAAAATAACATCCTGCCTGCCGCTGATCCAACGTCAATAATTTTCGATTAATTTCGGACTCGTACTGTTTAACAATCGGCAATAAAGTCATTTGAACAAACTCTGTCATCTCTTGTTCAACAGTCCTTGTTGACTTCCCTCCAGTATCATTCAGGAAGGAAATGGGGATATTAAATGCATTTGCGATCTTCGTCTTTGTAATTCCATATGATGACGTCAGATCACTTGATTGGAAGTTTGATTGGAATCGCTCATATTCAAAACCTTTTTCTTGGACAACAGCACCGCCATTTTCTTTTATCATTTTCACAAAATCATTGATCATAGCTTGCCGCTTCTCAGGACTGACATTTCGGTCGTACTTTATAATGTACTGATTCTTTTTTATCCATCTCAGATAATGAGAAATCACGCACCGAATCATCAAATCGCAAAGTTCCACGTAAAACATCAAGTGGCGAGACTCCTAAAACTTCGCGTAATGGCGAAATATGCTTAATATGAATAATTTCCGTGTTGTACACGGTAAAATTCATGTCATCGGACGATACCCGATACCAAATCGAATCATCATCAATATTTCGCATCACTATCACACTACTTGGTCGAATTGGATACAAGCCAATTGGTTGACCTTTGGCATCTCGCTCAATGAAGGCATATGCATTCCCATCAAGATTTCTTGAAGTTTCAAGTTGTGAAAACAACTGAAAAGAAGTCATTGACGGATTAGCTTCATTCCTAAGTAGATCGCTAATCTGGTCAGTGACTTCTTCATACTGTTTATATTCATGAACTGGCAGGCTAGCGAGCGTGTTGGCTAACCTGGTAATAACGCTGAACACTTCTTCATTACGCATCATCATTTGTAAATGACCTGTATTGCCAATCGTCCCCATTCCTCCCAAGACTGATCCTGGTCCCGTTAAGGAAGTGCTTGGACTATTTGGACCTTGTCCAATTTTGAAAAATTTGCCTACGCTTTGCCAAAAACCCATCTATTCACCCCCTTTCCGGCTAATCTAGTTAAAGCTGATAAACATACTGGAATCATCATCTCCATAATCATAAGTTGGTTCGACCAACATATCGATCACTGAGACGTGAGCGTCTAACGCGGCCGCGAAGCCATCAATCTTACGATTTTTACTGGATTTTGTCGGCATCCAGTTATCATTTCGGTCGGTTACCAATTGAATGTTGTTCAGATACCACTTGAACATTGATTGTTCGTTAAATACCACTTTGCCGTCCAACAGTAATTCTTTAAAGTTTTGCATTGGCCCACCCAGTGTCCGGAAACCTTGTCGAACAATTTTAGTGATAAATCCGTACTCTTCTAATTTCCGATTAAGCATCAAAGCTTTAGCCGGATCATAGTTAATCTGGACGATATTAAAGTATTCAGATTGCTCTTTAAACCAATCCAAGACATAGGAGTGATCAACATAACTACCTGGAATGATCGTTATCTCGCCATTTTTCTCCCACATCTTGATTCGTTCTGGATTTTTATCTCGTTCATAGCGTTTTTCCGGGATCCAAGAGTGTTCCAGAACGAATACCCCACCATCATCAAGCGGAAATTCAAGGCAAGCGGAGGTGAAATCCTCTGTATCTGATAAGTCATAACCGCCAACGCAATCACGATCGTAAAGATCTTGAATTTCATAATGACCATTGTTTTTTGCTAGCGTTTCTGGATCAATAAAACTCATTTCACTGGTATCAGCAAAAATATTGAACTGTTTTGTAACCCAATCCGCATATTCACGAGGCGATCGGCGGTCCTTTTTAAAATCCATGATCAGATTGACAATATCCATTAAGCCAATGTTGGGATTGGCTTTCACCCAATTTCTTGGATCATCAATTTCTTTTTCATCATCAAGTGATGCAAGAAAGTAGAAGGTTTGTTCATTAACGTTGTCATCATAGTTGGTCAAGGTATCATGTCCCTGATCGATAAAGTCGATTAACGGGCCATCTAATACATAACCAGCCGTCGTAATATACACAATTAACGGCTGTTTACGCGTTCCCCGTGACCTTTTCATAACGTTAATCAGCGAATAATCTTCATATTCGTGAATTTCATCGAACACTCCGAAATGCAGATTTTCACCATCTTTATTATTCTTTTCAGCTGACATGGCTACAATCTTACCATTGTTATTACCACAACGGATTTCAGACCGGTTTGGTGTGAACCTTTCGGCTAGATAAGGCGATTTGGTAATCATATTGCGCGCTTCTTCATAAAGAATCGACGCTTGTTTTTGTGAATTAGCTAAAAAATAGACGTTTGGCCCATTTTCGCCGTCAAAACCACACATATAGTCGGCTATACCTGACTCTAAAGTTGTCTTCATTGTTCTTAACCATGAGCTTTTTATCTCATGCTCTGGAGGTCGCCCTCATTTTCATCAGTTGGTCAATTCCAACTCAGTTTAGCGTACATTTTCATCCGTCAAAGGATGCCAGCCACTCTTGCGAGAATTATATTTATTCATCTCGTACGCGTTACGGTGACAATCAGCCTTTCGCAATCTGATTGCTTACCTCGGTGTCTTCTGAAAAACAGGTTTCCACCGATTTTGGTCGGTTTTAAAACGGCGAGATAACTTTACCGTTTTTTCGTCCTAGAAATACCAAAGCTTCACGATATCGACGATATCCAGCCTCACGATTGACCCACCCAAAAATATTGCCAACAAAGAAATGCTGCCATGGTTGCAAAACCAAGTGATCATAATCACCTTTTGATGGTTTACATTTCTTTTCGATGAATCGGATCGGCCGATGAGCTTTCTCTTCGTCGAAGGCCCAAGGATAGTCTGGATCATTCTTAGACTTTTCGAGGTCTTTTAAGTGACGTTCACAGGCTAATTTAACCCATTTACTAGCCATCACGGATCCTTCTACCACTGCTTGAGCGTAATAGGTAGTTAGCAAAACTGGAGATGGATTATCCAGGATATGAGCTTGCTCCTTCTCGTTTTTAATGTAAGATTTAGCCCATTCAACAATCCCAGCATAATCCATCTCCAGTGGATTAGAAGTCGTCGTCATCAGTAGCCTCTTCCCTCATATTGATTGCTAAAGAAGCACGAGCGGCAGGTGATAACCCCAAATCCTTAACCAGACGCTGCATAGCTTGACTGATTGACAGCTTCAGCTTGATGTCTGGATTGGTTCGGCCATCTTGAGATCGTCCATACTTCTTTAAACGGTTGTTACAAGCCTTATATTCGCCCAGTAGGTCGCAATATTGAGCTAAAGTGTTAGTATCGGCTTCGGTCAGGAGTTCGGTCTCACCAAAAAGCCCCACAATTCGTTTAAACTCTTTTTTTGCACCCATGGACAACCAGGCTGGAGGTTCCATGTTACCAGCTGAAATTTTCAACTTATCTTCATTCCGCTTCCGTCGTTCAATTTCGCGTCGGCCCAATTTCCCAGGATCCTCTGTATAGCCATTTACCACTCGCAAAAGTGCATTTTTCGCTGTCTGTGGCAATTCTCGTCACCCCTTTCTCGAAAAAATTTAAATTTTTAGTTGACTTTCATAAAAGCCAGGTCGATAATAATCGTGAAAAGAAATCAAACTAGGCCTCCCGATAAGGAGGCCTTTTTTAGTACCCAGATTTCGTAATTTTTTTGATTCCAAAATCGGTTTTTTTATACAGGAAGGCTCATCACCGCTCCCACGACATTTTCATAACTCCGTTTTTAAAGGTAGGGGGGGTATTCTTTCGAGTGCAAAAATCAATGTAGCTCCCCACCCATCCCATTATCCATATAATTTGCAGGCTGCACCTAGACCATCTACCAGATTTCTTCATTACGTTTGATTCGGATCATATCCGGACGACGAGACAATGTTTGCTTCATTCGTTTGGCACGTAACGACATAGCCCGTTCTGTATGTTCTGCATTATGACATGAGGCACAAATCGTTTCGAGATTATCTAGTTCTAAAGCTTTCTTACTATCATATCTAACCGGAATTATGTGATGAACAATTGTTGCTGGCGTAATTCTTCCTTGTCTCTTACATTTTTGACATATGTATGCATCTCGATGCAACACTAACTCACGAACTGTACGCCATTGGTCACTTTTATAGAATTTATTATTATTTGTCTCATATTTTCTTCTCAAGCTATTATTACCTTCCGAAATACGGGGATATTACATAAAGATATTTAGTTTCTCTTAATGCCATATCTCCACGGTATCAATATACCATGATAATACATCCGGCTTTTATCAATTTTTTATCAGTTTTTGCTATCAGGTATGGCGTCCATTAAAAATAAGCATAACAAAAAGGCGGATTCATCATCCGCCTTCCACATTTGGCCCTTATATTAATAGTGTAAAACTATGAATACTAAGCTAAAGGTTACCAAAAGAGCCAACAGGCCAAGTACTATCATCTCTACAGATGAAGCATTCCCCGTTTGGGGCAACCTATTAGTATCATTATTAACATTATTTTCTTGTACATACTTTGGAGTATTCTGATTTCCACCGTTTGGAGTCTGTGGAGTTTCAGGAATTACTGGGATATGTGTATTAATAATGTCATAACCACTGATCTCTGTTGTGTATCCATCCACGGCCGCTTCACTTACCGTATAAGTAATCTTCTTCCCGTTGGCGTATTCTGGCAAGTTGTCAAAACTGTACTTCCAGTTATCACTGGCCGTTACCGTCTTGGAGGCAACTTGTGTCCCGTCTGCCAAGAGGTTTACCGTGATGGCTCCTGGTCGAATCCCGTCTTGATTATTATTATCATTCCAGGCCTTCGTCCCTGCAACAGATGTCTTTGCAAGCTTATCAACTACTTTTGCAGTTGCCCCTTGCGAATTAAAGTCCTTTGGTGTTACAACCACAGTATCTGCCAATTGATATCCTTCAGGAGCAGAAGTTTCCTTCAATTCATAATTGTCACGCAGCAATCCGTAAATAGTGCCCTTACCAGTAGAATCTGTTGTGATAGTTCCTACAATCTCTCCAGTTGACTGACGAACCACATTAAAAGTAGCGCCAGCCAATGGGTTACCAGATTCATCCGTTTTTAGAATTGACAAACTATAGTTATATCCGTTTGCTGTTCCATTAGCCTCTTGATAATACACAGTATTACTGTAATCAACTATTCTATGATTATTAGATGAGTAACTCGAAGAATTTTTTATCTGTTCTCCATTAACTAATTTGTATGATGGTTTTACTTTGTATCTAATAGCAAAGCCTTGAGTAATATTACCTAAGTTAACTGAAAAAGATGATCCATTAAATACTAGACTATATTTATCAGTCACATCTTTATAATTGGGCATTGTCCAATAGTTGTCCGAACTTATAAGCCATTTCCCTGTTGTAATTGAAATGCTGTCTTTCTCATAATCCACTCCAACAGAACGAAGAACATCTTTAATCACAACATTAGCACGATGAGAATTAGTTGTATTTATGACAATACGATAATTAATTTCATTTTTGTCATAATCAACCCACCCATATTTGTAGAAATCAATATTGGCATCGTCTTTACCGATTTTATACTTAATACCATCACTATCAATCGTAATAGTTTTTTCATTTACTAAAATGGTTGCAGGAAGAGTTGTATCCCTCTTTACCTTACTCGTATTAGCCATTACTTGCATGTTAATATGGCCAGAAATATCATTATGTGTATCGACATAGTTAGTGTATGTCATGGTTAATGTTCTTGCTGTCTTATTAATAATCGCATTTGCGACCACCGTAGACCCATCTGGAGCATACACATTAAATGATTGATCACGAGTGAAATCTAGCTTATCAGGGAGTGAGATAACAGTCGAATCCCCGTCTTTCGCTGAATCGGGAACTGAAAAATCAAAAGAAAATTCAGTTGTTCCTCCTCCAGAAATCTCCTTAGTTGATACTTTAGCATTAGTAACATTAACGTCAACTAGGGATCCTCTAGAAGCGGTAACCTTAGATTCAGATAGCATTCTATCCAGCTGGTCTTCATCTGATTTCGTCGGTGCTCGAGGCTGCTCTTCTGTATTGGTTGTAGCACTAGTTGACAGTTGATCTTCTTTTACGAATTCATCCTTCTGACTAATAGAGTTAGAAGGATGAATCTGATCATTCTGCTGTTCATTTTCATTAATCGTACTCTGAACATTACTAGTCGACAAACTAGTTGCTGTAGACTGACCATTATCATTCACATCTGCCTTTGCAGTATTTGTGACAGCCAGAGAAGCACCAGAAAGAGCAACTAAAGCTAATCCCCACATCATAAACTTAGACCAATGGGAATTTGTCTTAGTTAACATAACCTAATCTCCTTTATAAATTTTGCAAATATGTTGGGAACTATCAGTCAACATATCGCAATTTAAGCATAACACATATAAGAAGATTAGGTGAATTTATCCTAAATTATTTTTCGCGTTATTTTCTAAAAATTCCATATTCATTAAGTTTATCAGTTCCGTATACTTGTACCTTTCTGATGCCAAACTATGTTCTGATGTTGAAGTTGGCGATAAATTAACTGGCGATCAGAACCATACGGATTGATCATTTGCCAATGTCTATCATTCTTCGCCTTTCTATAAACAATTGATTCAGATTGGTACAATTCCACGTAATACAAGCCATCACTGCCCTTATAAATTAAAGCGTCTGGTCGATTGTAGTCATGAGTGATGTTGAGATCACGCTTATTAGTTTGAATTACTTCATTAGCCATATTCAAATAATCATAATTAGATCTGTTTAATTCCCACTGCACCATAGGCAAACTTATAATTATCATTTCAATAATGAACAATATAATTTTCCTTACCATGCCTATTCTCATGACCTATTTCCAGCGTTGCAAAATCAAAAATTATATAATGGCAATTCAAAGCCGTGTTCTTTGAGAAACTTTACTGTATCTTTTTCTTTTCTAGTTGCGGGAATATACATAATTACTCCCTCTTTCGTAGTAAATACATGGTATTCCTTTGCTGTTGTCTTTAAATATGCAGGTACAGTGAGTACCCTTGATGTTGCTACAGTACGTAATTTAACGGTCATTTCGTGTTCCTCCAGTTAATTATTTAAGTATATTGTACATACATACTACACTCATTATGGAAAAGAGCAAGATTTAATGATCTGATATTCATCTTTTCGTCTGGTCTTAACAACCCTAACTTAAATCTTTCAATTTACCTATCATGAAAATTAATTTTCTGATATATTTACTTATAGAACATTTGACACATTCAAAAGTATGAGGAGGTAATATATTATGAAATATTGTCCTAATTGTGGCACTCTACTCAATGAGGGTGACAATGTATGTTCAAACTGTGGTTACATCTTGGTACTAAATGATAAAGATCCTGATCACTCAAAAGGAAATGGTGCCAAATATGATGCAATTCCGTCTTCACGATCGCATCCTTCAGAATACGAATCCTCATCTACTAACGATTCAGGAAATCCTTGGTGGGCTGTGCTAGGCTTTTTTATCCCATTAGTTGGGCTAATTCTTTTCCTGGTTTGGCGAACCTCTCAGCCTAATAATGCTAAATCTGCCGGATTTGGTGCTTTGATTAGTGTGGTTTGGGGAATTTGTATCGGAATCGTCTCTACAATTGCAGCAATGATAGCAGCAATCTAATCGTTAGTATGGAGGTATTGAAATGAACAATAACCTATGGTTTCAAAACAAAAAAGTATGGACATGGATCATAAGCATTTTGGCCGTCATTACCCTTTTAATTGGTCTATTTACCTATACTGGCATTCGTGGAATACGTAAATCCATCCATGACTCATCCGTCACTACAGGAACAATGACGACCACACAAAGTGGCGAAACAACGGATGCTAGAAATTCGGTAACATTGGGAGGAAAGTCATATAAGTATACAGAAAAGAAAACCTATAACGTTAATAATACTGACTCATCCTGGGCTGATTATGCTGACTTAACTGTTAAAAAGGTCACCCTATATCGGTTGGCAACTAGCCAAAAAATTAGTTACTCTAACGAATCAGGAAATACTATTGTTGTCTTTGATCTTTCAATAGCAGCTAAAAAAGATGTTAATCCATTATTAAGCATCTCAACCTTATCAGTTAATGGAAAACAAGCTGAAGCTGCATCCGTTGGTAGTAGTAGTTTTACCGGTGACATTAATTCTGGTGTAACAACAGATGGGTCGCTATATTATATCTTTGATAGCAATGATTCTCTTGATAATTTCACTAAAGGGCTCCGCTGGAAGGGGAAGATTTTCCCAGCGGACAGTAATGACAATAACACAAAAGAATATGATTTAACTCTTGATCTATAGCAATTAGGAAATATGATGAACTAATGTCCTAATTAGTTGTGGTCACTATATTTTTGAAAAGTTCATAAGAGCCGGGCAATGTTAACTCATTACCTGGCTCTTTTCATTATGGATTTAAGGCTAGTACTTTAAATTTACAAATTAATGCAGCGACTACAGCTACATACTGAAAATTCCCAATTCTCGAGCTAAATCCTCAAAAAAGTCTTGCCGAAGACGGTACGCTTTAGCTTGACTTACTGGGATCTCTTGCGCTTCACACATGTATTCAATTGAATGTGGATTCTTTCTAAAATACAATTCACTAATAATATGTTCGGTGACCTTACCACAATCATCTAGACAATTGTCCACGGCTTTTTTCTCACGTTTCAATGCATTTAGGCGCTCGTCTTCAGAGATTGTCACAATCATATTCAATCGTCTATTTTCTTCAGCGTTGGTTCGGGTACCCTTACTGCCGCCAACGTTATCATCTCTAATTGTTACCGGATGACGTAAGTCCGCTTCACGATCACGAATATACTGATCTAATCGTGGATAATCTTTTAAGATTTCAATAATCATGTGTTTAGTTGCTTTGCGCATAATACCCCTCCGATTTTTTACAAAAAGAAAAAGCCACCTTAATTAGGCGACTTAATGGTTTAATAGCAACGAGTACGTAAGGAATCGAACCTCACAATTTCTTTATTAGCAGAAGCTCTTTGCCAATCAATTTGGAAATAAACTTTCTCCCTCTTAGAAGCAATTAAAGAAATTCTCCAAGTTACTCTTTAACAAAATAAGAATACAGGAATCTTATTTCGTTAAGTTAATGGTGTGTAAGTGAGTAAAGTAATAATTTTAAAAGACCATTAACCTCCGGAATATGGTCATATACCATTTACCGAATATGTTTTAAATTAAACTCAATTAACTTAAAACAACGAAATTGTATCACACATTCATTCTAAATCAAGACCTTTCTTCATCGCACCAAATCATTTCATAACGCGAACGCCTTTCGAAGAGTCACAAGTCCTAATTTCACAAACTTCCCAATTTTTAAAAAGCCGTTATATCAACATTGAATGAACATCGCTAACCGGCGAAATACAACTTGATTTCACAATCAAAGTCACTTTAATTATGACCCTAGACGCTAGTTAATGACCAAGGCTGGAATCGAACCAACCACATACTGTTAGCACGTAGTTATGACTGTAGATTGATACAACACATTAGAACCTTTAGGAGATTATGTTTTCCCACAAACTATTCGATAATGTCATTTCTTCAGTATGTCTCCAAGTTGATCATATACCAGGGCAGGAGATCAATCTTACCCTGTTCAAGTAGGACGTGAAGTTAGGAAAACTCGTCCATACATACTAACCATCACGGCAAGCTCCAGAGCTCGCTAGGTTTGTGCCTCCAGATTGGCAATTAGTTTATCCCAATCCTTCAACTCTAACATTATATCGTTCATTTCATCCGGCATTGGTCCGGTTATTTTCCGGAAACAATCAAGCTTGGTAATTCCGCCTTTAACATAATAGACCAATAATCTAGCCTTTCAGCAAATTCACATAGCGCAGCATTTCGATGGTGATAGTATTGGGTTTTCTCAACACCCAGTTGATTCATAACTTGTTGATCATATAAATCATCAACATACCGTAGTCTTAAAAGTAATGCATGATCTGCCCTACAATGGGAGATAGCTGTATATATAGCCTTAACCTTTGTGGTGGCCATCTCAATCCTAAATACTCGTTCTTCCTGACCATTGGACTTGTATCTCGAATTTAGTTGTTCATCAAGCTGAGGGCTTCTTAAATCATACTTACTAATTCCACTCAACATCATCCAATGTTGAAAATCATTAACTAAGAACTGATGGGTCCGAACGGATGTTGCTTGACGATCAAAAGCTAAACTGATGTCTATCGGCTCTTGTTTAAGAATTCCCATTTCTTCACACTCTCACTATCCTTAATTTCTAAATATCGAATGAATTGGTAGCGGTCCTTATATAGTTTACCGCTATTTACTTTGGAAATAATAGTTCTAGGGCTGATCGAATGAGAATCTGTAAAGTAATGTTTCACCCCAATATCAACCACTTCACCAGTAATTTTATCAATCATTACAACCAATTTTTGGTTTCGACTTACTTCATGTTTAATTCGTTTCAGTTCCGGGTCTTCTCCAATTCTCAAATTCGTACTAGACTCCGCTACCCCTAATTCATTAGCTATCTCTTTATTAGTCCATCAATAACTCTTTCACACGTTGTCGATCAAACTTCGCATCAATTTGTACTGAACGTTCGCTTTTGCCTCGTTCACTCCCTAACGCTTTACGAAACATGACTACCTTTTTCCAGTCTTCACTATCATGACTAATTTGATCGACATCGCCATTGCAATGATCAAGAATGTCTTGAATGCCATATTTTTCCACATAATTCAATACCACCACCCCCTTTAGGCTTATTTATGAACGACTGTGATTCAACATAATCAGTATTTAGCCGCCATCAATCCATCATCTGTCCATAAACATGATTCAAACTCGCACTCTCTAACCATGTTAGAACCCCTTGTTCTGTGCTAACTAACTCATTATTTTCAATTACGCTAGCTTCTTGTTAATTAACAAAGACTCGTGCAGAAAAGGTCTCATTCTGAGCCGACTTAAGAATATCAATATCTCGACCGTTAATCTTAAGCGTTCTAATCATTTATTCAATAACTCCTTTCTTGGCTAGTCCATCAACTTGTTTAGCCATTCGTTTCACCTCAGATACCGCGAGGCTGTAGTTTCCGATTTCAGAGATTCCATCCGTGGTCAAACTAAAACCCAAGTATTGCCGGTCATCAAATAGACGACCATTAAATTGAATTGGTCCATGATGGTCTACCCCACCATAAACACTAATACTATCCTTTACAGACTTAGAAATCGTTGCATCCTTCTTCACTTCAACATAACCTTCATAATGATTCGCGTTCAAGCTGATCCGGCGACGGATGACTACAAAGCGACGTCCGTTAAAGGTGCCTTTAAGTGCCATTTGATCATTGCCATAGTTGATCTGACCCTCCTTTGACGTAGTTGAGAATCCCTTTTGTGTCATTTCCTTTTCGCCCCCTTAAATAACCCCATGCTATTTGTCGCTTAATGTCATTACTAACAAGCCATTTAATCATCCGCTTGTCTCGTCCAGTTAATGGATCGCATGATTTACGATGATTAAACTCTCTAACCTTAGCCGTCACTCGACGGATGGCCATTTGTTTGTATTTCTTATTTTTGATCCGCTTATTCATCTTGCTCGTCCTTTATAAACTTGTTGTGACTTATTCTCTCAATTGATGCATACAACAGTTACTAGGATTTCGTTATGCCTCGCCAATTTCTATCACCTCAATCTCCACTCTAGGATGATCAGAATAGTACTTATAAATGAATTCATCAACGATCATGGCATCATCTTTCCATAAAATTCCGTTTAAGGCATCTTCTGTCGATTTTGCATAGTTTGTCACATCTGCTTTTACAGTTGGCCGTATTTGGCCGTTATCTCGTCGCGTATGCTCTTTTTTAGACACGCTTCGCTGAATTGACCGATAAAATCTTAGAATGACTCTGAGAGGCCCTGAGAGGGGTTTCCCGTGATATGCATTCTGAGCCAGGTACGCTAGTGACTGTTTATATACTTTCACAGCCTTAGGATCATATAGGCGGATGCTTTTACCAAATCGAGTTGCCCGCGGACGAGCTTGGGCTACTGGTTCAATGTCAAATACGAATTTCACTTCATGCTTCCTCCAGTTTTTCGTATTCAACTTCTTCAAAAGTACCGTTAGATTTCATCAAAACGGTTTCTTTCAAAGCATTCACACTACGAATCTGCCATTTTCGACTTGAACCCTTGAGATTAACGTCGCGATGAAAAACCATTGCTGCGCGTGCTTCGTCTTTGTTCATTCCCTATTCCTCCCGTTTATTTAGATTATCAATTTGGTACATTAGTTTAATTAGTTCATGACAGGCGAATTGGAAACTGTCACGATTGTTCATTCCAGTAAGACGTCGAGTGTCAAATCTGATATAAGCATTATCGGGATCCTCTGCCAATTTTGCCATCGAAGGGTCATAAACAAGGTCTCCATTCACATCTAGTTGCCCGTCTAAATCTTGCCAAGCTATTTGATCGTTCAGCTTTATTTCCACATACCCACAATACCAAGCTTTTCCAGGTTCTTCATCAGCAGTTCGGATCAACCAAATCTTACGTCCATTAAAGGAACCGCGTAATTTAACAGTCCTCATCATCGTCTCCCGTGATCATGTTATGACCGCAGACCGGGCAATAAGTAAACTGGAAAGTAGTCTGATAATCGTCAGCGTAATTCTCAAGTCCTTGAATATATAAATCCGCTTCTCCGTCATCACTTGCTAACAAAATAAAGACGTCCTTTTCATCCACCAGTCCTTCACATTCTTCACAAAATGGGCACAAAGGCCGTTTCAGATCCACCATTATTCCACCTCCGTTTTCTCTAATGCAGTGATTAATAAATTCATTTGATTAACTTGTGACCACAAGCTCTTGATATAGCGTCGCTTTTCCAGATTGTTTGAAATAATGTAGTAGCCTTGGGGATGCTGCCTGCTGGAAGCAATTGGAACTCCCTTCAAGGCTAATGGTAATTTCATCCGTCGTAGCCCCCGCTTACTAATACCAGTCAGCTTTTCAATCTGGCTAGCTACCATAGAATGCTCGCCGCCTAAAGGGAGCACCTCAATTAATTTCTTTTCTAGATTTGTGTAAGTTGTTTCTTTCATTGCCTAACCCCACTCTCATCGCTTGTAATACCAAACCGATCTGACAAAAACTGCTTAAATGTAATCATCATGTTGGTTGGCCGATCTGTTTCAACCATCGACCAGTGATCGTAATTGTAGTCACGATAATGTCCTTTCGGGAACTCGACATACAGCCGAGTCCAATCTGGTTCTACGTAGTTATCCATTTCGTACATCCTTTAATTTCGTAAAGTTAATAACATTTTCCGGTTGCTTAGTAACAATTCGACTGATCAGTTTGGAATCATACATTGCTAGTAGTTCACTACTGATGTTGTTAGTTGTGATGATTGTTGAACCGGTCGGCCGGTTGTTTTGTATATCGATTCGGGCATTGCTGGCTCGATATAGCCACTCTTGCATATCACGACGAACCTTAAGATTGTCACTCTTTTGACCGCCCTCTGTGCCGAAATCGTCCAGCACCAGAATGTCAACCGGCTTGCGGTACCAGCTACCATCACCCGACTTAATTCCGGTTATCGCTTTGTAAAGCCGGTCTAACTTGCCCTTGAGTTCCGGATACTCGTATTGTTGACCGATCAAGCTTGCTAACTCGGTTGTGTTGACAAAAAGCCATGATTGGCCCGTTTCTTTTGCAACCTTATCAACGATTGCCAATGCAAGACTGGTTTTCCCTGATCCACGAGTGCCGAATAAGTTGACATTGACCGGTGTGGCTTCCATTTTTTTAGCAAGTAGGAACGCTTGGTTGCCTACCTTTCGTCCTAAGCCCTCGTCTGGTTGCTTAGCAGGTTGCCAATCTGCAAAGCTAAACGCTAGTGGCTGGTTACCACTCCATAAACTGTTGTCAGCAATTTCTTTGCGTTTCTGATCTGCTAAAATAGCTCTCCATTTTTTGGGGATCCCATCAATCCTTGCTTGGATTTCGGCTCGCTTTTCAGGTGTAATCTCAACCGGTGGTTGCTTGATACCGTCCATAATTGCCTCCTAAAAGTAAGAGTAGCTATCGTCTCTAACCTGTTGTTTAGGTTCGTCGTTAAGGTAGCTTTCAAACTTTGTTCCAAATAAAGTTTCTGGTCGTAAGAATTTACTCATCTTTTGATCTCCTTGCCATTCGGCTACCTTGTTGTCCACTACTTTTTTAAAGTCCTCGCTCTTAAAGCCTTCTTTGAATCTAGCCCTAATCAAGGTTCTAGTCTTAGGGGTAGTTGCTCGATAATTCTTGCCGGTGGATTCGTTGAGGTAACTCACGATTCCGACATAGTCGATTTCCGGCTTGTCCGAAATCGACGTAGAATAGTTAGTCTCTGTAGTAGTCTCTGGTAGTCTATTGGTATTGGTTGGTACTGACAGGCCCATTCCATTGGTACTATCAGGCCCAATCGTTGGTACTGACAGGCCCAATGCTTGGACATTTTTGTCCAATCGGTCATACCGGACTCTGTACCACTTTGTACGGTCGAATTTTGCCTTGTTGTAGTTACCAGAAATCAACCAACCATCATCAACCAGTGATTTAAGATAACGCTGGATTGTTTTTTCGGTCAGCCACGGAAATTGTTTCTGCCAATCATGCGCAGAATTGTATATCCACCTATGACCATCAACGATGTTATTTGACCGTTGTAGCCAATAATGGATCTGTTGTAGGATGATTGCTTTGTCTGTATTACCTAACTTGATTACAAGGCTAGGCAATACTTGTAAAGGCGGTTCATTAATTAACAAGTTATTCATCATCTCACCCCGATTCTTTTAAGCGTCTCTGTATCTACTTTGATTCCTAAGTTGGTCAAGTTGTACTTTTGACAAAAGAGTTGGTTCCCGATCTGGTGCCACTCTTGATGATGTTGCCGGCATAGAACACACAAGCGATTTTGCGTATGGTCAATCGTATTTCGATTTCGACCCATGCCCACCGTGTCAACGTGATTTATATCGGCGTGTTGCCCACATATCAAGCATTTACGGTGCTTAATGCACTCGTACTGAAACTGATTCTCATCTCGTGGCAGGAGTTCATATCCAGTTTTGACTGGTACATCAAATTCAAAGATGAAGTCCACTACATCATCAATCAGCACACTAGCGTCATTCTTACTACATCCACCGTTGTCAGCTAGGCTGATAACTTTGCCGTTCGTCCTAACCGTGTAGCGGGCATAAAACCACTCTTTGAGAAACTCTTGTGGTTGCCCGCTCCAGTTATATATATCGTTGAGTAGTGCAAAGAACAAGGCTCTTTGCTTCGGACTAACCGCCCTTGGGTCAACAATCTCAAATCTGACTGGCACATCACCAGTCCGGCCATCTACCAAATCAACATAATCAAGATTGATTGGTTTATCCAGCTTAACTAGCCACGCTCCTTTGTCTTCCAGCCACCATGCTCTAGCACTTGTCATAAGCTAAAACGGTACTTCTTGGATCTGATCGCCGGCTGATTGTCCTTGTGGATTGTCAAACGGCAGATTAGCAGTGTCGACTGGTTGATCTTGATTAGCTAGTGCTTGATCTTTTAGTGATTGGGGTTGGCCAGCAAACAGGTCGTTAAACAGGTCGTTATTAGCCCCATTTTGTCCTCCTAAGCCGTTTTGACTTTGGCTTTGATTATTTCCCCATTGACTATTTTGATTGCCTTGTGGGGTGTTATATGTGGAATTAAAAGTGGTATTAAATCCATTGTTGCTAGAGTTGCTATTACCGGAATCAGGGGCTTTAACTCCATTAGGTTTAGAACCGCTTGGCAACACCGGATTGTGTTGTTTTACCCGAAGATTGTAGTAACCGTTGTTCCCCTGTTCCCAGTCAACTTTGATTGACATAGTGCTACCGATCAAAAGGTTCACAAGCTGTTGCATGTTTTCGATCTTGATGCCATCTTTAATACCGGTGGCTTTCAACAATGTATTAAACCGCTTGATACTTTGAGCGTGGGCTTCTTGATCGTAGTCAACCCAAGTTTGATTATCGTAACGGATCTGGCCACCTTGATACTTACCATCAATTACCTCGTAGTTTAATGTGATCATTGGATTGCCATTAGTTTTCGTTTGCGTAAGTGTGGTTGTTGGCAACACCTTGACGTTATACTCGCCAGCTTCTTCCACATACGTCCCTGAAAAAACATCGTTAGAATTTGTTGTAAATAACATAATTAAATCTCCTTATTGTTGTAGTAGTTCATCAGCTTTAATTAATTTCCGGCCGTCAATCCGATTTTTGGCGTGATTGCCTTGCTCTGGATCTAAATCAATCATCCGTTGGCCATCTTGTAAGTAGATGCGACCAACCACATCAAACATGCTTGTTAGAGCGTTAAACGTCTTGACATTCATATCTGCTTCATAACGCCCGTTCACCACATCCGCACCTTTATCTATTGAGTGAGCGGTTACATATACATTAATGTTGACATTGCGTAAGTAACTACCGAGGTCACGGAACCATAGTTGCAATTTCTGATAATTTTGACGTCCATCTTTGCTTTGACCATCAATGTTTTCTAACACATAATTTTGTAAAGCAGAAACATTATCTAAACAGATCGATTGATACCGACCACTCGAAATAGCGCGTATTAGGAATTCATTTAACACTGACTGAATTCTTGGTTTCTCAGATTCATCCAATATCGCGACATCAATCGAATCATCACCCACCAACGGATTGGTTGACATGTCAAAACTAATCAATAATTTTTTTCCCGGAAATTGTTTAAAAAGGCTTGTTTTACCAGTTCCACCATCTCCATAAATGAAGTACATGTTTGATTGCCTTGGAATTTTACCCGATTCATAGAATCTCATCATCTATCCTCCTATTTCAGTTCCTTATACGTGATTCCAGCGTTATCGATAAATTTACGTAACTCTTTGAGCTGATCTAGCGTTCCAGTTAGCTCTAGCGTGGTCGTCAAGAGGTCTTTCGTTTCGCCTGTTTCGCTATCTATCGCTTTCTTATCACTGACTGCTTTAAATCTCGCTAACGCTTCTTGATGTTTCTTTTTCTCATCTTCGATCCGCCGAATGTCGTTGTGCATTGTGTTGATTGGACTGTTGACATCTTTAACCAGCAGATCATCGTAAGCGTCGATGTAAGGCTTAGAATCTAGTCCTAATGATTCCGCTTCCTGATTAATCAATCGGTAAGCTAACTCGTCATTACGTAGTTGTTGTTCGATCAACTCAAAATCTTCGACAATCTTGCGTTCAAGCTCTAGCTTGCTTTGCTTTTTCGTGATGTATCGCTTTTCATCAATCACAAAGCGGTCAAGCACTTCCTGCGGTTCGTCTCGTTCACTTGCTAAAACGTTGATAAGGTCTTGTACCATCTTCCGACGCTTTTCAAGTTCTTGCTCGGCAAAGTAGTCAATCTGCTCTTGCAACCCTGCGTTAACGGCTTTGAGTTGTTTCTCCCAGCTCATCACGGTTGATTCGTAATTTTGGTACTTACCAAGCCAATCCTTTTTGGCTTGTTTCCGTTGCCCACTAATCTCCTTAATTGCCTTATTAACGTCGCTATGTTGTTTCTTAGCACTTTTGATCGTATCTTCAATTACGACAAGTGTTTGAGTCTGATCAATTACCGGCTTAATGACATTATTAAAAATGGTTTGGTTGTTAGTGATTACTTGATCGACGTAATCTTCTAATGTTTGGTCTGGTTGTTTAATTAAATCCATGCTATAATTACCTCAAGATTTCTATTTGATTTTCCATTAGCCCTAGCCCAGTGCTAGGGCTTTTTTGCTGCAACAATGCCGGTTGTCACAATGCACCCAACGTCAATAATTAGCAGGATAAAAGTGACTAGATTTGGCCACCAGCTGATAAT
>NZ_AICN01000035.1:0-12792 GCF_000247775.1 Limosilactobacillus gastricus PS3
TTTTTATCAGCTAAAAGATCATGAATTAACCTATCTTTTCAGTTCTAAACAAATTTCTTATATTAATTTTAGCCAAAAATAGAAGCTCATTGCGAGCTTCTATTTTTTCTCTTTCGCCATTTCTAATAACTCTTGGGCATGTTCTAAAGCTAATTCAGTCACCGTCTCCCCAGCTAACGTCCGCGCCAATTCTTCAACCCGTTGTTGTTCGTTTAAAGTGCTAACGGTTGTAATCGTCCGTTGATCGTGAACTTCTTTTTGAATCAAAAAATGATGTTGCGCCACGGCCGCTACTTGCGGTAAATGAGTAATACATAAGACTTGCGAATGTTGGGCAATCAAGCGAATTTTATCAGCAATCGCTTGAGCCACTCGGCCACTGACCCCTGTATCAACTTCATCAAAGATGATACTAGTTACCCCTTCTGCTGAAGCAAACACTGTTTTTAAGGCTAACATTACCCGAGATAATTCGCCCCCCGAAGCAATTCTAGCTAAGGGTCCCATCGATTCTCCCTGGTTAGTTTGGATATAAAATTCGACTTCGTCAATCCCGGTTGCTAAAAATTGCCCTGCGGGAACCTGATCAAAATGCACCTTAAAAATGGCTTTTTCCATGTATAAGTCATGTAGTTGCTGATCAACTAATTGGGCTAACCGCTCCGCAGCTTGCTGACGTATTTGACTGAGCTTTTGCCCTAACTTGGTTAATTGCGTTGCTAAATGCGCAATCTGATCGTCTAAATCTTCATCAGAATGGGCAGCTTCTTCCATTGTTGATAATTCTTGGCTGATTTGATCATAATAAGTCAGGATATCATTGATTGTACTACCATACTTATGTTCTAAATTTCCAATTTGAGTGAGTCGATCATCAATTTCACTGAGGCGTCGTGGATCGTATTCCAGGGCATCCAATTGACGACTAGCTTGAGCAGCCACATCTTGCAGGGAGTAATAAGCCTCATCAAAAGTTTTACTTAGGTCTTGATAGTCCTGATCATAAGTGGCAATCGCCGCTAAATCTTGCAACGAAGCACCGAGTTGGTCTAAAACCGGCACTGGTTCACTTTCATTCAACATCCCAACAACCGTTTGTAGGGCATCATTAATTTGCTGAAAATGACTTAACCGTTCCCGTTCTTGTCTTAATTCTTCTTCCTCATTAGGTGATAAGTTAGCTTCCTCAATTTCATTGACCTGATAACGTAACATATCTAAACGTTGTGCCCACTGCTGTTCGTTCGCTTTTTTCGCTTTAATCCGTTCGGATAAATGCCGATATTGTTGATATAAAGTATGATATTGTTGCTTAATTTCATCAACTTCTTGTTGGGCGTATTGATCTAGCATTCCCAAATGTGATTCCGGTTGCATCAGCTGTTGATGTTCATTTTGTCCCTGAATATCAACCAGTCCCCGTCCAACTTGTTTTAAGATAGTCGTATTAACTAAAGTCCCATTTATTCGAATAGCATTACGACCATTTCGATGGATTTCTCGACTAATAATTAAGCCTGATTCATCATAGGGAATTCCTAGCTGATCGAGCTGGTCAAGCATTGCCGTATCAGTTGGTAAGGTAAATTGCCCCTGCAAACTAAGCTTTTCTGCGCCACGTCGAATGAATTCTTGCGATCCTCGTCCACCAGCTAACAGGCCGACCGCATCAATGATAATTGATTTACCAGCTCCTGTTTCCCCTGATAAAACTGTCATATGATCAGCAAAAGTAAGGGTTAAATGGTCAATGATGGCTAAATTGTCAATCGTTAACTCTTGAATCATACTACCACCTACCTACTATGCTAATTGAGCAATATACGTTTGCAATTCACGGGCGTCTTCTTCCGTATCACATACAACTAAGACCGTTGAATCATCGCCAATGGCGGTAAAAACATGTGGAAAATTACCCTGCCGAATTACCATGGCAACCATTGGTCCGTGCCCTGGAACCACCGAAATTGAGACATAATTATTTAATTGATCAACCTGCAAAACATCGGCACCATTGAGTATGGCTGAAGGGACTGTTAAATTACCGACATCATTTCGTCGATTATCTAGTCGATTAATTGGCATTTGATAATGGGCCACCCCATTTTCCCCAACTACCTTGATTAGTTTCATTTCTTTAATGTCACGTGAAATGGTGGCCTGAGTAACCACGACATTCATATCCAAAAAACACTGCACTAAATCTTCTTGACGAGTAATGTCTGCTTGTTCAATAAATTGTTGAATATATTGTTGGCGTTCGGATTTTTTCATCTACTCACCTTTACTCTTGTGTGTTTAGTTCTTGTTTGGCCATGGCTAGTACCTGGTCAATGTTAACAGCATTGCTAACGACTCCTGGCCGGTCGCTAAGTTTCAAATGCACTAAGAATTCGATATTGCCTTGCCCACCTTTAATGGGTGAAAAATCTAAATTTAAAACATCAAAATGTGCTTCATTAGCGTATCCAATCACTTGCTGGATCACTTGACGGTGAACTTTGGGATCCTTCACAATGCCATGTTTCCCTACTTTATCTTTACCGGCTTCAAATTGAGGCTTAATTAAGGCCACCACTTGCCCGTCTACTGGTAAAATTTCGGCCAGTGGTGGAAAAATTAATTGAAGCGAAATGAAGGAAACATCAATGGAACTGAATTTTGGTTGTCCAGCCGTAAAATCTTCTAACTTGCTATAGCGGAAATTAGTTTGTTCCATTACCACAACCCGTGGGTCTTCCCGTAATTGCCATACTAATTGATTCGTTCCAACATCTAAGGCATAACTCAATTTAGCCCCATTTTGGAGCATCACATCAGTGAAACCACCAGTGGAAGATCCAATATCGAGCACAATCTTATCTTTAACGGAAATCTCAAAAACTTGTAAAGCTTTAGCCAATTTTAAGCCCCCTCGACTAACATAGGGCATCTTTTTTCCCTTTAATCGAAAGGTAGTAGTTTCATCAATTTTTTGCCCTGGTTTATCGAGTCGTTCACTATTTTTTCCAAGGACTTCACCAGCCATTACTGCTCGTTTAGCTTGTTCTCGTGAGTCAAATAAGCCTTGGCAAACTAATAAGACATCGACACGTTCTTTTCCCATTCATTTTCCTTTCAATTATAATAAGCCAATAATTCGTCTAGCCTTGAAAAATCAGCTTGCGTTAAAGTGGTTAACCGTTCTTGACTGACTTTAGCTGCTGTTAAAACCTGCGATAACTTTTTTTCAGCGCCGGGTAAACCCAATAAAGCCGGATAGGAGTTTTTTCCACGCTCTGCATCTTTATGGGTAGCTTTACCTAAATCTGCTGACGTAGCTGTTACATCTAAAATATCATCATAAATCTGGAAAGCCAGTCCGTACAAGGCCCCAAAATTTGCTAATTCGGCAACTACTTCATCACCAACTTCAGCAATCACTCCACCAGCAACGGTGGCGTATTTTAGAAGCGCCCCAGTTTTTTGGGCATGAAGCTTTTGTAGTCGTTCAATTGATAAAGTCTTACCTGTAGACAAGATATCGCGAACTTGTCCCGCCACCATACCAACTGGACCCGCGGCTTTTGATAATTCTAAAGTTAAGCGCGCTTTAACATTGGCTGATAATTGATTATCCGTTAACCATTGAAATGCCAAAGTTAAAAGACCATCACCAGCTAGAATTGCGATCGCTTCACCAAATTGTTTATGACTCGTAGGCTTACCACGCCTTAAATCATCATTATCCATTGCTGGTAAATCATCATGAATTAATGAATATGTATGCAGTAATTCGAGGGCACAAGCTGCTCTTAAGACATCCGAATTCAGCTCCACGCCCAAAATCTGCGCTACCATTAACGTCATGGTCGGTCGGAGTCGTTTCCCGCCAGCATCCACAGAATAATTCATGGCTGCTGATAAAGTGGCTTCATCAATATCATCCGCTAAGTTCGTTAATAAGTACTGATTAACCTGCGCTTGTAATTCTGATAATGTTTGCATTTTTAACACCTAGAAAGGATTATCATCTGTTACCTGATCTTTACCAGTAAATTGTGATTGATAACCTTGATTTTGCACCCCATTATTACTGAGATCATCACCGGCATCTTCTGCTGGTTGTAATTCGCCGTTTTCATCAACTAATTTAGCCAAGGTTGCTTCGGCTTGGTTTAATTGTTGCTTTAAATTTTTCGCAATTTCCATCCCATCACTAAACTGCTTAATTGATTCATCTAGAGATAATTCACCTTGTTGTAAATCTTTAACAATATTTTGCAAGGAAGCTAATTGTTCCTCGAAGGTCGGTTGTTTCTTTTTTGCTGGCATTTATAAAACCTCATCTTCTTTATTCTTAATTTCCGCTAAAGCCTTTCCATTAGCAAAATGGAGTTCAACAGTTTGACCAAGTTCTAATTGATCCATCCCTGTAATGACAGTTTGTTGCTCATCAGTAACGTATGTATAGCCGCGTTTTAATAGGTTTAACGGGCTCAAGGAATCAAGTTGCTCAATTAAGGCATCCGTAACTTGCTCTAAACCTTTTAAGCGATAATTCTCTTCACTTATAAGCTGGCGGCTTATTGTCATTACTTGTTGATTTAAATTCTTTAGAGATTGTCTTTGACGATTTAGTTGAGCTTGATAAGCAAACCTTAATTGCTGGCTTGTATTTGTAAGTAATGCTTGTTTTGCACGAAGTTGCGATTGATATGCATGTATTAATTGTTGACTGACTTGTACTCGTAACAGATTTTGGCGTGCCAACTTTTTGGTTGGAGATTGACTAATCAATCGATCGCGCATTTGTTGATACTGACGTTCTTTTACTTGCAGCTCACTATTTAAAGATGTTGTTAACTGGTGAAGTAATTCGTCAACTTGTTGCATTGGCCGAGCTAATAAACGATCTGGCGTTTGCAGGATAGAATTATCGACTAAACTTGCTACATACCGTTTTAAATCTTGCAGCCGATTTTTCATTTGCCGATATAATTGAATTTGCAATTCGTCAACAGTCGCCACAACATCTGATAATTCCCATGCACTGGCGATTTCAGCCGCGGCCGTCGGGGTCGCAGCGCGAACGTCTGCCGCTAAGTCCGCAATTGTTGTATCTGTTTCATGACCAATCGAAGAAATCACTGGAATTGTCGAAGCAGCAATTGATCGACCAACCACTTCTTCATTAAACGGCCACAGATCCTCTAAAGAGCCACCTCCACGCGCAATGATTAAAGCATCATAACCGCCGTCTTGATTAACGTGTTCAATTTGAGTCGCAATCTCATTAGCCGCGGTTTCGCCTTGCACCCGCGTGGGATAAAAAATTAATTGAACTAATCGATTTCGCCGTCGCATGGTCGTGATAATATCATGCATCACCGCTCCATTGGGACTGGTAACGACCGCAATTTGCTTTGGAAAAGGCGGAATTGAACGATGGGGCCGATCAAATAGGCCTTCCGCTTTAAGCTTTTTATACATTTGTTCAAAAGCAATCTGTAAGGAACCCACTCCTGCAACTTCCATTTGTTCAGCATAAAACTGATAGCTTCCCGTCGGTTCATAGATACTAATCCGCCCCTGAAGCAAGACTTTCATACCATTTTCAGGCTGAAATTTTACCTTTTGAAAAGCACTCTTAAACATCACAATTCGTATTTTAGCCGGATTTGCGATCTTATCGTCATCATCTTTTAATGAAAAATATTGATGGCCCGATCGCTGACGAAAATCGGTTAATTGGCCGACCAATAAAACCTTTTGATTTAAATAAGGATCAACATCAAATTTGGTTTTAATATATTTAGTTATTTGGGCAACTGTTAAGCATTCTTGCTCATTGATCATCTCGAATACTCCACTCGGCTAAATCAACCGTTTGCGCCATCAGACTGGCAATGGTCATCGGACCTACACCGCCTGGTACTGGCGTTAACATTCCCGCTACTTCTTTGACCGAATCATAATCAACATCGCCAATTAGCTTGCCTTTTTCTGTCCGGTGAATCCCTACATCAATTACAATTGCCCCTGGTTTAACCAACTCACTGGTTACAGCTTGGGGTTGCCCAATCCCAACAATTAAAATATCAGCTTGTCTGGTAAAGGCTTCCGGGTCTTTGGTATGTCGATGAACCATCGTGACGGTAGCATCTCGATTAATCAAGAGTGCTTGCAAGGGCCGCCCCACCAAAATACTACGTCCCATGATTACCACGCGTTTACCTGCTAATTCAATTCCATAATGATCTAGCATTGTCATAATGCCCCGTGGAGTACACGAAACTGGATAATTCCCTGGTTCATTATTATAGAGACGTCCAACATTCATCGAATGAAACCCATCAACATCCTTATCCGGACGGATCGCTTGTACTAAAGCGTGTTCATCCAAATGTTTGGGCAATGGTGATTGAATCAGAATTCCATGAATCATAGGATCTTGATTATATTCTTGTAAGACTGCCATCACTTCTTCTTGCGTAGCCGTTGCTGGCAAATGCATTAATTGAGAATTCATCCCTAACCGCAATGCCATTTTATCCTTATTACGCGTATAAATAGCACTGGCTGGATCATCACCAACATAAATCACAGCAATTCCCGGAGTAATTCCCCGTTCTTTTAAAGTTGCAACCCGTTTAGCGGTCCGCTCATTTAGATTTTTTGCCACGGCTTTTCCATTGAGAATTTCCACTAGCTCGTCTCCTCTAATTCTAAATTCTGGTTTTAATTCTAACATAAAAACCGCCAATAAAGGCAGCCTTTATTCACGGTTTTTGTATATTTATTCACTTGTTTGATGATTAGTAATATTACCTAACACACCGTTTACAAAGCGTCGTGATTTATCATCACTAAAAGTTTTCGCTAATTGTAAGGCTTCATTAATTACCACTGGTGCTGGGGTTGATTGATCATATTCTAATTCGTAGATTGCTAACCGCAAAATGATCACATTAGGCCGGGCTACTCGAGCCAAGGTCCATCCCTTAGCTAAACTAGCACTAATTTTTTCGTCTAATTCATCCTGATGTGATAAAACCCCATCAACTAACTGTTGAGCAAATTCTGGAACGGGCTCCTTGGGATTCAAAGCCAAGACCTCTTGAAAAATTGGATACTGATCGATTTCCGGTGAAGCATCTAAAGCAAATAAAGTCTGAAAAGCTGCTTCCCGAAGTCGATGACGACTAAAGCTCACAATTAGGCACCTTCTTCTTCATCGTTAGCAAAGATATTATTCGGATCAACCTGCTGTTCTTGCTTTGGCATGACAATCCCTTGAACATGAACATTTACTTGTGAAACATGCAGATCGGTCATTAATTCAATCTGTTGACTAACCTTCGTTTGAATTTCGGTGGCGACCTTAGGAACAGATACCCCATAATTTAAATAAACATCAACGTCAATCACAAGATTTTCTGGATCATGCGCTAACTTAACCCCGCGGCGATGTCCGCCACCAGACAAGCCAATTAATGCTCCAACGTTGTTAGCAATTGATCCATGCATCTTGGAAACACCGTCAATTTCATTGGCTGCAATTCCAGCAATTATTTCTAAAACACTTGGTGAAATTTGAATATTTCCATCTTCATCCCGATTTAACACAATCGTTGATTCTTCAGGCATGATATTACCTCCTGCACAAAATTAATCCATATTTAATTGTGCCTTATCCATCTATAAATTGCAACTAAATCATGCATCAGGAGTAACGACAACTAAATCAGTTGGTGTTTTGGTGATAACCTCGACACCAGCATGACTAACAATCACATCATCTTCAATCCGAACCCCAAATTTACCTGGTAAATATATTCCCGGCTCAACTGTCAAAATTTCTTGATGACGTAATTTTAGTTTTTTCGTCTTGGGGCCATAACTAGCTGGAAATTCATGAACCGCCAGCCCAATTCCGTGACCCATTCCATGGTTAAAGTATTGTCCATAACCCGCTAGATCAATCAACGACCGGCCGGCCTGATCAGCCAAATTACCAGCCATGCCCGCTTTCATATGATCAATGACCGCTTGACGGGCTTGATTAACCAATTGATAAACTTTTTCAATCTCAGGAGTGGCCTGACCAATCACAAAGGTCCGCGTCATATCTGCAGTATAGTGATCTACAAAGTAACCGAAATCTAGTGTCACTACATCACCAACTTGAATTGGTCGATCTGAAACGGTGGCATGCGGCTTGGCACTATTAGGACCACTGGCTAAAATTGTCGGGAATGAGGCTTCGCTAGCACCATGTTGTTTCATAAAGGCATCGAGCTGGTCGGCCACTTTTTTTTCCGTCATCCCTGGTTTTATAATTGATAAAACGTACTGATATCCTAGGTCATGAACATGAGCACTTTGCCGTAATTTGTTTAGTTCTTCGGGATCCTTGATTCGCCGTAAGCGTTCAACAATCCGATCGCATGCTACCATGCCGACTGGCATTAGATCATCTAGGCTCTCATAATCGCGATAAGATAGCGTATTTTCAAAGCCAACAATTTCGACTTCTAGTTTTCCTACCAATTCCGCTAATTTACCGAAATAATCACGCGTTATTAAGCCCATTACTTGATCGTTCTCTAATTCATCGAGATAGGTTTCATAACGATCATCAGTAATAATAACGGCTAAGTCATTGGTTACAAACAAGAGTCCATCTCCAGCCATTAACTCAATCCCCGTCAAATAATAAATATTAGCAGGATCCATAATAATCAAAGAGTCAATATATTGTTTGACAAACTGTTTTCGTAATCGCTCAAGTCGTGTCATTTTAATCCCCCTTCATAAATTTAGACGATTCTAAAGTTTTTAAAGGACGAGCTGGGTTCCCAACCACGACCGTATTATCAGGAACATCATGGGTGACCACACTACCCGCACCAATAACCGCATTTTTGCCAATCGTAACACCCGGTAAGATAGTCACATTGGCACCAATCCAAGCATTTGCTTTAATGTGTACTGGTTCAATCGTTAAAATCTCCCGCTCATATAAGTCATGGTTATTAGTGATAATCGATACTCCCATTGCTAACTTTGCCCCATCTTCAATCGTAATTTTTCCAGCGGCCATACATTTAAAGTATGGATTAATGCTGACCCTATTACCGATTTTAAGATTAGCTGCCAAATTAATATAAATGGGTCCTTCAATAAAACAATGCTCACCTAATCCACTAGTGAATAATTCTCGCAATGTCGCTAAATATTCTGAACTCTGTGGTAATTGATGGTTGAGTTTAAACACTAACTCACGGGTTCGAGCGATTTCTGCCCGTCGCTCTGCTGGTTGATTCCTTAAATCTAATTGTTCTGTCATTTGCCAACCTCCCTTTATATTTTAGCACCCTTAATATTAAAAAACCGCTAAAGTCAGCGGATTAAACTACCATTAGGGGTGAATTAAAATAACTCTTTAATATAAAAACGATTCATTGTTTGATGAGCAGCTGCTTGGATCGGTTGCTCTAATAAATGAAAACCTGCCTTTTCATAGATATGAATGGCGGCGGTTAAATTGGAATGGGTTTCCAAATACAATTTTTGATAACCAGCTTTTATGACCGCTTCTTCAATATGATTAATTAACTGATATGACCATCCATGTCCTTTTGCCTCCGGAGCGAAATAAAGCTTTTGTAGTTCGGCAATTCCTTGATCCGGTAAATATTCACCAAATCCTGCTCCACCAACTACTTTTCCTTGATTTTCGACAACATAGTAATCTCGCTGCTGAGACTGTGCATAGTAATGAGCCAGATCATCTAATTCAGGATCAAAATAAGCCGTTCCGGGAATCGCTAGATCATGTTGAGCCAGTCCTTGTTGAATAATAATTTTAAGAGTCGGGTTATCAGCCGGTTGAATTAATCGAATGTTCATGAAAATCTCCTCACTTGCGCTTAGCTAATGGGTTAGTTGGAATGGATTGAATCAAAGTTGTTGCCACTATTAATAATGATCCTAGGGTGGTTGCAAATGTTAATCGGGTTCCTAATAGGGTCACCGCTAAAATAGTCGCCACTAAGGGCTCAAAGGCGGATAAAATTCCCGTCACAGATGGTGAAACATACCGAATACTTTGTACAAAAAGAGTATAGGCCAGGGCAGTTCCAAAAATAACAACATATGCAACCAATAGCCAGTCAAGAATATTTAATTGGGGGCCTGCTTCGATGAATAAGATTGGTGAAAGGATAATTCCGCCTATGAACATAGCCACTCCACACATGACACTGGCATCGTATTTTTGCATTAACTGTCGTGGTAATAAAGTATACAAGGCGGCAGCCACGGCAGACCATAAGCCCCAAGCTAATGCTTGATGAGTCAGCATCAGGCTATGAATATTACCACCGGTCACCAAATAAAAGGTCCCCACTAAGGCGAGACCAATTGAAATAAGATCAATCCGACGAGGCCATCGTTTTGTCACTATGGCCATCCATATAATAATAAGGATCGGTGAAAGATACTGTAAAACGGTTGCGGTTGGTGCGTTACTATATTTAACCGCGAAAAAATAAGAAAGTTGCGAGTTCGTAACCCCCAACAGAGCAAATAAAATTATTTTCCACCAACTGACATGATCATGCAAAATCATTACCAATTGCGATCGCTGCTTACCGACACTCCAAATTAATAACATTAAACCCGCAAACAACATCCGAATGGCAACAATCCACTCAGTTTTAAGATTGGTATCGGTAAATAAATATTGAACGGCCGCACCAGATCCTCCCCAAAGTGAGGCACCTGCAATCGCCAAGATGATCCCTTTTGTTTGTTTCGACATTTTTCTTCCCCAAAAGCTTTATTAATATTTACTTAGTATACGCACCATTATCAGTAGAAACAATGACCAAAAGAAAAACTCCGCTGATTTTCATCAACGAAGTCTTTCAATTTTTATTCAGCTACTGGGTATACAGATACCTTCCGCTTATCACGACCAAGGCGTTCGAACTTAACAACACCATCAGTCTTTGCAAATAAAGTATCATCACCACCACGACCAACATTAGTACCTGGATTGATATGGGTACCACGTTGACGGTAGATAATTGAACCAGCTGTCACGAATGAACCATCAGCAGCCTTCGTTCCTAAACGACGACCAGCTGAGTTACGACCGTTGGCAGTTGACCCACCCCCTTTGTGGTGAGAGAAGAATTGAAGATTCATAATCATAGGTATTCACCTCCAGAAATAGATTAGTCATTAAAAACTTTTACTTCAATATGATCTGAGTAGTTATCCTGAATATCAAGGATGCCATAAAAAAAGGTTTGCATGATAATTTGCGCATCATGACCCAAATCGATATCCTTAACCTCGAGATACCCTCCATTGTTTTGATCCTGGACAATTTCTGGTTGAGTATGAACAACTTGTTCTAACCCATTGACCGATGAGATCGCTAGGACCGATACCGCTGCACACACAATATCCTGACCATAAGGTCCTGCATCCGCATGTCCAGTCAGCTTAAATGAAATTACTCGTTGATCATCGGTTAACCAAAAAGTTGCCCGAATCATCCATGAACTCCATTAAGCATTGATTGCGTCAATCGTAACCTTAGTATATGGTTGACGGTGACCCTTCTTGTTATGGGTGTGCTTCTTTGGCTTGTACTTGAAAGTAACCACTTTCTTTTCCTTACCTTGCTTGTCAACAGTTCCTTCAACCGTAGCGCCATCTACGAATGGAGTACCGATCTTAGTATCGTCACCACCAACGAAGACAACTTTGTCAAAAGTAACTTTGTCACCCGCTTCAGCGTTAAGCTTTTCAACGTAAACAGCTTGTCCTGCTTCAACCTTGTATTGCTTTCCGCCTGTTACAATAATAGCGTACATTCTGTGCACCTCCTTAAATCTTAGACTCGCCGAACAAGTAGCGTAAAGCTTTGATCACTTGTTTTCGTGCGGTTGTAGATGTCAGTTCACAAATACAACATTAGTATGATACCAAAAACCAGCCCACTGGTCAATCATCCTAGCCAAAATTATCTGCTTAGTTAGTCAATGTTTTCCCTTTATAAAAGGTCTGCCAGCTATCATCGCCAACCTGAGCAACTAGCTGATCTAACCCATTTTCAATTACCTTAGCTAAATATGCGCCATTGTAAATCATTCCGGCTGATAGCCACTCATGAATGACATTCATAATCGCACCAGTCATTAAGGTTGCTTTAATGTTGACCAATAAATGTTCCAAGCCTACGGAATCATTTGCTCTTAGATGTTTCACAATTTCTTGTTTAAATCGATCTTCCAAGCATTGGTATAAACAATCATCACGTTGATCCGCTAATAAGGTCTGATAAACCAGGTGATCGTTTTGAATGTGGATTAAAGCTTCTTCGAAAGAAAAGTACCGCTGTTGATCATCATCCTCAATCATGCAAGCCTCAAACAAAGTATCAACAATCTGAATATTAATTGCATGTAAGAAATCATCACAATCATGATAATGCAAATAAAAGGTCCCCCTAGTGATATGGGCATGTTGAATCAATTTAGAAATTGTAATTTTTTTATGTTCTGCTTGTTTTAATTCAATTAGCGCATCCAACAATTTTCGCTTTGTCTTTAAAACCCGTAAATTTTTATTTGTCATTTAAAATTCCTCTCTTATTGACCTTCTAGGTATTCAGAATTGACATGACCACAGTTCCTTTTTATACTTAAAAGGATCGTTTGGGGCGATAGCTCAATCGGATAGAGCATCGGTCTTCTAAACCGAAGGTTGTGGGTTCGATTCCCACTCGCCTCA
>NZ_AICN01000034.1:0-8784 GCF_000247775.1 Limosilactobacillus gastricus PS3
GAGCTTCTTCCTATTTTTCGTTTATTATAAATTTTTGTACGTTATCGATATCTAGTTGTTGGATCGAATAAAGGGAACCAGCAGGCTGCATAACTGAAATTTCATCAGTATGGGATAAACCAATTACGTGGCCTAATTCATGTTCAGCTGTATTAACGATTTGTTGATAACTATAATTGTATTCGGGACTGAGTAAATATGCTTGATTCAAATACATCTTACCATTTACAAAATAATGGGTAACCGAATTAATATTCATTTTGGTTAAACCGGCTGCGCCATTACTATTGTTATCCATCGTTGTGATCACTACATCGGCCTTTTTTCGGTTAGTAGTGATCTTGAAGGTGAAGGCTCCCGTATCATTCCATGCTTGGATAGCCTCACGAGTAGCTTGATCTAAGGTTTGGTTGTTGAGATCTAGATATAAAGTGGCACTGGTACTTGTCCATTGCCCAGATTCGCTGCCGTTTTCACTAGTCGTTTCTGAAGCATTGGTTGCGTCAGTTTGCGTTGTTTTGGGATTGATCCAATTGTTGATGGTGATTTGCGCTGCAGAAGTGAAGTTATCAATACTGCGTTGAAAAGGTTGGTTGTACCGATAAAGCCAAATTACCCCGATTAGAATTCCAGCATAAATTATCGTGGTAAAGAAACGCTTGAATTTAATTGGGCTCACCCCTTTACTTTAGATTATTGTTAATTGTAACAGGCTTTGATTACGATCAGATCACAAAAACTTGAAATTTTTCTCAAGCTTAATTAAACACCCAAATACTAAGCAAGGTTAGAATTGGCAGTCCACCTCCTTGTAGGAAGATGATTTTGGGATTACTGGTAAAGCTACCATAAATCGCTACAGCAATAATATAAATCATCAACCATTCCAAGGCGACGGTGCTTTGATATAAGAGAGCGACGAGAATTAAGAGAGTTATTAAACCATTATAGATACCTTGGTTTTTAAAGAGAGTTTGGACGATTGGGTTTTGAAGGTCGTTAGAACTTAACTTGAAAACCTTGGCGGTTCTGTTTGAGTTTGTCGCAAAAGTTTCCAGATACATGATGTAAATAAATTCAAGACCAACGAGAATAGCTAAGATAATGGTGATAATGGACATAAATACACTCCCATAATTTCATAAATGTAGCTCTAATTTTATCATTTTCGTAAATCGATAGTTAATGATTTGCACGATCACTTAAATATTATAGTGTTATAATAAGGCTAGAAGAAGGGTGGTGACCAGAATGGTAAGTTCAAACAAATTAAATCAAACTGAACAAGAACAACTTAAAGCCAGCGAATATCGAGTTTGGAAGACAGTTTTAAATGTAATTACAATTGTGATTGTTTTGGGTGGATTAGCTCTACTTGGGTGGCTGCCAGGTGGGATCGCTCAGTCATCCATCTTTGTGTGCTGGGTGATTCTAATTATTTTGTGGTCAGCAGTTCGTCGATACTGGTTGAAGCGAATTGAAATCAGATTAAATGATAAGTATCAATCTGATAATGAATAGGCTTACCGGTATTGACAATGATCATTACTTAGCATAAAATTGTAGATGTTAATTTTGCCCCTTGGTCAAATTGGTTAAGACGTCGCCCTCTCAAGGCGGAGTTACGGGTTCGATCCCCGTAGGGGTGATTTTTATAGCGTTTACTAATGTTCACCTACGCTAGAAACCTTGATATATCAGTATTCTTGATTTTTGGGTTTCACTCATTTACACCCGTTTACGAGAGTTTTGAGGGGAATTTTGATAAGTAACGATCTAACTTTAACTTAGATCGAAATAAAATTAGCCTTTGTGGTCTTGATAATGTTGTGAATGGTCAGTGCCTTATGGTACTGATTTTTTATTTGTTGATCTGGTCAAATTCTGGTATGATTATAAACGAAAAGAAAGACAACGGGTCGCATCCGTTGCCTTTCAATCGTGAATTAGGATAACTAGAGTTCGCTAGCCGTTTTTAATGACGACTAGCATTTTTTATTATCTTATAAGCCTTAGCAAAATTGATACTTGCTAGGGACACAATCCAGATAAATACGGCGATGAACACCGCTATACCCTATCACCTTTCTAAAATGTAGCATAGCATCACCTCCGGAACTAGAAAATGTTGAGGGGTGTGTGCTTTCTACGTATTCACTAAGCCAATTCATAAGGTAGCTAACCTTAATCATTAGCCTAAAATCATTAGGCCTAATCGTCATTGATTCGCATATCGTCTTTTACTGAATAAGTAGAGCTGATAGAAAAAGCATCCGTTAATTCGGTTAGTTAAACCAAGTTGCGGATGCTTTTGTTAAATTACTTATTATGAACAAAGTCAACAACGTTACGACCAACGACTTTATTGTCTTTTAATTCCTGAATCATATCGTTGATTTCTTCGAGTTTCCGAGTCTTAACGATCGGTGTAACCTTTCCTTCAGCCCCAAATTGGGAACATTCAGCAAGATCTTGACGCGTGCCGACTAATGAACCAGCAACAATAATCCCATCAAGGACAGTCTTTGCAATGTTTAACTTCATGTCACCTTGTGGTAAGGCTACGGCAACTAAACGACCATCTGGTCGAAGCGAATCAACGGCTTGGTCAAAGGCTTCAGCAGCTACCGCAGTAACCACAGCAGCATGGACCCCGCCAACCTTTGCTTGGATTTGTTCGGCGACATTATCATCATGACGGTTAATTAAAACTTCAGCACCGTTTTCTTTAGCAGCTTGTAGTTTATCTTCATTCCCGTCAACAACGACAACATGGCAACCAAAGACATTGTGGGCAAATTGAACAGCCAAGTTACCAAGACCACCAGCACCAACGATAGATACCCATTGTCCAGGCTTAACATCGGCAACTTTTAAAGCCTTGTAAACAGTTACGCCGGCACAAGTTAAAGAAGTAGCTTGGACTGGATCAAGGCCTTCTGGAACTTTAACCGCATAGTCGGCCGGCACAATACATTGTTCTGCCATCGCACCATCAGCGGTGTAACCAGAGTTAACAACTTCCCGACAGAAAGTTTCCCGACCAGTTAAACAGTATTCACAGTGTCCACATCCCTTGTAGAACCATGCGATTGAAACGCGGTCGCCAACTTTCAAACTGGTAACCCCAGGAGCGACTTTTGAAACCCGACCGACCCCTTCGTGTCCGATAATTCGACCTGGTTTTTCACCGAAGTCACCGGCAGCGACGTGTAAGTCGGTGTGGCAAAGGCCACTATATTCCATGTCAACAAGGGCTTCGCCTGGTTCTAAATCCCGTAATTGAACATCCTTAACGGTAACATAACCATCAACTGGATCGTTAATAACTGCAGCTTTCATAGTATAAAGACTCCTTTGTTTCTAGGTTTTTCATTTACATTGTTAATTCTAGTGTAAAGGAAAAGCGATTTCAAGGAATTTGTGACAAAAATCACATTAAAATTTACTAAAATAAAAGCATTGTTGCCAAAACAATGCTAAATTTACATTTTTTATCACAAATTATTTACGAGCGTGCAGACTAACTGTTAAAAGATGTAGTGAGATGGATAACATCGCAAAGAAAATGCAGACAAAGGCAATATAATTACCCCAAAATCCCGCTTGCCAATGAAATGCCCAGCTAATTAGGGCTTGGATACCCATGGTGATCAAGGTCATTATGGCGACCACTGCAAATAGAAGAAGATAGCGTTTCATGGTCTCATCATCCTTTCGTTGAAGTTGACCTAACTTTTGGCCTAAGTTTTTTAACTGAGCGGCCTTTTTATTAGGAAGTTTAGTTAATTCCCAGGTGTCAGTTAGAACAACTTCACCAGCTTTATGCAAGCCGGCAGTTGTCATTACTTTATCTACTTGGTTAAAGGTCGCATTAGTGATGCCATCAGTTAGATTGGTCCATTTAGAAGCGTAACAATTAGTTAAAGTGACATAATGTTTATCGCGATATTGGCCTGGGTGCATACCACCACGATGATCGAACCGAACGATCCGCGGTCGGATGCAATCAAAGAAGTGTTTCATTTCACCGGATAGACCACCCCAATAGGTAGGCGCGGCAATGACCCAAATATCACTTTCTTTTAGGGCCCGCTCGATTTCATCTAAAACGGGGTTGGCTTGACCTGGAATATCAGGCTGGATAACTAATTGGTTTAGGTCAATCGTCGTTGTTTCAATGTCATGGGGGATTCCTGCCCACAAGGCATTGAGCATTTGTTTGGTTAGCCCACTAGCCTGATGAGCCCCAAAGATACCAACAATTTTCATCCTGCTTCCTCCGTTGATTACAAGTTGAGATGAGCGCATTGATATTTAGCTTGAGGATTAACCCATCGATTTACCCCCGCTAATAGTTCTAATTGATCACCAGTGCTATAAAAAGTTGACTGGGGATCAATTTGGTCTGCTAATTGGTCATTTTGTGCTAATTGGGAATGGACCATTTTGACAGTTTCTTCGGCTGGATCAATTAAGACCACTTCTTTTCCTAAACAATGGTGAATTTCATATTCTAAGAATGGGAAATGGGTACAACCCAAAATTAAGGCCGATACCGGTTGTTCCTTAAAAATAGCGAGCGCATTATTAACCATTTGTTGAGCTTGAAAGGTCCCCGTAAGCCCGTGTTCAACCACAGAAACAAGGGGTTGGGTGGCCTGACTAACCACGTTGGTTTCGGGTACCAAGCGATGGAGTGCTTGCGAATACGCTTGGGAGCGAATAGTTGAATCAGTAGCAATGACTCCAATGCGTGGTGTTTGGGCAACCTCAATGGCAGCACGGGCCCCTGGTTCAATGACCCCAATTACAGGGATGGGGAGTTGAGCTTGCAAGATTGGTAAGGCGGCAGCCGTCGCTGTATTACATGCAATTACTAATAATTTTACGTTTTGGGCTACCAAGTATTGACTGATTTTGAGAGCTAAATCCCGAATATTCTCAGTCGTTCTGGTTCCGTAAGGGAAATGTAGTTGATCGCCAACAAAAATGATTGATTCATGCGGTAATTCTTGCATCAAGACTCGGACAATGGAGAGTCCGCCAATTCCTGAGTCCATGACACCAATAGGTCGATTATCCATACTATAAAGCTCCTCTCGAACCATCATCATAACATATTTGGAAGAGATCAGTTTAATAAGTGAACGATTTAATTTAAAGATTATGGATAAAAATTATTAATGTATTTTTGTTTTATGATTTTTATGTATATATTTTAATAATCATCCAATTGAATACTTATGTTATAATTAAGAAAATACTAATTTTTTTATTATCTATAAGGAGGAAATCGTCATGAAGTTTTGTCCTAATTGTGGTGTCGAAGTGGAGGAAGGTGCCAAGTTTTGTTTAAACTGCGGAACTTCATTAACTAAAGAAACAACTTCTGTAGATGAAGAAACAAGTCAACCTGCTGAAGTGACCGTTGAAAAGACCTCGAATTTAAATGATTCCGGAACAATATGGTGGGGTGTTTTAGGGTTTTGTGTTCCCTTAGTAGGCTTAATACTATGCTTAGTATGGAAAAAAACAGCGCCCAACAATGCTAAATCGGCTGGCTATGGTGCTGGAATTGGTTTGGCATGGTCAGTCATTTTCTGGATTTCAACCGCAATTGCTACTGCCTTAGGGGCTGCTTAAACGAAACAATGGAGGGAAATCATGAAAAAATTATGGTTCCAGAATAAAAAGGTCTGGGGATGGATCATCGGAGTTCTAGTAGTAATCACCTTGATTTTTGATGTGGTAGTTTTTGTGAGCGCGCGGGAAACCAAGAATGCGACTCAGAGTTTAAGAAATACGACTTCAACGACAATGTCGACCACTCAGAGTGGGGAGACAACGGATTCCAAGAATTCAATCACTTTGAGTGGTAAATCGTATAAGTATACCCAAAAGAAAACTTATACTGTTAATCAGACAGATTCGTCCTGGACCGACTATGCAGATCTTACCATCAAAAAAGTCACTTTGTATCGTTTATCGGCGAGCCAAAAAATTGGTTATTCAGGTAAGTCAGGGAATACGATCGTAGTTATGGATCTATCAGTGGCAGCAAAAAAAGGATGTCGATCCCCTTTTAAATATTTCTAGTTTATCTGTTGATGGTCAACAAGCGGATGCTGCTATTGTCGGTGGAAGTGATTTTAGCGGTGATATTAATGCTGGGGTAACGAAGGACGGGTCCTTATACTACATTTTTGATAGTAATGATGACTTAAGTAATTTCACGAAAGGCTTACGGTGGAAGGGCGAAATCTTCCCTGCTGATAGTAATGACACCAATACTAAGGAATATGATTTAAGCTTTGATTTGTCATAATTGGGTAAGAAACACTAAATTCAGATTTTAAATGTCTGATGAGATTAAAGTAATAGATATTTACTTAATAATTGTTATAAAAGTTAGCGCCTAGTAGATAACTTTCTACAAGGCGCTTTTCTTTTGTAAATATTCGTGAGGAATGTCCAATTCGTTACTTTGGGAATATACAAATTACTCACTTATGATGTAAATGTGAAATTATATTGATCTTTATATGCAAAAAAGGACATAATTTTATTTTATTTATCAAACGATAATTTGGTATATACCTTTTTACCTAGGAAAATGATAAATATTACTATTTTTAGATAAGTACACATTTTTTAATATGTGTATATATCCCTATTAACCCAGTAGTTTAAAATATATTCGTAAATAACAGATGATTAATTGGGAATACATCATCAAATACAAAATGAAGAAAGATGTTGGGAGGAGCGTATGAAGAAGAAAAATCAAAAATATTTTGGAATATATAAAGAAGCTGATCGGGATACTCGGGTAAAAATGTACAAATCAGGGAAACAATGGGTTTGTTCATTACTCTCTCAAATTTCATTGTTCCACTTTTTGAAAATTAAAGGTAAGGAAGAAAATCAGCGGATTGTAGAAACGGATTACCGTAAATCTTCGGCCAAAACTAAAGAGCTGTTAAAAGGCTTAACAGCCATGGGGGCGTTAACTGGCGGGGCATATGCCATGCAACAAACAGCTTTTGCGGATACCAATCCTGGATCAGTAATGACATCGAACGCGACGACCTCTACGTTAGCGACCACGGACAAAGTGAATTTAACCCCAGGAGTGGCAGATTCATCAAGCCTGGTTAATCAGGGATCTAATTCGCAGTCCAAGGACCAGCCTAGCCTTTCTGAATCTTTGAGTGAAAGCTCGTCTACTAGCACTAGTATTAGTAAAAGTGAAAGCCTATCAACTAGCATTAGTCAAAGTGAGCGTCTTTCTGAATCGGTATCAACTTCTAAAAGCCAGCTATCAACAGATTCTACTGGTGAATCGAAAACTTCCACGGCTTCAACGAGTGAAGGTTCTTTATTAGAAGGATCAAATTCAGAAATTTCAGTTAATAGTGAAGTAGCAACTGGGACAGAAACAGTCAAGCTAGGCGAATATGAAACGGTTGGACTAACATCCAATTTATTAACGACTTTAAATGAGTCAAAGATCACTACTACTAACGCAACTAATGCAAGTTTATTCCGACGTAATCTGATGTTGTTGGCAACAAATGATACAACGACGAATGATCAATTAGTTAGTGATGTTAATTTAAAAATCTATGTTGATAGTACCATTGAGCCACAAAAACAAGGGACTTTAGCTATTGGTGGTAGCATGCATATTAACGATGGTGCTCAAACCGGTGATACGATAACGGTTCAATTGTCAAATAATCTGAACCTAAATGGGATCAGTGCTGATGGGACCAAACAGCCGATGGATTTAGTGGCACCGGACGGTTCGATTGTGGCGACCTCATCATATGATGCTACGACAAACCAATTAACCTTTACGTTAACCGATTATGTACAGACCCATACGAATATTAATGCGAGTTTCGTTTCGCCAGCCTGGATTGATATGATCAATGTTCCTTTTAGTGGATCGCAGACATTAACAATCTCAATGGGTGGCAGTACAAATTCAGCGACTACTTATGTCAGTTATGTTAAACCTAGCGAGACGATATTAAATACGACTGGAATCTCGACAGAATCATGGTTGTACAATGTGGGGAATGGTCACTATACGCAGACGGTTTACGTTAACCAAAATGGTCAGTATTTATATGGTAATAATGGGCTTGGCACTGCATACACATTGATTGGTGGAGCTAACCCTACTGCGACTAGTCCTAATGCAATCGAAGTGAATGCCAATGATACTTCAATTAAAGTCTATCGATTATATGATAATGTGACACCGCCAGAAAGTATGGAGACTACAGACTGGAGCCAATACGGGGTTGATGTTACCTCTACTTTTAATGGCTATATATCATATGCTAATAATCATTACACATTGCAATTTGCCCCGGGATCGAATCGATATGTGGTAGTGGTTGAGGGGTCATATGATTCTACGGCTAATGAAAGTGGGTCCGGGATTTACACCCGAAATCAACTTTTTGCGAACAACTCAAATTACTCTTGGGATAACCATAACGTCTTATTTACTGGTACCGGACAAGCCTCTGGAGAAGATACGTATAATTCTGTGAGTGTTAGTCTTTCTGAATCAACGAGTGCTTCCACAAGTCATAGTATTTCTCAAAGTACCAGCACTTCTGAAAGTGCCTCAACCTGCGCATCTTTGAGTACTTCCACCAGTAAGTCACTCAGTACTTCGACGAGTGAATCCTTAAGTGCATCCACCAGTGAGTCCTTAAGTGCCTCGACGAGTGAATCCCTCAGTGCTTCAACCAGTGAATCGTT
>NZ_AICN01000033.1:0-13124 GCF_000247775.1 Limosilactobacillus gastricus PS3
GACTTAATGTTGACCTTCGGATTGCTAATTGTTGCAATCTTGCATAAGAAGTAATGAAAGACCGCTCATCTAAAACTCTGGTAAAGTTCTGAGCGGTCTTTCCGATATAGAACAAAAACCACTGTTTTAAACGGGCTTGTTTATATTTTTATTATACTTAAAACTCCACCTAGTTACCAGATATATTAGACTAAAATCTTGACCCAGCCATTGGTGTTATCAGAGTATACCTGCATAATTTCTCCATCATCATTTAAAACTACTACATTTCCGTGATTATCCATCAAAGAACCATGGCATCCATTATCGGTAAAAATACGCGCCGGTTCTCCATGGTAACGAATTTCTAGAACCGGACACTCAGGATGCTGGAGAGCACTCAAATGATACTCGTGCCCCTTCGCATCGAACATGACCCCATCTATCATGCTGGTGGGCGTATGTCCCGTGATAATGGTTTTACCGGTTCGATTATGGGCGATGACATTGGTCCCCAAATCATACCAATAGGTTTCGCGCATCCATAAGCGATTCTGGTCACTGGTCGTTAAATAATTGGTGGTCGGCATCACCCCGGCATGGACAAAGATTATCCGATCCGTTTCTAGTAAAGTTGGCAGGCTCTGAATAAAGGCCAAGTAAGGAGAGGCTAGCAATTGGGCTTTAATTTGGTCCAGACTACCAATGCGACTATATAGGGACTGTAAAGTCGTTTTAGCCCCATTAATAAACCAAAGCGAATCTCCATGCTCCACAAAGTCTTGCAACATTTGTTCATGATTTCCCTTTAAGGCCCAGGCCCCTGCATCTTTAACCTGATCCATGACGTATTGGAGGGTCATTTTGACGTCACGTTTGCCATCAATGTAGTCACCGCCAAAGACCACTTGGGCGTGAGGATAGTCCTGTTTTGCGGCTTCCACCAATTTAATCCAAGCTGCCCCAGTTCCATGAGGATCACTAGCAAAAATGTAAGCCATCGTCCCACCTCCTTTGATCGTTATTATATCATGCTGACTTACCATCTTTAGTGAAGTGATTATAATAGAAGAAAAAAGAAAGAAGATGTTACGATGTCCAATACTAATACCATGTTGGCTTGGCACCTAACCAAGCCCGGTCCCGTGGATCAATCCCCGGCGCCCATCGAGTTAATTGAATGCCCCATTCCAACCCCCGCTACTAACGAGGTCCTGGTGAAAGTCTTAACCTGTGGCGTTTGTCATACGGATCTGCATGTCACGGAAGGCGATCTGCCGATGCATCAAGAACACGTCACCCCCGGTCACGAAATTGTCGGTGAAGTGGTCGCTAATGGCTCATCCGCCCACCGCTTTCAAAAGGGCGATCGAATTGGAATTCCGTGGTTCCGACAAGCCTGTGGAGTCTGTCGCTTTTGCCGCAGTGGTCAAGAAAACCTCTGCCCCCATTCGACTTATACGGGCTGGGATCATGATGGTGGCTACGCCCAATATGTAACCGTGCCCGAAGGCTTTGCTTATCGTCTCCCTATGGAACTTGACCCAGTTAGTGCCGCTCCACTCCTATGTGCCGGCATCATTGGCTACCGAGCCTTTAAACGGGCTCAAGTCCCGGCTGGGGGTAGTTTGGGACTGTATGGCTTTGGCGGTTCAGCTTCCTTATGTGCCCAGTTAGCGCTCCATGAGGGCATTGAGGTTCATGTCTTTACGCGTGGCCTAGCTGCCCAAGCCGCTGCCCTTAAAATGGGTTGTGCCAGTGCCCAGGGGGCTTATGATCCGGCACCCAAATTACTCGATTCCGCCATTCTCTTCTCACCGGCCGGCGAAATGGTTCCTAATGCGCTCACTAACTTAGCTCCTGGTGGCACCCTCGCCATTGGGGGAATCCATTTGAGTGACATTCCCAGTCTTAATTATCAAGCGGCCATTTTTCACGAAAAGAATCTGACGAGCGTGGAGAGTAATACCCGCCAAGATGGCGAAGAATGGTTAGCGCTCGCTCATCGCCTCAAGATCATTCCGCATACGACCGAATATCCTTTTGATCAAGCCTTAGTGGCCTTACAACGGGTCAAAAAAGGTAATCTGGATGGCGCACTAGTCTTAAAAATGCCCTAGTAATACTTTAAAAAGTTAAAGCAAGTGAGAAAGATTCTTTACTTCCTGCTTCTCCACATCCGCTCTTACTTGACTTTCTTACAAATTAATAAGGATAACTTGTTATTTTATTAGTAAGTTCTAATATTGTAACTAACCCATTTGTGAGGAGGTTTTCATAATGGCAGAACGGACCATTCGATTAAGCCCGGGTGAATATGTGAATGAACCTGGCATTTTAAAGCACTTACCTGATTATCTCAGTCAACATAAATTATCCCATCCGGTCATCATTACAGATGAAACCGTCAAAAAGGTGATTCCACCTTACCTACCGGATGGGTTTCTTGATCAGTATCCACTGCTTCTCTTTCATGGTAATTGTACTTACGAAGAAGCCGACCGCTTAGCCGATCTTTGCCAACCATACGACGGCATTATTGCTTTTGGCGGTGGTCAGCTTTTGGATAATGTCAAACTGGTCGCCGACAAATTAAACGTCAAGCTATTTAACATTCCGACAGTGCCTTCTAACTGTGCCGCCTTAACTACCAAGAGTATTGTCTACGCAGAAGGTGATCACGAAATGGTCGCTAATCACCGGACGGGGATCACGATTAGTGTCGTCTTAGTGGAACCAGAACTCTTACGGGTCGCTCCTCAACACTATATTCTATCAGGCATTGGTGACACCATTGCCAAGTACTATGAAATTCGGCGGCGACTCCCGAAAGATAATCTACCATTAGTTACTCAACAAGTAGCCCGAAATTTTATTGAAGTCTGTCACCGGGAAATGCTCCATGTTAAAAATGTCGCTACTTTACCTGAGATTGAATTAAAAAATCTTTGGGACACGATCTTTTTAATCGCTGCTTCGGTTGATAATTTCGCCGACGATGATGGGCGGAGTTTAGCGGCCCACACCTTTTATAAGGCTTACGTTAAAATTAAAGACCATCCTGCTTGGACCCATGGTGAAATTGTCGCGCTTGGTAATCTGTTCCAAGTAACACTAGAAGACAATGACGAGCTCGCCACGGAAATTCGCCAATTCTATCCCACGATTGGGCTACCAGTTAAGTTAGCCGATCTCGATATTACCGAAGCTGAGATTCACCCCATAGCTGAATACATCTGTCTGAAAAAGAATACGCGAATGCAATCAGTCTTTCCTGACGTACAAGTGACGGCTGTAGAAGCAGCTTTAAGAAGAATGATCTAAAAAAAGAGAGTAGGAAGAAACACTAATTAACATTTCTTCCTACTCTCATTCTATTAATCACACTCGTAATTACGGTCAAAAAGCGCGCCCCACGAGTCTAACTACGAACTCACGTCGGTCCATTCCGTACCAACATTCGTTCTAGGTTAGCCCTATGGGGCGCCTTTATTGCTTTTTTCCCAGCTTCTTTTTAGAACAAACCAGCAATTGTATTGCAGGCCGCATAAGCCATGAAGACAACGACGATCCAGCCCGTGATTGATAACCAAATTGGATGGCGATAACCATCTCCCATTACCTTCTGTTTCCGACTAGCCAATAAGAGAATCCCTAGGGCAATCGGCAGAATCGTACCATTTAAAGCCCCAACAAAGACCAAAACCTTGGCTGGTTGTCCGATGAAGATATAGATTAAGGTCGAAATCGCAATAAAACCAATCGTGAGCCAGCGTTGCGTGGTCGTTTCTTTGGCTTCTTGGTCATGATTTGTGGCGTAGTTCAAAAAAGAAGTCGAAGTAAAAGTCGAGCCAATCACTGATGACATTCCTGCCGCAAAGAGCAAGAGACCAAAGAACTTATAACCAATTTGGCCCGCAGCGACTTGGAAAATGGTCGCCGCTGGATTATCGGCAGCCAGTTGGTGACCAGCTAACACGACTCCAAGACCCACTAAGAACAAGAGGACCCGAATTAAGGAAGCCAATCCAATTCCCGTTAACGCTCCGAGGTTCACATAATGGGTATCCTTTTGACCTTTCGCACCCCCTTGCAGTAAGCGGTGGCCCCCAGAAAAGGAAATGTAACCACCAACTGTTCCCCCGACAATCGTTAGGATCGAGTAGAAATTAATCTTGGTCGGCGCAAAGGTATGCGTTACTGCGGTAGTATAGGGGATCTTAAAGACACAAAGGACATATACCAAGACTAGGACGGCCGCAATCGCTAGAATCTGAACCGTACGATCGACGACAGGCATCGCATTTTTGATGATTAAAATGATAATTCCCGCTAAACCACTAATAATGGCCCCGGTGGTCACCGGAATTCCAAACATGACGTTTAGTCCCAAGCCAGCGCCGGCAACATTCCCAATATTAAAGAAAAGTCCCCCGATCGCCACCAGGAGTGACAACAGATAACCTAAACCGGGTAAGACCTGATTGGCCACCACCTGGGCCCGTTCCCCTGCCACAACAATAATTCGCCAGATATTTAACTGGACAATCACATCGACAATTATACAGATCAGGATGGCGAAACCAAAGTTGGCCCCTTCGGACTGCGTGAAGGTCGCGGTTTGGGTCAAAAAGCCTGGTCCGACGGCCGACATGGCCATTAAAAAGGCACCACCAATCGCCGCATTCCGTAATTGACGGTGACGGTTACTTGTTGTTTCTTGCATCAGCATTCCCTCCTAGGCATGAATATTAATTCCAGCATCATCAAAGACGGCCCGCATCGTCGTTACTAATTGGCGAGCGGCTGCATTATCACCATGGACACAAATGGTATCGGCCACAATCTTCACTGTTTCGCCAGTAATGGCGGTCACGGTCCCAGTTGTCACCATGGTTAAAGCTCGCTGGGCAACCTGCTGGGGATCCGTTAGGACGGCTCCCATCTGACTTCGAGGTACCAGCGAACCATCGGCTTGATAGGCACGATCGGCAAAGACTTCCGACCGCACTGGTAAGCCAGAGCGTTGCCCGGCGCGAATGAGTTCACTATTGGCTAGTCCATACAGGGGCACTGAAGGATCCACCCGTTTAATACCTTCACAAATGGCTAGGGCCAATTCAAAATCCTTCGCCGCCGCATTATAAAGTGCTCCGTGCGGCTTAACGTGATGCAAATGATGGTCCGGTAAGAAGCCTTGGAGCGCTGCCACTTGGTAAGTCACCATGTCTGCAACTTCTTGATGACTCATGGCCATTTTGCGCCGTCCAAAACCTGCCAGATCAGGATAACCAGGATGAGCGCCGACGGCCACTTGATTCTGCTGGGCTAAAGTAACCGTTTTAGCCATGACATCCGGATCACCCGCATGGAATCCACAGGCCACATTGGCTGAGGTAATCATTGGCAACACCATTGCGTCATCCCCAATCGTATAATTGCCAAAGCTTTCCCCAAGATCACTATTAAAATCAACCGTAATCATTGTTCTACCTCCTGACTTTGTAATTCATCTAACCAGTTCACTGTAGTCTTTAAACGCTGAAAATCTGGTTCTCGTAAAATTTGGGCCAGTTCACCTAAATTGGTTTGGACCCCTTCAATGACTGTTTCATCCACAATCGTTTGCATTTGTTTCAAGACCCGCTGTCGTCGATCACCATAAACAATTAGTTTAGCAATCATCCCATCATAATTAGTGGGGACTTGATAGCCTTGATAAATGGCCGTATCTACCCGTACTCCTTGGCCTCCTGGAAGATGTAAAGCTGTGATCTTTCCTGGAGTTAAGGCATTGATTCGACATTCTAGAGCAAAGCCTTGCGTGGATGGACGCTGACCAGATAAGAGGCCACCCGCGGCCAGCCGTAACTGTAATTCGATCAGATCGACTAGATTAACCTGCTCGCTAATGGCATGCTCGACTTGGATGCGGGTATTCATCTCCATGAAGTAATAAGAGCCATCTTCGTTATATAAAAATTCAATCGTCCCGACCCCTTCGTAGTGGAGCTGGGCAACCGCCACCTCGCATCGACTTAGCATTTCGGAGCGAATGGCCTCGGGAATGACCACGGCCGGCGCTTCTTCAATGACTTTTTGATGGCGCGCTTGGATAGTACAGTCACGTTCACTCAAAGCAATCGCATGTCCATACCGATCAGCAATTATCTGTACTTCAATATGCCGTGGATGGGCTAAATACCGTTCCATGTACATCCGGCGATCATCAAACGATGCCATGGCTTCATCTTGCGCGGTAGCAAATTGTTGGTTTAATTCCTCGGCAGAATGCAAGATCCGCATTCCTTTACCACCACCACCTGCTGCGGCCTTTAACATGATTGGATAGCCAATTTGCTCAGCTTGTTGCTGGGCCGTTGACAAATCGGTAATGATCGATTGACTACCTTCAACAATTGGCAATCCCGCCCGCTGCATGGTCTGTCGCGCTCGTTCTTTATCGCCGAGTAATTCCATTAATTCGGCGCTGGGGCCAATTAATTTAATATGGTTTTCTTGACAGGCCCGGGCTAATTGGGGACTTTCCGATAAGAAACCATAACCAGGATGCAGGGCATCCGCTCCCGTCAATTGAACCGCAGCCATCAAAGCCGCGATATTCAAATAACTTTGACTGGCATTGGCCGGTCCAATCTTGACTGCTTCATCAGCTAGTTTCACATGGAGGGCTTGACTATCTGCATCTGAATAAACTGCTACAGTTGCCAGTCCCAGAACGCGACAAGTCCGAATGATCCGGACAGCAATCTCACCCCGATTGGCAACTAAGACTTTATGGAAAGGCCATTTACTGACGGAATCACTTAATTTGAATAAGTGGTTGTCCATATTCAACCCCCTCCTCATTATTCACTAATACCCGTTCAACGGTCCCTGCTTGATCAGCCATTACATTGGTGAACATCTTCATGGCTTCAATCACGCCCACAATCTGGCCGGGTTCTACATGATCACCAACCTGGACATAGGGCGGGTCTTGCGGTGATTTCGCCGTATAAAAGATCCCCACGGTGGGAGCATTAATGGTTGCCCCATCAACATTGGCTGTCTGGGCCCGGACGGGTTGAGTTAGTTCTGGGCCGTTTAGACTCCTTGGATCAGTTAATGTATTTTCCGCGGTCGTGGCGGAGACCAACTTTATACGCTGATCACCATCTTGATATTCAATTTCTCCTAGCCCCTGGTCTTGCATGATTTGGGCTAAGGCTTCAATTGCTGCTTGATCAATTTTCATTTTGATTACTCCTCAAATAATTGCTGAATACGATAGGCGGCCACCCGACTAATCCCAAAAGGTGCTTGGTAATAGGCCTTATGAAATTTTTGACGAAGCTGGCTTTGTGAATGCGAGCGTTCCCGAATTAAGGCCTGCGCCTCTTCTAAATCAATCAATTCGAACTGGATCGCCTGACCAGGTCGGGATTGCGCTAAGAGCCGGATGTCAACCGTCGCGAGCACGGCAATTAAAGGATAGCCGCCCGTGGTTTGGCGATCGGCTAATAAAACAATCGGCTGTCCCCCATTAGGCACCTGAATCCCACCAAAGACTGTCGCCGCTGACAGCATTGATTTATCAGGCGTCGGCAGCTGTGGCCCGCTGAGTCGATAGCCCATCCGATCAGCATCTTTGGTGACCTCATATTGACTATTGATAAACTGGGCTTGGGTTGCCTGGTCGAACCAAGACCACTGGGGCCCTTTTAAGATCCGTAACCTTAATGGCTCCGCAAGATCTGGTAAGGGTAAGGCTTCGGTGGTGCGATGATAATAGGCCGGCATTAATTCACATTGCATGACCGGCAAGCGATCACCACTTTCTAGAATCCGCCCGTTTAAGCCACCTAATTGGATCCGAGTCGTGGTCGATCGACTACCGAGAACTCGGGGCACCCGGACTCCGCCACTTACGGCTAGATAGGCAACTTGACCGGCGTGAAGCTGGCCAATGGTCAAAATTTGACCGGCTTGGACACGTTGACATCGATACATGGGAATGGTTTGCCCATCAAGCGTAGCCACCAACTGGGCGCCCGTTAAAGCAATATAAGTGGCATGCGTAAAGTATATCGTCGGCCCTTGCAAGAAAAATTCCAACACCGCAGCTTCATCCCGATTATTTACGAGCGCATTGCCAATTTCGGCCGCTTGACGATCCAAAGCCCCACTCGCCGGAAAGCCAGCTACTTGCGATTGGGTCCGCCCAAGATCTTGGACGGTCGTAAAAGGACCAGGATGAATAATTCGCATTTCAGGCATGGTCAATCACCTCGACTTGATATTGGTCACGTTCGACGGCAGCTTGTATCTGCTTAAATTCACGCTGATTCACTGGAACAAAGCGGACATAATCACCAGCTTGATAGAAGGATTGGGGGGATTGAGGATCGTAAAGTCGGATCGGCGTCTGTCCAATCAAACGCCACCCTCCTGGCGAGGCCACCGGATAAAAACCGGTTTGTTGGCCGGCAATCCCAATACTTCCTGCCGGAATTGACAGTCGGGGAGTTGCTAACCGGGGCATGGCAATTTGTTGATCAACACTACCCATATAGGCAAAACCTGGTAAAAAGCCAAGAAAATAGATCAAATAGTCAGTGTCGGTATGACGCTTGATAACTTCTTCGGGACTAGTTTGGGCAAAGTCTGCCACATCCCCGAGATCCGGTCCAAATTCTCCGCCATACGAGACAGGAATTAACCAGGTCTTTGCTGGCGGTAACTCCATCTGCAATGACTGTTGGATCACTTCATCAAGGCGGTCCATCATTCGTGCCATTGTCGTTTGTTGGGCGTCAAAGTTGACTGTTAAGGTACTGTAGGCTGGGACAACCCCGAGGATTTCCGGACCAGAGATGAGTCTAGCGATCGCTTGCAAACGTTGATTCTCCTGTGGATCGATTTGATTAGCCATTTGGACCATAATGGCTTGATCACCCAAAGGAATTAATTGATAATTTGGCTTATCCATGTACGACCTCCTTAAGAAAAGTTAGTATCCTAATGTTATTTTAATGATTTTCTAAAGTCAATTTCAGTTAGAAATCGCTTTATATCGGGATTTTCGATAGATTTTAATTATTTTTAATTAAGATTATTAACTTATGATTGCAAATTATTATGACAAGTTAAGATTAACTTTTGAAAATTTCGAAAATGATAAAGCATTTTTTCTTTTCCAACCAAAAAAGCACCCCTATTGCAGGGATGCTAAACGACGTAAAGTTAAATTGTAATAGTGTTTATAAAGGGCGGTATAGCGCCCCGTATTTTTATTAGGTAGCCATGGCTTATCGCGACCGCAATAATGCAAAATGACGGTATGTTTCATCACCCAATCCAAGGTCCACTCGCCAAAACTGATTGTCTCATAAGTTCGCCCCTTGCGAGCATCAAAATTATAAAGCTCATCAGGAACCGACTTAATTTGATCGCCATAAAGGGCATTTAACACGTCTTGATCCGGTAATAAAAGGACTAAGCGATTTTCTTCAATATAATTGAAAATATCTTTTTCTTTGACCCGTTGACGAATTAACTCTAGGTTCATAAGGAGAACTCCCGAATTATAATAACCGTCGGCATCAAAATTCTGTAGCCGAATCTTATTAATCACATCCGTCGTATTGGACAAGGCCGTATGAATCGCTGAAGCATAGAGATGATGCGATAAATCCATTTGGTAGAAAGACTGTAAATCGTTAATGCATAAGACATCCGCATCTAAGTACAAAATCCGGTCCAAATCGGCTGGCAAATACTTATAAGCCAAAAGGCGATAATAAATCGTCGTTGGATAACGATCGGTAATGGGGGCTTGCGCAAAATCTTGCGGATCAATCACGACCGGATGATAGGTCATCTTTAATTGTTCACAGTATGCGGCTAATTGCGCACTAGCTTCCAGGGGATGGTCCGCAATCACATAGACCTGGAAGTCTTCGGCGTTGGTGTTTTCAGCAATTGAGGTGAGCACCGTAGCTAGTTGGTTCACAAAGCGATCATCAATTGAAAATAAAAGGTTCATCAGCTTGCCTCCTTGAAAAATATTATAAAGGAGCTGACCACAATTAAACAATAAAATAGCCAGGAAAAACTTTCCCAGCTTGGATCCTATTTTAAGACATCTTGACCAGCCCAATGATTAATTGGACCAAATTTGTGACCCACGGCAATTTCATTTGCAATCGCCGCATGAACAACCCGTTTGGCCTTTTGAACTGCCGTTTCGACATCGTTACCTTTTGCTAATTCTCCCGCAATAATAGCCGAGTAGGTATCACCAGTCCCATTAATATGAGTGGTTTTAACATATTCTTCTGCAAACCATTGCTGGCTACCATCAGCCTTTAGTAGTAAATCTTTGACCGGGTCGGTCCACCCGGCTTCGTGTTGCCCCTTTATGACCACGTTTTTAGCCCCCAGAGCTTGTAAGCGATGAGCAGCGGTGACCATATCGGCATCAGTTTTAATTTCCATTTCAGCTAACTTTTGTGCTTCAAAGAAATTCGGCGTAATCACTTCTGCCAAGGGTACGATCTTCTCCCGAAAGGCTTCGTAAGCCGCTTGTTCTAGTAACATGACCCCATGTTTGGTAATAATCACCGGATCGACCACTAATTTGCCAAAGTGTTGCGGGTCATAGCAATCCGCCACCGTGTTAATGATGTCGATGGTGCCTAACATCCCCGTTTTCGCAGCTTTAATTTCAAAATCGGCCGCTAACACCTTAAATTGTTCCTTAATAAAGTCCGTTGGCATTAATTGTTGCTGGGTAATCCCGTATGAATTTCCCGAAACCACAGCGGTCATAATCCCCATTCCATAGACCTGATCAATAAAAAAGGCGTGTAAATCCGCCGGCATCCCGGCACTACCATCCGAATCGTGCCCGGCAATCGTCAGAGCTTGAACATATTGTGTCATTTTCTTGTCCTCCATCGTTTTTGATGGGCCCATTATAGCATGAGAATTAAAATATCATGAGAATCAACCTGATTTTATCGAAATTGTAACGATACGATTAATGGGACTATGAATAACGAATTTACGTTCGGATTATTTGCCGCGAATGATTATTTATATGTTATGATTAGATTATTATTGCTTGAAAGGAGCTCGCAATGTCTGGAAATGATTATTTAAAGATCTGGCATTACGCTCAGCTTGGCATCACCCTCTTCTTCATAGTCGTGATTGCCATTTGGGAAACTGTCCACACCATTCAATTATCCGCCTTCGTCATTACGGTCGGCATCTTCTTCGTGCTTTTCCTAATGGGTGACTTTGTGAAACGCAAACCCCAATGGTTAACCATTATCATGGATTGGCTAAAGGCGATTGTTCAACCAATTGCTTTAATTCTCGTCTGGGCGATTGTGACGCGCCAAATCATTGTCCATACTGGTTTAGCTGTCCGGGGAGTAATTTCTTTATCCTTTATTATCTACATTATTATGTTCATTCCTTTTGCTGGAACGGTCGCTAAACATTTCACTAATCCAATTAGTCGGATAATCTTCTTATTATATTGGTTTTACATCATCTTATTTATGCCCCGCTTTGTCTTTCCCCCACGCTATGCAGGCCCAATGATTTACCAATGGATGATCGAAAGTGGTTTTATCTTCTCGCTAGCCCTCTTCTTATTAGTTGTCGTTGCTATGCGAACTTGGCACCTTTCATGGCCCGGCATCGCCCCACGCTACCAAGAAGGAACGCGCTGGTGGATCGTTTTGCTTTTGATCTTGATTCCTCTAATCTATATTAGCCTAATTTCAGTAACACCTGATTATCAGGAAGTCTTACATAAATTGATGACTTTCAATTTTCATGAGCTCGGTATTAATAAATTATTCTTATTAACTGCTTTACGAGCCGGAATCAGTGAGGAAGTTATTTTTCGCTTTGGTTTAATCGGGGTTTTGCTTGGCGCCCTCAAAAATCATCGGGGCCGGATTGCTTGGTCACTCTTGATTTCTTCCCTAATTTTTGGCGGCATGCACTTGATTAACTTGCGGCTCCAACCTATCGGGACCACCCTCTTGCAGGTTGCCTTTGCTTTTGGACTCGGCCTATTATTTGCTTGCGTCTATTTATATACTGGTCAACTATGGTTAACAATTTTGTTCCATTTTCTAGTTGATTTTCCTAGCTTTGTGATCAGCCACGGAATTGTTTCTACAGCGACCGTTAGTTCAGCTAGTTTGATTACCATCACCATTTTAGTGCTCATCTTTGCTAGTCCGTTATGGTGGCTACTAGTTGGCAAAAATCGCTTAGTAATGCAACGACATGCCGACCATCTTTCGGGAACCAATCAACATTTTGACTACAAAATGAATTTTTAACCCTAGCGGCTTGATCTGTTTGATCAAGCCTTTTTTCTATGCTAACATTGAAATTTGTGATATGGAGGTACAATTATGATCGGAATTTGGGCGAATGTGATCGCCATTATTGTTGGGACCCTGATCGGCTGGCTTTTTAAACGTCGCTTAAGTGATAAATATATTGATGCCCTTTGGCAATCGTTAGGCCTCTTAGCCCTGGGTGTAGGTATTCAAACCGTTGTTAATAATATGAATAAGAGTCACTATCCCCTCTTATTTATTTTTAGTCTGGCTATTGGGATTCCTTTAGGCACCTTCTTTAATTTGAATGATCGGGCCACGGGCTGGATTGATCGCCACTTCCAATCTCATCTGGGTGAAGGGGTGGCAACGGCTTCCTTTTTAGATGGTATTGGGGCATTGGCCATTTTAGGACCGGTCACTGCTGCCACCAATGGAAATCAAACTATGCTCTATACTAACGCCATGTTAACTCTAGTTTGTGGAATTATTTTTGGGACTAGCTTTGGTCTGGGGATGATTCTAGAAAGCCCGATTATCTTCATTTGGTTTAGCTTTATTTACTTTGTCACCAAGTATTTGTCGGCTTCTTACTTTTCCAATTCATTAGTTGTTGAAATGTCGGTTGTCGGTGGCTTTCTGGTGATGGCTGGTGGCTTGTCCTTACTAAAGATTCGCGAATTTAAAACGGTTGACATGCTACCGTCCTTGTTGGTTCCAATGATTTATTTCTTGTTTATATAAAAGAAAATCTGAGGAAAAAGCATAAAG
>NZ_AICN01000032.1:0-18699 GCF_000247775.1 Limosilactobacillus gastricus PS3
TATACGAATTTAAGAATAACTTAAACCATAATTCATATCTCAAATGCTAAAATATTTATACCAAAATAAATGGAGGAATTTGAATGACCTTTTTAATTGCTTTAGCAGTTCTCTGGATTTTCTGGAAACTCTTAAAATTCTCATTTCGGCTGCTTTGGTTATTGATTATCATTGCTTTAATCGCAACTTTTGTGAAAGTTTTACTTATTCCCGGACTAATTTTAATTGCCGGTCTCTTAACACTTTCATATTTCCATTCGTGAATGGTATAATTAATTCGAACAACAAATCACATATTTATTGGAGGATTAATTTCTTATGTCAATTTCACGCCAAAAGGTTGTCTTAGTCGGAGACGGAGCAGTTGGTTCGGCTTACGCTTTCGCTATGGTACAACAAGGGATCGCGGAAGAATTTGCAATTATTAACCACACCCACGAAAAAGCCGTTGGGGATGTACTTGACCTTGAAGATGCCACGGCATACACTCACAACAAGAAGATCTACGCTGCTGGATACGACACTTGTAAGGATGCTGACATTGTCGTTTTAACGGCCGGTGCCGCTCAAAAGCCAGGCGAATCCCGTCTTGAATTGGTTAGTCGTAACCTTAAAATCACTAAGGACATTGTGGACCAAGTTATGGCATCTGGTTTTGATGGGATTTTCTTAGTGGCTGCCAACCCAGTTGATATTTTAACTTACGCTACCCAAAAGTTCTCTGGTTTACCAGAAAAGCGTGTAATCGGTTCTGGAACTTCACTCGATTCAGCTCGTCTTCAAGTCGCTCTTTCCAAAGTCTTTGATGTCCACCCAAGCAATGTGATTGCTTACATGTTAGGTGAACATGGTGATACTGAATTTGCTTCATTCAATAACGCTACCATTGGTGGAGTGCCATTGCTTTCATTAGCTGAATTTAACAATGTGCCAATGGATCAATTGAAGAAGATTGAAGATGAAGTTCGTCATAAGGCATACGAAATCATCAACCGGAAGGGTGCCACTTACTATGGGGTTGCCACTTCCTTGGCACGTATCACGCGGGCAATCTTACGTGATGATGATGAAATCCTTCCCGTTAGTGCCCCAATGAACGGTGAATATGGCTTGAATGATATTTACATTGGTACGACGGCCGTTATTAACCGGACTGGGATTTGTGAAGTCTTCGAATTACCATTATTTGATGAAGAAGCTAAATCGATGGCTCATTCAGCAGCTGTTCTTAAAGAAATTACTGATAATGGGATGAAACAACTCGAAGCAGAAAACTAGCATATATTAACTAAAGACCAAGCATGACCTGATCGTCTGCTTGGCCTTTTTATTATTGATAACAATTTGATTCGCGATTATATTTGAACTCGAAACTTCCCCACGCCGTTTCAACTTTAATCGTTTGATAAACGGGAGTGTATCCATGATGGTTCAAAGTTACTGTTATTTCATGATCATCATTTACCTTTACTAAGTATTCATTGTATGCACCCTGCAGATACTGAAAATCTTCTCCATTATCCTGATAATGCTGATATTGCCCTTTTTGACCAAAAAGTTTAAAAGTAATCGTTTGGTCTGACAATTGCGAAACGCGTAAAGCTGGTTGGGTTAATGGTAAGAGTTGATTGTCTCGAACAAAGATTGGTAAATGATCGAGAGGCGCATCAATAATCTGACTAGTCTGCCCCTGATAAACTTGTCCTGACCAGAAATCATGCCAATAGCCACGTGGGAGATACACGATTCTTTGTTGACTCCCCTGAGTAACGACCGGAGCAACCAGAACATTATCGCCGACCATGTATTCATCGTTCAAATTGGCAACGTGCGGATCATCAGGGTAATTCAAAACTAATGGTCGAACCACCGGTAATCCTGACTGACTACTATCCCTTAACTGATCATATAAGAATGGTATTAGCCGATAGCGCAATTGTAGATATTTTCGGTAGAGATTAAGCACTGGTTGCCCAAAGACCCAAGGTTCTTGATAACGAGTCCCCATTTGGGCATGATTTCGTAAAAGTGGCACAAATAAAGAGGCTTCTAGCCAACGAATTAGTAGTTCAGCCGTGGTATCAGCTTGAAAGCCCCCCACATCAGTCCCACAAAAAGCAAAACCACTTAGCCCCAAATTGCTTAATTGAGGTACCATCATTTGTAAATGGGCCCACAAACTTTGGTTGTCACCCGTCCATACCGTTGAATACTTTTGCGTCCCTGCATAAGCGGCTCGGGTAATCACAAAGGGACGCTTTCCGGTCAGTTCCTTCAGTCCCTGATAGGTTGCTTTTGACATATTATGACCATAGACATTATGCATCTTCGCATGGGTACTTGGTTGATCATGGTCCGTAAAGATGAGGTCATTTGGTAACGGGCCATTAAAAGAAGCCGGCTCGTTCATATCATTCCAAACTCCACATGCATTGTGATCTGTTAAAAACTTAATATTTTGGGCCCACCATTTTTGAACCGCCGTTTGCCCAAAATCAGGAAAAACAGCGTCCCCCGGCCAGACCCGATTTACATAAGTTTCGCCATGCCTATTAGTAACAAAATAATGCTTAGCCTCCCCAACCTGATAAAGGTCATAATCTGGATCTTGTTTGACCCCGGCATCGATTATTGGCATTAAGCGAATCTGCCGTTTTTGCATACGTGATAAAAAACCTGACAAATCAGGGTATTTATCTTGATCCCACGTAAAATCACGGTATCCCCTCATATAATCAATATCCAAATGGATCACATCAAGGGGCAACTTTAAATCATCAAACTTTTTAGCGATATCTTCGACCCGTTTGGCACCAGTGCTATAACCCCAGCGTGATTGCTGATAACCTAAGGTCCATTTTTGAGGGAGCGGCGTCTTACCGGTCAAGTACGTATAATTCGCCACGACTTCTTTCAGGTCTTTTCCCCCTAAAATGTAATAATTTACATTTCCACCAGTCGTAGTGTAATAGTAATATTCATTGCTTTCTTTTCCCAAATCAAAACTGCTCCGAAACGGATTATCAAAAAACAACCCAAATGGCCGTCCATCACTGATTCCATACAGTATCGGAATCGATTTATACAGGGCTGGGGTCGCCTCCGTATGAACATCTGGAATATCACTATTCCAATTTTCAAATTGATAACCCCGCTTATTCAAAAATCCGGTCTTATCACCTAAGCCATAAAAACTGGTAGAGGTATCAAGTTGTTTTACTACCTCCCAGTAATGTTCATTCGTTGGTAATAATTCGTTAATAACATGACCTTCAGCCCCTACCGTAGCTAGATGTTCAGCATCCATATCATTTTCTAAAGGTTGTCGAGCTCCACGATAATCTAAAATCAAAGGTTCATGTTCTCCATTAAAAACATCAAAATGATGATCATCAGAAACCTCAATGATCAAATCTTTGGTTATCACGCTCACTTGGGTATCATGTGATTCGACTGAAAAACGAGTCGGTTGACTTTTATCACCTTCAACAGCATACGAATAATCTTGATCACCACGATCGGAAAATACCCGGATAATTGCTGAAGTAATTACCATAAGCTGGTCATCATGGTGATCCGCATAATGAAAACTAATCACTTGTCCGTTCTGATCATATCCCATTAATGTATTTGTCATGTTGATTGGTTCCTTTCTATCAAAACTTTTCCCTGTCATCCTAGCATTAATTGTAAACGTTTACAATAATGAAGTGGAAATTATCAGAAATTTTACCATTTGACAAAAAGATTTTATAATAAGCTCAAACAGATCAAGGAGCGTAGACCATGACTGCTACTATCAAAGACGTCGCCAATTTAGCAGGTGTATCCACCGCCACTGTATCACGAGTTTTGTCGGATAAAAAAGGCACCTATAGTCAACAAGCCGCCCAAAAAGTTTTGGCTGCCGCTAAGAAACTTGGTTACGTAAAAAATGTAGCCGCTGCTGAATTAGTTTCTAAATCCAGTAATCGGATTGCAGTGATTTTAAATAATACTTTGACAAACTTTTGGACTGACGTAATTAAGGGAATTTACGATGCCGCAATGAAAATGGGATATCAAATTTTTATCCTCTATGCAGGTGATAAAAATTTACCGCAATTTCATAATGCCCTGGATGTGGCACTGGAACGACCGCTAGCGGGTATTTTGATGATTTCAACTATGATTGATCAAAAAGCCAAAGATCGTCTCCAGGCTTCAGGAGTCCCTTTCCGCTTGGTTTCCATCTATGATGAAAAAAAACGGCTTTACAAAGACTTACCTTATACTAGTTCCAATAATGTTGAAATAGCGACAATAGCGACCCGCTACCTTATTGAACTCGGTCACGAACGAATCGGGCTGGTAGGAATTGATCGATCCAATACTGGTCAACAACGATTATTTGGCTTTGAACAAGAAATGATCAAGCATCAACTACCAATTGAACCTAGCTGGATCCATTACGGAAATTATAGTTATCCCACCGGTCAAAATTCCTTTGCCGATCTGCTAAATGATCAGCTAACAGCCGTGATTACTGCTAGTGATATGATTGCGGTTGGGATGATTCAACAAGCCAATGTTTCGGGGATAACCTTACCTCAACAATTATCCATTCTCAGTATCGATGGGACTTATCTTTGTGAGATTACCACACCAACCATTACCAGCATTACCCAAAACTTTTATCAGATGGGTCGACAATCAGTTATTGGTCTTCTCAATGATCAACCTGCTGAATTTATTCCAGTTGAAATTACTGAACGTCAAAGTACGATTAGAATCTAACCAACTCCTGCTTTAGGCAGTTTTTTTTGTTCCAAAGCAAGTAACCGCTTCCAAATATACATTGCATTCAGTCAAATCCATGCTAAAATGTTATCGAATCTTGTAAACGTTTACAATTAATTTGGAGGTTTACTATGGAAAATCAACATTGGTGGAGTAATTCCGTTGTCTATCAAATTTACCCCAAAAGCTTTCAGGACAGTAATGGTGATGGAATCGGTGACTTACCGGGAATTATTCAACGCTTGGACTATCTCGCTAAATTAGGGGTTGATATTATCTGGCTAAACCCAATCTATGCTTCCCCGCAAGTCGATAATGGCTATGATATCAGTGACTATCACGCCATTGACCCTGCTTTTGGCACCATGGATGATTTTAAGAAGTTAGTCGAACTGGCTCATCAAAAAGGAATCAAAATTGTGATGGATTTGGTTGTTAACCATACTTCGGACCAACATCATTGGTTTATTGAATCGAATCGTTCAACCAACAATCGCTACCGGGATTTTTATATTTGGCGCGATGCCGATCCTGAACATGCCCCTAACAATTGGGGCTCATATTTCTCCGGCTCGGCCTGGCATTATGATCCGCAAACTAAACAATCATACCTACACCTATTTGCCCCTGAACAACCGGATTTAAACTGGGAAAATCCCCTAGTTCGGCAGGAAGTTTATCAAATGATGAATTGGTGGGCTGAACTGGGAGTTGATGGTTTTCGAATGGATGTCATCAGTTTAATCTCAAAACCAGCCGGCTTACCCGATGCCCCTAAGAGCGATAATAGCCAATATGGTAATCCAGAGACGATGGTAGCTAACGGACCGCGGGTTCACGAATTTTTACAAGAAATGCATCAAGCCGTGATGGATCACCATCAAATGGTTACCGTTGGTGAAACTCCGGGCGTTACGACCAAAGAAGCGCGAAAATACGCAAATTTAAATGATCGTGAGCTTAATATGGTCTTTCAATTTGAACATATGAGTTTAGACGGCAATCCCAATCCCCAATTAGGAAAATGGTATGATCAAAAAGTCAAATTATCCTTGTTAAGGGAAAATCTATCGAAATGGCAAACTGAACTCGCTGGGCAAGCTTGGAATTCTTTATATTGGAATAATCATGATCAACCTCGGGCAGTATCACGCTTTGGAGACGACTCAACGGAAACTTACCGGGAAAAATCAGCTAAAATGCTTGCCACTATTCTCCACTTTCAACAAGGAACTCCTTACATTTATGAAGGTGAAGAAATCGGCATGACCAATTATCCTTTCCATGATTTAAGCGATTATAACGATTTGGAATCTATCAACGCTTATCATCAATTAGTTGATCAAGCTCACTTACTAGACGGAGAAACGATGCTAAAATATTTAGCTTTCCACTCGCGCGATAATGCGCGAACGCCAATGCAATGGGATGATACAACTCATGCAGGCTTTACCACTGGACAACCTTGGTTACCAGTTAACCCTAATCACTCACAATTAAATGTTCAACAAGCCTTAGCTGATCCGAATTCCATTTTCTACTATTACCAACGCTTGATCAAATTACGGCATGAGTTACCGGTAATCACTAATGGTCAGTATGCTCTAGTCGCTGGAAACCTTGAGGATCCCGATGTTTATGCCTACACTCGCGATGATGGCCAGCAAAGATTATGGATAATTGCTAATTTTACCAAGCAAACTTTACAACGAGACTTCTCGATTCCGAAAGCAGCCACTCGTTTAATCAGTAACTATGATGATGATCAATTAATTACCTTACGACCTTATGAAGCTAAAGTGTATCAACAAATTTATTGATGGGAAGTGATCTCTATGGATACAAAGAAAACTACGTCACCCCGCCAAGCACTCGATACGGGATTACCGGACCTACCACAACGGACCTTATATGCCATCACTTTTGCCTTTTTAGGCATTAATATGGCCTTTTCGCTCCAAAGTTCGCAAATGAGTCGAATTTGTCAAACGATCGGGACTGACCCGAATAATCTCGGTTTTTTCTTTATCTTTCCACCACTTATGGGAATGATCGTTCAACCCATTTTAGGAAAGATGTCTGATCATACTTGGCACCATCGCTTTGGTCGGCGGATGATCTACCTACTGTTTGGAACTCCCATTGCCGCCTTAGTCCTATTAATGCTCCCCTTTTCTGGGTCCTTTGGCTTTGGTTATGGTTCCTTAACCGCCATGATCTACGCTTGTGTCGCCGTTTGTTTCATGGACTTATTCTCCAATATTTGTATGCAACCATCACGAATGATTGTTGGGGATATGGTGAACAATAAACAAAAGAATTTTGCTTGGTCCTGGCAACAAATTTTTTCCAACACGGGAGCCATTTTAGCAACCCTCTTACCATTTATCTTTACCGCCTTTGGGATGTCAAACACCGCTAAAAAAGGGGTTGTCCCGAATACGGTTATTTGGGCCTATATCTGTGCCGCAGTGGTTTTGCTGGTAACTGGTCTTTGGACGGTTTTTAATGTCAAAGAATACGATCCGGCCACCTATGCAAAATATCATCAGATCGATCCCCAGATTGTCCAACAAAAGGTCAGTCTATGGAAACTAATTCGACAAGCCCCTCGCTCATTTTGGGAAATCAATCTGGTTCAATTGTTCTCCTGGTTTGCGATTATGTATGGCTGGACCTATACGACCGGAACTTTAGCCAAGAATGTTTGGCACACAACTAACGTTACTTCCGCTGGATATCAGGCTGCCGGGAACTGGTATGGGGTCTTAACAGCTATTTCAAGTATTGCGGCAATTATTTGGGGACTTTTCATTGCTAAGACTAAGCCTGGTTCACGAAAGGGTTGGTATACTTTTGGCTTAATTATTGGCGGAATCGGCATGGCGGCCTTAGCCTTTGTGACCACCAAAACAGCCACAATTATCGCTATGATTATGTTTGGAATCGGGAATTTGAGTATCAATACCGCGCCCTTTACTCTCTTAACGTCATCTATTAGTGGCGAAAATGAAGGGGCCTACCTTGGTCTATTTAATGTGGGAATTTGTGTCCCGCAAATTCTAGCTTCACTTTGTTCCTTCTTCATTTTCCCCCTTGTGGGTCATCAACAACCGATGATGATTTTAATTGCTGGAATTGCCCTCTTAATCGGGGCCTGTTTTGTCCCAATGATTCATGAGGGCGTTGTCAAAAAAGCCGCAATTTAATCTTTAGCTAGTAGCTTGTGTTGTCACAAAAAGGGATAAGCTAAATTTCCAATCGGATTTTCAGCTTATCCCTTTACTTATATGAATTTTTTATATCATCTTATAGAGGCAAGTCTTTTTTCACGAAGGATAGGCCACCTAACGTGATTGTCCCTAAACCAATTCCACCAAGAACCGCCATTTTAGGAATCCAATCGCTACCCCCAGCTAAGATATTCTTGATATCAAATAAAGATAAAATTGTAAAATGTTGCATTGGTTTCAAATCTGGTACCCCAAAATCAGCAAAAGATCCTACAATAGCAATGATTAGAAAGGCAAGTACCAGTAGGCCACCCGTTCCCATCACATTTTTAGATAAATTAAAAATACCAGAAGCGGCAAACATAATCCCGGCTAAAGCTAAAGAAACCATAAAGGCACCCAAGTTTAAATATACAATAACATCATTAGCAAATCCGGTATCAGCCATATTATTAACCATCATAAAAGTTCCTGTGGTCGTCAAGAATGTAGCTGCTAATGATCCAATAAAGTAAATAGCTTGAGTTGTCACAACGGTGGTCCTTCTAATCGGTGCTGATAAGATATAAGCCATCGATCCTCGGTCAACTTGATTTGCCAAAAGTTTGTTACCCGTAATAATAATATAGATCGAAATAACTGACGGCATTAACATATTGTAATACATTTGGTTGACTAAGGCGGCCATATCCATGGATAAAAGTTGCCCTAGCAAAATATTTAAAATTAGTGTAACAATGGCCCAAGTGGCAAAATTTGCCTTAATTGATTGCTTTAATAATGGAATGCTCATAATATTTCTCTCCCTCTAATTTAAGCTGTGACAAGTTCTTCTGCAAAATAATCATCTAATCCCATCTTTAATGGAAACTTCTTTAACATTAACCATCCCTAGTTCTTGGATTAAGTTCCGATCTTCTTTTTCATGAATGGTGAGTTTTACAATTTTTTTATTGGTATCATAGCCACTAACTTTGAAATTGGATTTTAAAAGACGTTGATAACTTTTTTCGTCTTCAAGCTCTATCTTAAATTCTTGATGCAATCGCAGATTGTCCATCTTTTTTTGATCAAGCAAATCAAAAATTTTTCCCTTTTTCAAAAAAGCAATCCGATCACAAGTTGGTTCCAACTCATTGAACATGTGGCTCGACATCAAAATTGTCTTTTGCTGGGATTTAGCATCTTTAACTAAATCAATAAAAACATCCCGCATCACCGGATCCAGTCCCGTCGTTGGTTCATCTAAGAGTAAAACCTTTGCATCTGTCATAAAGGCACAGACCAAGGCCACTTTTTGCTTCATTCCTTTACTCATCCGCTTTATATCAGCCGTTGTGTCTATTTTTAACTTCTGAATTAGATCGTTTACCTTTTGATTTTCGTGTGCCTTCTGGTGTAATAAATCAAGCTGGAGCTTTAAAAAGGTCTGCCCGGACCTAGTATCAGGAAAGGCGATTTCGCCTGGTACATAGCCCACATAATTTTTGATGGTAGATGCATTTTTCCAAATATCTAAACCGTCAATTTGGGCATTGCCGTTATTTGCCTTAATAAAACCCATTAACATCCGAAAAGTCGTCGTTTTCCCCGCCCCATTGACGCCAACGAGTCCAAAAACCTCGCCTTGTTTAATTTGGAGGTCCATATTAAAAACACCGCGACCACTTCCGTAATCCTTGGTTAAATTATCAATTACAATCATATTTTTTGCCATTTTAGATCTCCTCGAATACCTTATCTGACCGGTAAAAGTCTAAGAAATACTTTTCTAAGTTAAACCGTCTTTCATTGATAGCGACAACCTTTAAATCTGCTAACTGTTTGAAAAAATCACTAATCCTTTCCTTTGCTACAGTTACCTCCAAAACTAACGGCTGAACAATCTTTTTATTATCAAAAACGCTCATTGCTTGAGCTAAATTACTTGGATTAGTAAAGCCTAATTGGAAATTTTTTTGTTTTTCATTTTTCAAATCTGCAGAGTCAACTTCGGCAACAATGCTGCCTTCTTTAATAATATTTATACGATCGCAAGTGGCCTCAACTTCTGAAAAGATATGACTGGAAAGTAAAATGGTTTTACCCCGTCTTTTTTCTTCCACCATAAATTCAATAAATTTTTCCTGCATTACTGGATCTAGGCCCGAAGTGGGTTCATCTAATATGAGAATTGCTGGGTCAGCCATAAAGGCAACCACCACTGCTAATTTTCGTTTTTCACCTAGACTCATTTTTTTCATTGATCCTCGGTAATCAAGATCAAACAATTCAATCAAATGATTCAAGTAGCGATCGTCTTTTATATGACGCATTGCTTTCATCATTTTAATAAACTGGGCTCCCGTCATATCATCTGGTAAAGCCACCTCACCAGGTAAATATCCCACATATTTCATAACCTCTTGAGGTTTATTAGTACAATCAAAGCCATTAATCTCGACTTTGCCTTGCCCCGGTTTAGTAAAACCCATGAGATGGCGGATCGTTGTCGATTTCCCGGCTCCATTAGGTCCTAAGAATCCTAATACCTCGCCTTTATTAATTTCAAAATTAACATCAAAGATACCTCGCCCGTGACCAAAATCCTTGGTTAGATGTTCTACTTTAAGCACTGCCATCTATATTTCCTCCTATCTCTTAAGCGATGGCCTTAGTATATGAGGACTAGGTAAACTCAACGTAAACTTTTAAAAAAAGGCTGAAAAGGAACCAATTTACGTTCCTTTTCAGCCTTAATGCTTTTTCCAAGCTGCTTTTAGGTATTTAATTCTACTATAAATTCAACTCCTGTTTTAGGAAGGTTATTCACCGTAATCTTTCCTCCCACCAGATCTAAAACTCGTTTGACAATGGCAAGACCCAGTCCTAGACCATCAGAACTATCTTTTGCATGGTAAAATTTATTAAATAATTTCTCCTGATCTTCCTGACTCAGATTAGGACCAGAGTTCGTAATCACAACTCTGTTTTTCCCTGTTAAGACCTGATTTTTCACCGTGATCTTTCCGTTTTCTGGAGTAAACTTGAGGCAATTATTTAAAAGATTGGTCCAAATATGCTGAATCAAATCCTGATTGCTAGTCAACTTGGTCTTAACCAAGTCCACTTCAAGTTCAATCTTTTTTGCTTCTATTTGGGGTAAAAAGGCGATCACTGACTGCCGCAACTGTTCATCCAAGGAATAGATTTGAACATCAGTAACAATCGTTTGTTTCTCAAGAGAAGTTAATAGTAATATATTTTTCGAAAGATTAGTTAACCGATTCGATTCCGCTACGATAACATCCACATATAACCTTTTTTCCTCCTCATTGAGATTTTCATCCTTCAACATTTCAGCAAAACCATTGATGGAAGTAATTGGGGTCCGAAACTCATGCGAAAATTCACTAATAAAATCATCACGTAACTTACTGACGCCTTCTAATTCTTGCGCCATCTTATTAAAATCACGATAGGTTTCTCTAAGGGGACCCGACTGCTTTAAATCCAAGCGAACTGAAAAATCTCCGGAGGCAACTCTATTCATCTGCCTTGAAAGTTGCCGTATAATTCTGGTTAATTTTGTAAAGATAAAAGTTAAAAAGATCCACAAAATTATAAAGACCGGCACAATCATCATCAGGGCAAGTAACTGACGGTTCGTCCATGTTGGAATTTCGCTCGTTAACAAAACCATTGCTAACTGCATCCCCATGATCATGAGCACACTAGTTATCACTACTCCAACAATTGTCCATCTAGTGAAAGGTTTATTTCTTTTCATGATGTAGGATCCCCCGATATCCTAAGCCCCTGACCGTTTGGATTTCAAAGTCATCCTTAAAATCAGATAACTTTTTCCTCAGTCGACTAATATGAGTTTTGACCGTATCTTCATTACTATCAGAGTCCAATCCCCAAATCTCATCAAAAAGCTGACTAGTAGTAAAAACCTGATTGGGATAAGACAACAACTTAAATAACAGGGCAAATTCTTTATTGGCTAACTCCACGGTAATCTTTTCCTTTTGGACTAACAAGGTTGCTTCGTTGATACTCGTCTCACCGATTTTAATCACCCGGGAACTTTGGATTTTTGCCCGCCTCATCAGCGCTGCAATCCGCAACACTAATTCATCCAAATTGACGGGTTTAGTAATATAATCATCAACCCCACTAGTAAAGCCAATCGTTTTATCCCGAATAGTTTCCTTAGCTGTTAACATGATAATCGGAAAATCATACCCATCTTGTCTCAGTGTCTTAACCAAGGTAAAGCCATCCATAATCGGCATCATGACATCACTAATTAGCATATCAACTGAATTCTCTTCAATATATGCTAGAGCTTGTTGACCGTTACTGACAGTGCTTATATCATACAATCCTGCTAGTTTACTCTTTAGCAACAAGCATATATCCCTATCATCTTCGGCAAGTAATATTTTTGCCATAACGATCCCCTTTCCCTTTCTTTCGAAAACAAAGTTTAATTTCATCAAATTGATTAGCTCTTATTTTTTAAATCGTTGATTGATCATACTCTGTAACAATTTTCGTAGAATATTTTTCGCCATATCAAAGGCACTCGGGGAGAGTTCTCGGGTGCTTTTTGCTACTGAAAGAATTTTATCCAAAGCATACAATTCTCTAAAATAAGTTAAATTTGCTTGATTAGCGACTTGATAGCCGTAACTTAAGAAAGCCTGTAATTCCTCACTACTTAATTGATTTAACCAATCATCAATCACATCTTTGGACCAACGTGAAACCGTCTGTAAGTCATCAACTTTCACTAAATGATCGTCTTGAATCTCCCACTTGGTTACAAAATGTTGAGCAGGACCAATTCCTTTACTAGCAACCACTTGATAGTCAAATCGATCATCTAATAAGAGACCGATTAAGGCCTGTTGCGGAACATATTTATGGTATTTTAGTTTGCAAGGCTGTTAACTTACTTTGATAACGTTCTTCTTGATTTAAGAAACCCGGGCCATCGAAGTTATAGGTCGCCACTATCTTCTTTTGCTGACTGGTACTAGCATTTAGGGTCACATAAGTCGCCAAATTACCGCCCTTCGAATGTCCCACCAAATACACCGACTGCCAATAGTGTTTTCGCATCCAAGCTTTAAAATAGGTTTGTGCTAACCTTTGCGCTGGCACCACTTGGCGATAGGTCATGTTAAGATCTTCTTTCCACCCAATGGTTATCGCCGGCGTCCCGCGATAGGCAATCACGGCCCTTCCAGTGGGTAACTGAAAAATAACCGCCCCAAACTGGATTTCTTGGGCGCGATCCATAATAATCTTCGGATTACACCACTTGATGGGATTAAAACGACGACTATTGGCTACAGCTTGTAATAATTGGGTTCCTTGGTGGCTTTTACTGGTCAACAATTCCTGAAGCTGGGGATCAGTAAATTGACTAAAGGTGGTTGGCTTATCCAGTTGATCGAAATCATAATATGCCAACTGAGCAAAAACCATTGCATCCACTTCATTTAGTGGCGCTTGCATAAATGATTTTTCAGCCTGTTCTATGTAATCTTGCATTACCACCATATCAAAACTCTCCATTTAGTAAATTATGCCTATTATAACAAAACCACCCTTAACCTGATTAGTTAAAGGTGGTTGATTTGTCTGGATGCGATTAACTTATGGATTAGTAGTTGTTGGCGTAACCGTAATCGTCCGCGTTGTTGAAGTTGTGTAGGTATAAGTAGACGAATGCGTCGCCCCCGGAATAACCGTTGTCGTCGTGTTGGTGGTTGTATTAGTGTTCGTTGTATTGGTATTATTCGTATTCGTGTTGTTAGTCGTCGTTGTGGCTCGACTAGTCTGAGTTGTCCCAGCCGTAGAAGCAGTGTTTGTAATCGTGCCTGACGTTTGACCATCATTAATCGAACTGGAACTTGCCGAACTGGAACTAGTTGAAGATGAACTCTTCTTTTTCTCAGAACGATGCTTACTCTTTGCAGAAGAACTAGCATGACTAGATTTTACTGCCGCTTGCTTAGAATGACTAGTAGCGGTGGAATGTGAATTAGTCCCCACAAACGGGGTCACTGCCATACCACCCAAACCTAAAACGATCATTCCCAATAATAGCCAGTTAATGATAACCCGACCTTTTCCAACGGTCGTATTACCGGTTTTCCGAATCCGGCGAACTTGTTGCGCAACTAATAAAATGTAACCGACCAGACCAATCCCTAATACGGTTCCAAATAATTGCATCTCATCACTCCTTTAATTATGCCAGATATATACCAAAGTATATCTTTCTATAACATAATCGTAACAGAGAAATGACGTTAATTCCAGTCGTCTTTTAAATTTTGCAAATATTTATTCATATATTGTTAAATTTATATTCACCAGTCAACTATTTAAAAATTTGACCAACCCATTTAATAACATTTTTAATCCATTTAACAACATGCCGAATTAAATGTTCCACTCGGTCGGTAAAATTTAGATGTTCTTCATGGTGCCCTTGATCAGATTCCTTGACTGGTTCGATTGATCGTAAGGAAGCGCTGGTTTCATCACCATCTTCATTGAAGGTACTTGCGGAGTCATTGGAAGTAGTAGTCTCTGATGAATCTTCGCTATCATCAAGATCACTCGAACTCGATACAGCTAGTGGCATTAATGTGGTCTGACTATTACTTGAATCTGTTGCAGATGCTATCTTACTGCTTACAGTAGATGATTGACTGGTTGAATTTACTGATGTTGAAGTGGCCTTTGGCACCAAATTAACTCCACTAACCTTCATTGAGACAATCGCTGATCCCGATTCAGATTGACTGGTAACACTTTGTGCCTTAGAAGTCGGTTGACTTTCGGTGACCACGGAAGCACTATTTGCGCTTGAACTAGCGCTAGCTAGTTTGTCATTAGTATCTTCAGATAATTGGACTGATCCACTAATCGTACACTGCTGACAATCCGAAACCTTCGTTTCTTGATTATTCTCCCCTGAACAATCAGCCCAAGCGGTTTGACGACCACTATAAGCCGTCAGCCCTAATCCGAAACTGAATAATAAGAATGGCACCGCCAATGACTTTGGAATATGAAATTGTTTAGACCGATTCCATTTGGTTGTCATCCTATCTTCCCTCTCTAGATATCTTTACATTTATATTAACGCTATTAATTTTACGCACTTTTACGGCCTAGGTAAAGAAATTCACCCCAATTAATTCTTATTTTTTTCTTATCTAAGTAAAATATCAAAATATTGTTAAATTTTAGTTACAAAAGGAGAGTGGAAAGAAACACTAATTGACATTTCTTCCCACTCACATTGCTCTTTTTTCAGCTTTTTATCTTACTTATTCCTTCAACTGAGCTAAACTTGATCCAAAAATTTGTTCAATGGCCACTGGATCCCAATGACTAAAGAACTGACTCTTACCGGTATTTAATGAAGCCACTTGCTTCATTTCTTCGTCCGATAGTTCAAAATCAAAAATTGCAAAATTTTCTTGCATCCGTTCTTGATGTACCGACTTAGGAATTAAAATGATCCCCTGTTGTAATTCCCAGCGTAAGATAACTTGACCAACTGTTTTATGATGAGCATCCGCAATCGCTTGCAGTGTTTCATTAGTAAATATTCCGTTGTGTCCTTCCGCAAATGGTGCCCAGCTCATCACTTGAACCCCTTCCGCTTGATTAAACTTCACTTCGCATTCTTCCGTATAGAAAGGGTTAATCTCAATTTGATTTACCATGGGTTTAACCTTACTCATTAATTCAAGATTTTTTAAATGATCAGGTTCAAAGTTAGCGACCCCAATGGCTTTTAATTGACCAGCTTCATAAGCTTCGGTTAAAGCTCGCCAAGCTCCGTAAACGTCACCAAATGGTTGGTGTAAGAGATATAAGTCAATATAATCCGTTCCTAAACGTTCTAAAGAGGCCTGAATCCCTGCTTTTGCGCGCTCATAGTTTGCGTCAGAAACCCATAATTTAGAAGTAATGAAAAATTCAGCCCGATCTATACCACTGGCTTGAATTGCCTGCCCTAATTGTGCTTCATTTTGATAGGCTGTGGCCGTATCAAAAGAACGGTAACCAACTTTAATCGCCTCTAAAACTACATCCTTGGTTTTATCTGGTTCAATTTGAAAAACGCCAAATCCTAATTGTGGCATTTCCAATCCATTACTTAATTTAACTGTTTGCATGATAAAACTCCTTTACATTTCTTTTCTATAGTTTAGTTAGATATTAATAGCTTTTAAATTACTCTTTATGCATGTTATTATAACTAAAACGTATACTAAGGAGTTAACCATGATTGATTATCAACTTCTGGAAGAACTGGTTACCTTTCAAGAAACCGGAACTCTCTCCGCAACCGCGGAAAAGCTCCTAATTACCCAACCTAGCGTAACCCGCGGAATGCAAAAATTGGAAGATGAATTAGGTGTATCCCTCTTTGATCGGACCGTTAACCGCTTAAAATTAAATTCCACAGGGGAATTAGCGGCAAAGCTGGCCCGCAAAGCTTTAGCCGCTAACCAAGACTTTGTTACCATTACCCAAAACTATGCTCGTCAACAAAATGCCATCACCATTGCCTCGATTGCCCCAGGGCCATTATTATTATTAAATTATTTACAAACTCAAAATGACGAATTAACAAACATTGTCTTAAAACCTGTCATGTCAGTCACTGACGTCAAAGAAAGTTTATTATCTGCTGAAAGTCAGTTAGCTTTTATTACTGATCCACTGGATAGTGATCACATTATTGAAGAGCCGATTGGTGTCGAACAATTATATCTTTCAATTAGCACTTTTCATGCTTTAGCTAGCTATCCAAAGGTGACCTTTGATGATCTGGCGGATATGAGTTTTATCCTATCTGACGATATTGGGATCTGGCATGACATTATCCAGAACGCGATTCCCAATCTTCATCCGCTAGTACAAAATTCCGAAGAAGCTATTCAACAATTGACGTCCTTTAGTGACTTCCCGGCCTTTAATTCCAATATCACTCAACTGACTTCCAATCGGAATACCGATAATCGCAAGAGTGTTTTAATTGATGATGATCGCGCTCGAATGAAATTCTTTGCAGCCTATGTTAATGAGCAGGCAGACCGCGTTAAACCCATTATTGAATTAATGAAAGCACTCTGGCCTACTAAAAAATAATTAGTTACTTCTTTTTATAGCGACGATACTAATTAGGAGTTGAAGTAAAGCTAGGATCGCCATCCCCATAAAAGCAATATCGATTCCTTTAACAGAGGCAATTTGTTGTAAACCATTTTGCTTGGTCACAAAGGTTAGGATCGCAGTGAAAATCGCTACTCCAAAAGCACCACTAATGGTCCGCAATGATGTTAATACCGCGGTTTGACTAGCCTTCTCTTCATCACTGTTTCCTTGCATCGCCCAGGTCACCACTGGCATCATGATACAAGCAACCCCAACTAACCGAATTGCAAATAGAATGGAAATTAACCACAGACTAGAAGAAACATTGAGATAAGCAGACCCTAAGGCTGACATCAATACTGCACAGCTTCCCATAATTAATAACCACTTAATCCCATATCGATCATAAAATTTACCGGTAATGGGATTCAAGATTGCCATTAAAAGCGATCCAGGAAGCATCACTAAACCCGAAACAACAGCTGATTGGTGTAAAACATTTTGCACATAGATCGGATAAATAGTTGAGCCAGCCATCATAGCCGCATATAAAAGCATAGAAATGATCACCGCCCAAGTAAATCGCCGAGATCGAAAGACCCCTAAATCTAAAAATGGTTGAGCTTCTTTAATTTGCCGATAAGTAAAGGCTAGCAAACTGCCAATTCCCAGAATGATTGGCAACCATACCCAAAGCCTATCGGTAGCACCAAAGTTGCCTAAGCCAACGAGTAAGCCACTAAAACCAATTGCACTTAACAAGAACGAAATCGTATCAAAATGAGTAGCCTGACTTTCACCAAAATTACGCAGACAAAAGATCCCAACTACTAGAACGATGACACTCAAAACGGTGATAATAGCAAAAATGCTGCGCCAACCAAAAGCATCAATCAAAATTCCCGATAAAGTCGGCGCAATGACTGGCGCTGCGGTGGCCGCCAAACCATAAATTCCCATCATAACTCCTTGGCGATCCACCGGAAAGATCGTCATGATGGCGATTTGCGTTAAGGGTAAGAAAATCCCCGTCCCATGGCTTCTAAGATTCGGCCAACAAGCAGAAGTTCAAAGTTTAATCCTAACCAGGCCACTAATGAGCCGATTGTAAATAGACTGAGTGCACCGATAAATAATTGTCGCGTCGAAAACCGCTTCATAAAATAAGCCGTTGCCGGCACCATGATCCCCATCACTAGGGTATAACCACTCGTCAGCCATTGACCAGTTGCGGAATCAACTTTCAAGTTACTCATGATAGCTGGTAAAGCAGTATTGAGGGCGGTTTGCGCTAAAGATGCAATCACTGATGCTAACATTAAAATGATAAAGATCCAGCTTGCTGTTCGTTTATTCATAAGGTTCTCCTTTTGATTTAATACCTATATTTTAAAAATATTGGTCGGAGAACTTAACAACAAGATTTCGCAAAAGTGTTGAATCAGAATGTTCTATAGTCAATGAGGGTGGGAAGAAATGTGGCTCTTTGTCAACAAGTACTGAT
>NZ_AICN01000031.1:0-30914 GCF_000247775.1 Limosilactobacillus gastricus PS3
TTTTTAGGAATAATTATGAGCAATTATGAATTATCAATCCTTGATATATCAGTAAATGAGTAATTATGAATCATTATGAGTTATCAGTCATGTACACAATTTGTACACAAGAAAAGGTTGCTACTGGATGCGGTAGCCTTGCAAAACAAAAGGGGCCCTATATGAGTCCCTATTTTTTATCTACATCGTGATCAGAAACTGAAATATCATCTTTCTTTGATAAAGAGATTAAACTTCTGTTCATATCATGGCCTACTTTTTCCCAATCAGAATAGGTAAATCCACCAACGTTCTTATAATCATTGCGACGATTCAACTCCTTTTGAGATAACCCAAGCAAGTTAAAAGCTTTAACAGCGTCACTAATTGATCTTGATGCAATTGTAATTAGCTCACTCATAACCTCATCTCCTTTTGTCATCTCATTATATCTTGATCAATCTAATTGTTCAATTCTAACCTTGATCAGCTGTTGCAATTCTTCAAGGTCATCCTTAGTAGCGGCCTTAGTAATAAATGACCGGGCCCTAGATCGCCAGCTAAGGTAGGCTTTCCGGCTCTTATTCTTCTCGTCCCAATTCCTATTGGCTTTTTTTCTGGCCTCTGTTACCATGATGTCACCACCGTGTAAATTAATGCGATAATACTAATTATTAATACTGCTATACTTAGGTTACGGGTAAAGAGTGCAAGTTTCATAATTTTATATCTCCTTTATGATATACTAAAGAAGAGGCCAGTGACCTCTTCGAGCTTGATTTTAGTGTTTTAACAAGTTCCAAATCATCATGATCAAATTAACAATTGCCGTTGCTAGGTTGATGATCGATGTTTGCTTGTTTAGTTTAACTGCTTCAAGCTCTTTTCTTTTGCGCTTTTTCATAACTATCCTCCTTTTACTTATTATAATACACTGTTAACCGTGTATATTCAATAATTTTTGGCTAATTAATTTAAATCTTTCCACAACAAAAAAAGCCCTACCTACCAGCATTCTTGCCAGTTAGTAGGGCTTTTATAGTATCAACTAAGCGGTATTAAATTAATGAGTTACTATCCAGATTAATATTAGCCCGATTGCAATATCAACAATCAGATTGATTAACTTTGACCAATCCATAAGCTAATTAACATTGGTTACGGCGATGTTACCGTCAACACCGAATCCAGCCCAGTTATCGGCAAATTGCCAGATGGCTACCCCATTCATGCTTGGGAAGTAGTTCATATCTGCTTGCCATTGAGCACTGGTGGTTGGATAGCTAGCGACCCAAAGAGAGTTAGGAAACTCAGCCAAAACTTCAGAAATATTGACATTATTCCGGAAAGCACTTGCCCCAGAATAAAGCATCGTCTTGTATCCGGCTGCTTGAACCGTCCGCATAAATGCCAGGATTGCTTGTGTGTTAGCTTCTGTGTTGCCATAGATGTAGTTGCCATCACCAGATTCCCAATCGAGACAGAGGTAACTGCCAGCTGGTAAGCCGGCGGCTTGGGCTTGTTGGACGGCAAAGTTAGCTTGATTAACGGCGGCATAGCTGTCGTTACTAAAGGTCGCAAAGTGGTAAGCCATCGTGTACAAGTTATTCGCTTGAGCGCTGGCAATTTGACCAGAGGCATTGTAGTTTATATAGCCGGTTCCTTCAGTAACCTTAACAATCGCATACTTGGCCCCGTTGGCCGCATAGCCACTCAAATCAGTTCCCTGAAAACTGGAAACATCCACGCCATAATCGCCGGTTTGAATTCCCCCTTGCAAGACCCCATCCACATCTGCGTGATAGGTAGCTCCATTGATGGTTACGTCTTGATTCTTGGCTAAAACTCCATCTTTGTCAAAGTAGTAGCTATGGCCCCAGTTGCTGTACACGTAATCTCGAGCTAACGCACCGTCCGGTTTGAAGTAATATGTGTTACCCCAGTTAGAGTAGAACTGATCTTGGTACAGAGCCCCATCGCTTCCAAAGTAATAGGTGTTACCCCAGTTACTATAAAATTGATCAGTGTACCGCTTGCCATCCGCACCATAGTAGTACGTGTGGCCCCAGTTGGTGTAGAAGTAGTCGGTTACTTGCTCACCGGTAGCGTCGTAGTAGTAGTTACCATCATCACTAAAGCCGTCCTTGACCATGACTCCATCATCGTTGAAGTGGTAGACGGTACCATCAATCTTGGCGGTTTTGTTAGTCAGGCGGTAACCGTCAGCATTGAAGTAGTAGTTATTACCCCACTTGTAGAGCCATTGGTCTTTGATCGTCTTACCATCAACCTTGTACGTCACTTTAGATCCGGCATCATCCGTCTTGGATGATCCATTGGCGATTACTGGTGCGGTGCCCAAAATAAAAGCGGACGCTAATGCGACCGCTCCCCATTTGACTTTATTTTTAATCATCTATTTTACTTCCCCTTTTTCGCTGAGACTGTTGTATGCGGCAACGGATTCACTAGCTGTTTGACTAGCCTGAGCAAGTTGTGATTCAGCTACACTAGCCGATAAGCTGGCGCTTTGACTATCTAACTGGCTAGCTTGCTTTGATTCAGATTCTTCTTTCGTCACGGCTGGGTAGGAGTCTAAAGCACCATCCGCCTTGAGTTGTGCGTATGCTGCTTCCACGGCGTTAGTTAGTTCCTTTGTAGTAGTAGCCGTAAAGCCCAGCTTAACCAAGGCCTCCTTAACGTAAGTGACCGCTCCTTGAAGTTGTGCACTTTCTGGCACGTAGCCATCACTAGCGATCTTTTCCATCATGACAACGGCCTCCTTAGCGTATTGAGCTAGATAAGCTACGTAATTGGCGTCTGTTTTAGCTGCTGTGTTGTTTTTAAGTAAGTTTGATAGATAAGGCGTGCTAGCCGTTAAGATAGCGATAGCGACCGCCACAATCCATTGTGCAATCGTCTGTGTGTTCATTTTTAGTCGTCCTTCTTTTTTTCGTGATAATTCCTAAAATCTTCTAGCCTGATAATCCGTGTTTCGTGATTGTCAAGTATTTTGTCTTGTTGGTCGTTGATACTCCGCTCCTGCTTAATGGTTTCAGTAAGCTGATTCAACGACTGATTGGTTGGTCGCAAGGCTAACCGTATGACATACAGGAGCCCGCCAAGCATTGATACTCCGATCGTAATGATTGAAGCGATCTCATCCCAGCCGAGTCCCATTAATTGATGTGGTGGCAAGTTTAATCACCTACTTTCCTGTGTCGTTGGTGTCGCTAGCTTAGCGCTTAGCGTATTGGCCTGGTCTTGTAGCTTGACAATCGTTTGAGCTTGACTGTTAACCTGATCTTGGAGTTTGCTGACCTTGTCACTTAGCGTTGCCACCGTGTCCTTATCAACAATATTAGCTACCATTGATAAGTCTGCCTTGTTAGACAGTTTGGTGTCCATTTGGCTAGCTGTGTAGTAACTAGTCAGCGTTGATTTATCCACCTTGTCAGTCAAGAGCTTGGTTAGAGCGTCCGTGGCAGTGTATGCGCTTAGATCTTGCCTTGGAATCACGAAGCTAAGCGTGTGTGTTGTCCCATCGACACTATCCGTTACGCTGGCACTATCACCTGTCGTCACTGTGCCGATCTTAAAGCTAGGCGTTATACCGTTCTTACCATCCGTCGCCTTTGGCAAAACGATATCGAGTTTGACGTCACTGGTTGTTCCGGAGTTAGTGACGGATGCACTGTCACCAATCGTCACCGAATTAATCGCAAAGCTAACCCCGGCATCACCATTATTGCCCTTGGTTCCTTGAGCCCCAAGAGCAGTGACTCCAGTGTCTGATCCGTTGATGACCCAGTTGAAAGTCGACGAACTAATCGCTACTGTGTCAGCTCTAGCTCTAACTCCACTATCAACACCACTAACGAGCCAATCGCCAGTTGAGGCATCAACCGTTGGCAAGAGTTTTGCTAAATCTGATTGTTTAATTTGGATAGTCCCGTCATCTTGCAAATTAAGAGTTAAGACAACATCGTCACCCAAAATTGATGTATCAGCCATTCAACCACCTCCTACCAGATAAAGATTTGCATTAAGTTCCAGTACCAGTTAGCAGGATTGCTTTGATCACCAACTTCTTGTACTTGCAGCGTCGCGCCGTTGAGGCTTAGCCATAGCGTCGAGTTTGCATCCGCTACTTGCAGTGGGTTAAGCATCATGACGTTAGGCTGCCCCTCAAGTGGTCCGATTTTTACAAAATCTTGGAATCCACCCCATTTTGGCAGAGCGTTGTTACACGTTAATGACCCAGTTAGAAACAGCATGTTAACTGTCCCAATCTTGACTTGGCGCATCCGCAATGATTTATTTTGAGCATTAATCATAGTTAACCCTTTGGCGGTTACTCCACTGTCGCTAACCAATCCACCAACCATTGCTTGAATTGCTGCCAAAGCGTTACCAGCGAGTGCGTTAGCGGTCAACGTCCCAGTAACGGTGGCGTTGTTAAAGGTTTGTGTTCCGCTAAAAGTTTGATTTGACCCAACCTTAGCCACACCAGTCGATTCAATGGTGTTTTGCATAGCCTTCAATTCAGTTGTCATGGCATCTTGTGCTGTTTGTAATGCCTTGGTTTGTGTGGTCAATGGATCATACAAAGCTAAGGCTGATTGTTCCGCTTGTGCCACACTATCTAAGTAGAGTTCGGATTGACTGGTCGTGATAGCCAGCCCGTTTTCGTAGACACTAATGCCCACATTAACCGTTGAGACTACTTGACTGTCCTTTAAGATTTGCAAGAAAGCCCGTTGATAGTCGCCCGCCGCTTGATAAAAAGCACTCGGGATGGAGAGATTTACCAACCCCTTCGTAGCATTAACCACACTAGCCGTAGTGGTCGTTTTGACCACCCCTGCACTATCCTTGCCAGATAGCTTGATCGTGTAGCCGGATAAGTTCCAGGATGATTGCACACCGCCCGACGTCTGCATGAGTTGCAAGTAGGCTGTCCGCATGTTATCGCCTTGACGGCCACTTAATTCTTGGATTGCCGTGGTATCATCACTCGGTAAAGTGGTGTCAATCGGCGTGTAGTGGTGGCCTGCGTATTTTTCTGTCATAAATAACTCCTTTCATTAGTAAGACTGATTGAGATTGTCAATCATAAGATTAAGTGCTGTTTGAGCGTTTTTAAATCCAGCATTAAGGCTGGTAATCACATCACCAATGATTAAGCTGGTTGGTGGCGTCATTGCCTCCACACTCACTAGATTGCCGTTACCATCGTCAATTTCGGTTGAGCCGAGTAGATCGATGGTGGTTTGACGCAATAATAAAACCGTGTCGATCAGATAATTCCGAAACGCACGGTTTAGTAAGGTAAATGATTTAGCTGTCCAACCAACTTCAGTGGCATTGACCCCCGCAATCTGACAAATAGCGTTGATGAGCTTGTTGATGTTGCTGTTTAACTTTGAATTAAGCTCAGACGTTGCATTGATTGTCTCTAAGCTAATCTTGTCAAACTTTGGCGTGGCTGTCGTCGTTGTTGATGATTGGCTTGATCCGCTGTTATCCAGCGTTGACCAGTCAATCGATGGCGTATTGGCGTGATCTACCGTGACACCAGTTGACGAGCTCTCAGTCGATGTTGCCGACTGCTTAGCCGTTAAGTAAGTAGCATTGTAGTTCGGCTCAATCGATTTAATCCAGCTTGCCAGCCTTGCCGCCATCTGTTGTTGGATAGCGTTTACTGGGTGGATCTGACCATCGCCTAAAGTTTGTTCTCGATTGCTATATGTGATCAGTGGATTGTCTCGCCAATCATACGATGGCAATTTGAGTGTCGTCGCCTCATCTTTGATCGTGTCATAGATTTGGCGTTGACTATAACCTGCTTCGTTAACAGCACCATCATCGGATCCTTTAGCAAAACTAGGTGTTGGTAGTTCGATATAAATCCGAATTGTTGGATTATCTGATCTCATCTTAGCGATTCCAGTCGACATAGCGGATGTAATCTGCTTAGGACTTGAGTGCGGGAAGTCGTCGAAATCGTTGATCCCATAGCCCAAAAGGGCCACATCGTAGTTCTTAAAGTTGAACTTGACGATTTGTTCAAGGAAGTTGTCCTTGTTATCAACGTCCGCCCAACGTGTACCACCAATAGCTTGGTTATCAACCGTCCAGCCCAGCGTTGTTCCAATGGCATCGGGGATCGTCGGATTCGCTCTAGGGTGGCTAGCTCCCCACCCCGTAACGCCCCACAGGATAGAATCCCCAAGCACAATAAGTTTAGTAGCCATAAGCTACCTCCTTGCTATAGAGCGACACTATCTGTCGTTGATGTCAAGCTAGCGGTATTAGTGGTATCAGCAGCGCTTGCGTTATCTGCCGTGTTAGCCGTTGATGATGCGGTTAAAGCGTCATTTGTGAAGTAGTTCCGGCTAAGCTTGAGCGCTAAATTAACGATCACGACACGATTAAGATTGTCAAAAGTTTGTGCTCCAGATAAGTCCGCTTGCATGATCCGCACACGAGTAGATGCGTAGCCGTTCGTGGTTGGTTCTGTTCCAAGGAGTGCTACTTCAACGTATTCCGTTTGCCCCTTTTCATCAAGTGCGTATGTAATTTGAGTTGGTCGAATTTGATATGCCATGATTATTTACCTGCCTTTTCTGTTGATTCTTCGTTGTCGTTCTTTAAGCTATCTAGTTGCGTTTGCAGATCTTGGTTAGCTTGCGTAAGTTTGTTAACTTGCACTTGCAAGACCGTATTTTCTGCTTGTAAGCTACCCAGCTTTTCCGCAAACGCTTTTGTCAATTCCTCTAAGTTAAATTCCATTAAGCTTTTGCCTCAACTTTCTCTAATCGTTTCGTCAATTCTTGGACCGCCCCCATCAAGGCCCCGATAATATTGTCATCGTCCCGCGCCGGGGCGTCTCCATAAGTAGCTGCGATAAATTCGGGCGGGGTATTATATTGGGCTACTTGATTGACATCATCAATAATTGGCCCAAAATGGCGGAAATTACTTCCCGTGGCTATTTCTGACTTGAAAGTAAAACTTGTCAAATCAGTTTGATTAATTAGTGCTAACGACCTTGCCGTATCTAAGGGCTCAATGTTGGTCTTTAATGAGAGGGCTGAATGCAGTGAATGTCCCATTGCTTCTACATAACCGGCCACCCATGACCAACCTTGCACCCGCAGCTGGCATCCGACGGCTGAGATCGTATTATCCCCATGAATGTCAATCAAGGCATCATGAATGTTGATTCCCGTTCCCGTCACTTGCGATACCGTCTTATATTTTAAGCTGGGTCCCGAGAGATCAAGATACAAGCCATTAATCACATCGGTCTGTAGACCGGTCCCATAATGATACTCGAAATAGGGATCTTTATTACCAACGACTAATTTGGAATAGGTGGCATTGTTCGTATGCACTTCCCACCGATTGTCTTCATTAGAGACAATTAATTTGCCCTGCCGATCCAGATTATCAATGTCGCGAACCGCAAAGCCACCTTTATTCTTACCATGATAGTTAATGGATAATTCGTTGGTCGTGGTATTACTAATCGGTGAACCAGCAATCCCAATAAAGCCTGGTTCTACATTATTTTTACTAAACACCACTTGATCCTTAGTAAAGTAGGTTCCTGACCCATTACCCGTTCGGAAATCAATCAAACCCTGATTTAGGTTCACTTTTAAAGCACCCGTGGCAATGGTTCCGGAAGTGATCTTATCCGCCGACAAATCACTAATGGCCGCGCCAGGTATCCATGCTTTGCCAGTAATAATCGTGTTTCCCGCATCAAGGATTAGCGATTTCTTCCCATTGCTTACCTGAATCAACGTATTTCCGCCGGCCTCTTGATTGATCTGACTGATCACGTCGCCAACTTGCACGCGCTGATTAATCTCATTTTTAAGCTGCGTCGTTGCACTGGTAAAGTCGCCCGACGATACTTTGGTCTGAATCAGGTTGCTTAGTTCCGTAACAGTCAATTGATCTGCCTTAGTAGCGACCGTTCCCTTAATGCCGTCCACCGTTGCTGATAGATTAGTTACGCTGGTTTGAGTATCATTTTTTAATTTGATTAAGTTCAAATTCCATTCGTCAGCTTTCTGTGTAGCGATTGATTGCGTGTACTCTTGCGTCGCATAGCCGGTTAGCATGCCGGTTACGTCGGACCGGGTAACCTTGTTTCGGATCTCGCTGGCTTGCATGGTGCTCTCGGCTTGTAAGCCCGTGACGGTACCTTTTAGGGTGTCCACGCTAGTTAACAAGGCTGCCACACTACTAGTGGCCTGTTTAGCATCAGATTGAGCACTGCTAGCAGCATTCGTAGCGCTCGTCGCCACGTCCCACGCGCTCTTAGCTCTGATCATCGCATCGTTAGCGCCTTGCTTAGCTTCTGTTAGAGCTTCATCTTGGGCCTTGATGGCCTCATCATAGGCTTTCGATTTCTCAACTAATGCATCCGCCTGTTTCGCCGTCTCATTAGCTGACACAATGGTCGGTTGCACCACCTTATAATTTAGATCAGAAATCATCTGTTTAACTGCATCATTTGCTATTAAGGATTGGTCACCAATCGCTCTAACCGCCGTTACCAAGTCGTTAATGCTAATTGCGTCATCCAATTGGTTATTGATTGTAATCACCTCCTACTTGGTTTCCGTTGATTTACGATATTGTTCTAGCCATGATCGGTTTGTTGAAGTTAAGGTCATATTGTTTCCTAACCAATTACTTACATCATTAACATTATGCCTAATTTCGTGAATATCTTGAAATAAAGCTGCATTAACGTCCTTCAAGGCGTTGTTGTTATTGTTAAATGTATATTTCAGACTAGCATTGGGGTTAAACCAGACATCATTACCAGAAATCTTCGTGATCATTACATCAGTATTGATATTCTGTTCCGGTATAATCGCGTGGACTTGATCACCAAGCTTGATTGATACCAGTTCGTCTGTCTTATCCAATCTATCTTGGATAATGCTTTGTAGTTTAGAACTATCAACCTCAAGGTCAAGTGAGACAACTGGTTGACTTTGAGTCTGTCTAGCAGCTTCTTCACGGGCTTCCTTTTCATCATAGATTGCATCTAATTTCAAAGGTTCGCCAACATGTACATGATATTGTTTGATGCTGTCCTCATCACGGTATTCAAACTTAATAGAATAGTAAGTCCGTGAGCTGGAGCTAGTTGACCCTGTATCACCACTAACACCACCAACTAAAGCCGCCATCTGATCGTTCCGAATCCAATAAGACGGCGCATAAGAATCAATGTTGAAGACGTTGCATACTTCGCCAGGTTCTGGCTGTTGAATCGCTTGTTGATTGTTAAGTGCCATGACAACATGGTGAGGGCCTGGATCATAGAATCCAAGGTCACCCGTTTGAACCTGTGAACGATCAATCCGATTTCCATCGTGGCACTGTGAATACGTAACTGTTCCAATTGTGATCCCGAAGTGCTTATAGACATTGCTTATGAGACCGCTACAGTCAGTTGATACAACCTGGTCAACCCCTCGTGGTCCGCCCCACGCATAGGGAAGACCAACGTTTTGTTTAGCATAATCAATTACTTCTTGTGCTCTGCTAGGCTGCTTAATAATGGTTTTGGATCTTCTTTCGCCAGTTGGTGACCAGCCAGTGTGCCCATTAATTTGAGCTAAGACATTTGGAATGTTGAAGAAGGCCAATAGCTGGTCAAAGCCATTCATAATGTCTTTGTGCCCATCCACCGCGTATTTGTTAAATGTTGCTTGTTTGAACTGTAGGAGTCCCTTTGCATTACCATCAGATAAGCCATCGTTGCCACCAATCGCTTTTTCATTGCCACCAGATTCTAATTTAATTTGAGCTAGAACTAAGCTAACGCCATTACTGTCGATTGAAACGTTCATCAGGGTAGCAGCATTTTTAACTGCGTCGCTCCAGTCGCCATTTTGACTTGTCGTCACCCCTGGTGTGCTGCCGTCTGAGGAATATGTGTCCTCCATCTTTCCAGCATATACTTTTCGGACATTAACTAGATTATTAACATCTGATTGGATCGTTGACTTGCTTACGTTATATAAATATCTAAAATCAAGATCGATGACATGCTTTAATGCTTCATACGTATAAATATGTAGCGTGTGCCCTTGTACCAAGTAAACACCACCATAAGTAGACAAGTTAGAATTAAGCCACTCTAAGACAGTTCCATCACTTAACGGGCACGACTTTTTACCGAACTCACCATGCAATTCATAATTAAGGGAGTTTCGATCGACCCCGGTGAAAAAAACCTCCAACTGATCCTTAAGATCATAAGTTTTCTTTTCACCGGTTCGCTTTGTTGTTATCCCATTCGAAGTTGACTCCGATACATCATTATTTGTGTTCGTACCTGATGTCGCTTCAGGATCGCTGTCATAACGCAGATTTTTAAGATTATCAAACACCTGATGGCTTGCCTTAATTTTGTTTTGCAGCAAGCCATTTTCATTAATCACCGGTTCAACTTGTTCAATGATATAGGATTCATTGTCATAATTAACAAAAGCCTTCACTTTAGCCATGTTAAAGACACGCTCAAAGCCTGAGCAATAGGTCAGTGTGAATGATATTTCCTTCTTACCTGACAACTCAAAATCGAAATTGAATGTATCATGCAGATCAGCAAAATTAACTAATTCCGATTCTGTCTGCTCCGTATTGGTAATCGTTACAAACGATCGAACGTTATAATTCTTACTCATGATAACCACCACACTGGATAATCAAACTTAAGCTCCCCGTCAAAGCCGGAAACCTCAAATTTATTATCTCCAATCTGTAGAGTGATAATTCCATGGTCAGTATTAATCCCGTCATTTTTATCATTTAGGAATGGATTAACACCATCTAACACCCATTTACCAGACCAGGCACCTTTACGAGCGATTGAGGTAGCAGTTGTAGCGTTCCTAATGGTCATATCACCACTTGCCGACCCTTCCAGAATCATCTTAAATGGATGCCCGCGCCGTTCAGGATCAATTACAATATCTGAAGGATTATATAAGGTAAACGCTGGTCCTCTAAAGCTATATTGGGGCGGAGCTGTTAATAACTCGTTGTTTCCAAAGCCTAAGAGATAATTATTTTGATCACCAGTAGTACCAATTGACCGACTTAAACCGAGCTGATCAGTTAATGTATACTCAACTAAAAATCCCCAGTCGTTAAAGGTCGTATTATCAACACCAGTAACCTTGACGTAGTACATCCGTTCCGGAAAGTCCGCAAAACAGATCCAATAAGGTTCACGAGTTACCAGGAAACGCTGAAGTGCATCATAAGCCAATCGACTATCTGATCCATCTCGACTATCAAATCTAAGTGTCATCTTGATTTCACGTTGATCAAAAGAACTTGAAACTAGTGATTTCCCGTCATTAATTCCTAACTTTTGACTAGTATTTGACTGCGATGATGCAGAAATTGCTGGTGTGTCAACAACATGTACTCCTTCAAGATCGGGATGGTCATAAATACTAACCCAATCAGTTGCATTGTCACTAACTGCAATCTCGACCGGATGATAGCCCACGGTGTTTTTATCTGGTGCTTCATCGATCGAAACAAAGCCGTATTGTTTCGGCTTATCAGTTCTATTTGAAAAAACTTTAATCACAATTTCACCACCGTCCTTTGATCATACTGTAATTCTTAGCATTCACTCCATTTTGATATTGATTCATCGTATTAAGAGTGTCCACAGTAACGACTGGTGTTTGATCGATATTATCTAACTTGTTTACCGCCGTTTGAACCAGCGCCTCAAGATTCCCATATCGGTTATCGGCACGGACATCAGTAATTGACTGGCTAGTGATCGTCCTGTTCAAATCATTGTTCACCGACATATTATCAGCAGACTTAAAGCCGTTGATAGTGTCGATGGATTGATTAATAGCATCGTTAATCCATCCTGACATCTGCATAACGTTATCTTGAACATCGGTAAACCCTGATAGCAATCCGGCATTTAAACCTTGCATGAAAGCCTGCCCAGCTGGAATCAGTGCAACCGCATCATCGCTAATTGGCCCTTTATGTTTAACAATCCAGTCCTTAATTCCACCGATAAATTTGGTGACCGCGTTCCAGCCGGCTTTGAGACCGTTTAAGAAACCGTCCATGATTGACTTACCGGCTTGTATCAGCGAGTTGCCCCAGTTTGCTACGATTTTATTTAATGATCCGACTGTGTTGCTGAAAATTCTGCTTACTTTGTTCCAACCGCCTTTAACGATTCCTGGAATTGCGCTCCAATTACCAGTAAATACGGCTACGATTATTTGACCAACTGTTTGAAAAATCACTGCAAATGTTTGAATAACACCACTAATAATGGTAAATGCAATTGAAAATGTAGCGACAGTCGTAGCTACAGTTGCCTGGATTACTCCAACAATTGTTGAAACGATTATCGATAAACTAGTTAGCGACGTGATGACTGCCATAATTGCACCAACAATAACAACCGCCAACGCAGGGCCTAATGTACTAATGAGATACTGAACAATTGGCTGAATAAGTGTCCATAATTGTTGAATGTATCCCCATAGTGCAGAAAATAGCGGAGCTAACGTGCTTAATGCAGTACCAATTGAGCTGAAAGCTGGCTGTAACATCGTCCATAAGCCCTGTAACGATGTAAACATAGTGGCAATGATCCCAACGATTGCTTGAATTACTGGTACAACTACCGGGCTAATTGAGTTCCAAATGCCTTGGAACCACGTAACAAATCCTTGCCATGCTGTCTGGATTGTTGTAATAACAGTGCTGACTGCGGTTGTAATTCCGTTCCATACTGCAGAAACAACTGGGCCTACTGTTTGCCAAATTCCTTGGAACCAGGTCATGAAGCCTTGCCAAGCCGCTTGGATGATCGGTACAGCGTTTGCTATATTATTTTTAATTTCAGTAAAAATTGGCGTAATGATTGATGAAAGTGAACGCCAAACTTGACCAAACCAATCCGTAAATCCTTTCCAAATTTTTTTACCGATAGTTGTCTGAGTAAAGAACACCGCTAATGCTGACACTACTGCCGCAATAATTGCAATAGTCATAATCATCGGATTGGCAGCCAAGGCGGCATTGTAAATTCGTTGTGCTCCAGCGGCAACTAATGTAGCCACGCTGATGGTGGTTAATGCTACTGCAAAGGCAGCCGCTCCAGCTGCCATTATCTTAAAAATCTTAGATCCTGTCCCATTTCCATCAATCAGGTTAATTAACGATTGAATAGGCCCACTAACGATCTGTGTAAGTGAATTATAAAGTGGAGTCAATTGGTTAGTTATCGATTCAATCAATCCATCCATTGCCTGACCAATCGATTTGTAACTAGTGGCCAGCTTTTGAGCCGATTCGGTGTTACCAGCCTTTTCGATCGCTTCAATAAAATCTGAAGTTTCTACTTTCCCGTTTTGCACGTCATTAATTAATTGACTGGTTGATTTGCCCATAGCAGCCGCTGCTTTTGAAATACCAGTGGGAGCTTCTGCAAGCATGATTTGTAAATCTTGCCATTGTAGTTTTGGTTTAGCGGCAGCTTGAATCATTTGTTGCGATAACGACTGCATGGCTTGTTTAGGGTTATCAGCAGACGCCGCCAGTCCGGCCATTCCTTTAACTAATTTTTCAACGTTATTAACACCTAAAACGGCAAACTGGCTGTAAGCACTAGCCATGTCAGCAGATGAGTAGATCGTCTGCTGAGCGTAGCTTTGTAGATCTTTCTGGATCGCCTCAATTTGCCCTCTAGATTTTCCAAGATAACTCATATTGCCACTAAATGTAGCCCAAGCTGTTTGATTCTCTTCAAGCGTGCTAATCACTTCGGACAGAGCTTTCTTGACTGTTCCAATGGCCGCATTAGCAACCGCCATTCCAGCGCCAATCAACGCTCCTGATCTTACAACTGAGTTTCCCATATTGTTTGACCCTGCTTGAACTTCTGCTAATTCATTAACGGCCTTCTCCATTGTTGCCGTGAAGTTGGCATCTACTGCCGACAATACCGCCTGAACGCTCATTTCTTCTGCCATGTTCTTCCTCCTTTCTTATTGTTTTTTCCAAGCTTCCATATCAATCAGGCCACGGCGTTTCAACTCTTCGAATTGCTGCATCCGTTGCCTAAAGACTTCATTGGCCTTTTCGGTATCGGTTGTAGGTTTGCGAAGCATATATTCATCACCATAGGTTTTGTAAATTGCTTGTTCATTGGCCGTTATTCCAACACCTTTGAAAAATTCATCAAGATTATGATATAGCGGTTTAGGATTCTTTCCGCCAGTAGTAGCCTGAATAGCTTGGTTATAGTAAGCGGATATCGCCAGTTTCTTTTTCTGATATAGCTCTCGAATTTGCCAAGCTTCCATCCGAAGAGCGTATTCAGCAAATGTCATCTGATCAACTTCGGTGACAGATGAAAAGCCCAGATAAGCCAGCGAATTTAACAAAATCTCATGATAAGTTTGCTCACTTGTTAAACTCGACCGGCTATCTAGGCCTTGAGGTTTTTTGCTGCTAGTTTAACGGCGTTTGATTTCTTGATTTCGGTTTGAGTTTCTTTGAAAAGCTTAGCAATATCAGTATCTGGATTATCGATGTAATCATAAATTTCATCGATTGATGGCCGCTTCTTGTCAGCGTGCAACGCACAATAAATCACGTCCGCTAATACTGCTGCATCATAGGTTTTCAAACCTGGTAGGACTTTTGTTAAGGCCATACCAAAGTTTTGTTGTTGTCCGTTCGTTCCCATTAAAACGCCTGCGCGTTCATCAAGGTCGCGAACGAAACGTACACCAAAATTTAATTCATGTTCTTCATTATTAATTTTGATAATCATTGTTTTCTCCTTACTTCTAACAGCCGCCGCGTAAGGCAATTGTTTATTTCATAGGCGACTTAAATTACTTATTAATGTGCATCTGGCGAGGAACTAGCTGGCGAAGTCACGCTTGAAGCTGCACTAGCTGGTTCTGAACCAGTGCCCGGATCAGTATCTTTATTCCAGGCCTTTCCATTTCCATCAGTCCCATCATTCTTGGCAGCTCCTTCGATCTTACCAACGCCACGGAAGACGTAAGCAATCTGAGCCCCTATGTCATTTGGTAACGAGGTCCACCCACGTTGTGGTGTGTCAATTACCGTAATGGTAGGATTACGAGTTGCTGCATCATCAGCCTTACCTTCCAGCGGGTTTTCCGTAACATACCCACGCATATAATATGCATAAAACTTATTGTCGGCGTTAACCCGCTTCCGAAAGACAATCCAAAATTCCATTACTTCATTGTTGAAGATGGAATCGTCCAATTGGTCTGCGATCTTCGCCCAGTTAGCAATAAATTCTGCTTCAAGTTCCGTTTCAAGACCTCCTGAGACAGCAACCGTTCCAGATTTAGTCTTGGTTGTATCGCTCTTACGCTTAGGTGAAAGCTTCAAAGATGTTTGATAAGGGATTAACATCCCATCTGTCTTTGATGCTTCGCTAAGCTTCCGAGCAAACAGCAAGGTATCAATTCCTTGCAATGCTTCGATTTCTGACATATTTACTCCTTTCATAGTAACGAGAATACTAGCGTTAAAATTCCGTGATTCAACACTGTATTAGGTACGCTAGTATCCTGGATAAATTGTTTCTGTGTTTGATTAATACGGTTGATGAAACTATAACCTTCAGAGTTATGACACTTTCGTAATCCATTAACAATGGAATCCACCATGTCGCTGACCACAAAACGTTGTTCTTCATCGCCCCATACATGAACTGTGAGTGTGATTAAGCTTCCGACCACCGTTTTCCAACTGTCGTCATTAGAATTGATCTCACCCACTAGCACGAAGGGATAAGGAGCATTTTCATTCTCCATTGGTAAATGGTCATAGGTTTTATATCCTAACCCTTCACAAACCGTATAAACATAATCATAAATTACCTGTTCAGGTGACATTTCATCCCCCTTATTGCATTAATTTTTTCAAATCATTAGCAAACTTAATCGATTGAATTGCAAATGCTGGTTTTAATGTTGGATTGGCAGGCATAAAACGGGTCCCGTATTCAAGGTAAGGGAAATAGTCCGTTCCGGGTGCTACCGTCGCGGTCATTCCAGCTCGGCTCAAGGTCAGTTTCGTACTACCAGCAGTCTTTCCAGTCCAGTTCCCTTTAGTATATGCATTACGCATATTACGTTTAGTAGTAGTCTGCAATTGTGCCCCATTTTTAGCGACAATTGTCTGTACTCTTGTTGCCATTAAAGCGGGTCGTTGACTAATTCTCGCTTGCAATTCTTTAATTCCAGTCATTTCATAACTTAGTGTTGCCATTATCCTCACCTACAATCAGTGTGTAGCCCTTTAAAGGCTTACGATCGGTGGTTAATCGATAGTGTATGTCAGACCCCTCAATCATTAAATAAGACCAAGCCAATGGTGGCTCACTGACCAACCTTATTGTCTTAGCCTTAGCGTTTAGATTTCCGAGCACTTGTACACTTCGATTAGTTCCAACGTCAGTGACATTCCCATAGATCTTAGCAACAATCGAAGATCCACCTTCGTATTGATGAGTCTTAGGATTGTATTTGCGATCAGAGGATGAATAGAAAATTATACGTTGATCAAATCGCATTCGCTTCACCTCGCCACAAACGGATCAATCGTCTTCAGTACGCCTTTCCCAATACTATTTTTGTAATCATCAATGTAGCCTTGGTAATCATCAAAATCATTGGAATTAAAGGAAATTGATTCACCTTCTTGCGTATATGAGGACATTCCCTCGTTTTTAAGCCGATTGAACCGCTTAACAGCAACTTCCAGGACAATGAAACCGAATTGATCTGGAATAACTCCATTAGGCCCAATTCCTAGCTTAAGCCGCAATTGTAATTCAGTGTTCTGACTAATCAACGTCAATAACTTATCCTGAGCGGTATCATCCTCATCCATTCCCAGCATGATTTTTAAATTTGTTAAATTAGTCATAAGTCACCTCTTGCCTAATGACCTGATGTGGCAGAAAGAGAGCCTGATGTTGTCTTCTTTTGTCGACCAATCCGCTTTGATCCCTCCACATTAGTAGGTTCGGTTGCAACAGCTTGGTTCTTTGGAGCACCAGTAGTAGCACCAGTTGCATCCAAGCCATCAAACGTAACCTTAACAACCTTTTGGTCATTGTAAAGGTATGGGGCCACTAATGCTGTTGCATAGATGTTAGTCTTCCGTTCGCCAGGCTTGTATTCAGTTTCAATAGTCGCATCTTTTTTCCGCATAAGCTTAATAGCAGGCTTGCCATCATCAACACTCGTGTCAACAAGGTAAGCTTCATTGTGGTTAAGTTTGCGTGAACGGATGATTGTTACACCTAAGATTTCCCCATAGGCACCACTGACGATATTGTCGCCCAGTTGAGATGCGGAAACAAAATCCTTACCAGCTTCAATCCGGAGCTTTCCAGCGGCTTGTGGAGAAGCCACCAAAACAAGTGAATTAACGTCACCTTCGTAGTTAAACGAATCTAGGGCCGTTTGCAACCCTTCCACTGAAACCGGAACACTAGCGGATAACACTGCATTTGCTAAGACAGAATGAATGTCATTATCAATCTTATTATCGATTGCCGTTTGTAGTTGTTTTCCAGCTTCGCCAACAGGGTCTCCATAACCAATGGCAAGTGCATTGTTAGTGATTGATACCCCTTGACCAATTTCTTTAACCGTGGCTTGCTTAGTGCCGTAACTCAATGCATTAGGGTCAATCGCCGTATTTTCGTCAAGGTCTACTGCATCACCAATGTAGTTGAATGCAGGGAACTCTACTGTTGAACCTGCCCGGTCAACCAATGTTGTGTCATCTTGTACTAAAGGGCGGAACTTCATCCCCGCAGTCAGACTAGCTGACACCATGTCCCCTAAAACCTGAGGATCTAAAACTTTTGTTGAATCTGTTGTTGCCATTTATTTTACCTCCTAATATTTTGCCAACTTAGCATATAAATCAGGGTCCTTCACCTTCAAATTAACCTTTTCGGCATAAGTTAACTTGTCGAACTCAGCTTTAGTAAGCTCTTTCTTACTTCCTCCAAGATTATGAGGTGTTGTACCCTTAGTTAGTTCATTCCGTGTCTCTTCCTTCACTCTTTCAACGAGTTTAAGAAGGACGTTTGCATTCTCTTGTGTTGATTCCGCGTTATCAGTCACAATTAATGCTAATTCATCGTCTGACACATTAGAGAGACCCTTATCATTAAGGATTGAACGTGCTGTATCACGCATCTCATAACGAGCAATCTGACTTTCAAGTTCCTTCTCATGAGCTTGTGACTTCTCTAATTCAAATTGTCGCTTTTCATCAGCACTCATTTTTGCCAGCTTCTTAGCTTCGTCAATCTGTGCCTTTGAGCGTTCGCGCTCTTGAGCTCTAGTTTTAGCGACAATCTTGTTCACTTCCTCTTGAGTAAGTAATTTTTCACCCTTGTTGTCTTGACTTTGATCTTGCCTCGATTCTTCAGGATGTTCATTACTGGATTCTTGATGATCTGTCTCAGTCGATGATTGAGAAACCTCGGTAGTAACAGTTGCGTTGCTTTCTTCAGCCATAAAATTACCTCGTTTATAGTCCGGTAGACTTTGATTTCCACGGTTCAGTTTATCGTCTCGACCGAGTAAACAGACAAACCGAGCTTGTTCTTTAACGCCAGCAAACAAGTCAAAATGGCATAATAAAAGCGGCTACCTTCCGATAGTCGCTTAAATCAGCGGAGCAAAATTCTTGATGTGTTCGCTCCGCCTATTTATTGCGCCAGATTCTCCAGAGACAGCCTCTCAACCCAGTAAGCAGACAGTACGCAGCGGCAATTAGGGTGAGCTGGTAAGAACGGTACATCGTCAACAAGATAAACTCCCTTGCCCCATCCATTGTCCTTATTTGCAATTTGTTTACATTCGGCACACGCCCTTGGTTCATCAATCCAGATACAGTACTTAAAACCATTTCCCTTCATGCTTAGAATTTCGGCTTGAGCTTGAACTCTGGAAGATTCAGTGCGTGCAAGACGTTCGGTAACATAGCGCTGGTTATCGACCGTTGACTTTAACTGATCACGCAAATTCCGAGCTACCCGTTGATTAGACTGCCCTTGTATAATTCCATTAGCAATTACCTGATCTAGTTTGGATTTCAGCACATCTTGATCGACCCATAAACGTTGACTAAAAGTAGCTCCTTTAGTTTGAGCAAGTATAATCTGAGCAGTAATTGATGAAGAAGATAGTTTACCTACGCTCTCGCCCATGATCCCAGATTGACGTTTGATTTCTTTCTGGTAGTCAGCTGACAATTTGTCACGAAGATCAGCATCAACATTCAACCCTAGTTGAACCATTTCGAGACCAATATTTGATTTTATCCACTCCAGCCGATTAATCCGCATGGTGGCATTGTAAATCTTTAAATGATTATTGATTTGCTTATCATAATCACCATATTGTACCTTTTGACCGGCTTTGAGGCGCTTTTGAGCTTCTAGGACAATCGATTTTGCCTTCGTTTCATAAGATCTAACGTCGGCTTCGGTCACCTTACCAGTCGCCTTATCGGTAATTAGATCAGTATTAGCTTTAATCATCTCATCGATATTATTTATTGCTTGATCATAATATACCTGAAGTTGCCGGTTAAAAGCCTCGTCATTAGATAGATTTTCTTTAATCCATTCTTCTTCCTTAGCCCTGCGTTGCTCCCAATAAGAACTAGTTTGCTGGTTTATCTTCTTGACCATTCAATCCACCACTTTGATTAGTAATTAGATCTGTTGCACTTGCCGATGTCTTTACAGCTGTCAAAGCTTTGTCAATTCCTTCATCCTTCATCCGCTGCATTTCCGTTTTAGGATCATCAACGAATGATAAAGTGGAGAGTTGAGTTTCTTGAGAAACAATTCCATCTAGTTTTTGTGCGGTATCAGCCTCATTAGCTAGATCTTCTGGAACATTACGATAAAACTTAAAGGTCAAATCACGCATCAATGAGTCTTTGTCGGCAGTTCCAATAATCTGTCCTAGTGATAGAAGCGTTGATAAGAATTTTCTCAATGCAATTGTAAATTTGCGTTCCTCATTAAGAGCCTGATTCTGCATCGGCAATAACTTATACTTAATGGCAACCCCGCTGGTGTTCCCACTAAAGACCTTATCATTTAGATTAGCTACCATTGCCGTTTGGAAAATATCATCCTTGATACGATTCAACAGATTCTCCTGTGTTCCATCGTTATCGGGTTTAGATACAAAGTCAATCACACCATCCTTACTATCAGGATCTTCAGCAACCAGGACCCGGTTTTTAAGATCAATGATTGGCTGTCCAGTCTCATCGTGTTCAAACGGAATCCCAAGTATTTTAAGCAAGGCGTTATCAAAATACTCATTCTGATTAACCTTTTGACTCAAGGCCTCGTCATAGGTTTCTACTAAAGATTTCACCTTATCAATTAATGATAGACGTTCAACGTTAGCATATAGTTCGACAGCAGGCACCTCACCAAACAAATGATTGTGGCGATCCGTAATGCGATCATCCTCAAATTCAATAACTTCACTGTCTGTGTAAAGTTCACCAATCCGTTTGTTGTTATAGACGTTGTACCTAACAAATCCGATAGGCTTATTCTTAACTGATGTCGAGTAAACCAAAAAACCGTTTGTTGGCTCAACACTGATGGTATTAGTTCTAGATTCTTCATCCTGAAATCCCAATAAATACGAACGCCCATAGATGCTAATCTGCTTAGAACATTCAGTTAAGATATCAAGCAGGCTTGATTCATTGAGCCAATCTTGAAGACGATCATTAGTTGTGGTTTCATCTAACGAAATAGTTGGCTTCCGCCCCATGAAATAACCGGAATATGTGTCAACGACGTACGCCCCCCAGTTACTTACTAGCCGGTTATCTGGCCGCCAGCTATCAGGGTCAACAGCTTTCCTTAGGATCGCGTGTTGTCCAGCATAGATATCATAATTGGATTCGTAATGATTAACCCGATTATCTTGTTCAATGTAGAATGGCCTTAAATCTGGCACATCAATTTGATCACCATTAAACAAATAAACACCTTGCTTTGTCACAAAATGTTTATCTCCTAAAACTTTTGCTTCCATAGTGTGCTCCTAAATATACTTATTCTTGTAAATCTTAGCCTGGCTTTTAGTGTGCTGATTTAGTAATGCATACCTCATGCTATCCATACAATTATGCACAATAAAACCACCATTAACCGCAAAGTTATGGTGGTTTTTTACTTCTATGTTGTAAACGTCTTCATACCCGTCAAATTCAATTTTCATTACTTTTGTCGAGCCAATATGCTTTCCTTGCACATGACCTCGAACAAAATTTTGTTTTTTTGTACTTGTTGGCGATGAATCCTTTACCACAAAAATCACACTCCCTTTTCACGTCATCTAAATGTTTTTCCCTGCGCCAAGCTGACTTGCACTTTCCGGAACAGAATTTTCCTTGAACATTCTTGGCGACGTATTCTTTGCCGCATTTAGCACATTTAACCATATGTTCAACATGAAATCGATCTTTCATTTCTTGATAATGTTCTAAGTGCCATTTGTGCCCATCTTTACTTTTGTGCCATTTCACTGCGCTTTCAATACCTTTTTCTCGAACTTCTTTGACCCACTCGGGATGTTCTTTGATACGTTTTAAGAAGTGATATGTTTCGTGGTCATGAGCACTAATAGCAATAAGGTTATTAATGTCGTTGTTGTCTTTATTGCCGTCGATATGATGAACATGGAACCCTTTAGGAACTGGCCCGTTGTATTTCTGTCAGACATAATTGTGCAATCTTGGACGACTACCATTAATGATACGGCTACACAGGTAATACCCAGTTCTTGAGTCTTTTACAAATTTATATCCATCAACGCTTACTGTTCTGTATTCTAACGATTCTGTCATCACTAGTTAGCTCCCCTATGGTCTTCCAACCGTTAGTAGTATAGACTTTATGATCGTCTGTACCCCTTATAATTGTACCATCTTCGAGCGTAACTTTGTAAATTTTAGCGTTATGCCTTGTACACCGAGCATCACTAAATCTTGATTGAGTTGGAACATTCGTAGCCGTGTCAATGCAATTAACCATCCCAGTTTTCCCTATTAAATCCTTGATCGGTCTGTAGCCATCTGCTGTCCATACCTGTGTATCCCCAGTTAAACAGTGGTCATGTTCTTTAACCGGTTGTCCAGTTTTCTCATCCCAAATGTAATTGTAAAGTTCATCTAGGATCTGATCATAGCCTTGCGAATTAATAAAGAATCGGCCCTGCTTCATCAAAGAAGCAACATACTCTATGCCAGGCAGGATTGACTTATTAGCGTTAACTGTATGAATCCCAGCTTTGATAAAAGCTGATACGTTGTCAGGCCTTGCTGAATCCGCAAAGAATACTAAACGCTTGCCATAATCTGCTTGTAGCTGTTTGGCCTGATTAATCCACCAATCAATGAATTGGTGTTTAGCATTAATCTCCTTGATTAACACGGAATTACCATAATCATCATCTCCCCAGAGAGTGATAACCCCATTGTGTTCATATCCCCAGTCAACGCCACAGTAGTAAGTCAAGCCATCAGGGATCTGGTCAGGGCCAATCACCATCTTAGATTTATCAAAGTCGCTATATACGACCCCATCACCAGATACCCAAAGGCCCTTGATCATGCGATCGTAGAACATACCAGACGGTGTACTAGCTTTCAGTCGACTAACATAGTCTTGATCAAGTCTAGTATTGTCATCAATCGTGAAGTTGTAGTACAGCAGCTTAGTCTCTGGATCGTCATTGTCAATATAGTTCACCTTAAGCCAATGCTGCGGGTTATTGGGATTGGTATCACAGATAATATGCGATCCTCTAACCGAACATCGGTTGACGATTTCTTGAAAGGCTTCTGGCGTTGATAGTGAAGCTTCATTGATATATGCACTATACGAAGTCATACCACGAATAGCGCTCATCCCACGAGCATTGCCAGTATAGGCCGGAACAATGTCGACATTGTACAGATGATAGTGTCCGTGCTTATCAGGTTTTAGCTCAAGTCCCATTTGGTTCTCAATCGATGAGATCACGTTATTGTAGATTGTATTCGATGAGTAACCAGCTAGGATAACCTGCGGATGCTTGTCTCCTCGTTGTTTAGCTAGTTTACTAACTCGTTTAAGCTCCATGATAAACAGCCAGTTATCAACAAAAGTCTTACCTGACCGCACAGCGCCAGAAAGAATCATCATTCCGAAATCTTTAGTTAGGTAATCTTTAACGACTTCTAACTGCTTCTTGTTGAAATAATCATTCAGAGCCATTACTACCAACTCCACTTATCTTATCAATCACTGCATCTAAAACCTGTTCAACGTCTGCACCATTATCTTTTAGCATCCGGGCTTTTAACTCACTAATTTCGGCCTCAGCCTTCATCTTGCGGATTTGTAGAGCCATAAGCTCGTCCGATTGTGGAAATCGTTTAACAATCTCCTTCCAGGCAGCCAGACGAGTTGGCATTTTGGGTGGTGAGGCAGTTATCTCTTTCTGACCGGTAACTGGATTAATTATCTCGCTCTCTTCCAGTTCAGTTCCACGAGCTATTGCCGTAATACCTTGTAATGCCTCTGTCAAATCAGCTATCTTGCTATCTTCAATCTGCTTTACTCGCTTAGTAATATACTTTTTGACGTTAGCATTCGTTAGCAACCGGCTTGCATTCGCTCTTGCACTGCCATTCTTAACAGTATAGCCAGCTTTAATGTATGCTTCAGTGGCATTACCACTCTCAATGTATAGATCGGCAAAACGTTTTTGCTTTTCGGTTAATTTCAACTGGTAATCACCACCTTTCACAAACTAAAAAAGCCAGCGCTAGGCTGACTTACATTAACCATGATCGTATCTTTAGCAACATCTTCATCCGTCAAGTGTTTCTCTTATTTATCTTCTTCTGACCTTTCCGCCAGCCAAAACGATTAATCATGCTGATAGTTTAATGCTAATCCTTCAACAATATCATTATACTTCATGCAGTCTTCGGTGATCGTCCGCTTTTTGTCCGCTTTTTCTTCGGTGATCGTCCGCTTTTTGTCCGCTTTTTCTTCGGTGATTGTCCGGTAATTTTCCGGTAATCAAATTAGGCAACTCTGCGTCTTCCACCGCCGACCAGAATTCTAAACGCTCGGCAAACTCACATAGGGCGGCACTGCGGTGCTTGTAATACTGCGTAGATTCAAAACCTAGCTGTTGCATCACGTGGATATCCGCTTGTTCTTCGAGATAGCGCTTGATTAACAGATCCGCATTATCGGCTTTGCAGTTATAGATTGCCTTGCGGATTGTCTCAACGTTGTGTCGAGCTACTAAAATCCGCATTAGCTTCTCTTCTTGGCTATTACTGATTGACCTGCCTTTCGGCTGTTGATCCCATTGTGGGCTCTGTAGGTCACCCTTGCTGGCGCCACATTGATTTAACCATCGTTCGAAATCATTTGTTAGAAACTTGTGGGCTCGATCTGCTGTAGCTTTACGATTAAATGCCAGGCTTGGATCAATTGTTAGTTGTTCGATAATGCTACCTCCCAATAATTTCACTTACATCATAATCAGTACTAGTGAACTCAAATACGCCAATTGGCTTGGTAGTACAGATAATTGTCATTCGGTAATTGTGGGCATACGGGCAGACAATCTCAACTGGCCAATTATATCGGCGTTGAAAATCGTCAATGCTCTTCTTCATTGATCCATCAATATGGACTTTTGCACTAGACCTCCTCTTATTTCGATTTTTAGGGGTGATAGCGGCTTTTACATCATAGATGTGGATAATTTGCCCTTTATCATCTAAAACGGCAAAATCAGGCGAATATGAGCGTTTCCGACAGGTATACCCGCCAAGCGTGTAATTATCTCTAACCACATATGACGGATGGATCAACACCCGATCCCCCAAACGCTCTAGATAGTGTTGGTAAAATTTAAGTTCGAGCTTGGAATCAAACTTGATTCCGTGATACTCAACCTTGCTATCTTGCTTATAATCTGCCATAATATTTTACTCATCTTCGTAGATTAGATTCTTGCCACAGAGCGGGCAATATCTAAACTTGAACGTATCTTCAAGCGACTCTTCTAGCCATTCCATTTCACCCTTATTGTTGATATACAAATCAACATCTCCATCGTCTGATAACAGTAACTGATACTGTCCTTCACAGCTTTCAAGTGATTCAATCTCATCACAAAACGGGCACAGTGGCATTTTTAAATTCATTCCCATCACCTCCGAATTCTGCCGGCAATCATTTCAACTAAGACCGCAATGGCTAGCAATAGTAGCATCCCTAGCACAATCTCAAAGCCTTTGGATAATACCAGCCAAATCACTGTGATTGACATCAACAGACAGGCTAAACAACAAATCATAATAATCATGTCAATAATCCAGTTAATTATTTTAATCATCCGTCAACTCTCCCTAGATAGATCCCGTGGGCTCTTAGCCCTGTGTTAAAATCTTCGAGTTCATCATCCTTTGCTAACCAGAACTTGCCGTTCACATCTTCGATCACGTTTTGCCCTGGTTCGCACTTTGATGGGATGACGGTCACGAATCCACGTTCTTGTGAGAATCTGACGCGCTCCCAATTAATCTGATTATCCATTCCGCACATCCTTTGCTTTTGTAAAATCAATAACGTGTTGTGGATTCTTGGTAACAATTCGGCTAATTAGCTTCGGATCGTACATCCTAAGTAACTCGTTGCTTGTGTTGTTGGTTGTGATGATCGTTGACCCGGTCGGTTGGTTGTTTTGCAAATCGATTCGAGCGTTGCTAGCGCGGTAAAGCCAATCTTGCATGTCCCGCCGAACTCTCAACTCATCGCTATTTTGACCGCCTTCTGTACCAAAATCATCCAAAACCAGTACATCAACCGGCTTACGATACCAACTTCCGTCTCCAGACCTAATACCGGTTATCGCTTTGTAAAGCTCGTTGAGTTGCTCTCTAGATTCCGGATATTGATAAGACCGGCTAATCAGGTTAGCTAACTCAACCGTGTTGATAAATAACCAGCTCTTGTCGCTATCCTTGCTAACCTTGTCGATCATGGCTAGAGCTAGGCTTGTCTTGCCTGTCCCCCGGTTGCCAAATAGATTGACGTTGATAGGCTCTTGCTCCATCTTTTTGGCAAGCATGTAAGCTTGATTACCGATGTCAGCTCCGAGTTGGCTATCTGGTTGTCGGTTAGGATTCCAATCGTTAAAACTAAAATGTAATTGTTGGCCACCGCTCCACAGGCTTTGTTGCTCGATCTGATCCTTTAGCTTGTCAGTCCACATCTTTCCCCACGACCGCTCAATTCCGTTGATTCGGGTTTTTACTCGTTCGATTTCTTCGGCAGTCAGTGGTTGTTGTGGTTGGTTGATTGCTACCTTGTCCATAATCGTCTCCTAAAAATAACTGTAATCTGAGTTATCTACTGGTCTCCGTTGTCGCTGTGGTTCAGCGTTAAGATAGCCTTCAAACTTAGTTCCAAACAACGTCTCCGGTCGTAGATACCGTTCCATCTTCGGATCACCCTTCCAGTTTGCACACTGGTGGTCAATCACGGCTTTAAAATCGTCAATCGTAAAGCCTTCCTTGACTCTTGCTTTAATCAATGTTCTTGTTTTAGTTGTTGTTGATCGGTAGTGATTACCAGATTGTTGGTTAAGGTAATCAACGATGGCCGCATAGTCGATCTTCGGCTTGTCCGAAATCGACATTATCTTATTAATACTTGTAGTATTAACTCTTGTACTATTATCCTTAACGTCTGCGTTAATACCCCCCTTAACGTCTGCGTTAATACCCCCCTTAACGTCTGCGTTAATACCCCCCTTAACGTCTGCGTTAATAGGGTTGGATATTGGATATAGTTTCCGTTGCTTGATCTCCTTGCCATCATAGATAAGCTCTGACCTTAGATAACCTAGCTTGATTAACAGGTTGATCCACTTACTAATGGTTGGTACCGGTCGATCGTACAGCTTGGCAAAATATGAGTTACTTGCTGTGCAATAACCCCATTTATTCGATAATGCCGTAATTTCTGAATACAAGACTTTACAGTCCGCCATCCGCTTTAATCGTGGATCGTAGCGGACATCAGCGGTTAATATTGAATAGTAACTTGGCTGTTCCATCTCATCACCTCCCAACTTCACATCTCATGTAAGCTAGCATTGTCTTCTCCATTTCTTGCCGTTGTGATGACAGCGACGCTAGATAGCGGTTCATTTCTTCGTTATTTTCGATGATGAAGTAGCCATAAGGCTTATGCCGATTAGAGCCGATTGGCACGCCCTTTTCAGCTAACGGCCGTTTCATCTTCTTGATTTCCCGTGTGTCAATTCCTGTCAGTTTCTCGATCTCTGATCCAGTGATTGGATTGTCACTACCGACGTGTAACACTTCAATCAGTCGTTTCTCTTGGCTCGTGTAAGTTTGTTTCATAAGCTCCTTCCACCCCGATTCGTTTTAATGTTGCTTGATCAACCTTGATCCCTAGATTCGTGATTTTGTATTTGTGACAAAAAGCTGTATTGCCGATCTGGTGCCATTCCGTATGGTGCTCTCGGCACAATGCACACAAGCGATGTTGTGTGTGGTCAACCTTGGTTCGATCACGCCCCATCCCCACTTCGTCAACATGGTTAATATCAGCGTGGCGACCACAGATTAAACACTTACGATGTTTGATGCACTGGTATTGGAACTGATTCTCATCTCGTGGCAAGAGTTCGTAACCAACCTTGACCGGAACATCAAATTCAAAGATGAAGTCCACTACATCATCAATCAGTACACTAGCGTCGCTCTTACTACACCCGCCATTATCGGCTAGACTGATAACTTTGCCGTTCGTCCTAACCGTGTAGCGGGCATAAAACCATTCTTTAAGAAACTCTTGTGGTTGCCCACTCCAGTTATATATGTCGTTGAGTAGTGCAAAGAACAAGGCTCTTTGCTTCGGACTAACTGCTCGTGGGTCAACAATCTCAAACCTTACTGGTACATCACCAGTCCGGCCGTCTACCAATTCAACATAATCAAGGTTGATCGGCTTATCTGTTTTGACCAGCCACGCTCCTTTGTCCTCTAGCCACCATGCTTTAGCACTTGCCATAGGCTAGAATGGAGCGTCTTTGACTTGATCACCAAAAGGCAGGCTGTCAGTGTCAATAGGTTGATCCTTGAATAGATCTTTGAATAATTGGGGTTGACCAGCGAGCGGGTCGTTATTAGCCCAATTTTTCCCGTTTAAGCCGCTTTGATTTGAGCTTTGATTATTTCCCCATTGGTTATTTAAATTCCCTTGTGGGCCATTCTGTGGTGAATTAGCAGGGTTGTTAAAATTGCCACCGCCAAAGTTGCCACTGTAACTGCCATTACCAGAATTAAAATTATCCGTACCAGTGTCAGGTGACTTTTGACCGTTCGGTTTGGATCCATCTTGTAGCACTGAATTATGTTGCTTAACACGCAAGTTGTAGTAGCCGTTGTTCCCTTGTTCCCATTCAACTTTGATTGACATAGTCTTGCCGACCAAAAGATTCAAAAGTTGTTGCATAGTGTCCACTTGGACTCCATCTTGCAAGCCGGTTGCTTTAAGCAAAGTGTTAAACCGCTTGACGCTTTGTGCGTGCGATTCTTGATCGTAATCAACCCAAGTTTGGTTATCGTAGCGAATTTGACCTCCTTGGTATTTGCCATCAATAACCTCATAATTCAAAGTAATCATTGGATTACCATTGGCCTTGGTTTTAGTGAGTGTAGAAGTGGATAGTACCTTGACGTTGTAATTACCAGCTTCTTCTACTCGTGCTCCTGAAAAAACATCGTTTGAATTAGTTGTAAATAACATGATTAATATCTCCTATTTTTGTTGTAGTAGTTCTTCAGCTTTGATTAATTTGCGATCGTCGATTCGGTTCTTTGCGTGATTACCTTGTTCAGGGTCAAGGTCAATCATCCGTTGACCATCTTGCATATAGATTCGGCCAACAACATCAAACATGCTTGTTAAAGCGTTAAACGTCTTAACGTTCATATCAGCTTCATAGCGTCCGTTAATCACATCTGCTCCCTTGTCGATTGAGTGAGCGGTTACATAAACGGTGACGTTGACGTTACGCAAGTAACTTCCTAAATCCCGAAACCATAGTTGTAGCTTTTGATAATTCTGCCGGCCATCCTTGCTTTGCCCGTCAATATTTTCCAATACGTAGTTTTGAAGAGCCGTGACGTTATCCAAACAGATCGACTGATAGCGTCCTGACGAGATTGCTCTTGTCAGAAAGTTATCTAACACACTTTGAATACGTGGCTTTTCAGATTCATCAAGAATAGCGACGTCGATTGATTCGTCGCCTTGTAGCGGATTGGTTGACATATCAAAGCTAATCAGTAGTTTTTTTCCGGGAAACTGCTTAAACAGGCTTGTTTTACCAGTTCCGCCGTCGCCGTAGACAAAGTACATGTGTTGTCGATCAGGGATTTTCCCAGATTCATAAAATCTCATCTATGTTCTCCTAGTTAATCTTCTTGTATTGAATTCCGACATTGTCGATAAATTGGCGTAAGGCTTTTAGCTGGTCTAGTGTCCCAGTTAGCTCCAATGTGGTCGTAAGCAAATTCTTAGTTTCACCTGTGGATTCATCAATAGCTTTCTTATTGCTAACCGCTTTGAACCTTGCTAACACCTCTTGATGTTTCTTCTTCTCGTCTTCAATGCGCTTTAAATCGTTGTGCATGGTGTTAATTGGACTGTTGACGTCTTTGACAAGCAAACCATCGTATGTGTTAATGTACGGCTGTGGATCTAGTCCTAGTGAATCTGCCTCTTGTGTAATAAGTCGGTAAGCGAGTTCGTCATTGCGTAGCTGTTGCTCGATCAATCCGAAGTCTTCAACGATTTTGCGTTCAAGCTCTAACTTGCTTTGCCTTTTCGTGATATATCGTTTTTCATCAATCACAAAGCGGTCAAACACTTCCTGTGGTTCATCTCGTTCGCTTGCTAGTTGGTTGACGAGTCCTCGCACCATCTCACGGCGTGATTCGAGTTCTTGCTCGGCAAAGTAATTGATCTGCTCTTGGAGATGGTCGTTAGCTTGTTTGAGTTGTTTTTCATAACTCATCACTTGTTTTTCGTAAGTATTGAATTGCCCTAACAGGTCTTTTTTGATCTGCTTACGAACATCGCTAATCTGCTTAATCTGCTTATTAATTTCGCTATGCTGTTTTTTAGCACTCTTAACCGTCCCATCGGTTACGACTAGGCTTTCGGCCTGGTCGATGATTGGTTTAATAAGCTCGTTAAAAATTGTTTCGTCATTGTTGACTACCGATATAACGTAGTCGTTGATTGTTTGATCTGGTTGCTTGATTAAATCCATGTGCTACTTCTCCTAACTGTGAATTGATTTTTTCCCCATGAACTACTGTGTGTAGTTTCATAAACTCGTCAATATCACCTTTTTTAAAACGCTTGATTGTATCGCTAATTTAAATATAAGGTAGCCCTACATTCACAAAGTTATACAACGTTTCATAGCTTTGGATTCCCAAATATTTCATTACCTGTTGTCCATTCATGTATTCGGACATGATTGTGTTTTTTTGATTTTTCATGTTATAATTACCTCGATAATTTCTACTTGATTTTCATTTGCCCTGGCCACGTGCTAGGGCTTTTTTGCTGCGACAATGCTGGTTGCCACAATGCAACCAACGTCAATAATTAGCAGGATAAATGTGACCATGTTTGACCACCAGCTAATAAT
>NZ_AICN01000030.1:0-2614 GCF_000247775.1 Limosilactobacillus gastricus PS3
TGAAAAAAGTCAGTTGGCCTGTTGTCAGCTGACTTTTTTATTACTCAACTTTAAAATACCTGACAAATATAATTACGCTAAAAATTATTGTTTTGGCCAATTTTTAAATATTTTTTCGCTTTTTGTCGCCCCCAAAAAAATAGTTCCTAGGAACTCAAAGAATTACCTAGGAACATTTTTTATCGATTATTTTTTTAACAAAGCTGCTTGCCACTCAGCAAAGCTTGTCATTATCTTCTGATCATCTAGTTTAAGATCAACTAACCCCAATTTTAAAAGTAAATGCCAAGCATGCTTAAAATCAGCTTGACGATGTTCAAAATATGCGCCATAAAGGAAATTTTTAATAGAAAGGTAAAGCTTATCTTGGTCGGCAACTTTACTTTGTGGCGGGAGTTGTTTGATATGTTCATAATCGGCTGGAGTCATCACAACTAAGTGGGTCCATTGTTTTTGCGCACTAAATAATAATAACCAGAAAATCACTCTGACAAACTGACGGGTTAGTTCAGTCAAATTTTCGGTCTCTTGATCATGCCATACTTCATTCCAATGACTTAATTGATATAGTTTGCCTAACTCAATATCTAAGGTCGTCATCGCATTAATCTGCCGTGCCTCCGGACCTAGCAAAATATCTTTTTGCTCCGTCATTTGACGATCAAAACTAATTGACGACTGTAACAATTTAGTAATATCTAACATTTTACTTTAAACCACTTAGATTGGATGGTCGAACCGCTAAATCGTCACGATTATCCAAATACCATTTTTGAATCAAATCGGAGCTTAACAATAAGTCGAAGAAAGAAACTCGGCTGGCTTGATCTTGGACCATAAAGTACCATTGCGGTTCTTCCAGCTGTGGATCAAATTTAATTTGTAATTTAACTTGATTCTCTAATTCCAATTCGGCCCCATTACTTTCCGGTAAGTTCATTAAGAAATAACCTGTATCCGCCGTTGCCACAAATAATTTATCGATGACGGTCGTATGTAGATCAGGCCGATTTAGATAATAGCCAAATTGATTGTCGGTATCAAGGATTCCCAAATCAATCGTAAAATTGAGTTCATTTTGTACAAACTTAGCCAAATTGATTAGTGGTGCCACGGCAGTTTGCAAGTCATTAGCCGTTTGATAGCTATGATTAGCGACAAAGAAATCCACCAAGGCTTGACTATTAAATCCCAATACCCGATGTTCTAAATCTAATGAGAACAGAGCTAAATGATATTCTTGATCAGCAAAACATACTTCATTGGTCTCAATCCGCCGCTCAAACTTAAAGGCAACATCTTCGCCCAACTCCGCAATTTGCATTCTCAGATCATTATGATCCCCTTGTAAACGAGTATTTTGCGCTTTTAAAAGGCCTAATAGACGATCAATAAAGATTAAATAGTAATCCGCAAAATTATAATGTTCTGGTAACTTCACATAGTCACTAGTTAAATCAAGTTTGGTTAAATCCTTAGTTGCATCCAATAGTACCGCCGGATCCTGATCATTAGCCAAAACATTTAGTAATTCAACATAGCGTTCACCAGTTGCTAGTCCTTGCTTGATCGAATGGCTTAATTGTTTCATTAAGGCTAGCGAACTTTTCGGTGTTTGATTACTCATGGTTTTCACCTACTTTCGTCTTTGCCAGATGATTCAAATATGCTACATACAACTGGTCGTTAGCCTTTTCAAAATCATTAAAGGAGCCAAAAACGTCATTAATACTCTTTTGTTCGTAACTTAAAATCGTATTTTCTTTGGATAAATCCAAAATAATTTTTTCGTTACGTTTAATGTTGTCTAAAGCATTATGAGTAGCTTGTTGTTCCTCATCTAATTGACTAATTTGTTGAACAATTGCTTCGCGACTTTCGCGACTTTCCTTAGATTCAAAAATTCCTGAACGGGAACTAGCCTCCCGCAAATCATCTTCCAATTGAGCCCGCTTACTCTCCCGTTCTTCTTCTGAATCTAAGAGGGCTTGTAAATGCTCATTTTCTTCCGATAATTCATTAATTTTTTCACTGTTATAACGTTTATTTTCTCTAGCTAAATCAACCGCTTGAGCCAGCTTAGTGTATTCTTCTTCGTCAAAATCAAATTTAACATTTACAACATCTAACTCACCAAATTCACGGCGATCCCACCAGTTACCAAAGAAAATACGAAAGTGTCCCTTGGTATATTCTTGGTAATAGAAAAACGGATAAGCTTTACCTAAATAATCAATTAAGTTGGTGCTTAAGAAATTGCTTAATTCATCATGCAAATTATCAACTAAGTCGACCGTACTAGGATGATTAGGTGTTAACTCTTTTCCTAATACTTCGTGATCAAACCGACTTTGATTTAATAGTTGATAGACCTTACGATCTTGATGTTGATCAATTGCTGAACTAAGGTCATTAAGATAATTAACCTTAATACCAAGTTGAGATTGAATGAAATCCCCCGTGGCGCTTTGTGTTTGTGGACTTGCCATCGTTCATACTCCTTTTAACATTAGTATCTTTATTTTAGACAATCCTAATCATAAATGACAGTCAGATGACCAAAAAGTCTTTTGATTTTCAATTCTTCTTTAAAGAATAAATAAAAAGTCGATCA
>NZ_AICN01000029.1:0-45721 GCF_000247775.1 Limosilactobacillus gastricus PS3
AATTAAAATTTAATCCGTATTGCTTATATTCATTTGTTTGATTCATATATACTTTTATAGGCGTTAAAAGATCTCTGCCAGCTATAAAACCTGGTATATTCATTACATACATTGATACTAATATAATCAAAAAATGAACACAGCTTATATTTTTCTTTATCAAATAAAATAAGATATAAGCTGGAAAAATAAAAATTGTCTGTAGTTTAAATGAAAAAGCAATACCCAAGAAAATAAATGACGGTAATGGCTTATTTTTCATCAAATAATATAATGATATGCAAACAAAACTACAATATATCGAATCACATTGAGCCCACAATGCCGAATTTAATATCACTGTAGGAATCATTAATATAATTCCATATATTACATTGAAATCAATTTTCTTATTGAACTGTTTACATAATAATGCACCATAGAACGCTAAAATAAAATCAAACAAACTAGAAAGAGCTTTATACAAATACAAGTTGTTAATTGGAATGTAAGTAAACAGATCTATTATTAGCTGATATGGCACACCATAATCACCAACTTGAAAGTGTAGGGCCTTAATACCGCCAAGCTCTCTAATTTGCTCATACCAGGTAGATAAATATATATCGTAGTCTCCTGATCTAAATTTAAATAAGCACAACCGAATTACAACGCCTAAACAAGTAATAATACCAAAAATAAGTATTTTTCTATGTTTTAAAAGATAAGAAATTAAATTTCGCTCAATCCCCATTATTTTTCCTACCATTCTATTCAGCTGATTTATTAATAGCTTCAATCACGGCATGGCGGAAACCATTAGCTTCCAATGCCATCACGCCACGAATCGTTGTTCCAGCCGGTGACGTGACTTGATCACGTAGTTGGCTCGGGGTTAAGTCACTCTGACTTGCTAAAGCCCCCGATCCTTTAACCATACTTGCGATTAATTGGTAAGCCGTTGCTCGATCAAGGCCCTTAGCGACTGCCGCATCACTCATCGCATCTATCATCACATCAACAAATGCCGGGCCACAGCCGCCCACCGTACCAACAATATCCATCCGTTCTTCTGGTACTGAAATAACGTCGCCCAACAGAGCCAGTACCTGGTTAGCTAATTGACGCTGGTCAGCACTTAATTGATCATTGAAGGCTACGCCAATGGTGCCAGCATTAATTGCCACTGGTGTATTGGGTACAAAAGGTACCACCCCTGCCTGTGGAAGGATGGCTTGTAACTCACTAGCTGTTACCCCAACAGACGCCGACATCACAACCGTTCCGGCCGTTAAGCCTGCCAATTCTTTGGCTACATCTAAGGTCACGGGGACAGGTACCGTTAAAATCACCACATCAGGTTGTTCTGCAATTAAATCTTGGTTACGCTCATATAATTTGATCTTTAATTGATCAGCTAACTGCTTAGCCCGTGGATTGGGATGATTAGCGGCCACCAAATCTACCTGCTTGGTTTTAGCCAATCCTTCTAAGATGGCGCTTCCCATACTACCGGTCCCCACTACTGCAACTTTTGTCATCTTAATCTCCTTATTTCCTCACTTGTCCGTTACCACGAATTACGTACTTCGTCGTCGTTAATTCCTTCAATCCCATTGGTCCTCGGGCATGTAATTTTTGCGTTGAAATTCCAATTTCGGCACCAAAGCCAAATTCGCTACCATCAGTAAAGCGGGTTGAAGCATTAACATAAACAGCTGCTGCATCCACCTCTGCTAAGAAGCGCTGACTATGGGCATAGTTATTGGTGATGATTGCCTCAGAATGTTGGGTATTATGCTGATTAATGTGGCTAATAGCCTCATCTAAAGTATCAACCACTTTAATGGCCATGATGTAATCATTATATTCCGTATCCCAATCTTCACTGGTAGCCGGATTAATCTGATCACCAAGAATTGCTTGAGCGCGTTTATCACCCCGTAATTCTACTTTTTGATCTATCAAGGCCTGGGCGATGGCTGGCAGGTATTCGCTTGCGACCGCTGAATTGATCAATAATTTTTCAGCAGCATTACATACTGACGGTCGTTGCACTTTAGCATTCACAACCACATTAATGGTCATCGCCAAATCAGCGTCATCATCTACATAAATATGACAGTTCCCCGCCCCCGTTTTGATCACTGGTACCGTTGCTTGTTGGGCTACCGCATTAATCAGCCGGGCTGAGCCACGCGGAATCAGGACATCTAAATACTCCGTTAACTGCATAAATTGATTGGCTACTTCATGACTCGTATCCTCAATTAACTGGACGGCATTCGGATCCAGACCATGATCTGCCAGGACTCGCCTTAGAACCTTCACTAACATCTGATTAGTTTGTAAAGCTTCTTTACCACCACGCAAAATCACGGCATTCCCCGATTTAAAACACAAGCCACTCGCATCAACCGATACATTAGGCCGCGCTTCAAAAATCATGCCGATTACCCCTAAGGGAACCCGCCGTTTAGCAATCTCTAATCCCGTCGGCGTCGTCCAAGCATCCACAACATCCCCGATCGGATCAGCTAACCGAGCGAGTTGTCGTAAGCCATCGGCCATCCCCACAATTCGAGCACGATCAAGGGTCAACCGATCTACAAAACTCGCCTTAAGCCCAACTGCTGCTTCCAAATCCCGTTGATTCGCCGCAATGATGTTTTCAGTATGATCTTCTAGGGCTTGGGCCATTGATCTTAGGGCCTGATTCTTTTCTTCCGTCGTTAATTGGGCTAATTTGCGACTTGCTACTTGGGCCTTTTCACCCATCGTTTCTAAATTCATATGATCATCCTTTCTGAAAGAGTGTTCCCACTGGGATCCCGGCGATTACATCAAAAATCTGACTGGGATCTTGACCATTGATTAACACCATCGCTTTACCATTTTCTAACATTTGTTGAGCCGCAAGCAATTTCGTTTGCATTCCACCTGTGCCGTATTTGGAGCCCTTTCCACCTGCAACTTCCCAGATTGCTGCAGTAATTTCATGAACTTCTTCCATCATCTTGGCGTCAGGATTAGTATGTGGATTATCATCATACAAACCATCAATGTCTGATAAAACAATCAGCAAATCTGCATTAATTAAGTCAGCCACTTTGGCGGAAAGTTGATCATTATCCCCGAAGGTTGTTTGATGATCCATTTCGTCAACAGAAACCGTATCGTTTTCATTGACAATTGGGACAATCCCCCATTCCAAAAGTTGCTCAATGGAATTTAAGGCATTTTGTCGGGTTTCCGGGTCTTTTAAGACATCATAAGTTAGGAGAATTTGACTAATGTTTTGACCATAGGTTGTAAAACGCTCCAAATACATGGTGATCAATCGGCTCTGTCCAATAGCTGCCAAAGCCTGTTGCGATGGAATCGCTTTGGGGCGTTGTTCAAGGCCGACCTCATTCATGGCAACTCCAATCGCACCTGAAGTAACCAAAACTACTTGTTTGCCTTGGGAAACTAGCCCCGAGATAACAAAACTTAACTGATCAATAGCGCGTAAATTGACCTTCCCGTTCGAAGTAATTAAGGTGCTAGTTCCCACCTTAATTACAATTCGCTTAGCCTTAAGCTGCCGTAATTTTGCCATTAGTCCCGCTCCTTAAAGTATTTCTTTCATTTTACCAGAAAGCTAAGTTTAATGAATAATTGTTCGCTTTTTTGACTTAAAAATAAAATCTCCTCAGGAAGTCCCAAGGAGATTGAAAAATTATATTTTAAGCATCACGTTCCGGTGCCTTGCCAAGTTCGGCTTGAATCATCCAAAGTCGCTTTTCTGTTTCCGTCTTAAAACCAATGAAGATATCTTGCGTACTGAAGTCCTTTTCGTCGTCACTGACTTCAATTCCCTTTTGGTAAAGATCTGCTAAATAACGGTAATCCTTGGAAAAAATTTCAAAACGTTCTGGCGTTGACTTGTCCCAAGTTCCTGGTTCATCAGGAATCTTAGTATGATCCGCCATTTCGGTTAAGGTCGAGTATGGAGAACCATCTAAAGCAATTAACCGTTCTGAAATCACATCTAATTGGGCATCCAAATCTTCTTGCCACTCATCCATCAATGGGTGTAGCTTCAAGAAGTTCGTCCCCCGCATGTACCAGTGGGTCTGATGAACAACCATTGATAATTGACTTAAATCAGCAACTAATTGGTTTAAAACTTCTTTAGTTTGTGGATATTTCATGATATCTCCCTCCTTCGATATATCTATTATAACGCTTTCTTTAGAAGGGATCTAATTAGGAGACCAACATTTACAAATTTTTAATTAAAATTATTGGTAATCTACTTCCGCCAACTCTTCCATAACCAGGAAATCATCATGATTACAACGATAAAAATTGCGATCACATATGCCCAAATTCCAAAATCATGGATAAAGGGGTGATCAGAACTCCCAACCACCATAATTGAAGATCCCATAATTACTGCGGCAATCACAATCACCGTGGCTAATTGATTGACCATTTTGTGTAAGGACTTTAATACTTTATCTTGTCCCTGATAATGGAAGTTAAATTGTTGCTCCCCACTAGCCAAAATGGTCATTAAACGATTGACCTGATTTGGCAGTTTCGATAAGGACTCTAATGAACTATACATGGCTAAAGAGGCATCCCCCAAGCTTTCTCGCCAATTAAAATGCTCTTTTAAATATTTTTTAGCGAAGGGGCGCGCTACAGCCATCATCGAAATGGTGGGATCCAACTTGGCTACTGTGCCTTCCAGGGTCGCAAAAGCCTTCATTAGCATGGTAACTTCTGGTTTCATCTGTAAATGATTCGTTTGACAAAGCCGCGTGATCTCAAAAACCATCGTGCCAAAGTCAATATCACCCAACCCTTGATTTAAATATGGTCGAATAAAGATACCAAATTGTTGGTTAAATTGTTGTTCATCAACCTGCCCCGTCCGATTGCAAACCGCCAAGACGGCTTGACTAACTTTATAGATATCCTTTTGGACTAGTGCAATAATAATATTGGCAATCCCATCCGCCAATTCATTGGATAAGGTCCCCATCATCCCGAAATCTAAATAAATTAAACGAAACGGTGGCAACTCACTCGCCTTTTGATACTCAAATTCCAGATGGTTAAATGTTTTGGTTTTCGTATCAATCGAGACATTTGGTTGATCGGATGAGGTAACTGGTCGATATAAGATATTTCCCGGATGGGGATCAGCATGAAAAAAGTGATCGGTAAAAACCTGTTTAATAAAATTTTCCACCAATTGGTGTCCAATAGCGGTATTTCGAGCCTGTTCATCCGTTGATAAGGGATGCTCCTCGCTCGCAAAGAGCTGCTTAATACTATCGCCTGTCATGGCCTGATCTACTAACACCTTGGTACTTGATTCATTAGGATAGACTTGGGGAACTACGAAAACTCCTTGCCCATTATTGAGATCGTAAAAGCGTTCCCCATTTTTCACTTCATGAAGGGTATCAATCTCATTCATTAAAGAAGTACTCAGTTGATCAAACACCTGTGGTAAATCCACTACCGATTTGCCATCATTGGGCACGTATTTCAGCATCTTAACGGCCCGGCGGAAAAGATTTAGATCCACTTGCACCAAGGTCGATACGTCAGGGTGTTGGATTTTAACCACGACCGGCGTGCCATCTAATAAAGTGGCATGGTGACATTGGCCAATGGAAGCTGATGCAAAAGCCGTTTCTTCAAAACTAGCAAAATTTTCTGCAATTGTTTGACCGGTTTGCTCCTCGTAAATTTGAGCAATGACCTCATAATCGTCTGCTTTAACTTTATCTTGTAACTGTTGTAATTCATTGATCAGTGCTGGAGATACCAAATCGGGCCGGGTCGACAAAATCTGTCCTAACTTAATAAAAGTTGGTCCTAACTCCTCTAAGGCCTGACGTATTTGGTCTGGGTTCGTCTGCCGATAAAAATTACTGATGAAAGAATACTTTTTAAGGACCGAGATAATTTGAAGCAAGCGTTTCTTTCCAGAGATCGTCGTCATAAGTGTTGCCCCCTCATTTTCTTATAACTATATTATAAGAAATTTAGCCATCTTTGGACACTCAAAAGAGGGTGAAAAGAAACCTTAACTGTCTCTTTTCACCCCTAAATACATTTCTTGATTCCTATAATTCAACCCCTAAATAATCAGCAACTTGATTAACGTCCTTATCCCCACGCCCTGACACGGTTACAATCATGATTTGATCCGAATCCATGGTAGGTGCCAATTTTATTGCCTGGGCGAGGGCATGTGAACTTTCTAGGGCTGGAATAATCCCTTCCGTTTTAGATAAGAGTTGGAAAGCTTCAATCGCTTCCTGGTCGGTAATTGGATAATATTCTGCCCGTTGAGCATCTTTAAGATAGGCATGTTTCGGTCCAACCCCTGGATAATCAAGGCCCGCGGAAATAGAATAAGCCGGTAAAACTTGATCTTGATCATCCATTAGGACATAAGACTTCATCCCATCACTAACACCAACGCGCCCATTGGTCATCGTCGCCGCATTTTCAGGAGTATCAACCCCCTTCCCCGCTCCTTCAGCCCCGATTAAACGCACATCCTGATCTTGCAAAAAGGCCGAAAATGAACCAATGGCATTGGATCCACCCCCAACGCAAGCTACAACCGCATCGGGAAGCCGTCCTTCTTTCTCTAAAATTTGCGCTCGCGCTTCTTTACCAATTACACTTTGGAAATCTCGCACCATTTGTGGATAAGGATACGGACCGACTGCCGAACCAACAATATAAAAAGTATTTTCTAGATTTTGCGCAAAATCAGCAAAGGCCGCTGTGACAGCATCTTTTAAGGTGCCTGTTCCAGCTTTAACAGAATTAACCTTGGCCCCCAATAAATTCATCCGGAATACATTTAGCTTTTGGCGCTCACAATCAACCGCCCCCATGTAAACTTCACACTCCATACCAAACCGTGCGGCTGCGGCGGCCGTCGCCACCCCATGTTGACCAGCGCCGGTTTCAGCAATAATCCGTGTTTTACCCATTCGTTTCGCCAATAAAATCTGTCCCAAGACATTATTAAGCTTGTGAGCTCCCAAATGATTCAAGTCTTCTCGTTTAAGATAAATCTTGGCGCCACCTAAGGTTTTCGTAAAGGCTTCTGCATAATAAAGGGGCGTTGCCCGGCCGGAATAATCCTTCAATAAAGCCCGTAATTCGGTTAAAAAACTCAGGTCCTCTTTGGCCGCCTGATACGCCTTCGCGACTTCATCAAGCGCCACCTTAATGTTATCAGGCACATATTGGCCCCCGAATTCACCATAAAACATATTTTTTTCTACAGCATTAGTCATTTTATTTACCTCGTTTCCTATTTGCTTGTCCATGGGCCATCTCCAGGTAAATAAAAAGAGCTGAGTGACAGCTACGCCACCCAACTCATTACTAATGAATGATTACGCCGGCATAGGCCCGATCAATTGATTTAAACCAAATCAAAAGTAAGCCTACACCTAAATGTACACTTACTTAACTATGCCAGTTATGCCAAGTTTTTAATGTCATTACGTAATCGTCCTTTCGTTTTAATTTCGTTAATTGTATTCTAATCTAATTTTAATGTCAAGAAAAATTATTGATTAATCACCGTAAATCGTTCCTGGTGATATTGTGGCTCTATAATTTCCTTGGTAAGAACTTCGCCCATCGTCGCGTAGGTCGTAAAAGATTCTCCCTGGTCATTAAACAATAATTCATCATGACCATACTTAACCGCTGTTGCCTTAGGACCGACCTTAAATTCCGCCCCTGGCGACACCCCAACCCAGTTAACATTTTTAACGTTTTGCAAAAATTCTAATTCCGCTAACTGGTTTTGTGGGATCGCAATCCATTCGTTAGCACCATGAGTTTTCGCAATATCATCCACAAACAAATGGTGATCGTCACCGGTCTGTAAACTTCCGGCACCCAAGATAAATACTAAACGTGGGCTAGTAGTATCACGGAAAAAACTGACTAACTTCGCCGCCAAATCAACTTGTAAATAAGATTGGTCTGGCGCGGTCGCAAAAGCGTCCACGATAACATCAAAGTCAGCTAAGTCTGCTTTTGTGAGCGCAAAGGCATCTTTTTCGAGCACCTTAACTTGATCACCTAGCATTGTTTTTGCTTTTTCGCCATTTCGAACCAAAGCGGTAACTTCGATTTGACCACTAGCTTGGGCCGCCTTGGTTAATTCCGATCCAGCCTGACCAGTAGCGCCAATAATTCCAACTTTTAACATCATATCACCTGCTATTCATAGTTTTTCACGTAAGTTTTAATGGTTGCCCATTCGCCACGAACATGCGCAATCTGAGGTAAATCCCCCTGATATTTGTAGTTCACTTTAGCAAACAACTTTTGACTGGGCAAATTTTCTGCATAAATGTAAGCGACAATTGTTTTGATCTTTAACCGCTCCGCCATTTGGTCAACATATGCTAAGGCCGTTGAACCAATTCCTTGTCCTTGAACAGAATTATCAAGGTAAAGACAAACTTGCGCACTTTGATCAAAATTCGGATGAGGAAAGAATTCTTCCAAGCCTACAAAGCCAATCACTCTATGACGATCTAAAATCACCCATAAAGGAAAATGGTCCGTAAAAGCGTCAAACCAGGGTTGACGATCGTCGACGGTAGCTTCTTGATCATCATCGGTAATCCCGCCGCGCCGAATCGCTTGGTTGTAAATCGTAGTTATGATTGGTAAATCTGCGGTCATGGCCCGCCGAAAACTTACTGGCATTTACTCACCCCCGTGGTTAAGCCTGATGATCTAAATAATCATAGAGGACCCCTTCACGTAAACCATGATTAGAAAAGACGACTTCTTGAATATCCAGCATCCGCATCACTAGGATGATTGGCATCCAACCGCCTACGATTACGTCAGCCCGAACCTTCGCTAAACCTGGGGTCTTTTCACGTTGAGTCCGGTTCATTTGAATGACAGATTCCATAAGTTCATAAACATGCGCACTCGGTACATGCATCCCATGAATATCCGGAAGATCATCAGGATCAAGAGCCAACTGGCGTCGCATAATCTTGGCGAGGGTCCGATTACTCCCTCCCAGGCCAATGAGTTGTTTCCCGTGAGCCTCTTGGAGCCAATCAATTTTAGCTAAGGCCTGTTCTACAAAGGTCATGGCTTTAAAAAGACTGACCGCCGAAATTTCATCATCTAACCCAAATCGTTGGGAAATTAAAACTGACCCCAGCGGAATTGAGATCCGGTCTTTCATTTTTCCCCCCTCAACGTAAACTAATTCGGTCGAAGCCCCACCCGTATCCATGATGATACAATCATTAACCGGCAGGGTCCGCGTAACGCCGAGGTAATCAAGATAGGCCTCTTGATCGCCAGAGATCACATCAAACTCTAAGTCCACTGCTTCTTTTACGCGCTTCAAAAAATGCTTTTGGTTCTTTGCTTGGCGAACAGCGGCCGTCGCAATGGCATGTACTTGCGGATTGGGTAACTGATCATAAATTTCTTTAAATTCCTGCAAGGCCTTAATCGTCCGTTCCATCGGTTCTTTTTGCAAGACTTTATCGGGTCCCATATTTTCCGATAAACGGACGTATTCTTTAACTTGATGCGTTAACAAAAATGAGCCATTCTCCATTAACTCATTGATCCGCATTCGAACCGAATTAGAGCCTAAATCGATCACAACAAAATTGATCATGGTTATTTATTCCTCACTATCTAACGACAAATCATCAGGATGCTTAGTTAAGGGTTGAAATTCACTTGATGACTTATCCTGCTCACTAGCTTTTAAAGCTTGAACTTTTTGTTCCGCTTCATTAACAAAATATTGTTGGGCATCTAATGGATCCTGATTCCGCCGATTAACGCGTTCAAACTGATCATCATGCAAAACCCGTGTCTTAACATTATCCCGCCATAAAATATCAAAAATTCGTAAAACACGATCGTGTAAATCAGTTTGCAAGACGGGGAATAATAGTTCCACTCGCCGGTTTAAATTCCGGGTCATCATATCAGCACTGGACAAATATACATCTTCATTTCCATTGTTATAGAAGTAATAAATCCGGCTGTGTTCCAAGAACCGACCGACAATCGAATGAACCTTAATATTGTCACTAACGCCTGGTAAGTCGGTTCTTAAACAACAAATCCCCCGAATGAGCAGATGAATCTTCACACCCGCCGCACTAGCTTCATAGAGCTTTTCAATAATATGTTTATCTGACAAAGAATTCATCTTCATCTTGATTAGCGCTTTATTACCAGCCTGAGCCGCGGCGATTTCTTCATCAATTTTTTGGTTAATAAATTGACGAATTAACTTTGGCGATTGATGTATCTTATGCAAGTATTGGTGCTGAGAATAGCCCGATAACATATTAAAGAGCGTCGTAGCATCCATCCCCATGTCACGATTACAAGTTAGCAAACCCATATCAGTATAGAAACGGGCCGTGGAATCATTATAATTACCGGTTCCCAAGTGCAAGTAACGCCGAATTCCATCTTCGTCCCGCCGAATAACCAGGGCAATTTTTGAGTGAGTCTTTAAACCAACCAAACCATAAATAACATGGCAGCCCATCTTTTCCAGTTGTTGAGCCCAATGAACATTATTATCTTCATCAAAGCGGGCCTTAACCTCGACTAAAACCGTCACTTGTTTACCACGTTGCGCCGCCAGCCCTAAATCCCGAATAATCGGCGATTGCTTTGAAACCCGGTATAGCGTCATCTTAATGGCTAAAACCTGCTCATCAGTCGCCGCTTGATGAATAAAGTTAACGACACTGTCAAAAGTATCATAAGGGTGCTGCATCAAATAATCTTGTTGACGCATGGCCGCAAAAATATCGTGATCTTTGTCTAAGGCTGGTTCTTGATAACTTTGGAATGGTTGATACTTTAAATCGTCGTGTTCACTGATTCGGGATGGTAACTTCTTGAGAAAAGTTAAATCGATTGGCCCGTTGACCTCGTATATCGCCCGTTCATCCACGTGAATCTTCTTTACTAACCGTCGACAAAGTTTATCCGTCATCTTGCCATCGATTTCAAGACGAACCACATGGCCCCGTTCCCGTTCTTTCAGTTGATCTTGAACCGCCATCAAAAGATCTGAGGCATCCCGTTCAGCCACATCTAAATCCATATCACGGATCAGCCGATACGCCATCACTTTTTTAATGGTGTAACCGGTGAACAGACGTCCTAAGAAAGGCTTAATGATTTCTTCTAGCAAAATAAAATCATTCTCAGCTTCCGGCAATTTAACCAATCGATTAACTACCCCAGTCGGCACCCGCAAGGTAGCATAATCGTTATTACCTGCTTCATCCTTTAAGAGCACTCCTAAATTCAGGGAGTTATTACTAATAAAAGGGAACGGCCGCGAAGAATCATCCGCCATCGGGGTCAAAATTGGATAAATTTCATCATTAAAGTAACGCTCAATGAATTCAGCTTGACCATCCGTCAATTGGTCTGCTGATAACAAATGAATATTGGCATCCGCAAGTGCCGGGATTAATTGCTTGTTATAAGTTGAATAACGTTGGCGGACCGCTTGGTGTTCCGCTTCGTTAATAGCAATAATTTGGGCTTGGGGAGTCATCCCACTCGCATCAGTTGATTCAACCTTGGCTGCCTCCATTTTGGTTAGTGAGGCGACCCGAACCATAAAAAATTCATCCACATTACTTTGCGTAATGCCTAAGAAGTTAACTCTTTCCAACAAGGGATTCATTTTATCGCGGGCTTCTTGCAGGACCCGACCATTAAAATCAATCCAGCTTAATTCACGATTTTTAAAATATTCGGTTTTAGCAAAATTTTTGGTCATGCTTGTTTCACCCTTCTTTGTTTAAATACCGGTTTCACGCCAAAGACCTCTTTGAATAGACTTGCCTTTAGATCAAAGGACCACCGTTCCAATGCTAGATTTTGATTCGAAGAAACGGTCACAATTAATTCCCCTTCTTTAAGGGACAGAGAAATTTTATCAATCTTTTGCCGCCGGGAATCATCCAGGGCATCGGCCAGTCGCAAAATGGAAGCTAATTTAGCCACAATCATTTGAATGTCATTATCAAGGTGTCGATAATGGGCTTGACCGGTTTCCGGAGACTCCGAGCTATGATAGCGTGAAATCTCGGCAATAATTTTATTTTCTTCGTCTGATAAGCCAATGATCGGGTTAGCTTGTAGGATATATGCCGAGTGGTCATAGTGTCCTGATTGATTAATGAAGGTACCGATGTCATCGGTATAACAAGCAACTTCTAGCAATAATTCTTCTTTTTTATCGAGCCGATGCAACTTCTTTAATTGTTCAAATAAATGTTTGGCAAACCGATGAACTTGATTGGCATGATGAAGGTCAACTTGATACCGCTCCGCAATATTTTTGGCGGCCGTCAAAATTACCTCCGCGTAATTATCCTTTAAGTAGCCAGCCTGAGAGGCTTCATTCAGCACTAAACCATGACCAATCGAGCGGTTAGTCAAGTATGTTTCACGCGGTGCAATGTAATGAAAGACTCGTTGGATCACAATCATCCCGAATAAAAAGCGCGCGCCCTGTTCTTCTTCAAAGCCATAATGTTGCATTAAATACTGATCTGATTGCTGAGTTGCATCGGTAAAACACTGTTTAAGCTCATCTCTGGAGAGTAATTTAAATTCTTCACCCGGTGCCAAGAAATGACGATTTAAAATCCAGGCATCCTGAATAATCAAAGTGGCTAAGTCTGAATGCACTAATTCTTTGCGTAAATATTCTAATTTACTCCTCGTATAGTCAATCATGATTTCAATCGGGTTGAGAGATGAATGCGACATGGAATCGCTAATTAACTTAAATTCATTTAGATTTAAGCTGATCGTCCAGCTTTGTATAAACTCATGACGGTAAAACTCGGAAATCACAATCCCCTGGGGACTTAATGTTAGTTGATAGACATAATCAGTCGTTAATTGTAAGTCGCCTTGTTTCAAACTTGCTAAAACGGCACTATTCTTTAAATAAGTGACTTGCCCCAAATTTAGCAAATCGACATCTAAATCCGTCCGAATCTTAATTTGATCGCAAATATAGCCTGCCGTAATGGGATCTACCGTTTGGTAGTGCCACCAAAAGTGATAATCAGCTACTCCATAATCAGCCATTAATTGTTTAAAGCCCATTAGGGTTTCAATAATCTGTGGCATTTCGGCTTGATAATTGCCAACCGACACAAATGGAACGGAATTAACTCGATCAATCACGGTTTGTTTCTTCAGATTGACAATATCAAGTCGGATATCAATTGGTGACATGTAGATTAGTCCGTAGGTCTTCCCCGCCATCGTATTTTCCCCCAATCTTTAATGAGTCATTTCTAATAACCTTATAATAATTAATCTTACCGTTAATTTAAGTATCTGTTAATCATTTTTCCTGAATTTAGGGGAAATTAAAAAAATGCAACAAATCCGAAAATTTGTTACATCTCTGAAGAGTTTCTTAAAACAAAGGCGGCCGGAACCGGAACTTGTCGAACTTCCGTACTTTCAGCTAGTTCAAAGGCGCGTTGGCCAATTTCAAAGAGATTATGGTTAATGGTTGAGAGCGATAATAACTGCCCTGAAGTCTGCTGTTCTTGTCCAATCATGATTGGTTGTGTGAGCTGATGGACACGATAGTATTGATAAATCCCACTAGCAATATCGTCACTGTTAGCAAAGACCGCCTGGTACTGACGTTTTACTAACTGTGGAGCGATATGATATCCGTCATCAAAGGTGTACATGCCGGTATAGATATCCTGGTCTGGCAAAGAATATCCAAACACCTTTTCAAAGGCTAACTGGGTTTGACGATTAGTGGCACTAACGCTGGCAGCACGTGAAAAGAGCAAAGCGATTGAGGTGGGTCCCTGGGCTTTTAACCATCGAAAAGCATCTTTAGCGGCCGCAATTCGTTCACTATAAACACTCGAAATTGGTAGGTTTGTGTGTTCCAAGCAAACGATTGGACCATACTTTTGATATTTTAAAAAGTCTGTAAGTGGCAACCGATGCGATGTAAAAATCAAGGAGGAGTATTCTTTATGTCGCAAGCCCTCTAAAAATTCCGCTTCTTTATCTTTATCATAACGTGAAGGTAATAGGACAATCCGATGGTCACTTTCAAAAGCTCGATCCGTAATGCCTCGTAAGATTTCTTCAAAATAGGGATGGCGATTATCTGGCAAAACCACCCCGACAACCCGATTCTCACCATGGCTGAGGTCCTGAGCAATTCGATTAGTCGCATAGTCATGGGCATCAATGACTGCTTGAACCTTCGCACGGACTTCATCGGAAACGTATTTTTCTTGGTTGACCACCCGCGAAACAGTCGATAAAGAATATCCACTCTCGCGAGCAATATCACGCATTGTGACCATAAGTAGCTCCTTTTATGAGATTAAATAATTTAGTCCCCAACCAACCCCATTTAGATCATTGGTCTTAGTAATCAAGTTCGCCTGGGCCTTCACTTCTGTGGCGGCATTTTCCATCGCGACTGCTAAACCAACTTGTTGGAACATTGGCAAATCATTTTGACCATCACCAAAAGCCACCATTTCAGCTTTATTTAATTTGAGACTTTTTGCTATATAATTTATCCCTATTGATTTTAAGGCTTGCCGACTTGTGATTTCAAGATACTGTTCACCAGAAGCCTTAATATTAACATCCTGCAAATGCAATTGCGTTAAGGATTGATTAATAACCTCACGTTCGGCTGAATTATGGGTCATAATCATAATCTTCATTAAATGACTAGCCGGATTTGCTAAAAATTGACCGGCATTCATAATAACGGGCGCTTCCCCAGTAACTTGACTTTCAATTTCTGTGCCGTAATCTTCATGATCCGCATACCAAGCTCGCTCATCATAATAGGTGGTACTAATCGATGGGAAATAAATTGACATATATGAAAGAATTTGGCGTCCCGTCACTAAATTCATCGGATGGGTATCTAAAACTTTAAGTTCTCCTTGCTGTATCTGATAAATCAAACCACCATTGAAGGCAATTTGAGGGCCGGTCAGAGCGAGTTGCCGGAGCGGGGCTAACATTTCGCGAGGAGAGCGGGCTGATACCATGGTCACTGGCAATCGACTCTGCTTAATTAGCTGAGCATTCTCGTCAGTTAACCGACCATCAGAATTTAATAAGGTTCCATCTAAATCGGTAAAAATATGCTTGATTGTCATCCTGAACACCTGCTTTCATTTGATTTCATCCATAGGATAATTTATGAAACGCGTTCCAGGTCAAGGACAAAATAAAAAAAGTTGCCACAAATTTTTGTCGCAACTTTTTCGGTAGATTATTCCATTACAAGGTAAGACTTAATCGTCTTCCGATTTGCCATATCTTGATATGCTTGATCAATTTCATCCAAAGTATAAGTATTCGTGAATACCTTTCCTGGATTGATTTCTCCATCTAAGACGGCCTTCAACAGAACTTCACGGTCATAAGTGGTTACACTAGCTGTCCCACCGGCAATCGCCGTGTTCGTAACAAAGGCTTGTCCTAAGTCATACTTAGCAAAGTGAGGAACCCCAACAAAACCAACGCGACCACCATTGTGGATTACACCCAAGGCTTGTTCGAGTGATTGTTCCTTCCCAACACATTCAAGGGCGGCATCAGCGCCACCGCCAAGGAGTTCACGAACCTTGGCAACCCCTTCTTCGCCACGTTCTTCAACAATATCAGTGGCTCCAGATTCAAGGGCCATTTGTTGACGGTCAGCGTGCCGACTCATCAAAACAATCCGGGAAGCTCCACGCATCTTAGCCGCGATCACGGCACATTGGCCAACTGCCCCGTCACCAATTACGACAACTTTGTCCCTTTTTGAACATTTGCTGACCGTGCAGCATGGTATCCAGTTGCCATGACATCAGAAAGAGTCAATAAGGACTTTAACATCCCTTCCGAGTAATCTTCCGGTTGACCAGGAACCTTGATTAAAGCCCAGTTAGCGTATTGGAAACGAATATATTGGGCTTGGTAACCATTACTCCAGTTAGTTGGAACCGGGTGATTTTCACAAGTCCCATCATAACCAGCTAAACAGGCGGCACAATGTCCACATCCATGAGTAAATGGGGCAATGACAAAGTCACCGGGTTTAACTAAAGTAACATCAGGACCCACTTCTTCTACAATTCCCATTGCCTCATGACCAGAATTGGCCGAGTGCGCTTCCTTCTCGTCACCTTCTTTGTATGACCACAAGTCAGATCCACACACACATCCACGAACGACGCGGATAACTACATCATCACTGGCTTGGATGGTTGGCTTAGCCACTTCATCAACTACCATTTGACCAGCTTTTTCAAATACTGCAGCTTTCATAATTTTCCTCCATATAAATTAAAAATTATCTATGTCTATATCTTAACCCCTAAAGTTGACTTTAGGGCAATGATTTTATCAAAAAATTTTGCTAGGTGAGCTTTCTAGGACTCTACCAAGAAGAAGTTTGAATATGCTACAATAAAACTATGGAAGCGCTATCAACAAAAGGAGGAGCTTATGACAAAATCTGTTACAATCGGAAAGACTGATGTCACCACAACTCCATTGGGATTGGGAACCAATGCCGTTGGTGGTTACAACCTTTTTCCAAATTTAAAAGACGAGGATGGAATCAAGTTAGTCCAAGCCGGCATTGATCACGGCATCAGATTGCTCGACACAGCCTATGTTTATGGATTAGGTCACTCGGAAGAATTAGTCGGTCAGGCCATTAAAAATTATGATCGTCATGAATTGACAATTGCTACGAAAGGCGCCCACGATTTCTCGACGGGGGAAGAAGTAATCAATAATGATCCCAAATTCATTAGTCAACAAGTTGATCAGAGCCTGCAACGGTTAGGCACAGATTATATCGATATCTATTATCTCCATTTTCCGGATCACGATACGCCAAAGGCCGAAGCAGTTGGTGCCTTACAACGATTACGTGAGCAAGGGAAGATTCGCACCATCGGGATCTCGAATTTTAGCCTTGACCAAATTAAAGAAGCAAATGCTGATGGTTATGTTGATGTGGTTGAAGACGAATTTAGTCTGCTCCATCAGGATCACCTGGCTGATGGCATGCTCGAATATCTTCATGAAAATCAGATTTCCTTTGTGCCATATTTTCCATTAGCTTCAGGTCTCCTTACTGGTAAATACGACCACTTAACTGAATTCCCAGCAGACGATATTCGCAGTCAGATTGCCGACTTTAAAGAGCCACGTTTCACCAAGGCTTTAGCCGCTGTTGATCAAATCCGGTCGATTGCTGACAAACATGGAGCCACTGTGGCGCAAACCGTGCTGGCTTGGCACATTCAAAATCCGTTTATCAGCGTCGTAATTCCTGGTGCTAAGCGTCCTGATCAGGTAGCCGCTAACGCTAAAGCCTTAGACCTCGAATTAAGTTTGGAAGAATATCAAACTATCGAGCAAGCCTTTACCTGGTTTAAGCAAACTCAAAGTGGCAAGTCACTAGCTGATCCAGACTAGATTGGCGAACCTAAAATGACAAGGACCTGATCTTTATAGTAGAATTAATTTGTAAGTAAGCATTATCAGAAAAGGAGTTTTTACTTATGTCTAAAAATCATCAAAAAGTTGTTTTAATCGGTGATGGCGCGGTTGGTTCCAGTTATGCTTTTGCAATGGTTCAACAAGGACTCGCTGAAGAATTTGCGATTATCGATATCAATAAAGACCGCATTCACGGGGATGCTCTCGATTTGGAAGATGCAACACCTTTCACTTCGCCTAAATTAGTTTACGATGCTGATTATGACACTTGTGGCGATGCTGATTTAGTAGTCATTACCGCCGGGGTCCCTCAAAAGCCGGGCGAAACACGGATTGAATTAGTTGATAAAAACCTAAAAATCATGAAGTCCGTGGTTGAGCCAATCATGGCCAGTGGTTTTGACGGAATCTTCTTAGTCGCCGCTAACCCAGTGGACATTTTAACCTACGCTGTTCAAAAGTTCTCTGGTTTCCCAAAGAACAAGGTTGTTGGCTCAGGGACATCGCTTGACTCCGCTCGCCTCCGGGTTGCCCTAGCTAAGAAATTTGGCGTTGCTTCACCAGATGTGATGGCAAATATGATGGCTGAACATGGTGATACGGAATTCGCTGCCTACTCTAGTGCTACCATTGGTGGTAAGCCCTTATTAGAAATGGCACAAGAAGCTGGAGTTACTGACGAAGAATTACTTCAAATTGAAGATGATGTTCGTCATAAAGCATATGAAATTATCAACACTAAGGGTGCCACTTACTACGGGGTTGCAACCTGCTTAATGCGGATCTCACGGGCAATCTTACGGGATCAAAATGCGGTCCTCCCAGTTGGCGCACCTATGAATGGTGAATACGGTTTAGAAGATATTTACATTGGAACGCCGGCAGTTATTAACGCTTCTGGGGTCGCTCGGGTTATTGAAGTCCCATTAAACGAGCGGGAACAAAAAGCCATGGCCGATTCAGCCAAGGCCTTAAAAGAAGTTGCCACTAACGGTTTAGCGAAATTACAATAATCTACATTAAAAGGCTCCCCTAAATTGATGGGGAGCCCTTTTAATATACGCTTAATTTCTATGCTAAAGCATAAATTTCATCAATTTTAATTACAACTACCGTCGCTTCCAGATGTTGACTATCAGCTAATATCTGATCAGCAAGGTCATCATCTTTGTGGAGCTCAGCTATCCCGTTAACCCGGAATGATAAATGATTCTTGGGATCCCATCCAGCAACTGCTACTTGGGGATTAGCTTTGATGTTTTCAAAAGCTTGCCCGTAAGTATATTCTAGATAAACTAAATGTTCATCATCTAAAACCCTTAATGATCCCTTAGGACCAATTTGTGGTTTCCCATCTACTCCGCTAGTGGAAAGAAAGTCCATTGTTTCATTAAAAAATTGCTTTTGTTCCACCGTTAAACTCGTGTTATTTAATAATTTAGCCATCATCTTCCTCCTTAAATCCCAAAGGTTTTAAAACGCAAATCATCATCAATTGAATCTTTAACCGCTGCCTTTTGACCTACATTACCAAATGGCATTTCGGCACGTAACTGCCATGAATCAGGAATGTCAAACCGCTCAGCAATTTCTTGATCAATTAAAGGATTGTAGTGTTGCAAACTTGCACCTAAACCTTCTGCTGTCAAAGCTTCCCAAACGGCTTGTTGGGCGCCTCCAAGACCTTGTTCGGCCCAGTCAGGAAAATTATCGGCATAACTAGGGAATTGGGCCTGCATCTCCTTAACTACATCTGTATCAGTATAAAAGAGTACCGTCCCAAAGCCCGCCTTAAAGGTATCAATTTTGGCGGCAGTCTGTTCGATCGCTGCATCATCGGTCATAACTTGCTTCAATTCCGCTAAAGTAATCTCCCAAACGGCATCCGAATCCTTACCAAATGTGATCACTGCCCGTGTTGATTGATTGTTAAAGGCGGTCGGTGATTGCTTGATCGCCGTTTTAATTAGATCAGCCAATTGTGTTGGTGATTGGCTCACCTGATCATTTAAATCATATTCTGAGTGGCGTTTACTTTGTAATTCAATGAATGGATTTGTCATTTTTAATCTCCTTAACTTAATATCTAAAGTTTATCACCCTATAAATTCACTTACAAATAATAAGCATTGTAATCTATTTCACATTTTGAACTGTTTTAAATGGTAAAATATAGCTATCTAGAAGGAGGTGCCAACCATGAACCTGATTTCAGCCTTTGCGGTATCTTTTATGGCCTTCTTTGCCATCCTCAATCCGCTTGGTAACATGCCCGTCTTCATCAGCCTAACGACGGCCGATGATCCTAAAGTTAGTCGCTCTATTGCTAAAGAAGCCTTAGTGATCTCAACCATCATCGTAATCTTATTTGCCCTCGTCGGTAAATATATCTTCGATTTGTTCGGGATTAATTTATCAGCCCTTAGGATCATTGGTGGGATTGTCATCGCTATTATTGGCTACGACATGCTTAAAGGCAAATCATCCAGTCTCCAACACAATGTTGATCCCAAGAATCCACGCATTGACCAACAAATGTCAGTGGCGATCACCCCTTTAGCTATGCCGGTATTGGCTGGACCAGGGACCATTGCCACAGCCATGAACCTCGCTGACAAACATAATCCATTAATTGTGATTCTGTCCTTCGCCATTCTTGCTTTACTAACCTATTTTCTCTTTATATACGGGGAATTAATAATTAAAAAATTGGGGCAGAATTTATTAACCGTCATCACCCGACTCATGGGGTTAATTTTGGCCGTCATCGGTACTGATATGGTCATCGCGGGTTTAAAAGCCGCCTTTACAATCTTAAAATAACAGCGAATTGATCAGTCTATTTTCGAATAGATTGATTTTTTTGAATTAACTTGTTGACTTTAAAATCACACGTGCTATGATAATACTTGTAAATTATAAATCAACATCCCGAAAGGAAGTATTAAATTATGAAATACGCAATTACGGCTGCTACTGGAAATTTTGGTCAAACGGCGGTTAACGAATTATTAAAGTTAGTTGATGCAAAGGACATTATTGTAATCGCCCGAAATCAAGCCAAGGCTCAAACTTTATTCCCACAGGTTGAAGTTCGACAAGGATCATACGACTCAGTTGATTCGATGACGGCTGCCCTTGACAGGGTTGATCGGGTCCTCTTTATTTCTTCTCAACCTGGTGGTGAAGTAAGTCGTGATCTTCAACACCAAAATGTAGTCCAAGCATTGCAAAATAATGATGTCGAATTCGTAGCTTATACTAGTTTTCCTCATGCTCAAACTTCAATTAGTGCCTTAGCCCAAGACCATCGATTAACCGAAAACGCCATTATTAAGGCGGGACTGAACCATGCTTTCTTACGGAACAATTGGTATTTAGAAAATGAGCTTGGTTTCCTTCAAAACGGTGCTAATGACCAGGTAGCTGCTTACTGGGCTAATAACCAAGCTGGCTGGGCGCTTGAACGTGAATATGCTGAAGCGGCGGTCAAAGTGTTAGTCTCAACAGCCCCCGCTGAGATCTATGAATTTGCTGGTCCGGCCATGACCTATGCTCAATTAGGTGAAGCGCTTCAAGCGGCAACTGGCAACCATTTTGAGGTAATTCAGCTTAGCCAGGACGAATACATCGCAGCACTAGAAGCGAGTGGTCTAAATCATGATCTGGCAACGCTTTATGCTTCTTTCCAATTACCAATTGAAGAAGGGTCATTAGCTGAAAATACTAATGATTTACCAACTGTCCTTGGTCATGATTTATTGCCAATTACCGAAGCCATTAAAGAGGTTTTGAGCCGGTAGTCGTCATAAAAATCGCCATCAGGATGGGCGCCCTTTTGGTAATTTGTTACAATAAGAATGATTTATCAAATTACAGGAGTAACTGATCATGAAATTTTCTTATAAATTTAGTGATGCTATTCATCTCTTAGCTTATCTTGATATTTATCAAAATGGTGACCTTTCCAGCCGAAGGATTGCCGATAGCATTGAAGCCAACCCCAGTGTGGTTCGTAATCTTATGCGCGACCTAAAAAAAGCTGGACTCATCTTAACCCATCAAGGTTCGGCCACTCCTTCTTTAGCAAAGCAACCTGCTAAGATCAGTCTTTATGACATTTATACGGCTGTTGATATCAACCATGATTTAATTCATGTTGACCCGAATACCAATCCAGCTTGTATTGTTGGTGGCAACATTCAAACTACGTTACAAGACGCTTATGATCGAATTCAACAAGCAGCTTTTAATGAAATGAAAGCCATTAGCCTACAAGATATTATTGATGGCATTTTAAACAACCAACAACGTTCTTTATAAAAAATCGCCTGAGAAAGCACGAATGCTTTCTCAGGCGATTTTACTATTCATCAAATACAATAATGGGCTTAATCACTTCTCCCGACGCAGAATCAGCAAAGGCTTGGTTAATGTCCTTTGGTTGATAGAAGCGACTTAATTTATCAAGTGGGAACTTTCCTTGCTTAAAGTAATCAACCAATTTGGGAATAAAGGTTTGCGGAACGGCGTCACCTTCCACAACCCCGGTTAGCTTCTTACTGGTTGCTAACAAATCATTCATAACATTCAAGTTCAGGTCACCACCAATTCCGACTAGGACACATTCACCCCCTGGTCGCAGGGCGTGTAAGCCATCAAGAATGACCGAACCAACCCCAGTGGTATCAATTACATAATCAACCCCACCTGGAACAATTTCATTGATGGCAGCTACCGGATCAACCTTAGAGTTGTTAATAACTTCCGTGGCACCCATTTCTTTGGCAATCGTTAGCCGATAATCTTTGCGGTTAACGGCAATAATATGCCGGCATCCCATAATTTTAGCTCCCATAATTGCTGCAATTCCGACCGCACCAGCCCCAAATATGGCAACCGTATCTCCAAATTGAGGCTTAATGTAATTTAACATTGTCCCCGCCCCGGTTAAAAAGCCACAACCAAGCGGACCTAAATACCGTAAATCAACTTCTGGATCTACCTTCACCACTCCAGACTCATCAACGACCGCATAAGTTGACAAGGAAGATTGACCAAAAAAGTTAGAAATATCATGACCGGCTTCATCATGAATTCGGTGGTTTCCATCTTTAGACGCCCCACCAAAATTATAAAGATTAAAGCTTTCACAACTACCTGGATGCGCGGTTCGACATTGTGGACAGGTTCCATCAACCGTATAAGATAAGACAACATGATCACCGGGCTTTACCGTGGTCACTGCCGCTCCAACTTTTTCAGCAATCCCTGCTCCTTCGTGGCCTAACGCAACGGGGTAAGGAGTGATCCCCGTATCACGTCCTTTGGCGTCCGTGTGGCAGATCCCGCTAGCTACCACCTTAACCAGTACTTCATTGATTTTCGGTTCATCTAATTGCGCCTGTGTCCATTCTAATAAGGCTCCTTGCCTTTGAACGACAGCTGTTTTAATTTCCATTTGTATCCTCCATTAATAAATCAATAATTTCATCGACGGTGACATGACCAAGATTAGCCGCTAAATTGACCTGTGACAGACTAGCTCTTAGATGATCGTGATCAAATCCACACCCTAATAGAACTGATTCCAACTTAGTAGGATCTCCTGTCGTGAAGAAATCACCAAAGACTTTAATTGCGCTAATTTTTTGCTCCTGAACACTGAAATTAAAGGAGATGGTGCCTATCGGAAAATGCTTTGAAACGTAGCGTTGATACCCAGGATTCTTACCATAATTCCAAGCCGCTTGTCCATAATGATCCGCAATCCGTTGGTCAATAATTGCCCAATCTTCATCAGTTAAATGATAGGTAGGAATATCAGCAACCTGATCAACCTCAAACAAAGCACACAATAAGTAGTCTTTAAAATCATCACTGGTCCAGGTTTGATATTGCGTAGGTAAATAAGGTTTCAAATTGGTAATCCGCGCATCTACTGATTTAATCCCTTTGGATTCGAGTTTACCCCGATCGGGGGTTAAAACTTGACGGGCAACGGTTTGATCGAGATCAAACAAAATCGTGCCACCAGCGGCATAGGCATCACCACTTTTGACCATGGCCATCCCGGAACACTTCTTCCCATCCACAGCGATATCATTTCGACCACGGACTTCTGCACTAGCAATCCCTAGTTGACGTAATGCTTGGGCAATTGGTTCCCCGATGGCTTTAAAATCACCATAATTAGATAAATCGCCTACCACAATATTTTCGAAAACGATATTTCCGCGATCATGATAGACCGCCCCGCCGCCACTGGAACGGCGCACCAACTTAATTCCTTGCTCCTTTAAATAAGGCAAATTCACTTCAGCATAGGCATTTTGAAAGCGGCCAATAATTACCGCTGGATCATTAATATACATAATTAAGCCATGCCCCGGCAATCGTAAATCATTAATTAAATAATTATCCAATGATTGATTAACAATTGGATCATACACTGGTTCGCCATGTCGACTTGTATCAATTAAAAACATCTGACTCCCCTCCTCAATATACCCATTTTATCTCATCTTGACTTGAAAGAAAACGGTCTCATGATTGTTAGGTCAACTATATAACAGTCACATTATTTCTGATATAATAAAGTAAAAAGGAGGGAATTAACATGGTATCTAGACGTGAATTAAAACAAGCTGCCCGTCATAAATTACGGGGTCATTGGGGTCAAGCCATTAGCTTAAACATTATTCAAATTATTTTAGCAATTATTGCTAGTATTGGTTTCGCCTTTATCGGTGGCGTTATTTTCGGCGCTTTAATCTATTTATTCTTCCACCCCGACCTAACCTCATATCAATATAATAATTTGGGGTTCTTAAGTCATAACAATATCGTCGCAGGTTTCAACAATAATATTCTGAACTTTATCATCACTATGTTAGTTGAATTTGTAGCCGTGGGAGCACTCTTTACCATGCTGGATTGGTTCCGAACGGATAACGCCAACTTCAGTGCCACGCGGGGGATGTTTTCGATTTATACGAAAAAGTACTTCTTAGCAACCCTATGTCTCTACTTGATCATGTACATTTTCCTTTCTCTTTGGTCAATCTTACTATTATTTCCCGCGATCATTAAGCATTATAGCTATGCCCAGACCTACTTTATCTATAAAGATGAATTAAACGCTCACCCTGATGACCGACCTTCTTACCTGAACTGTATTACTCAGAGTCGTGAATTAATGGACGGTCATAAAACTCAATTATTCTTGCTCGACTTATCCTTCATCGCTGGGGCATCTTGGGGATCATTACTTGCGGGATTGCTTGTATCTGGATCATCCCTTATTACAAAGCCTGCCAAGTTAATTTTTACCGTAGTCTGCGCGGCGAAGCCTTAACCTAAAAATAAAAGCTCGATCCTGAATTTCAAGATCGAGCTTTTATTTATTGTTCTTCAATGTCTGCCTTGGCAGACAAATTTGTCCAAAAACTTAAGGCGGCCAAGGCATTAATAATGTAGTAAATGTATTTACCAACGTTAGCAAAATTACCTTGCACAATGGCTTTAATTAACTGGACAAAGTTATAAACAAACCAGTATTGCCATTGGACTGTTAATTTCATGGCATTTAAAACATTGGCGGTTAGCGAAAGACCGAAGGCGATCACCACAATCCAGAATAGCGGTTGTTGGAAACCATTTTGCCAACCAATCAAATTGGTAGCAAAAGAAAAGGCCATACTTAAGATGAACAGACTAATCATCACTACCCACTTCTTCGTTCCCGTTAAGGGCTTAGTCGCCCGATACTTTTCCGACCGCATCCAGGTTCGAATTGCAAAAATATAAATGATAAAGGTCACCGGATAAGTAACAATCGCTGCCTGATTGCCAAGTAAGTAATCAATAGTTCCTGACAGGACAGCGTTAATAATCCCAATCCAATTACCGACATTATTCATGCGACCAGTTAGCCGGGTCGAATAAATGGACAGAACCGAATTCCCGATAGAAATCAGTCCGAATGGCACCCAACGCGCCCAGTTACCCCAGTTTGTCACATCTGCTAGGGTTTCGGTTAAATAACCACTGGCGATGGTAATCACCACTACTAGTACAACCCCTAACAAATCAAATAATTTCGATTTAGCAATCCGTTCCATAACATCATCTCCTGTTTGTTTTTAGCGAGGCGTATTCGGAAGCAACCCTCGTTTTGATGAATGTTATAGCACAAGTAGTCAGTAAGGTAAAGGGCTTAGAGCTATTCTACTTCATAAACTAGGTGTTGATTAACAAATTCAGTAAAGCCAATTTCACTCAATTCCCGGCCATAACCAGAATTTTTCACCCCGCCAAATGGAATTTCAGGTAGTGAGGCCCACCCTGCGTTTAGCCAGCTCATCCCACTTTCTACTTGAGCGGCCACTTCTCGAGCATGAGCGATATCAGAACCGAAAACCGTATTTCCGAGACCATAACTAGAATTATTAGCTAAGGCGATCGCATCGGCTTCGGTTTGATATCCGTAAACAACCGCAACGGGCCCAAACATTTCTTGATCAAATAAAGGATTGTCCTCCGTAATCCCCGTTAAGATCGTTGGCATGAAGAATTGTCCCTCCAGCTCAGTGACCGGTTCAAAGCCATATTCAAGCTTAGCGCCATTATCAATTGCTGTTTGAACCTGCTTGGTTAACTTTTCTTTCGCCTTCTTCGAGCACATTGGCGCTAAAGTCGTTGACCGATCCATTGGGTCGCCCATCTTAACCTGTTTAAAGGCCGCTTTAAGAATTTCAACAAACTCATCTACCCGGGCTTCAGGAACAATAAATCGTTTCGAGGACGTACATACTTGGCCGGCATTATATAGTCGAGCTTGCGGAGCAATTTGCGCTAACTGGTCCCAATCGGCGTCTTCTAAAACAATAAAGGCATCATTTCCACCGAGTTCCAGTGTCGATTTCTTTAACGATTTGGCGGCTTCCGTGGCGACTGAGCGACCACCACGTTCAGAACCGGTTAAACAAACTCCGGCGATTCTTGAATCAGCAATAATCGCCGCCACCTGATCATAATCAACAAAGAGATTGGTTAATGCGCCTTTAGGAGTGCCAGCTTCAAGTACTAAATCTGCAAAGGCCTGCGCCGAAGTTGGACAATTGGAAGCATCTTTTAAGAGCATTGGGTTCCCCACTAAGAAATTAGGGATAAAGACCCGCGCAATCTGATAGAATGGAAAATTCCATGGTTCCACAGCCATCAATACCCCTAAGGCTTGCTTTAAAATGTGGGCATTCCCGGAATTAGTATAGATGGGTTGCGGTGCTAAGAATTCATCCGCATGTTCAACATAGTAATCACAAAAACTGGCACAAAGGTCAACTTCTCCCTCGGCTTCTCCAATAAGTTTCCCCATATCACGGGTCATTAATTCGGCTAAGGATGTCCGCCGTTCCCGAAGGAGCTGTCCTAACTTTACAATCACCGCTTTTCGAGCTGCTAAGTCATCTCCAGTCCGCCATTTTAAATATAATTGGCGAGCACTAACGATGGCTTGTTCAACTTCAGCAGCACTAGTATTTTCGAAAGTCTTTTCCACTTCGTTGGAATATGGATTAATCGTTTGATAAGTCATAATAATTTCCTCCATTTACTTTGTGATTCACATTGTAAACGCTTTCCTTAATCTTCACAAGCCTTTGGATAAAAATTATTTAATTCACAAATATCAAACGTTCATCTAAATATCAACTTTGTGAAATAGTTTAGAGATGCCAAATAATTTCACAAACTAAAAAGCTGAGAAAATAAAAATTTCCCAGCTGCTTGATATTTTCTACTTTTCATAGCCAACTTTAACACGATTTAGTAATAGAGAGGACCCAACCACGGAAATTGATGATAAGGCCATCGCCAACCCAGCAAATTCTGGACTCAAGATTAAGCCGAGTTCCGCAAAAATCCCGGCCGCAATCGGAATCCCGATCACATTATAAATTAAGGCCCAGAAAAGATTCAGTTTAATCCGTTGGAAGGTCTTTTTACTAAGGTCAATTGCATCCACAACCCCTAAGAGACGATTGTTGGTCAAGACAATATCACCAGCTTCAATCGCAATGTCAGTTCCAGAGCCCATTGCAATTCCCACATCCGCCGTCGATAATGCTGGAGCATCATTAATACCATCTCCCACAAAGGCGACTGATCCCGTCGCTTGTAAGTGCCGAATTGATGCTTCTTTTTGATCAGGTAAAACATCCGCAATTACCTGATCAATCCCAACCAACTGGGCAATGGAATGAGCCACCTCTTGATTATCTCCTGTTAACATCATCGTTTTCAAGCCCCGTTGCTTTAAGGCCTTAATCGCTTGATCAGCATCTGCCTTGGGTTGGTCTTGAATCGCAATTAATCCTATTACTTGATCATCAACGCCGACATTCACCACGGTTTTAGCTTCCTGATGCAGTTGAACTTTAGCTTTTTGCAAATCAGCTGAAATTTGCTGACTAGCGACTAATTTATCATTGCCGACTAAGATCGTTTGTTGATCAATCTCGCCACGGACTCCTCGCCCAGGGATCGCTTGAAAATTATTTACTGATTGCTGAGGAACTCCATCTTTCTTAGCTATTTCCAGGATAGCTTGCGCCAAGGGGTGTTCGGATGAATTTTCTAAACTAGCCGCTAATTGTAAAGTCATTTGGCGATCGCCAATCACATCGGTTACTTGTGGTTGACCAATCGTGATGGTCCCCGTTTTATCAAACACAATCGTTTTCAGATGGTCTACTTTTTCTAATACTTCACCATCTTTGATCAAGACACCATATTTAGCTGCCCGTCCGGTCCCAACCATAATCGCTGTTGGGGTCGCTAAACCCAACGCACACGGACAAGCAATGACAATTACGGCGACTCCATAAAGCATCGCTTGCACGAGTGTCGTTCCAAACAGCAGATACCATAGGGTAAAAGTAACAATCGCAATAATTAATACCAAGGGAACGAACACGTCCGCAATGCGATCCGTTAATTTTTGAATAGGCGCCCGACTAGTTTGCGCCATCTTCACCAATTCAACAATTTGTGCCAGCATAGTGGCATTGCCTGTCTTTTGGACTTTCAGCAATAAGCGACCACTCTTATTAAGCGTCGCCCCATAAACTTGGTCCCCCATTTCTTTAGTCACAGGCATGCTTTCCCCAGTCAACATTGACTCATCAACCGTCGAGCGACCTTCAGTCACGACACCGTCGACGGGGATTTTCTGTCCAGGTCGCACCTGCACAAGATCCCCTACAGCTACCTGATCAAGTGCAATCGTCATAACTTCTCCATCACGGATTACGTCAGCCGTTTTAGTTTGTAAATTAATTAATTTTCCAACGGCACTAGAGGCATTATGGCGCATCCGTTCTTCAAAGACTTGCCCTAATAAGACAAAAACTGTCACGAAAGCCGCACTTTCAAAATAGACTTCTCGTCCCGTAAACATGGCAAAGATGCTATAGAAGTAGGCCACTGCTGTACCAACTGCAACTAAAGTATCCATATTCGCATGATGGTGCTTAAAGGCCGCCCATGCACTTTGCCAAAAGGGCAAGGCGGATAAAGCCATGATCAAGGTCGTGGTGATGAAAGCAATCCAATTATAGAATGGCATCATCCAATTAAAGATCATTCCAATCATTTGAATTAACATTGGAATCGCTAAAACCAACGAAATAAAAAAGCGCTTGGTATAGGTCATTAGTTAACGACGACCTTTCCTTTAAACATTTCCATCCCACAGGTATATTCATATTCACCAGCTTGATCCGTCGGGATGGAAATTGTCACGGCTTGATTCATGGGGAGCGATTGATCAAACCCCAACTGGGTCGATTTTACTTTTTCAAGACAAGTCGATGGATTCGTTCTTTTAAATACCAACTGGGCCGGTTTGCCCTGTTTAACTTTCACTACCGCTGGTTCGTACCCATGATTAACTTTAATCTTAACGACTTGATTTTTATTAAATAATCCCATTATCTTACCTCCTATTTAACGATCACCTTACCGTGAAACATGTTCATCCCACAGGCATATGAATATTCACCCGCTTGATCCGTATTAAACGGGATTTTTTTGACAGCTTCAGCCGGTAATTTTTCATCAATCCCCTGATCTGGAAAAACCACTTCATCCAAACAATTGGATTTATCCAGCCGGTTAAAAATCAATTGTGCTGGAACCCCTTGCTTTAATACCACCGTCTCTGGAGAATAACCACCATCCACTTTGATTTCGACTTGTTGGTGCCCCCCAACCATAGTGGCGCTAACTGCTCCCGTGTCGTGTTTGCCGAAAAACCACCAACTAATAAAAGCAATTAACACGATGGCAAGGATTAAAACTAAAATTTGAAGAACACTCATTTTTCTTCCTCCTGACACTGACGACATTCAATACAATTACAAGCAACGGTCCGCGGGGCAGTTAATGCCTTTTGCGCTAATAAGGTTTGTAATTTATCAATATCACTCTGACTCAAAGTTGCATTATCAATTGCCTGATAAAGAATTTCACCTTTGTGCATATCGCAGATCTGGTCAAAACAATCGGAGACTCGTTGGGACATTGCAGTATGTTCATCAATGGTCGCTTGATAATTAAACCGCCGCCCCTGCTTCGTAAAAGTCAACCAGCCTTTATCAACCAGCCGTTTTAACATTGTTTTAATGGTCGAAGCACTCCAGGAGCGCTGCGTTTGTATTCCCGCAATAATTTGAGCCGAAGTAGCTTGATCTAAAGACCAGACCACTCGCATAAGGTCCCACTCGCTATTGGAAACCGTTAATTCCATCCAACCAACTCCTTTGTCTACATTTGTAATCATAACTAGTATAGCACTTCGTTTACTTTTGTAAACAAAAAAAGGAGATTATTAATCCTAATCTCCCATCAATGGTTGTTCATTTTTAATGTATAACTGGACTCCCTGAGGCATATTGATCATATCGGTCGCCAAATTAAAGGTGGCTTGAATCTGTTTTGGCGTCAAGATCTCTTTGGGCAACCCCTGATCGATTAATTGCCCATCTTTTAACAACAGACACCAATCCGCGTAGTGCAGAACCTGATTTAAATCATGCAAAATCATGATAATGGTTAACTGTTGAGTCTTCTGAATTTTTTGGATCAGATGCATTAGTTTCACCTGATAATAAAGATCCAAATAAGTCGTCGGTTCGTCTAATACTAAAATCTGTGGCGACTGATTTAAAGCTGTTGCCAACCAAACCAATTGCTGTTGCCCTCCTGATAAGGATCCCATCGGTCGATCAACTAGCTCTGTTAAACCGAGTTGTTGAATAATCGCATCTTTGCCCTGATCAGAACGGTCTGCGCTAGTTAACAAATCATGATATGGTAACTGACCAAAATCAATTAATTCACCCACTTTGATGACGTCATAAAGTGGATTGTGTTGATGAACTACCGCCACTTGTTGGGCAAATTCTTTAGCTGACAGATTCCAAATCGACTGACCAGCAATCGTCACTTCCCCCTCCTCAGGCTTTAAAGAGCGCATTAATAACTTTAATAAAGTCGTCTTCCCACTCCCATTAGGACCGACAATGGCCGTAATCTTTTTGCTTGGTAGTGAAAAATTTAAATTATCAATCAGGCGTGGCTGATGATCATACTGAAAACTGACTTCTTTTACACTAATCATTGAACCGCCCGCTTTCCTTTAACCAACATCACAATCAAGAAGGGACCTCCTACAATCGCCAAGATAATTTGCGCAGATATCTCACTGGGTTGGACGATCAAGCGCCCAAAGGTATCTGTTGCTAAAAGCAACCACGCCCCACACAAACCGGCAAAAGGAATTAAATTTTGATAATTTCGGCCGATGATGACACGGCATGATTGGGGAACAATGATTCCTAAGAAAGCCACAATTCCAATGACCGCTGTAGTACAAGTTGCTAAGATCGTCGCGATTATTAATAAACTGGTCCGTAATAAACGGGGATTAAGTCCAACGGATTCTAAAAATTCATCACTGACCTTAAGATAATTCCCCCAATGAGCAACAAATAAGGCAGCAATAATAACAATTACACCAACAACAGCTAATACCATCGTTCCTGTCCAGGTCACCGTTGCTAATCCATTCAGCTGATTCGTATTCAATATTTTTTGAACGCCGGTAATCGCAGCGTCCATTGCCACCCCGACTAGAATCAACTGAGTCGGGCTCAAAAACTGTTGTAAAGTTACCAGGACCACTAAAACGATGGTGCCACCGATCAAGGCCCCACCAACTTTGAACCAAAAAGCCCCTGGAATAACCAAGGCGGCAACCACCGCAAACAAGTCAGCTCCAGCTGAAATCCCTAAAATGCCCGCATCGGCAATTGGATTCCGAAAAGTTGCTTGATAAAAAGCGCCACTAATCGCTAAAGCAGCTCCACCCACTAAATCCGCCACCAAGCGCGGCAGGCGAATATTAAAAATGGTATTGTAATCCGTCATTGTCATATGTTGCCATGAAATTGAACTTGACCCGCACGTTACCGCAATCACTATTGTAACGACTAACAAGATCATCACGCCCAAATAAGCCCATCCGATACGTTTCATCCCTAACTCCTTATTTTGGATATAACCACTGACTAACCTGCTTGAGCGCCTTGGCGGCATTGATATTGGCCGAAGCATTAAAGGTCGGTTGTTTCAGATCATAGACGCGATGATTCTTAACAGCTGGCATTTGCGCCCACACCGGATTATTCTTAAATTCCTCGTTAAATTGTGGAATCGTTTGATCGGGCAAGGCGTGAGCTAACCGTAAAATCACATCAGGTTTTTGCTGAGCTAAAGATTCATTATTAGGCGAGATAAATGATTGTCCATTAGCAGCATAAACATTTTCCCCGCCGGCAAGTTTCACTAAATCACCGACATAAGTTTTCTCAGTCATGATCATATATCCCGCTCCCGGCATCCCCATTAAAATCAGGACCCGCGGCTTCCGTCCATGAACGCGCTTCTTCACAGTTGTGATTGCACTATCAATCTCCTGATTAGCTGCATGGGCCTGCCTCGTTCGATGATATTGCTTACCTAAGCTAGATAAAGTTCCTTTCAATTGGTTAACTGAGTCTAATTTCAAATAAACCACATTCACTGCTTGCTTCTTAAAAGCCGAATTATACTGATCTTTTAAGGTCGAAACGGCATAAACGGTTGTCGGATTGAGCGAAGCGATTTTCTCCACTGAAGGAGCCATGGGACTACCAATTTTAGCCACATTTTGATACCGAGCTGGTAATTTTGCTTGTGTTTTGGGAACGCCGACTAAATCAAGATCAAGTTTCGCAAAAATTTCGGTAATCGCTGCACTAGTAGCCACAATTCGCTGACTTTGTTCTTGTTGTTTTTGAACGAAAACGCGTGCCCCCCAGGCAATCCCGCCAATTATCACTAAAAAGGCCAGCAGACTCCCAATAATAACTTTCCTCTTCATTTTATCCTCCTAATGGCGCGGATGATATTTTCCCCGCCAGATAAAGTAACCTACTGAACCGATTAAAATCACTAAGCCGACCAGACCAATCACTAACACATAGTAGAAAAGTGCTGCATTGTAGCGATTCTGTTTGGCCGTTGCGAGGTTCTGCTGACTAATCGAAACCGCTAATTGACTTTCTTTTTTGCTAGCAGCCTTTGACTGTGAAGAAGCCTGTGAAGTTAGCTTTTTTAATTTAGTATTTAAACTCGGATCATTTGTCCCAACCGCCGTCGTACTTTCCGTCTGGCTATTACCACCTGATTTAGATGGCAAATCGCTCGTGTCAAATTTAAAACTAATGTTGTGAGTTGCGGTGTACACGCCCGGAACATTGATTGAAATATTACTTGAGATCACTTTATTCAGATCAGATTCCGTAAATGAGTACGAATAGTCATAAGAACTCCCGCTGCGGGTTTTCGAAACATTTTGTGGCGCTTGACCATCAATCGAGTTCACTACTACCGGCCAGGCCGTCAAATCATTAGCCGTCCGGATTGTCATCGTAATCACATATTTATTACCGGAGACAGTAATTTGTGCTGGTTTAACATAGTAACCATCCGCCATTGAAGTCGTGGAGGTTCCGTATTTAAAGGTTTGGTAATTAATTGAATCGGCATGCGCCACACTTAACAGGCCAATAAAGGACAAGCAAAACATCAAACCACTCAACATCCACCGCCATATATAATTTATCCCTTGATTTTTTCTCATAATCTCACCTATTTACTCCACCATTTGTACCAAACTAAGGTTCCACCAGAAATTATGGCCATTAAGCCCACGATGATTGTGGCCGTTAAAGCGATTGGATAGCGAATTAGTTTCACGTGTGGCCATTTAGCCAATACTGGATCAACCCGATACTTGCTTAACTGCTTTTGCGCCGCCTTTAGATCAAAAAGTTGTGGGCTAGTAGCCGAACTTCCCGCCGTTTGACCTGCCCCGGTGGCAGCACCAGCTGTGCCACTAGTTCCTAAAGCACCGGCATCGCCACCCATCGAGCTGAGATAACTAGCTCCTCCAACCGACGTTTTCCCAAAGACGTACCAGATATTGAACAAGCGTCCGGAAATCCCCACCATTGGGACGGTCATCTTAATTTGTCCCGCCACTGGATTATTCAAGTCATCAGCACTGTTGATATGAAAGGTAAAAGTCCAAACGTCCTCACCACCAGAAGTAGTATGTGATTGACTAGTAATCTGCCCAACCCCGACACTGACCGGAACAAAGGTTACGATTCCCGCTTTGACCTTGACCGTCATCGTAACATTGTAGCCCGAACCACTTTTGACAATGTGAGCAGTGCGGGTGTAGTAGTTATTCGCTTCAGAGAGGCCTGAACGACTTTCGTTTAAAACTTCATAAGTAATATCTTGGACATCTTGATTGGGGTCAATCACTTGTCCGGATGTTGCAGTCATTATATTGGACGAGCTTGAATTAACCGTGCCAAATGGCGATGAGGTCGCTGTAATGGAGTTTGCGTTTGGAGTCGGGGTCGCCTGACCATTAGCCGGATAATAAGCGATGGCGGTTTGGTGCATCTCACCGAGCGGAGTTGTCAGATCGAACGTCAATACTCCCTGACCATCTACCATCGTTTGCTTTGAAATCTGATAAGTATAAGCGGCACTATCTGGCCCCAAATTAGTAATTTGACTTGGTGACTTGCCCGCAAACTGCATTGTCTTAACATATTGTTTACCACTAGTCAGGGTAATAATTGCTAAGTAGTGATCACCCTCTGGGCGAAAGACTATTTGAGGGCCAAAAAAGGAGGCTGAAGCTGATTCTTCATTGATATTGGTACTCTTGCGGATTGAGAGTGACCGGGTTTCTGACTGATCATTATTTGTTGGTACCGATTGTGTTGTCGTTGAAGAGGTTGTTGTCGTAGAGGAGCTAGTATTGGATGAGGAACTAGTCGCTGATGAAGAAACTGAACTTGAACTAGCACTCGTGGTTGATGAACTCGTGGCCGAACTTGAACATGAAGTAGTCGTTGCAAGCTTCGATAAATCCACTTTCATAATGGCCGATTCGGTCATAATCCCCTGATTACCAAGAATCGGTACCTTGGTATCAATTGTCATTTCAACCGTATAGGTTCCGTCTAAGTTAGGCAGATCAAAGGTCAGCGTGGATTCATTGCCATTGGTTTGGATTTGCGCTGCGCTCCCACCCTTGATCTGCATTTTTTGAATGTTTTGTCCACCACCATTTTTGGTAGTAATGATCACTTGTGTTTTCCCATCAGTTTGGATTAGTTTGGCATCAGTATTCAGATAATTTTGCGCTACAGATTGACTGTTCGGATCGGAGCTTTTCCAAAAAGTCGCTTGGCTATCAACCGTCTTCGTTGTTTGATCAGCTTGGACCAAGCTATGATGAATATTCAAACCACCAGAATCATAAATTATTAATAAATTTGAAAAAATAGCAACAATAAATATGATTATCAACCTATAAATATACATTATATTTCTTCTCATTTTGAACCCCTTGTTGGTGACACGACGTCACGAAAACCCTTTATTTATAAGCAATTAGAGCATACCACATTTGATGATCACATGATAATCTTTTTTGAATTTTTTGTTGTAAATTTGAACTTTGTTTGTATAATTAAATTATGATTGTAACTATTATTACAATTAATTTGGAGGAATATTTATGGGAAATCAATTGAAAAAGGCCACTATGGTTACGTCCATTGTGGCAGGAGCGCTATTTGCAACGACCGTTTTAGGGACCACGGTTGCCAATGCCGATGCAGCGGCCCCAAGTCAACCGGCTACGGAAGCGCAACCAGCGACAACAAGTTCTGCACCTTCTGTTGAAGAAGCACAAGCGGCCGTCGATTCCGCACAAGCGAATGTTGATTCAGCCAATATATCATTAGTTGCGGCCACAGCATTGCAAATGAATGCTGATAGTGATTATGCCAGTGCTAGTGCAGCGGCTGACGAAGCTGTTGCTGCTAATAACGAAGTCTTATCTAATATTGATTCAACACAAAAAAAGATCGATGATCTTACAAATCAACTCAACCAAGATCAGGCCACATTGAATTCAGCTAGTGATGCATTAAGCACTGCCACTGCTGCCGTGTCAAGTGCCGAAAATGGTCAAGAAATTCCAGCTGCTGTTTGGAAAACAGGTACTACTACTGAATCACTTTCACAGCAATTCTTTGCTAAAAACGCCCTTGTTAAGCTACTTCCAAGTGGTCAGGTAGAAATTACTCTTCATATGACTAGCGGCAAGCAATATGTTGGGTCACTTTCTTACAAGGAAACTGATCTGACTGCTTCAAATGCCAACGGCGACGCTGTCGATTGGACTTTTAGTGCTGATCCTGCAACGACCTATGATTTGGCTATGTCCATTAACACGCCAATTGGTCACATGAATCAAACGGCCACGATCAGCGTTGATGGAACCATTTATAATGGTTTACTAGAAAAGCAAAAGGATGCACAAACTGCATTTGACAATGCAAAAGTTAAAGTTTCAGCTGATGAAACCGAGTTAAATAAAGCAAAATCTGATCTTTCAAGTTATGAACAAGCTTACCAAATGAGACTTCGCTATAATGTAACTCGAACACAAGACCAACTTTTAGAAGCAAAGAATAAAAAAGATGCTATTGATCAAAAAGTATCAGAAGCTCAAGAAACGCTTGCAAATGCCAAAGCAGCTTTAACCACTGCTCAAAATACCTTAGTAATTGCTAAAGCAGCTGCTGAAAAGCAAACTACACCAACCGAAGAAGTTGCACCGAATACTGAAACTACTCAGCCTACTAATTCAACAACTGAACAACCCGCAGCAAACCAAACTACTCCAGCTGAAGAAGTTTCACCAAATACCGAAACTACTCAGCCTACTAATTCAACTACTGAACAACCCGCTGCAAACCAAACTACTCCAGCCGAAGAAGTTGCACCGAATGCCGAAACTACTCAACCTACTTCTGAAAACGCAACCCCGGTAAAGATTGTTCCCGATCAAACTACTAATGAATCTTCAAGTCAGGATACTGTGTTGAATGAAACGGTAGCTAAATTGATGAACGTTACTGAAATCAAGGAAGTAAGTAAAGTTGCTTCTGGTGCTGCAACCAATGCTAATCAGAAAATCGTCGCCGTTAAAAAAGCTATGACGACGTCGTCAACCCTACCACAAACTGGGAATGACGCTACTAGCCTGACCCTACTTGGTATCGCCCTAGCAATGCTTGGTTTCGCACCCCTTGCTAAACTACGTCGATACTAAAAGACAAGTCTTACCAATCTCTCTCCTTAAAAGACGGTAAAAAGTAAGAAGCGGATGCATCGAGATTCATTTTCTCGATGCATCCGCTTTTCAATTATTTACCGATAATCCGGTGATACCGCCGGTTTTCAACTGGAGAATCTAATTTCAAAATAAATTTCACAACCGGTTTGCCACCCTGTGTCGTCTCTGACACAGATTGAGTAATCGTCCGTACCCGACTTAAAAACATGAAATCATCTCCTTCATCAGCTGATTGCTTTAAGAATAATTTCATTTCCAGTAATGGTTCCCCATTTTCATCATAACCAGTCATCGCTTGCACATCTTTACTTTGCCGCGTCCGGTTACTCTTGGAGAAGTAACTCATCTCTCGATTATTATAGAACTCATCATTGTAATCAGTCGTGGCACTAATATCATCTGGTTTTTCATAAGTCACAAAGATTGGACAGCGGTGGCCTTCAATTTTGTAACCACCAATATTCAACTTGGGGATATCTTTTTCAAAGTTCATTAAACGAATAATCTCCGACCGGGTATAGCGTTGATACAGGGTAAAGACTTGTGTAGAATCATACCGTTTTGCCCGCAATAAGCCCGTCTTAATTGCGTCTTGAACCAGGACTTGGAAATCTTGATGATACCGATAATTCTCCTTAAAGTCCTTACCTAATCGATATACCCCATCAGCATATTCAACCACTGGCAGTTCCCCATAGTCATACTTACTTGGATGAGTTTTCTCTCCGTAATATTCCAGCGACAGGACCCGTTGAACTGAAGCCAATGTATCGTCTTCTAAATATAAATGATGGTCAGTAATAATCTTCGCGAATTCCTGATCAGTTAATTGGTCATGAGTCAATAAATAATCAATGACTAAAAGTTCATGTTGGCGAATCCCGGTACAAATTTCATTCGTCAAGAAGCGCAAAACAGCCGCTTCATAGCCAGATAAATCAAATTTCCCCGGTTCAACCCGAGTTAAGAAGGCGTAGTAACTACCTTGTGGTGCGCCCGTCTTTTTGCCCTTCATTCGAGCAAAGACACGCTCATCGATCGAATGCGAACGCTGAAAATCATACATTAACGGAATCCGATTCAATCGTTCTTTTTGCTGTAAATAAATTTGCTTTAACTCGCGAATTCCAGTTAACTTCGCTGCTTGGATGGACTCATAAATTCGCTTCTTAGCGACTCGGGTAAAATTGATAGTCGAAACCCCAATCATTGGTTCTAACTCAATCGTTTGGCGGGCCGAATCTTTCATCCGACTATCATCTCCCGTCAAAGCAATGGGAATTAAATAGTTATTACGATAATTTCCAATAAAATCAATTACCACCACGTAGTCTTTATTCGGTGCTTTTCGTAACCCCCGTCCTAATTGCTGAACGAAAACGATACTTGATTTGGTATTGCGCAACATGACAACTTGGTTAACACCTGGGATATCGATCCCTTCGTTAAAAATATCGACCGTCACAATATAATTAATCTTTCCGGCTTCTAATTGATCAACAACTTCATTCCGTCGAGTTTCACTATCGGAACCGGTCAGCCCGATCGCTGGAAAACCTTGCTTAGTTAACTCAGCTGCCAGATCATAGGTTTCGTCTTTTCGCGAACAAAAGATTAGGCCCCGTAATACATTCCCCGAATAACCATAGTATTGTGTCTGTTTGATAATATATTTGACCCGTTCTGGTGATACTAACCGACTCAAGGTCGCCGTATCAGAAATTACATCCCCATCAAACTCATAATCTTCCACTCCAATATAGTGAAAAGGGCACAGCATGTCTTCTTCAAGGGCTTGCTGGAGACGAATTTCATAGGCAATATTATAGTCAAATTGTTGGAAAACATTAAATTCATCGGACCGTTCGGGAGTAGCCGTCATCCCGAGCATAAAGTCTGCATGGAAATAATTAATTACCCGTTGATAGGTTTCTCCACCGACATGGTGAGCTTCATCAAATAAAATATAATCGAATTCGTCCGGTGCAAAGTTAGCTAGTTGATCCGGTTTAGCTAAGGATTGAATAGTCGCAAATTGGTATTTAGCATCTGTCACCTTTCGATTTCCAGTAAAGATTCCGTAATCTCGATCATCGCCACCTAAAATCCGTTGGAAGGAATCTTTTGTCTTTTTGGAGAATCTGCTCCCGATGAATCACATATAAAAACCGCTTTGGCCGATATTGTTGAACATCAAAAGCCCCTAAATACGTCTTTCCCGTCCCCGTAGCCGAAATCACCAGGCCTTTATGTTCACCCCGTTGTCGCAAGATTTGCAGTTGATCCAAAGCTTCCCCTTGCATTGCATTTGGCTTAATTAGCTGATCTACTTTAGATGTTTTTTCCTGTCGAATTATATACTGAATACTAGCCTTTTCTTGATAGGACTGTTCGTAATCAGCTATCCATTCATCCGTTAAAACAGTGGCTTGCTCCCACGAGCTTTCAATTTCTTGGGAAACCTGATGGGTAATATCCCCATTCTCCAATGAACTAATCCGTAGATTCCATTCATAGTTCGTTAAGAGGGCATTTTTGGTTAAATTAGCACTGCCAATGATCACCGTCTGTAGATCCCGATCAGTATGATCAAAGATGTATCCCTTTTGATGAAACCCATTGGCTCGTACCAATCGTGTTACAATATTAGGAATTTTTTGAAGGTCCTTAAAAACCTTCGGGTGATTAAAATTTAGATAATTGGAAGTTAGAATTCGACCTTGCACCCCACGTTCAGCTAAATCGGCCAAAGTAGTCTTTAACATTGTCAATAATTCTTCCGTGATGAAGGCCACGGAAAAAGTAAATCCATCACAATTTCGAAGTTCACTTTGCAGGTCATCAAAAATATGTCGATCACCCCGATTAGTCAGTAGTTGTGGGGCATAATCATTGACATAGTCAAACTGATCACGATCGACGTAACCATTTAACAGTGATTCACTTAGTTCTTCGACCACTACCGGATCATGAGCTGCTAAATCCCGATCAAAGGAATATTTGATTTCCTTATGCATCAAAACTTACCTCACTCAAATCAATTTGGGCTAATTCCTTAACGATTTCTCCATCAGCAGCTGGCCAGTCCCGTTTTAATAATTCATTTTGTTCCACCCATTCAACTTTACTGTGTTCAAGTAAATTAAAATGATGGGTTAACAATTTAGCAAAATAAACCGAAAGATGAATTTCGCCAAAATCATATTGGTGCACAGCCGTTGTCCCCACCTGTGGGCCAACAACAATTTGGTCCTGAAACTCCTCTTGCATTTCGCGTTTCAAAGCTGCTTGAGGTGTTTCACCGGTTTCAATCTTGCCCCCCGGAAATTCCCATAAGGATCCTAAAACTCGCTCTGCCTTTCGTTTTGAAATCAATACATGTCCAGCATCATCAATAATCACAGCACCAACTACGTTAATCTGCTTCATATTACAGGCCCACTTTCCTTTTGATATACTGTAAATATCATAACATATCAATATTAAGCGAGGTACTCACCATGAAATTAGAAGATCAATACCAACGAATTTTAAGTGGGCAAATGTATGATGACCTAACCCCTGAATTGGTAACGGCCCGGGAACGAACTGTTTTATTGACCAACCAATATAACGCCAGCTTTGGTCAACCGGCCCCTGAACGAGAAGCCATCTTAAAAAAACTCCTCGGTCACATCGGCCAAGGAGTCCATTTTGAACCAACCTTTCGCTATGAGTTTGGTAATCACATTCAGATTGGTAATAACTTCTACGCTAATTTTGATTGTGTCATGCTCGACGGCGGTGGGATCGAAATTGGCGACAACGTGCTTTTTGGGCCAAAAGTCGGCATCTATACATCTAATCACGCTTTTGATGCTTGGGAGCGTACTCATGGCGCTTGCTATGCTAAACCAGTTAAGATTGGTAATAATGTCTGGGTTGGCGCTGGTGTCCATATTAATCAAGGCGTCACTATTGGTGATAATACAATTATCGGCTCCGGCAGTGTGATCACTAAAGATATCCCAGCCAACGTTGTCGCAGCCGGCGTTCCTTGTCGGGTTATTCGCGAAATTACTGAGTAAGACAAAACTGGATATCAACCTTATTAAGACTTCTTTGAACAGCACAGCATATGTTCGCGTCGTATCTTTAGGAGTTGACTGATAGCCTTCCCACAAGGAAAGGTGAATATAATCCAACTCCTCCTTAACAACTTGAGCAATTAGTTAACGCGACTCACGATATGTATAACCAACCTGATCCCCATGAATTTCTTCCGGGCTGATCCGATAACCAATAATAAAGTCACTTGGTGCTAATTGAGCAACGTGAAGTGAACCCTGTTAAAGTTTCTTGGAGCTCTTCACATATCTTATGTCAATTTTATTTCAAATCTTGATTTAATACGTCAGTGATCAGCATATGACCCGGTGCATGCGTGATAACTAATGGCAACTTACTTTGACGTACCACGTTTTGCGGCGTGACCCCACACGGCCAAAATACTGGATATTCTCCTGGCTTGATCGTTACCGGATCCCCATAATCAGGATGATTGAGATCCTGAATACCTATTGCTTGTGGATCCCCAATCTGGATTGGCGCGCCATGAACACGTGGCATAGCCGCCGTCACCTCGACAGCCTTGGCAATCTGGCTACCAGGAATCGGTCTCATGGACACCACCATTTGACCTTGTAGTTTCCCCGCTCCATGTAATTCGATATTAGTGTCATACATTGGCACATTCACGCCCTCGGTGATATGGCGGATTTCAATTCCGGCGGCCATTAGTTCTGCTTCAAACGAAAAACTGCAGCCAATGAGAAAGGCCACAAAGTCATCTCGCCAAATGTCATCTAGTGAGGTCACCTCTTGGACTAATTGACCATCCCGATAAATCCGATAACGAGGGAAATCATTGGCCAGATCTACGTCTTGAGCAAATTGGTGTAACTGACGACTACCGACATCAGCAACTTCTAAAACCGGACATGGTCGTGGGTTACGTTGGGCCAATAATAAAAAATCAAAGGCATCCGCTTGCGGCACAATAATCAAATTTGCTTGGGTATATCCAGGGCAATAGCCACTCGTCGGGCCCGTAAATTGACCTTGCCGGACTAGATGACGGAATTCAACGGGACTTAAATTTGCATACTCCATAATTTCACCTCCTGATCTTTGAAAATCGAAAGCAGTTCTTTTCTGAAATAAGGCGTCCATAAATCACGATAGCCTAGGCGGGTGGGGTGAGCATCATCATACATATAGGATGGGTGTTGCTGAGTAACTGATATGATCTTTTCATCACTACCTAAGTCGATCATTGAAAATCCCCATTTATCCTGTAGCACTTTTAACTTAGCAATCAAAATTTGATAATCATTTCCCTTGCGTAAACAGGTATAAAAAGCAAGGGGGCAGACCCAATTTTGCGTGACTAAGGCACATAGGTACTCAAGTGCTCCTAAAGTCGTCTGTTGATCAAAAGTCGCCATATCTTTAGTTGAGCTAATCTGGCCTAAAGGAATTTGTTTTCGTCCATCATTGGTCGAAAGTTGAACCACCATTAAATCAAGTGGTTGCTTGGGCGGGTTCTTAGCTAGGCGTTCTAAATATGAATTCCCTTTTAATAAAGGTTGATTTGAATTCGCCAGTGTAGTTCCTGATAAGGCCTCTTTTTGCGCGATGATCCCATCTTCAGCTACTAGGTAATCAACAAATGACTCGTCATTTGCCGCGGCCCCCAGCGTAATTGAAGAACCTAAGAAATAGATCCGCTTACCTTTTAAGGGAGAATCAGGATTAAGTACTACATTTTTAACGGCATATTGTTCCGCATTCCCCGGTAATTTTAGCGGATCCTTTGGTGCTAGCTGGTGTAACAGTTGTTCTATCTCTGCTTTTTCCATCGTCAATTTCCTCTTCAAGACGCGAGAGTGGCGAAAAGAAGATACGCCCCCTCAATTAAGATCAAAATTCCCACTAATAATTTCTTACGTAATAATAGATAGCCGGCAAACTCCCGGATAAAAGCATTTAGAGAATAATAGAAGCGACTTTTACTCCCATATCCCACACATGGTAAACCAGCTTGACGGCTTAACAATAAGGCTCGAAGCAAATGAAAATTATTGGTGACCAAGCCGACTTTTTGATTAGGCGGGATTAAACGCTGCGAAAATTTGATGTTTTCAGCCGTGTTCGTCGATTGATCCTCCAAAATGATCCTGTCTACGGGCACACCTAAACTCATGGCATATTCTTTCATGGCAGCGGCTTCGGAGCGTGGTTCATCGCTCCCCTGACCTCCAGACATAATGAATTTAGTTTGCGGATTATCTTGGGCCAAAGAAGCCGCCTTCTGAACCCGCCCCGCCAACAGGGGTGAAACCCGACCTTGATATAAGCCTGCTCCCAAGACGATCAAGTAATCTAATGGCTCATGTTTAAAGTGGATTAAATTCAAGAGGCTCGTCACGGTATAGATCGTTAATAAAAATAAGACATCTGCAATCACCAGATCGACCATATGATAAAGATGCCAAAAGAATGGTCCCCAGGAAGCAAACAAGTGGTCGAGTTGGGCCCAAATAGTAAGGTTAATCAAGAGTAAGCAGCCAGCTAATAGTGATAACAAATTATTAAAGGAGCGCCGAGTCCGTCGAATTAATTGGATCCCGTTAATAATCAAAAGAAAACTCGTCAAAAAAGGCACCAAAAGCAACAGAATCACAATCAACACGATTACGACGAGCACCAACCAAGCAAATTGACTGCCCGCCTGCCAGAGTTGGGCATTGACCACCAGTAAATCTACCCCAAGCATTCCCAAGGTCGTCAAGAAATAAAAGCCAAGGAATAAAGAGCGCCGATCATGGTGCCAAATTGTTCCAAAGGCACCGAAACTCAGTAGAGTAATTATCAAGAGTGTAAGCTTCATTTTTGACTTTCCTCAAACCTCAAACGTAACTGATTCCAGCGAACCCCACCATGGGTAGAACCAGTAAAGCCTTCATTCACAAAACCAAAACGTTCATAAAATCCTATTAAAGGATCCTTACAGGTTAGTACTAACCCCTGACGTCCCTTCAATTGGGCATCCTTAATTGCGGCTTTTAAACATTGACTAGCGTACCCCTGCTTACGATGATCAGGATCAGTTACCACTGAAAAGATCATCTGCCAGGCACCAGCTTCTTGATGCCAATCGACCCGTTCATACATCTCATCGATTAAATTAGCCTGATTCGTTACTAGACCATTGACAAAGGCGATCAAGTGATCATCGTCATCAACCAGTAACCAGAAATGATTCCCAAAAGCGGCAACCCGCGCTTTAAGTTGCGCTTGCGTAGCCGCTTCTGCTTTTGGAAAAGCATGCCTTTCAAGAGCTGCTAGGACTGGGATGTCAGCCATTTGAGCATGGCGAATTTGCATAAGCTATCTCCCCTTAAGTATTAATGCCTTAATTATAAATAGTCCTAAATTTCACTTCAAACCATTTTACTTGTAAAAAGTAAGTAAATATCCTATAATGAATTTAACAATTGAAATTAAATTTTTAAAAGGAGTTTACGATTATGAAAGTATCAGTAATTGGTAAAGGAAATATGGGGCAAGCAATTGCGAAGAATTTTGAAGCGGCAGGTCAATCCGTTGAATTTATTGGTCATGGCGAAGCACAACCAACTTTTGGCGATTTAGTCGTGTTTGCGGTTCCATTTGCGGCAGAAAAAGACTTAGCAAATCAATACCAAGCCCAATTAGCCGGTAAAATTGTGGTTGAGATTGCCAACCCCTTGAATTTTGATAATTGGGACGAATTAGTGGTACCAAGCGATTCATCCGCCGCTGAAATTTTACAAACGGTTTTACCACAATCTAAGGTTTTGAAGGCCTTTAATACGACCTTTGCTGGTACTTTAAATAGTGGCCAGGTTGGCGATAATCAAACTACCGTTTTAGTTGCTGGTGACGATGAAGATGCCAAGGAAACTTTTGCTTCAGCCCTGTCAGGAAGTCCGTTAACTGTTATGGATGCCGGAAAACTTAAGCGGGCGCGGGAAATGGAAGCACTCGGTTTCTTACAAATGACCTTAGCAGCCCAAGATAAGATTTCTTGGAATGGTGGCTTTGGCATTAATCAATAATTGATAAAGGCGTTAGCTGGTCCGAATTGGGATCAGTTAACGCCTTTTAAATATCTAAAATTCTTGTAACGACTTGACTTGCTGACCATCTTCATCAAAATTCTGGTTCTACACTTTTTAGTACTGATAGAAAAATCTATCAGTG
>NZ_AICN01000028.1:0-58658 GCF_000247775.1 Limosilactobacillus gastricus PS3
GATCTTGCGATCCATCTGGGTAAGTAACCGTAACTGGAACTTCTACCGTTCCTGGCGTCTTGCCATCTGGCAAGGTTGATGGATCATCCACCGTAACTGTCGCGTTCTTAGCTACATCATCATCTGGCGTAATCTTAACGGCGTTAGTAACATCATCAGCGGTCGTTGCTTCACCGTATGGTTTTGTCACGTCGCCACCTTGGGCGTCATGAGTTGCGGCTTCATTGTCCGTCACTGTGATCTTAGCATCAACCTTATCCGTAGAACCATCAGAGTAAGTAACTGTGACTGGCACTGTGTATTCACCAGGAGCTTGGTCAACAGATGGTGCCGCAGTTAAAGCACCGGTGGTTGGGTCAACGGTTACAAATGGGGCATTGCTGTTATCGACTGAGTAGGTAGCACCTTCTGGAGTCCCATTCGTAAAGGTTGGGTTAGTCGTTACCGTTTGACCAGCTGGAACAGTCGTGTCAGCGTATGCTGGTTCATTCGTCTCAGCTTGGGTCTTGTTGTCAGCAGGCGTCTTAGTCCCAACCGACACAACTTCATTCACTGGATCAGATTGGGTCGTCGTTGAGGTTGGTGTCAATTCACCCGTAGTTGGATCAACCGTGTATGTCGTCGTAGTTGTCTTCGTTCCGTCTTGACCTGGGGTCTTAACGACTTCTTGACCTTGTTCTAAAGTAGGGTCGTCTTCTTTAACGGTTTCGTACGGGATCGTTTCTGTAGTAGTGGTTGGCTTGGTCCCAACTGAAATAACCGCATCCGTTGCTGGCGTTGAGCTAGTGGTTGAAGTCCCATCAGTCAATGCACCCGTATTTGGATCAACATTTTGCGTCGTTGTGGTCGTCGTTGAACCATTTTGACCTTCAGTAACCACTGTTTGTACCCCAGCGTCCTTAGTTGGGTCCGCCGTGTATGTCGTCGTGTATGGCACCGTCGTGGTCGTCACCTTATCTGGAGCTGGTACCACGGTAACAGTTGCATTAACCACTTCACTCGTGCCATCTGGGTATGTAACCGTGACTGGCACCGTGTAATCACCGGCAGTTGCATCATCATTGGCTGTAGCGGTGATTGCTCCTGTCGTTGGATCAACCGTGACCGTTCCTGGGAAGCTAGTATCACCAGTAGTAAAGGTAGTGCCACTAGGTACCGTTACCGTATTACCATCCTTATCAGTAAAGGTTGGTGCTGGGAAGTCAACTGAGTCTCCCGCTTTAACGTACTTGTGACCATCATTGTCATAAACTGGCGTGTAATCAGCCGCTTGGTTCGTCACGTGGACTGTGGCAGTCACTTGGTCAGTGGAACCATCTGCATAAGTAACGGTCACTGGTACTTCATAGTCGCCAGAAGCTTGATCAGCACTAGGTGTATATACAATTTCACCAGTTGTTGGATCAAGAGTTGCCCAGGCTGAAGCAGATGAGCTGTTAGCATCAGTTGCTGAAGAAGTAAAGGTCGTCCCTTCTGGTAAGGTAACAGTATTACCTTCTTTATCAGTAAAGGTTGGAGTAACTGAAGCAGTTTGTCCAGCGGCCACTGTTTGGTCGGCATAGTTTGGTTCATACTTCTTAGCATCCGTGGTCTTAACCATGAAGGAGTCAGCAGCTACCGTCACCGTTCCTTCAACTAAGGATGCGGTAAAGACAGTTCCTTCTGGAATGGCTTCATCGAAAGTATATGATTGACCATCCGCTGTCGTGACCGTCTTCCCGTCAGCTGAAATAGTTAAGTTCGCTAAAGAGCCATCATTAATGCTAGAAACTGGCACGCTTAATGAGAAGCTACTGTCATTAGAGGACGTCCATTTAATTGAGTCATCTAAAGCTGAGAGTTGTCCACTTCCTGAAGCAGAATAGTCACTTAACTTAACGTTGGCCGTATCACCATAGGAAGCTGGATTATTAGTTGTATCATAGTTCGTGATATCAAGGTTCACAATTGTATTTGGTACCACCGCAAAGTTAACGTTGTACCAAGATGGTGAATTAAAAGCAATTGCATTATAAGCCGGAACTATTTGAGCACTAAGCGATGAAGTCCCCGTTGCACTTGGTGACCGGAAAAGAGTCGTGGTGTATGGTGAATAAGCGGTCACTACATTACCGTTCTTATCCATCACAAACATGTAAATGGCTTCATGTTGATTGGCCGCGCTAGTGATGGCGTCCGAAGAAAAGGCTAAAGAGTATTGACCATTTGAGTCGGTCGTTGTTTTAACCGTTTCTGCGATGTATTCGGGATGGGCTTCTAAGAGTTCTTTTGCCGCAGCAGCTTGTAAACTGTTATCTAACGATGATACTGAATTCTTGTATGCAGTCGCCCCTTCTTCGGTCAAGACTGATGCCACCACCGTATAGCCACTAGCCACACCATCACCCATGGCAGGATTATAGTTTGGACCAGTCCCAGAATTAGTTAAATCACCAGCCGTCGATTCTAACCAAACTCGTCCAGAGATGGAAAACCCAGCTGAAGTGGTCCCATCGGTGGTCTTAGCACCAGCAACTGCCGGAGTACTTAAGGTCCCTTGATCATAGGTCTTCCACTGGTCAGCAGAAGTAGTCATGTATGAAACCCCATTGTCACCTTGGTTGGTAACCCCTTCTGGTAATTCGTACATGAAGACAGCCGTCCGTTGCATGTTCGTACCAGCCAATGGGAATTGACCTAGGTTCGATGTGGTAAATGAATTAACCCATGAGCCAGCGTAAAAACCACCAGCTTGCCGGAACATCGTTAAGGTATTTCCATCAGCCGCCTTAGTATCCACGACCCATAAACGGTAGTATTGACCAGCGGTGGCATTATAAACGTGCACCTTGCCGTTGGCATCGGTCCAGCCATCTTTGACGACATTTCCTTTAGAAGAGCTACTCAAATTAAAGGCATATAAACCGGCCCCACCTTGTCCAGCTGAGGTTCCAATATTACTGTGAGTAGTTGCCACATAGATTGGTGAAATAGCCCCATCAGTATCCATCCATTGCATGTAGACCTTGGTCCCATCAGGAGCATCCGTCATCCCATTGGACATCGTGGAGTAAGTCCCATAATCAGCAATGTAAACGTGTCCTGATAGGGTATGTGCGGCGTTGGTCAAATCCGTTTCGGAAGTGATGTAGCCTTGATCAATCGCATCAGCAGAAATCGCTTGATCTAGATCGTTAGTAGCAACATCAGAGGATGCTGAAGAAGTACTTGATGAGTCAGCGGCACTGGAAGCATCATTCGCACTAGACGAAGTAGTTGCAGATGTTGGCGTAACCGCAACTGCACTCGTCGTAGTCGCTGAAGTCGCACTAGCACTGCTGGTTGACGCATCACTAGCAGGGGTCGTATCAGTCGTCGTTGCAGTCGTATCAGTCGTATCGGCATGTGCGACGGTCTCGTTATGATTAACTACCCCGAAACCAAATCCAATCCCTAATAAGACAGAAGCTACCCCAATGTTTAACTTCCGTAACGAAAAACTGAAGTGAGTCCGATTCATTTTTTCGTCATATAGGTGATTGTTATTCTTAGAAACCATATCTGGCCCTCCTTTAATAAATTAATATAACAATTTATATAACTATTTTAACAATTATGATATATTTAGCAACATATTATTCCGTATTTATTCCGGGAATGGTTAAAATAATTTCATATTTATCTATTTATATGACGCTAAAATGCCGATAAATTAATGTTCTTTTAATAATTAGGTATGCGGGCAAAAAAATTATCCCTTGATAATCTTTCAAATCCACGGTCATCAAAATTTGTTAGAATATTGCTAGAGCATCAAGGGAGGACATCACGATGTCAAAGCAACAGGCCAAACTTGGCTTAATTTGTGTGGCCCTATTATGGGGAATTTCATATCTTTTGGATCAATTAGCAATTAATGCTGAGATGCATTCCAGTATGATTAATGCCTGGCGTGGCGGCTTATGCGCCCTTACCGGTCTAGTCATCTTTCATCGGCAACTCAAACACTTAACGGCCTATGACCTGCGCGTGGGGATTATTTCAGGAATCATCAGTTTTCTCGGTTATTATTTTCAAACTGATGCCTTACGCTATACGACGCCCGCTAAAAACGCCTTTATCACTTCTTTATACGTCATCATTGCTCCCTTTATTATTTGGGCCATCTGGCGTGAACGCCCCAACGTAAAGAGTGGCTAGCGATGCTAATCGCGATCTTCGGCACCGCTTTTATCTCGGGTCTATCTTTGACGGATCTACATTTGCAAAGCGTTGATCTATTATCCTTAATCGGAGCCATTTTTTGGGCTGGGCAATTGATTGTCTTTGGTCGTTACGCAGGCAAAGCTTCCAGTCCTTGGGTGGTGATCACCTTAATCGGCCTGGTGGAGTTTTTCGTGGGCACCATTTGTACCTGCCTATTTGAACGTGCAACCTTTCACCAAATCGACTGGCTAGCGGCCATCATTCCTTTAGCGATTTTAGCAATCGGGATAACTTTTATTGCCCAAGGGTTACAAATTATTAGTCAACGACAGGTCGACCCCGCCACCGCTGGCTTAATCCTAATTACCGAATCACTTTTCGCGGGGCTCTTCTCCGTTCTATTCGGCTTTGACAAACTCACTAGCCATTTAATCATCGGCGGAAGCCTACTAATTTTAGCCAACATCGTAATGCAACTGGATCTGGTTCACTTAAGAAAAATAAAACATTAATTATTTAGCAGAAATTAAATAGGATCATGATAAACTAGAACTTATCATGATCCTATTTTGGTAGGTAGAAAGGTTTATTCAAATGTTAATTAGTATTATTGCTCCAGTATATAATGTAGCGCCATATTTTACTGAATTTGTTAATAGTGTCCGTCACCAAACTATTCCTGATTTTGAACTCATCTTGATTGATGATGGTTCGAACGATGGTTCAAGTGAAATGTGCGATCAATTTGCTCAAGAAGATGACCGCATTAAAGTCGTTCACCAAGCCAATCGCGGAGCGTCCGCCGCTCGCAATCATGGGCTTAAACTGATGACTGGTGACTATGTCACCTTTGTCGATAGCGATGACGTCTTAGACGAAGATTATTTGCAAATACTTTATGATCACTTAATCAGTCACCACGCTGACATTGCTGTTACCAATTATAAGGTCTTTCATCAAGCTAACGATTGTTTTTACTACTATTTAACGGATGGTGATCTCTATACAAGGGACCTTACCCCAAAAGAAGCTTGTGAATATCAATCGAACTGGGATTCCAACTCCTCGATCTTTATTGTCCCTTTCTGCAAACTCTTCAAGGCTGAATTATTAGAGTACTTCCAGTTTCCGGAGGGCATGATTTTTGAGGATGAGGCCAGCATTCATCGGCTCTTTATGAAAGCTCACAAGATCGTCTTAATCAACGAAAATCATTATATCTATCGACAAGGAATTCCCAGTGTCATGACCAGTCAAATGGACGATAAACGCGTAGAGGACCTGATCAAATGTTTTCAAATTAAATTGACTGACTTTGTGATGGCCGGCTATGACTATATTCCTACTCGAAACCGTTTTGAAAGAATTTTACTAGATTATCAACGGATCTTTGAAGCCAACCAGCTAACTGATAGTCACGGTTACCACCTAATTCAAGAAATGTTGCTCTTTGGTAGTCAATATCATGGCGCCAGATAAGAAAACTCCCAGCAGATCTGCTGGGAGTTTTTTCTTAATTGAACTGATCTAACTGTTGTTGAACATAGGTCTGATGATTCAAATCAGCTAGCTGTTGAGCGGTCTTAAAATCAGCTTGAGACTCTTCTTCTTTTTTCAAGGCCCGTTCCACTTGGGCTTTAATTAAGAACAGACCACTCATCGGATATAAAGAATCTAATTCACGGGCAGTCTCACAAGCTACCTTGATCATTTCTAAGGCCCGACCTGGCTTTTGCATTTCTAACATCGATGAAGCCAACCCAGCATACAAGATCACTTTCCAATAACTGGTCCTTAAAGTAACATTCCGCAATGATTGATAAATATTATCAAAAATCCCATCGGCATACCGGTGGTCTTCATTGACCAGATAGGTCAAGCCATTGCCGTACATTACTAAGGGAATATAGGTCGAAAAGTCAGCCTGATAGGCTTGACCAAGTAAATTCTGGAATTCAAATGTAGCCTCTTTATTCTTTCCCGCACGCAATTTAGCTAAACCAGAGTAGACTTGATAAACAAATTGTTCTTCTTTACTGGTCAGGTCATCAAAAATAATGTTTCCCATCGCCGTTTCGACTTGATCAACTTCCCCCACCATTAATTCTTTGGCTAATTGATCTAAGTTTTGTTGCATGGTTTGGTGATCATAAACAATCACTTGCCCAATCGGAATCTGCAAACGATCACAGATCTTAGTAAGGGTCGAGCTCTTAGGGAGTCGATTTTCTTTTTCAATCAAACTAATGGTCGCTTGGGAACAAATTCCGGCTGCTAATTCAATTTGGGATAGTCCTAATGACTTCCGAATTTTCTTTACTTCTTCACCTTTGATATACATGGTTTAATCTCACTTTATTTAGTCTTTAATTGAATCGAGAAGTGCTGCGGTTTCTTTCAATTCTACTTGATCTTTGAGGACCTTGGCAAAACTATTGGCAATCGTGATATTTTCTCGCGCTAACTGGGAATCGCCTTGCGATAAATTAACTTGCCCCATTACATGGTAGGCCTTGCCTAAAGGAGATAATTGCCGCTTATTCAAGGCTACCTTAATGATTGCTTGACATACTTGTAAGGATTTATCCGGCTGATTCAATTCTAGTTGTAATTGCGCCACAGAAATCGCTAGCCAAAAGCCATAATTCCGATGACGTGCGCCTTCCATGAAATGGGTCAAATCCTTCATAGATCGATCCACCATTTCTTGCGCCTTGTCAAGGTCACCCTTTCGCGAATAAGCCGCGGCAAAGCCATAATAAACTGCCGGCCAATAATCTTGACGACTGCTATTAACTGATAATTGAGTTAACACTAAGCCCAAATTATAAATAGCATCATCATAATTTCCCTGACGTAATTCTTTAAAACCCATCAGGTAATAATAGCGGGTTAAATCATCGCCATCCAGGCTATTGGAATCGATCTCCTCAAGCAGATGATTTACCTCGCCCAATTTATTTTGATACATGGAATTCGTAATTTGTTCAAGTAAACCATTATCTAATCGGTCGACCACTAAAATTGCGCTAAGGGGAACATCTAAGCGATCAACTAATTGATTCAAAATCTCCAGTTTTGGAATCCGATTACTATTTTCAATCAAACTAATGGTCGCTTGGGTACAAATCCCTTCTGATAAATCGATTTGTGACAGACCCCTCTCACGACGAATCTCCCGAAACTTAGCACCATTCAATTCCATCTCTTTTGCTCCTTACTATCAATCCCTATGGATTATCAAATATATATTAGCATAGCCAATTATATTAGGTAAGCAAATATTAATTACCTTCATAATAATAAAACAAATTCTAACACCTGTCCTTGGGAGATTGCTAGTAATTAATCTGGACCAAATAAAAAACAGTCCGCAGACTGTTTTTTATTTGCTAATTGTAGATCTTCCTCCCGACGTGTTCCTCGCCCAGGGATTGGAAATCATAGCGAAGTTGATTTTGATGATTGAATTCTTCAATTCCAAGTTCAATCAGCCGATCAATTAATTCGGAGTAAGAAATCCCTGAAACATTCCACATCTGTGGATATAAGGAAATGTTAGTGAAGCCTGGGAGCGTGTTTGGTTCACTTAGATATGGGACGTCATTTTCATCAACTAAGAAATCCATCCGACACATCCCCTTCATTTCCAATGCTTGATAAGCATCCAAGGCCATTTGCGTGATTTCTTTTTGTAAAGGTTCAGCTACAATGACTGGTAGGTCAAAAACGACGCCACTGGCATCAACGAATTTGTTGTTGTAGTCATAGAAATCATCGCCTTCTGGGATTCGTAACCCACCAAGTTTGGAAGCAATTGGCTGATCATTCCCCAAAATCGAAATTTCAATTTCTCGTGGATTCGGCACTGCTTCTTCAATCAGGACCTTGTAATCATAAGTCAGAGCATCCGTCAGGGCAGCTTGATATTCTTCGGCATTGCGTACCTTATGAATTCCAACTGAGGAACCTTGTTTAGCTGGTTTCACAAAAACCAGGTCTCCTAATTCAGCCTTAACTTGGTCCCAGCCATAGCTTGCTTGGTTATCAGGAGTAACCAAAATGTATTTGGTATTCCGAATGCCGGCTTGATTTAAAATCCGTTTAGTTAATTCCTTATCAAAAGCCATAGCACTAGCGGCAATCCCTGAGCCAACATAAGGTTTCTTTAAGAGCCGGAATAAGCCTTGCACAGTCCCATCTTCACCTAAATTCCCGTGAATCACCGGATAGAAAAAGTCAATTTCTGGGACTTCGTTTAAGGCCGCAATTGGCGCTAAAGGTGAATTTAAATCCATCTTTGCATACGCTTCTTTAACGACCTGATCTTCTGGTTCACCATCAAAAATACGTTGTGATGATTGATGATCAAGCAAAATGCCATCTTTGGTAAACATGAACAGCGAGACATCATACTTGTCCCTATCCATCCCGTCAAAAATATTATGGGCTGACCGTTTGGATACGTCATGTTCTGAGGAGTTACCGCCGAATAACAGAGCAATGTGTAATTTCTTGTCCGTCATGGTTGTACCTTCTTTCAATTTTATTTATTACGCGTTTCCAGAAACTTCATTATAGCATATTTACTCATTTTGGTCATCCTGCTCCAAAATGACCTTACCAATCTGTTCTGGTAAATCATTAACCATCAACAAGCATTGCATTAAACGCCGATAATTAAAAATTTGGTGCCAGTTACCCGCATTTTGCGGGCGGCCGGCTCGTAAACGAAGCCGCCAATTCCGTAATGCTAATAAGAAATAACGCCGATAGACCTGATGTTGATTCATTAAATTTACCAGGTAGTCAGCCAACTGCTCATTTTCACCCATAATTAATGGTGTCGTTAAGCGAGAATAATTAGCCAGTAATAATGCCATCAAACTGACCTTATCCCCGCGAACCAATTCTTCGCGTTGGGATAGTTCTCCTAGGACATTGGCCAATTCTGCATACATATGGGCCCAGCCTTGCTCACCAACAAAGCCGCGGGTATCTTTTTCCATTACTAGGATTATCGACACTAAATCAACTAGCCGATCCACTTCATACTCTTGTAAAAAGAAATAGCCGGCCCGATCAGCATAGAGCAAACTTGCTAAAGCCGATAAAGCCGTTGCGCGACCAAATACAGCACGATTTTTAGGTTCGTCGATATGCGCTAATAAAATGTCATTTTGTGCTAGATAATGAAAACTCAAGCGTAATTGATCGTTAGTCAAGAGATCATTCGCTAAGAGGGCATTGAAGATCATGAGACAGCCGTTCAGCCGAATAGCTGGATCATCGACTTTAAAATGATCTAACAGACTTAAGAGCCAAACGTCACTAACTTGATCCAATTGGTCATCTTGCAATTTTTTATACATCTGCCTTAACTCATCATAAAAGGCCGCATCATCTTCAACCGTCGCAATTGGCGTTCGCGGATGACGTGGAGTTTGCTCGATGAGGTCCCCTGCAAGGCGGTCTAATTGTTTAAAAATCTGTCCATTCGCCGTCGCATGACGTAATTCCCGAACTTGTTGATTCAAATGTTTAATTTGCTCCTCATCCATAGGCATCCTCCTTTTAATGGAATAAGCCTTCAGAGATCGATCATACGAACTTTGAAGGCTTTTTTTCTTGTTATACCTGCGGCTTAATTTGATAAAGCCAGGTCTGATGAGTTATCTTCGGCTGCCATTGATTTAAGACTTGCTCATTTTTAGCTACAATCGTCCCACTGATGGGCAAAGTTAAATCCGTATTGGTGCTGCTCGCTTCAACTTGCAAACACGGCCAGGTAGATTGAACTTGTGCCCCCACAAGTGGACCATCAATGAAGTTGATCTTTTTTAAATAGTCCAGAGTTTCTGGTGTTAAACCAACTTCAACTACCTGGTCTCGTTCTCTTTGCCACCATGGATGGGCTAATTTTCTGGTCATGACCGTTCCTCATGATAACGCATCGATAAGATAATCCCGATTCCAATCAGGTTTCCTAGCAGCGAGGAACCCCCTGCGCTGACAAATGGTAGCGGAATCCCCGTTAATGGAAGCAAACCAATATTCATCCCGATATTTTCAAAGACATGGAACAAAATCATCATTACCACCCCTGTGGATAAGTAGGCATAAAACTCATTCCGGGTTTCAAAAATCACTCGAATCATCAAATAGATTAACAGCATGTAAATAGCAACTAAAGCAATACTGCCGATAAAGCCAAAGTTTTCACCAATCACCGTAAAGATCATATCAGATTCACGAACGGGAACGTAGACATTTGAATGATTAAAACCAGTCCCCGTCAAGCCACCAGAACCAACCGCCTTAATACTTTGCCAAAGCTGATAGCCCTGATTAGTGGTGTCTTGTTCTGGATGTAACCAGGTATCCACCCGATCAAATTGATAGGATTGAAAGCCCACCATTGTTAAGATTGAGCGACCAAAGTTACTAGTCACCATCCAAAGAGCCGAGCCTCCGATCGCGCCCACAATCGTGACACTTGGAATAATAATTCGCCAAGTAATCCCTGATACCAACACTAACCCGGCGAAAATGGCACAAAAGACTAAACTGGTCCCAAAGTCATTTTGTAAAGTCAGACTCACAATTAGCGGTAATAACCAGAGAATCATTTTCCCGATTAATTTCCAATCGGACTTGGCAGTGTGTTTGGGGTACATCGAATTATGGGTGGTAATTACCCGCCCCATCATTAAAACATAAGCTGGTTTAGCAATTTCAGATGGTTGAAAAGTAAAAGGACCGATGGCAAACCAGCTCCGGGCGCCAGTACTGATGTAGTAGGAACGACTATAGAAGATAACGACCGCAAACATCAGGAACAAACTCGCTCCATAGACGTAAGGGGCGACCTTCCAGAGCTGTTCGGCATCCATTTGCATTACCAAATAGACAACCACCGCGCCAATTACATACCATACAAATTGGGATATCACTTGCCGATAGACGGCTCCACCCGAGGTGTCATTATCAGCCGCCACATAAATCGACATGATCCCCACGATTGCCAATATCAAGACACAAAATACAATTCCCCAATCGATTGTGGCTCCCTTACGCCACTTTAAAAAGTCTATTGCACGACGCATTATGACTCCTTTCTCTTGATCGATTATTTATGTAAATGATACTCTTGCAAGATCATTGCTAATCCCTCTTCTTGGGAATGCACAAAAAATTGCGCTTGATTAGTTAGCATGGTTGCCTTGAATTTTTCCTGATCCGGTAAGATTTCACCAATCAACTGTTTCCCTATAAAAACTTGTTGAATCGGCTGATTATTCCGTTCAATATCATTAACCGTAACTTCAATTGTTTTATCTTTTTTTGACACTATTTCACCCTTTTTGCCTTCGCTGAATTGATTGTAAAATGATCAGGAACCGGATCATAACCACCAGGAACTCCGGGACGACACCGCAAGATACGGTTTAAACCCATCATGACTCCCCGGTAACCGAAGCGATCGATCGCCGTTAACATATAATTTGAACATGACGGTTCAAAACGACATACCCGATAGGGCCGTCGCAGGGATCGGTCACGCTGATAAAGTTTAATCAACAATTTAATGATCGTTAACAAGACAGCTGGGCTCCTTCTCACATGTACTCGTCATTATACCATAATATTGTACTAACGGATCGTATTCATCATCTGGTATAAGGTTTCAAAGAAACTAATACAAAATTGGGCACAGCCATAGCCAATCGCAACGGAAATTAATACCATGAAGAGTGGCCATGATGGTTGCTCTTGACGAAAGAACCGTTCTAGATGAAGTTGGCGAAGGGCTTGGAAAGTTATGAGAACCGCTCCAATTTCCACCATAAATTTAATTAATGAACTAAGCCAAGTCATTTTTATTCCCTCTAAAAATAGCCTGTGGCATAATTGCCACAGGCTATTAATTTAATATTAACTTTAAATTGGACGGTTAGTAGCCTTCAAACGGTTAATTGCCCGTTTCAAGTGAACTTCAGCCCGATCCAATTCACTCTTATTGTGGCTGGCATTAGCTTGATTAAGCATTTTCTCAGCCCGTTCCTTAGCGGATTCGGCCCGATTAATGTCAATATCTTGCGCTAATTCAGCACTATCAGCAGCAATTGTTGCGACATTATTATGGAATTCCATAAAGCCACCATTGACCGCGATAACGTCATCGGCAGCGTCGGTATCGCTATGCTTTACCGTTACCAAATCGATGCCCAAAGCTGCCACCACTGGAACGTGGTTAGCCATGACACCCATTTGGCCGCCGGCCGTCGTTACCACAACCATCGTAGCTGGTTGATCATAAACAACTCCATCAGGAGTAGAAATAGTCACCTGAAATGAATGTTCAGCCATAACTATCCCTCCTATTCTTCAACAGCCGCCTGCATACTCTTAGCTTTTGCTACCACTTCATCAATTGAACCTACCAACCGGAAGGCATCTTCTGGAAGATCATCGTACTTCCCTTCCAGAATTTCCTTGAAACCTTTGATCGTATCCTTTAATGATACATAGGCCCCTGGTTGACCAGTAAATTGTTCCGCCACACTAAAGCTTTGCGACAAGAAGAATTGGATCCGCCGAGCCCGAGCAACGACCGTCTGTTCTTCATCTGACAATTCATCCATCCCTAAGATTGAGATGATGTCTTGGAGTTCACGGTAACGTTGCAAGACGTGTTGAACTTCAGTGGCGACTTCATAGTGTTCTTCCCCAACAATTTCGGGAGTCAAAGCCGTTGAAGTCGAAGCTAATGGATCCACGGCTGGATAGATCCCCATTTGCGTTAAGGACCGTTCCAAGTTAGTCGTGGCATCCAAGTGGGCGAAAGTTGTTGCTGGTGCCGGGTCGGTATAATCATCGGCAGGCACATAAACAGCTTGAATTGAGGTGATCGAACCTTGCTTAGTTGAAGTAATCCGTTCTTGTAATTGACCCATTTCAGTTGCCAAGGTTGGTTGGTACCCAACGGCTGAAGGAATCCGACCAAGTAAGGCGGAAACTTCTGAACCGGCTTGAGTAAACCGGAAGATATTATCGATAAACAAAAGCACATCTTGACCCTTAACATCACGGAAGTATTCCGCAATCGTTAAACCAGTCAAGGCTACCCGCATCCGGGCACCAGGAGGTTCGTTCATTTGACCATAAACCATGGCCGTCTTGTCAAGAACTCCTGATTCTTTCATTTCATAATACATATCGTTACCTTCACGGGTTCGTTCACCAACCCCCGTAAAGACAGAAATCCCATTATGCCCTTGGGCAATGTTGTGAATTAGTTCTTGAATCAGAACCGTCTTACCAACACCGGCACCACCGAATAGACCGATCTTACCACCACGAACGTATGGAGCTAGGAGATCAATCACCTTGATCCCCGTTTCCAAAATTTCGGTATTGTCATTTAAGTCTTCGTATTTTGGTGCGTCACGGTGAATTGGCATCCGTTGTGCATCTGGTCCAAATTGAGGACCATTGTCAACTGTATCACCTAAGACGTTGAACACCCGACCAAGAACTTCGTCACCAACCGGAACGCTGATTGAGCCTTCGGTATTCGTAACTTCCATTCCCCGCTTTAATCCATCGGTGGCGTCCATGGCAATTGTCCGAACAACCCCGTCACCTAATTCCAAGGTAACTTCGACAGTCAAAGTTTGATCATCTGCCATTTGAATGACTAAGGCAGTGTTAATTTCAGGTAGTTTTTCATCTAAGGGGAATTCAATATCAACAACTGGTCCAATAACTTGAACAACTTTTCCAGTAGCACTCATATTGTTTCCTCCTAATTATTCTTGGGCAGTCATCCCACCAGTAATTTCAGTAATTTCGGTGGTGATGGCTGCTTGACGTGCCCGGTTATATTGCAACTGTAAGGTTGAAATAATATCATCGGCATTATCCGTCGCAGAACTCATCGCATTAGAACTAGATGAATGTTCGGACGTTTTGGCGTCCAAAATGGCCCCATAAATTAAGCTTTCTGCATATTGTGGAACAACCATTTCAACAAATTCTTCTAATGATGGTTCAATTTCATATTCTGCGGCTGGCACTGAATTTTCATCAGTACTCGTCGAAGTTTTCTCGTTCGGATCAACTAAATCATCAGCTGAAATTGGCAAGAACTTCTCCGACTTTACTTCTGTTGAAATCCGGTTAACGTAGTGACTGTATGAAATATACAATTCATCATACGCGCCATCTTGATATTTTTGTACCGCTGCGTTAACAATATGCCGTACTTCAGCATACTTTGGCACGTCACTGACACCCGTGTATTCATATACGACATCCATGCCGCGTTTTTGGAAGAAATCTAACCCTGTCCGGCCGACCGTTAAGAATTCGGTATTGGCAGCAGTTAAATTCTTTTCCCGCATCAGATCAAGGGTTGCCTTGATGACGTTACTGTTGTAACTCCCAACTAAGCCCCGATCTGAAGTGATTACAAGGATCCCAGTCTTTTTCACTTCACGTGGGTGAAAAAGGGAACTCATTCCTTTATTCCCACCCAGTGAATCAATTGCATGTGATTTCACCAGGCTCGCTAAAATTGATTTAACCTTATCGGCATAAACCTGGTAAGTCGTTGTGTGGTGTTGAATTTGGTTAAGCTTAGCAGTTGAAACCATTTGCATGGCCGCCGTAATTTGACGCGTACTCTTGGTCGATTCAATCCGCCGCTTAACAGCAGCTAGTGAAGCTGGCACTTATCCTCACCGTCCTTTCTTACCGGGTTTTTTAATCATTTTGAGCTTGACTTGCTTCAGCTGATGTTTGGAATGATTGCTTAAAGGCCTTGATTGCATCGTCTAAGGAATCATCACCAGGCAATTGGCCTGATTGGGTGATTTGATCGTAAAGGTCTTGGTGGTTACCACGCATGTAACTTGCCAATTCACTTTCAAACCGAGCAATATCATCAACTGGTACATCATCAACATAACCATGTGCCAAAGCATAGAGGGTTACAACTTGTTGTTCTACTGGTTGTGGGGCATGCAGACCTTGCTTCAATAATTCAACCGTCCGTTGACCACGCGCTAACTTAGCTTGAGTAGCCGCATCCAGATCTGAACCGAATTGCGCAAATGAGGCTAATTCGTTGTACGAAGCAATATCAAGCCGCAAAGTCCCAGAAACCTTCTTCATCGCTTTGATTTGGGCGTCACCACCGACCCGCGAAACAGAAGTCCCGGCATCAATGGCTGGCCGTTGTCCAGCATAGAACGAATCAGCGTTCAAGAAGATTTGTCCATCAGTAATGGAAATAACGTTAGTTGGAATGTAGGCCGAAACGTCCCCCGCTTGGGTTTGAATAACTGGCAAGGCCGTCATCGAACCACCACCAAGGTCGTCTGATAACCGCGCAGCCCGTTCCAACAACCGTGAGTGCGTATAGAAAATATCACCAGGGTAAGCTTCACGACCAGGTGGCCGACGAAGAATCAAGGAAAGTTCACGGTATGCATCGGCTTGCTTCGATAGATCATCATAGATAATCAAAACATCACGCCCACCAAACATGAACTCTTCACCCATCGCTGTCCCAGCATAAGGTGCAATCCAAAGCATTGGAGCTGGATTAGAAGCACTGGCTGAAACGACGATCGTGTAATCAAGGGCCCCAAACTGACGTAAGGTTTCTACTTGCGCCCGAACCGTTGATTCCTTTTGCCCAATTGCAACATAAATACAAATCATGTCTTGGTCTTTTTGATTGATGATAGTATCAATGGCAATCGAAGTCTTACCAGTCTTCCGGTCACCAATGATCAATTCACGTTGTCCCCGACCAATTGGAACTAACGCATCAATCACTTTAATCCCAGTTTGTAGTGGAACTGAAACACTCTTCCGTTCCATAACACCTGGAGCTTTATGCTCGATAGGACGAGTCTTTTCAGTCTTGATGTCACCAAGACCGTCAATTGGACGTCCTAATGGGTCAACAACCCGACCTAATAAGGCGTCACCAACGGGAACTTCCATGATCCGACCAGTCCGTTTAACTGTGTCACCTTCACGAATTCCAGTGTATTCCCCTAAAATAACGATACCAACATCGTTACTTTCGAGGTTTTGGGCCATCCCGTAGACACCATTACTAAATTCGAGCAACTCACCGGCCATGGCATTTTCCAAACCATCGGCCCGAGCAACCCCATCCCCAACATAGGTAACGGTCCCTGTCTCTTCAACGGAAATCGTTGCTTCGTAGTTGGCGAGTTGCTTCTTGATGAGTGAACTGATTTCCTCAGTTTTAATGCTCATACAAATCTCACCTCTTCAGTTTCAAATTACTAATTTAAAAGTAAACGACGTACTTGTTCAATTTGAGTGGCAATACTACCGTCCATCGTTTGATTTTCGGTTTGTACAATTACACCACCAATAATTGCTGGATCAACCTTTTCGGATAAAAGGACTTCGTTAGCCCCTAATCGTTCAGCTAAATTAGCTTTCAGTTGATTGCGCCGTGTTTCATCTAGTTGCACCGCTGTGACAACGTCAGCATGAACTCGCTTGTACTTCAAATCATACCGCCGTTCAAACTCATTGATAATTGCGACCAAGGTATCCATTCGGCCGTAATCAAACACCATTTGAATCAAGTTTGTAACTGGTTGCGATGCATCCTGTTTCAAAACTTGAAGTAATGATTCTTTTTCTTTCAAACTCAAGTTAACACCAGACAATAGGCTGGCTAAAGTTGGGTTGTCGAGAAAAACTTGACGTAAATTGGTAAGTTCTTCATAAGTTTGATCTAGTTGTCCCTGTGCATCGACTAATTCAAACATAGCTCGTGCATAGCGGTTAGCAACTGTCATCTTATTAAGACTCATGTTTTACCAACCCTTCAATATAAGAATCAATTAGTGCTTGTTGATCGTCCGCATTTAATTGTTTTTGGATAAGCTTAGAAGCAATTTCAATAGATAGATTTGCCACATCGTCTTTGGCACCACGCAAGGCGTTTTCACGCGCTTGGTCAGCATCCCGACGGGCTTGTTCTTTCAAGTTTTGGGCATCTTGTTGAGCAGTTTCAACGATTTGGGTCCGTTGACTTTCCCCACTCTTTTTAGCATCGTCAACAATCTTCGCCGCTTCGGCCTTGGTCCCCTTCAACTCTGCTTGACGTTGAGCGGCCAATTTTTCAGCTTCTTCGTGAGATTGTTGGGCTGTGTCGATATCATTAGCAATCTTGTCGGCCCGCTTTTGCATCATCTGCGTAACTGGCTTCCAAGCAAAATGCCATACCAACAATGCCAAAATGATGAATGAAACTAGATAAAAGATTTGATCCCCAACATATAGACTGTTGGATTCTGCTAGAACAAACATCTACTGATACCTCCTTTGCGAAAAGTTATTTTACAATCCTGAATTACTTGTTCATAACAAGGAAAGCAATAACGATCGCTAAGATAGGCAAGGCTTCGATCAAACCAACCCCAATGAACATAAGTGATTGAACCCGTCCAGCCATTTCTGGTTGACGTGTCATCCCATCAATCGCGTGGCCGATAACTTGTCCGTTACCAACACCCGCACCAACAGCTGCTAAACCAGCAGCAATACCTGCAGCAATTGCACCCATAGTACATATCCTCCTTAAGATATAGACAGATTATTCCCCAGAGACCTTCCGAGAAATATAAACCGATGTTAATGTTACAAAGACATAAGCTTGGATGGAGCCAATAAAGACTGAGAACCCTTGCCAAACCACTTCTAGGGCTAGGCCAATTGGCATTGTCCAGACTCCATGCGAGAACGCTACTTGTCCAATCAAGCCTAACAGCAGTTCCCCGGCATAAATATTACCGAAAATCCGCAACCCTAACGTTAAAAAGTTACTGAATTCTTCCACGATTTTGATTGGTAAAAACAATGCAAATGGCGAAACGAATTCCTTTAAATAACCTTTCATCCCGTTTTGCGCAATTCCTGCGAAATGTGACAAGGTCACACAAAGCAAGGAGAAGGTCAACGTGATGACTGGGTCAGCCGTTGGACTTTTGAGTAGTTCGTGCCCATTCCAGCCAAATTGGAAAATCAAACCAAATTGGTTGGCAACAAACAAGAAGACGAACAGGATAAAGATAAAGTAGCTATATTTAGCACTCTCCGTAGAGTTCATTTGACTCCGCGTAATCCCATTCGTGAAATCAACCACCCATTCAATCATGTTCTGGCCTTTCGTTGGCTTCATTTGTAAGTGTCGAGATAACCCGAAACAAACAAAAAACACGATACAACAAATGATTGTTCCCGAAATGATGTTCGTCCAATTGAAGGTCAGGCCGAACAACTCAAAGGTAAAAGCATCACCGCCCATTTATATCTCACCTCTTTTCTTTATAACAATAATTTGGTTGTAACGTGGCAGAGATCTTATTAAATGACATTATCTAGCGTAGTTACGTTCTCTAATATATCATTTTTATAACGAAATTTCAAAGTTATTCCAAAAGCCTTATCCCTTGCTATAAAGGGATTTACTTAATGAAAACGGTTTATTTTATGTGAAATTATTAAAACTATTTTAAGAATTTGTCGCATTCTTTGCGAAAACAAAGCTAATTACACATAAATATATTTTCAAACTTCTTTTTTACTGACCGGATGGTGACGATGTCGCCATACCATCGTCCAGGTTGCCACCGGTACCGTGATAATTACTGCTAAAAACGAAATTAACACGGCGATCATTTCTAAGACGAAAATCTTATTATTCATGATCGTTCCCAGTGAATAATCTAAACCGGCAAACCACACGAACAGTGCTAATAAGCCACCAAAAAAGCCAAAAAACAAGGTGTTAAGGGTCGTTCCAATGATTTGGTGGCCAATCTGCATGCCACTTTTAACTAATTGCTGATCGGGTGTTTCAGGATGACGATTCAAAATTTCGGCTAATCCGGCCGTAATGGCCATGGCAGCTTCAGCAATCGCGCCAAGGGTACTTAACACGGCGGTGGTAATGGCAATACTAAAAAAACTCGTGCCGATCAATAATGACATTCCTTCTAAATCATCACTATCTTCAATTCCAAAACCTTGCGCCTGGGCCCAATATTCAACCACAATGATCAAGATTAATAATAATATCATGACAACCACAGAAGCAAAAAAAGCCGCCACAGTTGTTTGCAAATCATCTTCTCCCATAAAAATGGTAATGGCTAAGATTATGATCCCGGTGGTTAAAGTAACTAATAGTGGCGGAACGTGAAAGGCAATCAAAACAATCGCCCCAAATAAAAAGCCAAAGTTAAGGATTAAGGACCAAAAGGCTATCCAACCCTGTTTACCACCGATTAGCACCATCAAGATCATTAATACTAACCCTAAGGCTGTAATTGTTGACATTTTTTACCCCGCTTTCCCAACAACAATGCTGCAAAGGCACTTACTAACGGAATTGCCAAGACGATTCCAATTCCACTCACTAAGCTTTGAACCGTCCCGAGACTCATATTCATTGCAAAGGTATATCCCCAGTTATTGCCATTTTTGATATATAGTAATGCTGAGGTAAAAGTATCCGCCATAAAAATGAGAAATAAAACGTTAATCAAGGGACCCATAATGGTTTTACCAATATTGCGTCCAGAGATAAAAAGTTGTCCGGCCGTCACCTCTGGATCAATTTCTTTCAATTCAAAGAGAGTGGCAATAATATCTGAAGATTCATCCATCACCGCCCCTAAGGACCCTAAGAGGGTTTCGGCAATAAAAATCGAGCGTGGTACTTGGGTAACGTATTCCATCGACTCAAAATAAATTCCTCGATCATGGGTCATTGCCATCACTAACAAGCTAATCAGCATGGAAACACTGGTGGCAATCACGGTAGCAAAAAAGGTGGCGAGCATCTTCTTATTGGGACCTAAAACTAGGAGCAGGCTTAAAAAACAAAATAAAACCGCGAGCACGGAGAAAATTAACAAGGCATTGTCACCCTTGGTGAGCTCGTTTAACTTTATGGCAATAATAAAGAGTACAACATTCAAAGCGACACTTAAGAGGGCGAAGAAGCCACTGGTGGTCATCATCAATAACAACAGAGCAATTACCAGCCAGGTGAGAAAAACTAATACGACGTCCCGCTTGTAACCTTTAATATAGGCTGATAATTGACCATGTTGTTTACTAATTTGGGTTAGAAAAATTTGATCACCCACCCGGTAACGTTGATCCATAGCCCCTGATTGAGAAAATTGATTTTTTACGGTTAGGGTCTGACCGCGATAACGACCATTCAGCATACGGACGGTTAAAGTTTGGTTGGTTTCACTATCCACATTTTCAAATTGATCAGTTTGTTTTTGCGGATGACCGTTCTTAACGGCGATCACTTTGGCAATGGGGGTTCGATATAAAGTTTGGTTATGCGTGACAAAAAACATCGCACCTATCCCGATGACAATCATCATGATTAACATCAGGCGATGCGCTTTTATCCAAGATAAAATCATGGGCGTGCTCCTCTAAAAAATTCCCTATTGATTGTACCGCAAGAATTATCTAAGCGAACCAACTTATCAAAATTTTAAAAAACGATCCGGTGAGCAAAACTCACCGGATCGTTGAAACCGCTATTAATTCTCATTGTAATTTAGCCTTTAAGGCCTCTAAAGAGACATCACTAGTTTGATCAAAACGAACATCCGCATTCGTTAAGTTCGTCCCGATCCCAATTGATAATTCATCCGCCGCGTTAATCGCATCCACACCGGCTTGCGCATCTTCAACACCAGCTACTTCGTCTGGGCTGAGGCCAAGTTGTTTAGCAGCTTGGATGTAGATATCAGGAGCTGGTTTACTTTGTACTAACTGAGCTGGATCAACAATATCCACAAAGTAATCACTTAGTTTCAAATACTTCAACACCTTTGGGGCGTTCTTAGAAGCTGAAGCCAAAATCAATTGATAATCAGCCGCTTTTAATTCATCTAAGAAATCTTTCATCCCTGGAAGAATATCTTCGGGAGTAAGTGTTTCAACTAAATGGAGGTAATTATCATTTTTGGCTTTGGCCAGCGCTTCTTTCTCGGCTAACGAGTAATCATTTTCATGACCGCCAGCCTTAAGAATCATTTCCAATGAATCCATCCGGCCAACACCCTTTAAGCCATCAGCCAGTTCTTGAGTCCAAGGAGTCCCCACTTGATCGGCTAATTGGTGCCATGCTTGACCATGAAAGCGGGCGGTATCAGCAATCACCCCATCTAGGTCAAAAGCAAAGCCCTTAATTTGTTCAAACTTCATTTTGACTCCTCTTATTTTAAATCAACCGTTTGACCATCTAAATCAATCGTTAATGGTTCACCAGAGATTAAATCAAGCTTCGTCCCGTTAGCATCCACCGTTACTTCAATGACCCGCCCCCGGAACTGTTGCCGGAATTGATATGAATCCCACTTCTTTGGCAAGAATGGTGCGTAATGCAATTGATCGTTGCGAATCCGCATTCCCGCAAAGCCTTGGACAATCGCTAACCACGATCCAGTCATCGAGGTAATGTGCAACCCATCTACCGTATCATTATTGTAATTGTCAAGATCCAAGCGCGAAGTCCGCTCATACATTTCAACCGCTTGATCTTCTTTATGCAAGTCGGCCGCAAGAATGGAGTGAATTGAAGCTGATAAGCTTGATTCATGTACTGTCAACGGTTCATAGAAATCAAAGTTCTTGGCCTTTTGTTCAGGCGTAAAGTCATCAATAAAGTCCCAGATTCCTTGTAAAACATCCCCTTGCTTGATGTATGGCGACCGTAAGATTTTATCCCATGACCAGTTTTGGTTTAATGGTAGGTCACTGTCAGCTAATTCACTAACTGGCTTTAAATCTTTGTTTAAGAATCCATCATTTTCTACAAAGATTCCTAATTCTTGATCTTCTGGTAGATACATTTGATCAACAATTTCTTGCCAGTGGGCCTTTTCTTCATCAGAAACTTGTAAGTCTTGGGCGACGTCGGAATCAACTTCTGCTAAGACTTCCAAAGTGTACTTAAGGGTCCATTGAGCAAGTAAATTGGTATACCAGTTATTATCAACATTGTTTTGGTATTCATCAGGTCCAGTCACCCCGGCTAACATATATTTACCAACCCGTCGGGAGTAATGTACCCGGTCCGCCCAGAAACGAGAAATTTCCGTTAAGACCTTACTACCTTCGTGTAACACGTATGACTTGTCGCCCGTGTAACGAGTGTAGTTATAGATCGCAAAAGCAATGTCCCCATTCCGGTGGATTTCTTCAAAGGTAATTTCCCATTCGTTGTGACATTCAATCCCGTTGAAGGTCACCATTGGGTATAAAGCACCTTTCAAGCCTTGTTCTTGGGCATTAACGAAGGCACCATCTAATTGGTTGTAACGATACATTAAGAGGTTTCGCGTCACGGCAGGATCAGCAACGCCTAAGTAAACCGGAATGGCAAAAGCTTCTGTATCCCAGTAGGTTGCCCCACCGTACTTTTCACCAGTAAACCCTTTTGGTCCGATATTCAACCGAGAATCATTCCCATAGTAGGTCGAGAACAATTGGAAGAGATTGAAACGGATTCCTTGTTGTGCTTCATCGTCACCGGCAATTTTAACATCGGACTTGGTCCAACGATCCGCCCATTCAGCTGTATGGGACGCTAGAAGATCATCAAAGTTAGCCTGATCTAATTCACTAGTTAGGGCATGTAACCGATCCACGATCGCTTCTTCGTCCGCAAAATCCCGTGATGAAACGAAGACAGACCGCTTTTCAAAGGTCAATTCTGTTCCAGCTGCCAAACTTTGCCGGTATACTAAACCAACTTGTTGTTCTGTCTTGACTGTGTCGACTTGATCCATCGACGTCTTGACCGAACTTTCGAACCCAACGGTAAAGCGTTCCGTTCCAAAGTTATTTTCTTTGGTAATCGCCGTCATTAATGCACGGTCACCATCAGTGGCAGTATTTAAAACGTTCCAGAATTGTTCGTCGTAATTGGCATCTTCGTTACGTACATCCGCATCAATCAAGCTGGATACTTCAACTTCTGCTGCTTGATCACCAAGATTTTTAACCGTTAGTCGTTGGCCAACTAATTCCTTAGTAGCGGCACTAATAAACCGTTCGAAGTTAAATTCAACTTGGGCACCACCAACTTCAGCCGTAAAGGAACGGGTGAGTTTTGCAGCTTGCATATCTAAATCAAGTTTGAAGTTACTTGGTGTTTGCTTGGCCAGATCTAGTTGTTCACCATTAACTTTAATCGGTAATTTAATGAAATTAACAGCATTAATGACCTTCCCAAAATACTTTGGATAACCATTCTTCCACCAACCAACCCGGGTTTTATCTGGATACCAGACACCACCTAGATAAAGTCCTTCCAGGGTATCACCAGAATAACCTTCTTCATAAAAACCACGCATCCCCAGATTTTCATTTCCTAGGCTGGTCATTGATTCTTGTAATCGCTTGTTTTCGGGATCCCATTGCGTTGTCGTAACGTGCCAGGGAGCCACTTCAAAAGTACGCTTCATATGAAATATTCTCCTTTAAATCTTATGCTTGGTGTGTTTCTTTAATGGTTGCTACTGATAAGGCCCCAATAACCATCACAATCCCAGCTAACAAGAACATGTTAACTTGCGAACCACCTAACATTGGGAACAGGGCAAAACTAAAGACAGAGGCCACAATCTGTGGAAGACAAATTGAACCGTTGAAGAGACCTAAGTAAGTTCCCATGTGCTTTCCTGATAAGGCGTTGGTAACGATCGTTAATGGGTAAGTGTTCATCCCAGCCCAGGCAATCCCAACCAGAGCATATGAGATAATCAAAGCGTATTGGTTATGAATGAAGAAGACAGATAGGAAACCAACCGCCCCTAATAATAAACTACCAGCATATCCAACCTTATGGTATTGGTTAGGTACTTTAGCCAATACATAGGACCAAACAACGGCGGCGATAGATTGCACGGCGGCTAAAACCCCGTACCAGTTCCCTGCCGCTTGGTAAGCTGCTGACGTAGCATTGGTTGTGTGCCAGACGTTTTGAGCAATTGCCCCGGCTGAATATGTCCATAGGTATTGGAATGCAAACCAGCAGAAGAATTGAACTAAAGTAACCGTCCAGAAGGCTTTCGGCGCTTGCTTTAACAAGGTCAACCAGTTACCACCTTCAGAGTTATCAGATTCAGAAATACCATGATACTTCGCATAAGTAGCGGGGTCATATTCCTTAACTCGTAAAATCGTAAAGAGACTCGTAACCACTAACAAGGCTGCTCCAACGTAAAAAGCGATCACCACTGATTGTGGCACAACACCCTTTTTAGCTGTATTGGCCACCCCAAACCAGGTTAGCAAGAATGGGAAGATGGCGGCTAAAACAGCCCCCGTATTAGATAAGAAACTTTGGATCCCATATGCATAGCTCTTTTGCTTATCATTCACCATGTCCCCAACCATCATCTTAAATGGTTGCATGGCCACATTTGATGACAAATCCAAGAAGGCAACGGTCACAGCACCAAACCAAAGAGCGGCAAGCGAACCATAACCAAAGCCAAAACTACCCGAATTTGGCAGTAGAATCATCACGATTACGGCCACAATCGTCCCCAAAATTAAGTAAGGTAACCGACGCCCACCTAATTTAGGTGCCCAAGTCCGGTCAGAATAGTAACCAACAATTGGTTGCACAATAATTCCGGCTAATGGTGGCAAAATGAAGAACCATCCCAAATTATTAGGATCCGCCCCCAGGGTTTGGAAGATCCGTGACATTTGAGAACTTTGTAAGGTAAATGCGGTTTGCACCCCTAGGAAACCAAAGTTAATCATCCAGATCATACTGCGTGATAACATCGGCAACCCAGAAGTCGTTGATTTATTATCCATAAATGTATCTCCTTAGATATCGCTAAACTTTGTAAGCGCTTTACGTACTTTAATATAACAAATCGTCACAAGTTGTGCAAGCGTTTGTGCAAAATTAATGTAATCGATTGCATTAAAAAAAGGCTGAATAGGAATAACCTCTTCAACCCACTATATTCTTCAGATCTACAAATACATTCTAAACCATCGAGCAATCTTGCGAGACGCCGAATAGTTTTACTGAATCTCAAAACCAATTAGCTTTTGATGTTGTTGCGGTTTAAATAATAACTTCACCGCTTGCTGTCCGATTAATTTAGGTTGCATATCAACCTTATCAACCTTGAGCCCCGCCATATCAATTAAGCGACTGGAGTTAAAACAAACGGTTGGAACTTGATAAATTTCTGGAAGAAAACCGAGATTATGATAAAAGATCAATAAACCAATATCATCGGCTGCGACAATCCCATCAATTTCAGGATGATCCTCAACAAATTGTCGTAACTGCTGATTAGTTGTCTGTTCACTAATTTGCAGAACTAATTGATCGGTCTCCGGTAATGTTGACCGATAGCCTTCTTCCCGATTTTTTTCATAGTTCCAATGGCCAGTCGAACGAATGAACAAGGGATGGTGCACCTGATACTGCTCCAACAAAAAACTGGTTGCCTTTTTCCCTGCTAATAGATTGTTATTATCAACAAATCGATCCTTGGGATTATCTGGCGTTCCCACCACCACAAAATTTTGACCGCTCTCGCGTAAGTATTGGGTAACCGGATCATCTTGATAGGAATACAGCACCAAAAAATGGTGAATCTTTGCCTGTTCCACCATCTGTTTAACATTGGTCAGGAGCGCTTCACTGGTCTGACAGATTGCCACCGATAAAACGCGCCCCATTGTTTGGAGTTCAGTATTCATTCCGCGAATCAGGTCCAAATGAAAGGGATTAGCTGGTGCATCTTTTTCTGTTACCGGAAAAATTACCCCAACCGCCGTTGATTCTCCACTCGACAGGGTTTTCGCACTTTGATTAGGCTGATAGCCTAACTCGTTAGCAATTTTTTCTACCCGATCAATGGTTTTTTGACTGATTCGAGAATTATGGTTCAAGGCTCGCGAAGCCGTCGATACCGAAACTCCGGCGCATTTTGCAATGTCTTTGATCGTTATCATTAATTTTCTTCCTGTACCCAATCACTAATTACACGAGAACCCCGGAGGTAGCTAGTAACCTTCGAGGTTCAAAAATTGCTATTTAGTTCCAAATAACCGATCACCGGCATCCCCTAAACCTGGCACAATGTAGCCATCTTCGTTCAGATGATCATCAAGGGCTGCGGTAAAGATATCTACATCAGGAAAGGCTTCTTGAATCGCCTTAACCCCTTCGGGAGCCGCTACTAAGCTGACGAATTTCATCGCCGTTTCCTTCGCCCCCCGTTTCTTCAAGGCGTCGATTGCCATTACGGCTGACCCACCCGTTGCCAACATTGGATCCACAATAAATAACTGCCGTTCGGCAATGTCTTCAGGCAATTTTACAAAATATTCGTGGGGCTTCAATGTAGTTTCATCACGATACATGCCGATAAACCCAATCTTGGCCGCCGGAATCATTTCCGTAATACCGTCAACCATCCCTAAACCAGCCCGTAAAATCGGAATAATGGCAACCTTTTTCCCAGCTAAAGATTTTTTGGTTGTTTTACAAATCGGAGTTTCAACCTCCACGTCTTTTAAGGGCATGGTTCGCGATACTTCATAAGCCATTAAGGTCGAAATTTCCCGGACCGTTTCCCGAAAGACCTTCGTCCCCACATTTTTATCCCGAATCATTGTTAATTTATGTTGAATTAATGGATGATCCATCACTTCAAATTTTGCCATGGTTATATTTCCCCTTCATTATTTTTTCTATTATCTTAAACCGAATTATTTGTTTGACCCGTAAAAATATTGTCCCCCGGCAGATTTATTCAAGCGATTCATATAAGCTTCGCCAACCCCTTGATTAGCAAAAGTTTGCGCATAAATCGTTTTAATAGTTGGTTGATCATCAAACCAGCGTAAACCGGCAAACAAACGCTGAGCAGCCGAAGCCACATCTTGACCTAAGGAATAAGTCGGAATTTGATCAGCTAAAGCTAATTGTTTTAAATGATCATCCGTTGCCAAGATACCAACGCTAGAATCAGTTAATTGATCCTTCACGAGTTCCCAGTCATCATCCGCCACCATTAGTACCTGAGCATTTGGGGCGTAGTGCTTATACTTCATTCCAGGCGCTTTCGGCGTTTCATTCGCCTTAACTCGATGATGATCAACCCGTAACGGACCGATTACCTGCTCAATTTCAGCTTCGGTCACCACCCCTGGCCGTAAAATCGCAGGTTCATCCGTAGATAAATCAATCACCGTTGATTCGAGGCCAACTTGGGTAGGCCCATCGTCAACAATCCCCGCAATTTTGCCCTTTAAATCATGATAAACATGTTGCGCCGTAGTGGGACTAGGCTTCCCGGAGGTATTAGCTGATGGCCCAACAATCGGCACCCCGGCTTGATTGATAATTTCAAGGGTTACTTGGTTATCCGGCAAACGAAAGGCTACGGTTTGTAAACCACCCGTGACCACTGGATCGAGTACATCGGGTTTGATTGGCAAAATAATCGTTAAAGAACCCGGCCAAAAATGTGTCATCAATTTTTGCGCTTTAACGGGGATATCCGCAGCATATTGAGCCACCATAGCTGGCGTACTGACGTGAACAATCAAAGGATTATCACTTGGTCGCCCCTTTGCTTGATAAACTTGGCGAACGGCTTGGGGATTGGTAGCATCCGCCCCTAAACCATAAACCGTTTCGGTTGGAAAAGCGACCAATTGTCCCTGCTGAATCAAGTGAGCCGCTTCTGCGATTTGTTGAGGCTGAAAAATTTTAGTTTCCATTTATTTTGCCTGACTTTCTAATAAGTCCCAAACTCTAATCATCCGCATATTACCATTAATATCGTGCCGAGTTTCAATATTCGCCTGAGGCGCAATTCGATTTAATAAAGCTTGAATTGTCACTTCTTGATTAAATCCCGTTTCACCAAAAATTTGACCACCTACTTTTAGGCATTTCCCAGCTTCTTCAAAAATCCGCCGATAAATCCCCAATCCATGCTCATTCGCATATAAAGCTAAAGGTGGTACATATTCTTTAACCGCTTGGTCCATCAGGCCAACTTCTTGATGATCAATATATGGAGGATTAGTCACAATTAAATCGTATTGATCATCAATTTGCGCAAAGAGATCACTTTCGATTTGACGCAAATTGGTTCCATGTAATCGCTGGTTAGCCTTGGCTACCCGAAGTGCGGCTGGTGAAATGTCGCTTAAAGTTACTTGCCAGTTAGGCCGTTCTAGAGCCAAGGTAATCCCGATCACTCCACTCCCAGTTCCTAAATCTAGAACATTTAATGGCTGATCATCCGCATAATAATTAAGCACCCACTCAATTAGTTCTTCCGTCTCACTCTCCGGAATTAACACATCCTGATTAACAATGAAAGTACGACCAAAAAAGGGGGCTTTCCCAACAACATATTGTGGTGGAACATGATTAGCTATCTGTTGAACCGCCTTTTGATAGCGCACCACCTCATCATCCGGCATCGTTTCTCGATTATGACTAATTAATTGGGTGTAAGTCCAATCATGAATCATCGAGAGAATAAAAGCTGGTGATTGTAGATCCATCCCTGTATCCGCCAATTGATTAATCGCCCACTGTTGAGCTTCAAAATAGGTCCACTTACTCATTACGTAATTGCTCTAACTTCTCAGTTTGGTCCGCAATGATTAAAGCTTCGATGATTTCGTCTAAATCGCCTGCTAACACTTTGTCTAATTTATTTAAGGTTAGACCAATCCGATGGTCAGTTACCCGGTTTTGCGGGAAGTTGTAGGTCCGAATCCGTTCTGATCGGTCCCCCGTCCCAATAGCTTTTTTCCGGTTAGCATCGTATTCACTTTGTTCTTGTTGTTGATAATAATCATAAACCCGGGACTTTAAAATCCGCATGGCCTTGGCCCGGTTTTGTTGTTGTGACCGTTCATCTTGCATTGCCACCACAATTCCCGTTGGCAAGTGGGTCATCCGAACGGCCGAAGAAGTCTTGTTAATGTGTTGACCCCCGGCCCCAGATGAACGATAGACATCAACCCGAATATCCTTATCATCTAAGTCAATTTCCACGTCTTCGGCTTCTGGCATCACCCCAACGGTCGCAGTTGACGTGTGGACCCGTCCGGCTGATTCGGTCACTGGTACCCGTTGAACCCGGTGCGCCCCGTTTTCAAATTTTAACTTGGAGTAAACATTATCGCCCGTAATCATTAAGACGATTTCTTTAAAGCCACCCACTTCAGTAGCCGTTTGATCAACTACTTCGACTTGCCAACCTTGATTTTCTGCATACCGAACGTACATATTATAAAGGTCCCCAGCAAAGAGACTGGCCTCATCTCCCCCGGCAGCTCCCCGGATTTCCATGATGATGTTTTTGTCGTCATTGGGATCTTTCGGAATTAATAATACTTCAAGTTCATCTTGTAATTGACTTTGTTCCAGTTTAGCGTCGGATAATTCTTCTTTGGTTAACTCCAACAACTCAGGGTCATTCGTTTCCCGTAATAATTCTTCGTCATCATCAATGGTTTGCGTGACTTCTTTATAGCGATTGTACTTTTCAACCGTTTCGCGCAAACTTCCTTCTTCTTTGGACAATTTCATGAACCGTTGGGTATCCGCAATCACTTCCGGATCACTAATCAATTCATTCAATTCTTCATAACGATCGGCGACCGCTTGTAATTTATCAAAGACTTCAGAAATTTCCATTAATCTTTTTCCTCCGTTTCGCATGGTAAGTCCGGATGAAAGTAGTGTTTCCGACAAACTGGATAGTAGCTTTCATTGCCTCCAATTTGAATCTGCTCACCTTCATAGACTGGTTTACCATTATTAATCCGTAAGTTCATTAAAGCTTTGTGAGAACAGAACCAACAAATGGTTTTGATTTCTTCAATTTTATCAGCATAAATCAAGAGGTACTTGGAACCTTCAAACAATTCATTCCGAAAATCATTTTTCAAACCATAAGCCATGACGGGAATATTTAACTCATCCACTACTTTGGCTAATTGCACAATGTGTTCACGCTTCAAAAATTGTGCTTCATCAACCAGGACACAATAAATCTGTTGGTCAGTTTGTTTGATTAAATCAAACACGTTCGTATCGGCATAAATTGGTGTTACTTCACGTTCCAAACCAACGCGGCTGGCAATCATCCCTTGACCGGACCGATCATCCACGCCGCTGGTCATTAACAGGACCGGTTTGCCTTGTTCTTCATAATTATGAGCCACTTTGAGAATATCCATTGATTTTCCCGAATTCATTGCCCCATATTTAAAAAATAATTGTGCCATTAGTCCTCACCCATCTTTACTTGAACATTTGCATAGCGATTTAATTATAGCCGATTAAGATCAACTTTCATAGCGCAATCGTTAATTTTGCGAAAAGTGGTGGATTGCTTTTCTTTTTAGTCCGAATCCCTTAAAATTAGTTCGATAATATGTTCAAGTAAAAGGAAAATATCATGTCAATTCGTTCTTCAATTGCTGAAATTGCCGGTCGGTCCAGTTACTGGTTTTTACATTCTTTCTTTCACGGCGGTAGCTCCTTACCAGGAAAAATTACCACGCGAATCGATCCTAACATTTTAAAAGCCTTTTCCCAAAAATACGATGTCGTGATCGTCACTGGAACCAATGGAAAAACCTTAACCACGGCGCTAAGTGTCCGGGTTGCTCAAGAAAAGTATCAACAAGTCCTGACCAACCCGACTGGTTCCAATATGACTCAAGGAATTGTAACCACCTTCATCACTGCTCCTAAGGCTAAGCAAAAAGGATTAGCCGTGATCGAAGTTGATGAAGCCTATGTTGTGCAAATCACCCGCCAAATCACACCGATTGCCTTTGTCTTCACCAATCTTTTCCGGGATCAAATGGACCGCTATGGCGAAATCTACACCACTTATGACAAAATCCTAAAAGGAGTGGCCTTAGCTCCCCATGCTACCATTATCGCCAACGGTGATGATCAGATTTTTAATACTAAAGAACTGCCAAATCCAATCATCTATTTTGGTTTCGCTAATAATAGCTCTGCTGATCTCCAAGCTCCTGCGAATACGGATGGCTTACTTTGTCCTAAATGTCACCATATTTTACATTACCATAAGATTGTTTATGCCAACTTAGGTGATTACTATTGTCCGCACTGTGGCTTTAAACGTCCGGAATTAACTTATCAAGTGACTGACATCAAACAATTAACCCCTACCAGTTCCGAAGTTGAAATTGATGGAGATGCATACCACATCGGAATTGGGGGCGTTTATAACATCTATAATGCCTTGGCTGCATACTCCTTAGGACGCTTTTTAGGGGTTCCGGCTGAGCAAATCCAACATGCTTTTGCTTCAGACAAAAAAGTCTTTGGTCGCCAAGAAGTGATCCCAATCGACGACAAAGAAGTTACTTTGATCCTCGTGAAGAATCCGGTCGGCTTAAACCAAGTTCTTGACATGATCTTAACGGATCCTGAACCCTTCAGTTTTGGCTTCTTGTTAAACGCTAACTATGCTGACGGGATTGATACTAGTTGGATCTGGGATGGGGACTTTGAAAAACTCCTTGACCATGATATTCCGCAATTTATGACGGGTGGCGAACGCTATAAAGATATCTCGACTCGCTTAACGATGGCGGGGATTGATGAAATGTGGACCTGTCCAGATCTAAACCAGGTAATCGATCAAATTAAACAAATGCCAACCAAACACGTTTATTTACTGGCGACCTATACGGCGGTCCTGCAAGTTCGTAAATTATTGGCAGATGAGCACTATATTCAAGGGGGGATGGATTAATGGCTTCTTATCATTTAAGATTAGCTCATTTGTATGGCGATCTTTTAAATACATATGGGGATGTCGGCAACATCACCGCCTTAAAATATTATGCGCAACAAATGGATACCGAAATTGATGTCCAAGTAATTAGTATTGAGAATGATTTTGAACCCGATCAATTTGACCTTGCCTTCTTCGGTGGTGGGCAAGATTATGAACAAATGATTGTTTCTCAAGATATCCAAACCAAAAAAGCCGCCATTAAAAAATTTATCAATGACGAAAAGCCAATGTTAGCGATTTGTGGTGGTTACCAATTACTCGGTCATTACTATATCGGCGCCGACGGGAAGAAAATCCAAGGTATAGGGGCCTTAGATCATTACACCCTCAGCCAAGACAACCACCGTTTTATTGGAGATATTGAAATAAAAAACGAACTCACTGGTGAGATATACCATGGCTTTGAAAACCATAATGGACGAACTTTCATTGGTGAAAGTGAACATCCACTCGGTAAGGTAATTTCTGGTAACGGCAATAATGGCGAAGACCAGACTGAAGGTGCCATTTATAAACAAACTTATTGTACTTATTTCCACGGCCCGATCTTAACGCGCAATGGTCAGCTGGCTAAACGGATCTTACTCCAGGCTCTTCGGAAAAAATATCCGACGACTGACTTTTCCAAGCAAGAAGCTTTGGAAATTAAACCAACTTTTTAAGGAGCATCAATGACTGCTTATACTACTATCATTACAATATTTATCATTATTTATCTCGCCGAAAGTGTGTATGAAGTTCGCTTGTACACCTTCTTAAACGCCCTTAGTCAATCACCTAGCGTCGCTAATAGCAACCCGCGCCTGGGGCAAGTAATTAAGCTTGAGCGTTGGTGGAACTGGATTTCCTGGCTATTTATTATTGTCATAATTTTTACCTCTGATTTAATCAGCTTTGTCTTAATTGATCTTTTGGTATTAATTGAAACCATCGTCTTAATTTTAATGAATCAAATTCGACACCAGTATAACTAGCAAAATGCCCAGCAACTAAAACTTAGTTGCTGGGCATTTGGTTTATAAAATTGGTGCTAAGAGGCGACAAAAGTATTGTTTCAACTTCAACCATCTGGATTGATTAGCAAAGTAGTCGGTGGTTAATAAGGTCGACTGCTTTAAATCGGCTTCAAAAATCGCTTTTAAATGACCTGCTAATTGATGATCATATGTAAAGGCGTTCACTTCAAAATTCAACTTGGCACTCCGATAATCTAAATTAGCCGAACCAACTGAGGCAATATTGTTACCAGAAACCATCGTCTTCGCATGTAAAAAGCCATGATTATACTTATAGACTTTGACCCCATTATCAGTCAGATACTTGGCAAAATACTCGGTCGCCCGATAGACAAAGGGATGATCCGGCATACAAGGGATCATAATGCGGACATCCACTCCTTCCTTGGCCGCCACAATCAATGACTCCAGAATCGAATCTTCAGGAATCAAATATGGGGTTTGAATATAAACATACTGCCGCGCCTGACTAATGATTCCTTGATAGCCTCGACGAATTGCATAGTTTTCATTATCAGGACCTGAAGAAACAATCTGCATTGGTACCCCTTGGGAGCGACTTTCATATTCAGCTAATCGTTCAAACTGGGTCCGCATATATTCGGCATCAATATCAATCCGCGTCTTCTTCGTCCGCCGACAAGTCGTGTTCCAATCCATCATAAAGCGAATTTGCATCATGACCGTGGCTGAACCTGTTACCCGCAGATGCGTATCCCGCCAATAACCGAACTTCGGATCTTCGCCAACATATTGGTCACCGATATTAAAGCCCCCAATATAGCCGATATTCCCATCAATAATGACGAGCTTCCGGTGAAGGTGATAATTCAAACGGGGACTAGAGAACAGAGCTTTAGAAGAAGAAATAAAAGCTTGGGCTTCGCCACCTAGTCGTTCTAGATATTGGAAGAACCGATAATTTGTCCCCCGGGAGCCACCCAAGTCATAAAGTACTCGGACCTCAACGCCGCGCCGCGCGGCCTCTTCCAGGGCATGTAACACCCGCCGGCCCAAATGATCAGACGAGAAGGTGTAGTACTCAATGTGCACCTGGGTCGTTGCTTGATTAATATCCTGAATTAATTGATCAAACTTTTCATTACCATCCGTATACAGCTGCACCTGGTTCCCTTGGGTTAAAATGGCCTCATCCGTTTCTAGTAATAAATTCGATAACAGCAAATCTCGTTCCAGATTTTTACGCTTGGTTAAGAGCGAGCGACTACGAATCAGGTTTTGTTGTTGAACTTTGAAATCGTCCATGACGGCCTTTTGTTCGTGCCGAATATTAAAGATTTGGTCCTTACTTAACTTTCGGCCAACAAATAAATAGAAAATAAAGCCAATGATTGGCAGGAAGGTTAAAACCATCAACCAAGCCCAAGTGACTGCAATATCGCGCCGATCCCGAAAGACCGTCCAGATCGCCAAGATGGTGTTTAAGATAATTATGATCCATAAAGAATGACTTAATAACAATAAAAACATTAATTTTCCTCTTTTTCCCCTAAATAAGTAGCCATAACTTGATCCCGCAGATCTAAGAATTGATCATTCTGACCATTCGGATAGACCCGATTTGATAAAACAATTAATGCTTGATTTTGTTTGAAATCAACCATCACCCAGGTACCAGTAAAACCGGTATGGGTTACCACAAAATGATGGTCCGGCGCTGTTGCATGCATTAATTTCCACCCTAATCCCCGCAGGTGGTGACCAGGCATCGCTGTTTGATCGGTTTGCATCATTGAAGTTAAAGATGGTTCAATTATTCCCTTTAGATTATTAGCTAACCATAAAGAAAGTAATTGTTGAACCCCATCCAAGGTCCCAAAAAGGCCCGCACTCCCACACTGATCTTTTAAGATCCGAGCTTTCGGATCATGAACAATTCCCTGGAACCGATTCCCTGCTGGATCAGCTGTCGGGACCGCTAATTGCGGATCAGGATGAAAAGTTAATCCCGTAATCTCAAGTGGTTGAAGGAGTCTTTGCTCAATAACGGTTTGAATTGGTTGCCCTAGAATGTTCTCGACAATCCAGCCTAAATACAAAAAATTAGTATCACTATAGCGAATTAGGCGGCCTAAATTATCCACACTCATTTGGGTGCTTAATAGGGCCGTCTTCAATTCCGGGGCCCTTAACTGATCACGATGAGCAATATAGCCATCCATCACTGACGTATGGGTTAACAAGTGCCGAATTGTTAATCGCGACTCTTGAACAATCGGTAGATATTTATTTACTGGATCATCTAAAGACAAAGCATGCTGACCTAGCAAGTTTAAGATCACTGGTAAGGTGCCTAGAACCTTCGTCAGTGAAGCTAAATCAAAGATATGATTAGCATTTACGGGGTGATTAGCTTGTCCATCCGTCGTACCAAAAAATACCTGACGGTCCCCTCGCGGGTCAATAATCGCCATTGCTAAAGCTGGTACAATTCCTTGATCGACCATTGCTTTCAAACTTGCTTGCGTCTTTTGATACATTCTAAAATCTCCTCTTGGTCAACATTATACAAAAAACGGCGCTGTGAATAAACACAACTCCGTTACTTATCGATAAATATTTAAATATCTGCACCCAAAAATTGACTATTATACAGATCGGCATAAAAACCGTTTTGAGCCATTAGGGAATCATGATTACCCGTTTCGATAATGTGACCATGATTCATGACAATAATTCGGTCGGCATTACGAATCGTTGAAAGCCGGTGAGCAACCACAAAACTTGTCCGATGCTGTTGAATATCATTCATTGCATTTTGGATCAAGGTTTCAGTACGAGTATCAACGGAACTTGTCGCTTCATCCAGAATTAATACTTCCGGATTAGCTAAGAAAGCCCGGGCAATCGTTAACAATTGCCGCTGACCTTGCGAAATATTTAACGCTGTTTCGTCCAAAACGGTTTGATAACCTTCAGGTAACTGCCGAATAAAGTTATCAGCGTGGGCCTGGCGAGCTGCTTCGTAGACTTCTTCTTCCGTAGCATCTTCGCGACCATACTTAATGTTATCATAAATCGTCCCAGTGAAAAGCCAAGTATCCTGTAAGACCATCGAAATACGTTGTCGAACCTCTTGCCGCGTCATCGAACGGGTATCTTGACCATCTAAATAAATGTGACCAGCATCAACATCATAAAAGCGCTCTAACAGGTTAATAATCGTGGTTTTACCAGCTCCAGTGGGACCGACGATCGCGACCATATGATCTTTTCCCGCACTCAAATTGAAGTCCTCTATGAGTGGTTCATCCCCATATGAAAAGGCAACATCCTTAAATTCAATCTTAGGTTGTGGCGCCGGTAAGACCGTAGTATCAAGCAATTGATTATCCATTTCTGCCTCATCCAACACCGTAAAGATCCGTTCTGCCGAGGCAATCGTTTGTTGAATCGTGCTCGACAAGTTGGCAATTTGGGTGATGGGTTGTGAGAACTGGTTAGTGTATTGGAGGAAAGCTTGCACATTCCCCAAGGTAATTTGCCCATGTGCCACCTCAATCGTCCCCACAATCGCCACCATCAGGTAGCCTAAATTACGGACAAAAGCCATCAATGGGTACATAAGAATTGAGAAAAATTGCGCCTTCCAAGCGGCTTGATAGTAACGTTGGTTGTTTTCCGCAAATTTATCTTCTTCATCCGCTTCTTTATTAAAGGTCCGCACAATCGTATGACCAGCATAAATTTCTTCAACCTGGTCATTAAGTTTCCCTAAAGTAGCTTGTTGGTGGGCAAAGAGCCGTTGAGCGGTCGGTGCAACTAAGGCAATTATAATAGCACTTAATGGTAAAGTGATACATGCAACCAAGGTTAACTTCCAACTAATTGATAGCATCATCCCCAAGACCCCAACAAAGGTGATAATACTAGTTACAATCTGGATCAATCCTTGTTGTAAAGTCCCCGAAATATTATCCATATCGTTGACCATCCGACTCATTAAATCACCATTCGAATGTTGATCATAGTACTTGATCGGTAACCGACCCATTTTTTCTTTAAAATCTTGCCGGAGATTATAAACGACCTTTTGCGAGATCCAAGTCATCAAAACTTGCTGTCCAAAGGAGAACAAACCAGACAAGATGTAGAGAGCAACAACAATTAAACAAATTTGCCCCACATGATTAAAATCAATCGGATATTTAGTGACATGCAGGCCCAACTTCATTTGTTGAACCCCTTTTAAAATTCCGTCATATATATCAGTCGTAGCTTGACCTAAAATCTTGGGGGAAACGATATTTAAGACCACCGAAACAATAGCCATTAAAATTGAAAGCAGTACGCCCCATTTCCAAGGTCGGAGATATGAAATTAAGCGTTTCGTGGTTGGCCAGAAATGGCGGGCCTTTTCAACTGGTTTTCCTCGACGATTACCGTTGCGCACGTTCAACATCTCCTTCCTGAATTTGTGAGTCAATAATTTCTTGATAGACCTGATTATGGGCCTTGAGCTCGGCGTGGGTTCCTTGACCGACTACTTTCCCGTCATCTAAGACTAAGATTAGGTCAGCATCAACTACAGTCGATACCCGTTGTGCGACAATCACGTTAATAGCTGACTGCATAGCTGAATCTTCCCGTAAGGCTGCTCGCAATTTAGCATCAGTCTTAAAGTCTAAGGCTGAGAAGGAATCGTCGAAAATATAAATGGAGGCTGGTTTAATCAAGGTTCGCGCAATTGCCAATCGTTGCCGTTGACCACCCGAGAAATTATCCCCATTTTCTTCCACAATTGCATCCAAGCCCCCCGTTTCTTCAACAAAATCACGGGCTTGGGCAATTTCTAAAACGCGCCACATATCTTCTTCGGTCGCATTTGGATTCCCAAACAAGAGATTGGAGCGAATCGTTCCCGTAAAGAGAATCGCTTTTTGTTGGGTAATGGAAATTAACGAATGTAAATCATGTTGCGACAATTTAGTAATATCTTGATGATTTACTTCAATCCGCCCGCGCTCAATATTAAAGAGATGGGGAATCAAATTAACGAGGGTTGATTTTCCTGACCCCGTCCCGCCAATAATGGCTAAGGTCTGTCCAGCCTTGACATCAAAATTCAGATCCGTTAAGGCTAATTCATCCGCGCCTTCATACCGAAAATCGACATGATCAAACTTCAAATCAGCTGCTTGTTCCACGTCTAAAGCTACCTCATTCTCTGGATCATCAACCACACTCGAATCGGTATCTAATACTTGATTAATCCGCGCTGCTGATGCAGAAGCCCGTGGGACAAAGACAAAAATCATCGATAACATCATAAATGAAATCATAATTTGAGTCGAATAAGTCATAAAGGAGACAAGATTTCCAACTTGCATCGACATATTAGCAATATAATGAGCGCCCAACCAGGTAATCCCGACATTAGTCATACTTAAGATCAGCGTCATAATTGGCATTAAAAATGATACTAAGGTGAAAGCCTTGATCCCGGTATTAGTATAATCGGCATTGGCTTGACGGAACCAATCTTGTTCCCGTTGGTCCTGATTAAAGGCCCGAATTACTCGGACCCCTGTTAAGCCTTCGCGAAAGACTAAGTTAATCCGGTCAGTCTTAGTTTGAATGCTCTTAAATAATGGCACAGCAAATACCATAATAATGATCATGGCTAAGGCCAAAATAGGTAAAGAAATCAAAAAAATCTTGGTTAGACGCGGCTCTTGATTGTAAGCAATGATGATCGCCCCGACTAGCATAATTGGCGACATCAACATCATCCGTAGCATTTGTACTAGGACGTTTTGGACTTGGACGACATCGTTCGTGGAACGAGTAATTAAAGAAGAATCCCCAAAGTCACTCATTTCTTTACTGGAAAAGGTTAAGACGTGCTTAAAAATATCCTGCCGTAATTTTTGCCCAACTTTCATTGATTGCGTTGAAGCAAAGTAGACATTTACTGCGGAACCAGCTAAGCCCACAAAAGCCACTAAGAGCATAATGGCCCCCTGATGCCATATATAATTAAAATCTTGCTGTAAGACCCCTTTATTAATCAGGTCTGACGTTACGGTTGGTAAATATAAATCTGACGCCACCTGGATACACAAACAGACAACAGCAATGGTTACGGCCAACCAATTAAAATATTTTCTGGCAATCCGAATCATCTTATTTCTGAATGCCCCTTTCTATTAATGCTAGCAAATTAGTGTTTAATTTCTGACAAATTTGAATCAAAGCCTGCTTTTCTTCTACCGACAAGGAATTAAGCAGGGCTTTTTGGAACTGTTGGTGTTCTTTAGCTAGTTGTTGAGAACGTTTTTGTCCTAAAGGCGTTAATTTGACCCGAATAATCCGTCGATCCTGTTGATCCCGCTGGCGCTCAACCAAACCATCACGTTCCATCCGTTCAATCGTTTCCGTCAACGAAGCCAGTTTTAACGCCGCTAACTCGGCCAGTTCGCGTTGGGAAACTCCTGGGTGTTGATCGAGGAGTCGAATAATCTTGCCTTGACCATACATGACATATTTAGGATGGCGCTGGGATAACATTCTCAAATCATGGACAAACCGAATCACTAATTCGACAATCTCATCATCCATACTTTGCCTCCTTATTTAATCGTAAGGAACCTAACCTTTAGGTACCTAACTATAGTAGTTTTACTCAGAATCATTTGATTGTCAAAGATATTGATTGGTAAAAAAGCGCAAAAAAATAGGGTTTGGAATTTTCCAAACCCTATTTCCATATCAAAATTTATTGATTACTATTTTCACTTACTGAACCCGTTGATGGGTTGTATGTGTAGGTACCATTTAGATGCGCAATATTTGGATCACCATCTGTACTGCGCACGTCAACTTGGTAAGTACCATCAGAATTTTGCACGGCCACTAAACTCTGATCTTGATTCAAGCTAACCCCACTGTCTTTAACAAAGGAATTATAAACATCCGAACTGACATTACTATTAGCAACACTGGAAGAATTATTATCAGCCGTCGCTGAACTACTATTTACTGAAGTGGCGGTCGTGCTTTGGCTAGTTGTACTACTCATTGAACTAGCTTGGCTTTGTGAGCTAGCTTGTTTAGCCGTTTTCTCCTTAGTTGATGAACTAACAACACTTGACGTTTTGACGTTACTATCATGACTGGTTACGGCTTGATTAGTGGTCGCACAGCCGGCAAGGCCAATTGTTAATGCTAATACCAACAGACTAGTTAAAGTTTTTTTAGTGGTTTTCATGAGTCCTTACCCCCATCCCCTCTTTTATTATCTTTATTGTAACATTCATGTAACAAAAACGTAACAAAATTTACAAAAATAACAAAAAAAGATGTGACCCTAAGTCACATCTTGAAAGATTGGGCATACTGGATTCGAACCAGTGCATTATGGATTCAGAGTCCACTGCCTTACCACCTTGGCGAATGCCCAATAAATTGAACATTACATAGTATAAACATTTGCCAAGTAATAATCAATCTTTTTTTAAGTTACCCCACTAAAAAGTTCCTGCACTGATGTCGGGCATTATACTTCCCGAGATAATACTCGTTTCCGACCATAGGCGAAGTGAACTAATAAACCTAACACTAAACCGATTAGGGCTGGAACTAACCACGACATCCCTAAATCGGATAATGGTAACATGGAACGCCATGCTGCAACCATTTTACCAAAGGCACTGGCACTAACCACACTTGGGAAGGAAACTACCATATCACCAAGAGCTGGAACAACCGTAAATACTACTACAAATAAGTAAACCCATGGGTCGCGGTGGAATAATGGTGAACACACTGATAACAAGATCAAGACTAATACTAATGGGTATAAGAACATTAGCATTGGGGTCGACCATGCTAATAATGTATCGAGACCAAAGTTAGCGAATAAGAATGAAGCCAAGGTCGTTAAGAATAACCACATATGGTAAGAAATTTGTGGGAAATGCTTATGGAAATCTTGAGCAAAAGCTGCCACTAAACCGACTGCCGTCGTTAAACAAGTAACAGCAATTAAGACAGCTAAAACTGCTTGACCAAAAGCACCACCATAGTAATTAACGATTTGCGTAAAGGCTACCCCACCATCAGCTGACAACTTAAACTTACCTAAAGACATTGCCCCGGCAACGATTAACAGGAGATAGATAACGGCAACTCCTGCCATCCCTAGGGCACCAGACTTGGCAACTACTCGGGCAACATCATTATCACGTTTCTGTCCCATTTGCCGAACGGCGTGCACCACGGTTACCCCAAAGGCTAAGCCCGCTGGGGCATCCATCGTGTTGTAGCCTTGCAAGAATCCATTCACGAACGCTCCATGCACATAATCTGACGTGGCTTGAGCCGTCATCGGATTACCAAGTGGCCGTAGAAAGGCAACCAAAAACATAATGAAGAGTAAAGCTAAGAACATTGGATTTAGAACCCGCCCAACATTACTTAAAATGCTATTTTCACGATAAGCAAAGAAAAAGGCTAAGGCAAAGAAAACCGCGGAGTAGATTAGAAGGGCCATCCCTTCGTTCCCTTTAGAAATAAATGGCGCAATCCCCACGGTAAAGGAGACTGAAGCGGTCCGGGGCGTCCCAAACAAAGGACCAATTGTCGCGTGAATCAAAACCATAAAGACGATCGCAAAACCAGCACCCAATGGTTTCCCAATATCATAAACCCCTTCGGCCCGGGTAACCGCGATGGCTAAAACTGACAACAAGGGCAATACCACCCCTGTTACCAAGAAACCAACCGTCGCTGAGACCCAATGGCCCCCAGCTAATTGACCTAAGTGGAGTGGGAAGATTAAGTTTCCAGCCCCAAAGAATAAACCGAATAAAAGCGAAGCAACCACTAAATATTCTTTCCAGGTTAACTTACGCGATGTGAGATCATTCATAATAATCTACTCCTTCAAAAATATATTATTATTTATTCATGGCACAAAAAAGACGCCCCTTAATCAGTCCATCCTGATTAAGGGGCGTCAATCCGCGGTACCACCCTTAGGTCCAGGTACTATCACTAGTACCTACTTACTGTGTACGGCAAAAAATGCGATACACGCACACGATAATGGGTGTTCCCACCGGGCCTTGGTTGGCGCGGACTCAAAAGTGATTTTCAGTTCATGAAGATCTGATTCCCTCTCACCTAACGGAACTCGCTGACAGATTCATCAACCTACTCTTCTTTCTCATTGTGCTCGAATAATTAATCTATGGTTGGTATCTTAATCTAGCTATCATTAAATGTCAATAAAATTTAATAATTTTCTTAAAATAATTAAGTAACGAAGTTGTTTTACTTGCTATTCTCCCGTATTAATCACTGGTTGGGTCCCCCGTTCGGAGATAATCGCAACCATGATATTGTTAATAACTTGTAATTTTTGTTCATCGGTTAAGGACAAATTGGTCTCTTTAGCCAGGCGATCAATGGCGTCTTCAGTAATTTTAACCGCCCCTTCAACGATAATTTTCCGCGCTGAAAGAATCGCTGTTGATTGCTGTTTTTGGAGCATGGCCGCCGCGATTTCCGTTGCATAGGCCAGGTGCGTTAATCGCGTTTCGACGACTTCAACTCCGGCGACCCGCAATCGTTCCTGTAATTCTTGAGTTAAACGTTGCGAAACCTCAGTCGGATTTCCTCGTAAGGTTAGTTGATCATCGCCCTCCAATGTGTCATAGGGATATTCGCTGGCCACGTGTCGTACCGCCGATTCACTTTGAATTTCCACGAATTGTCCATAATCTTCCACCGCAAAGCGGGCTTGAGCTGTATCGACAACCTTATAAACCACAACGGCCGCAATTTCGACTGGATTCCCCATCATGTCGTTAACTTTAATCACGGCACTGTTGAAGTTATCAATCCGTAAGGAGACCTTTTGGTTCATCGTAAAAGGGATGGTCATAAATAACCCTGGCTCGCGAATCGTCCCCAAATAAGAGCCAAAAAAGGTTAAGACAACTGCTTCATTAGGCTGCACAATCACCAAACCTGATGACAAGATGAACGACAGGATGAATAAGATCACGGCCAAGACGATCGAACTAAAGAAGGCCCAAATTGACAAAGCCAATAAAATCAAGGCAATTAACAAGCCTGCATAACCGTTAATATGAAAAACATTCTTTTCCTTAATCATCATGAATTTCCTCCCAGTAATTCAAAATAGTTTTGTTTATTATACCAGACCCACTTAACAAGCAGTACCGCGGGATTGGTTGTCCAATGTGCGAAATTAACAGCTGGTGGTGCTATGGTCTCATAAGATACCAGTAATCTTAAAATTTCGATTAAGCGTGCCAAAATTAGATTAATCGCTCTTGATAAAATTGCTTGCTGGATATTATATCCATAATCCATTTCTATATCTCATGTAATACAAGTAATATAAAAAGCCATCATGATACGTTGTCAATTAACGTACATGATGACTTTTAATACCAGCTATTTTTCCCGCCAAGGCGTCCGATAAGCAAACCACCGATTAGCGGAATGGTTCGCAAGTTTCGACCATGGATAAACGGCTTGCCCAGACTGAACTAACATATCTTCAAGATAATCCCGAACCTGCCATACGTCCCCCGGTTGTGGGTGATCCATGATAAGGACTGCTTGGATTGCAGCTTTAGATAATTCAGTTTCTTGACTAACTCGATCCAGATCATATCCCAGACGACGAAAGTTTTCTTGGAGTTCTTGGCGGGTATTTTGAACTTCACGTGGTGTTAACATACAATCTCCTTCAAATAAAAAATCGGGAATACAAGATTCGAACTTGCGACCTCGTCGTCCCGAACGACGCGCTCTACCAAGCTGAGCTAATTCCCGATCAATAAAATTACAATTACTATTGTACGCTATTTTTTCTGTAATGGTGATAAAAATTTTTACACATCCCCATTTTATCCCAGTATCATATAGGTAAAAGGATTGGAGGATCAATTAATGAATAAGATTAACACAATTGCCTGTTTTGGTACCGGAACTATGGGAAGTGCCATCGCTGGTCAATTTGCAGCCGCCGGTTTTACCACGAACATCTTTTTATATCATCCTGACCAAAAAGCTCAAACCCACCAAAGGATCAGTGCGATCGTCAAATTATTAGCTGACCATCAACTAAGCGCAGGTTCTTATGACGAGGTGATTTCTAATCTTCATTATTATGATAATTATGCTGACACCCTTAAGCAGGCCAATTTCGTTACCGAATCCATTAGTGAAGATTTAGTTTTAAAACAAGAGCTTTGGCAAAAGATCGAAGCGGTCGCTGAAGACACGACCATTTTTTCTACTAATACGTCCGGCCTAAATCCCGATGACATCGCTAATAAGTTACAAAATCCGACGCGCTTTGTCGTCGCCCACTTTTGGAATCCAGCTCATTTAATGCCCTTGGTCGAAGTGGTACCAGCCTCGAATACTACTGAAGATACCGTTACAGCTACCGTTGATTTAATGAACCGTATTAACAAGCACCCCGTAGCCTTAAAGAAGGCCTCCTTAGGTTTCGTTGGCAATCGAATCCAAGCAGCTGTCTTACGCGAAGCATTAAACATTGTGGAACAAGGAATTGCCAGTCCCCAGGCCGTCGATGAAATCGTCAAATACAGTTTGGGGCGTCGCTGGAATTTAGTGGGACCGATTGCTAACGCTGATCTTGGTGGGCTTGACGTCTTTGATAACATTTCTAAGTATCTCTACGCTGATTTAGATAATCAAACTGGTGAAGATCCCCGCTTAAAAGCTAAAGTTGATCAACATGCCTTAGGTCTAAAGACTGGTCATGGCTTTTATGATTGGCAAGGTGATACCGGTCAACAATTGATTAAAAATCGTGATCAAGGCTTAATTAACGAACTCAAGCAAGATTGAGAATGAAGCTGGGGAAAAAGCAATCAGGGTGTGAAGAAATGTTAATTAGCATTTCTTCACACCCATTTTTTAATCTTTGATTCGTCCCCTAGAATCAAACAAGGGGAGAGATGCTAAATAGATAATGTCATTCCGCTGGGTCGCAGCACCTTCCGCTAAAATGGCCGCTTTTGCTACCACCTGACAGTCTACCCGAGCTAGTAGTTCTTCAGCAGCTTTTAATGAGCCCCCGGTTGAAATTACATCATCCAACAGTACGACCCGTTTACCACTTAACATTGCCGCATCCATTCCATCTAGGACCAATTGTTGTGGCTCACTAGTAGTGATGGATTCTACCGTAGTCACTACCGGCTCGGTCATGTAGGCCTTGATACTCTTTCGAATTACCACATACCGGTCCCGATTAGTTTGGCGAGTTAATTCATGAGCTAAGGGAATCCCTTTACTTTCCAAAGTCACCACGAAATCATAATCCAAGGTCAATTTTTCCTTCAACTGCCGGGCGGCTTCAACCGTTAGTTCAGTATCACCTAATAAAACAAACGAGGCAATCTGCGTGTTTTCATCAATTTTGACTAAAGGTAACTTTCGCTTAAATTTACCAATCGATATTTGATAGTCCATAATGACTCCCTAATTGGATGGATGACTAGCTGCATCTATATCTTTATCAGCTTGATGACGTTTCACATCTGCCGGGGTCTCTACAAAATCAGGTCGTTGCGCCTGGTCATCTGGGACCATTTTCAGACCATTCGTCCGACAATAGTACTCAGCTAATGGCTTGAGATCAACCACCCATTCAGCGATCCCCCGGAAATTACCCGCTTCGTCTTCAATCCGCTTATAACGGTTATAATGCATGATGGGCTCACCATGTCCTTTGGAGACCGGTGTCCATACTTCATCGCGACCATCCGCTTTGGTCCGTAACCCATACCAAACTTGCTTAGCATATTTACGCACATTACCAACATCGGGATGAACCTCATCCATATTATCGCCGACTTGTTCTGGACGGCGCCGCCCCATCATTTGATTGGGATCGTCGTATTGCCGGTTATACCACATTAATTGGTGATTATCGTCACAGTAGGTTAATTCCCCATAAACTTCTTTTAGTAACCAGTTCAATTGATTGACGGTTAACAAGCCGCGATCGAGGAGCACATAATCATCCCCTTGAGCAGCATGTACTTTCTGACTAGCTTTTTCCAGCCAATCATCGTCATGGGGATTAAGTCCATTCACCGTAAATTTTCCTTGACCTTTAGCCGCAAAGTCTTCCTTCGCCACTTCTGCTTGGTCAAGCTCGCCCAACCACCTTAAGCCATCATTTTCAGCCATTTAAATCACTCCTTTTCTTTTATTGTAACTAAAATTCCTTCATCATCGCTAGTCATAAATCGCTTGTGAAGAAATCCTTCGATTATGGTATGATGGTCAAAATATCAAAGATTATCACAAATTTTTACTATCACCCTATCCATAATTATCAGATATGAGACACTTTGGTCCAATTTGATGATTGTATCAAGCTAAAATATCTATAAAATTAAAGATAACCTAGCTTCACCGACCGATGATTGCAAAACCAGAGGAATTGAAATGTTTGAATCAAGTTATCAAGTTATTGAAAATATTCACCAGGCTGTTTTGGACCAAGACTTCCATGCCAAGGTTCAGGACAATGATGCCAGTCTCTCCAGTCAGGCAAGTAGCGACTTAATTGCCCAATACTGGAAATACAAGCAGACTCGGCGGGCCAAAATCCGAAACCACAACGTCCGGAAATTTATGGATCGCTATGCCATGAAACTAGTTCCTGCTGAAAATATTGAGGGCCTGGAGAAAATTACCGATCTTCATACCGGGGCTATTGTAACCAGTAACCACTTCAGCCCGCTCGAAAATTTGGCGGTTCGCTCAGCAGTCCGCCATGCCGGCTACCAGAATCTCTCCATTGTCAGCCAAGAAACGAATTTAATGGCTGCATACCCACTTCATTTTATCTTTTGGAATTATGATTTAATCCCGATTTCCTCTCAAGGGGGCGGTATGGAATATATGGGACGCGAATTTTCCCATCGACTCGAAACGACCTTAACCCAAGGCAATCCGATCCTAATCTATCCCGAACAGGAAATGTGGTATAACTATCGGAAACCTCGCCCATTACAACGAGGTGCTTACTACTATGCGGCTCGCTTTAATGTCCCGATCATTTCCTTATTTGTTGAAATTATTCAAGATGACGAATTAGCTAATGATGACTTTTATAAAACTCATTATCGGGTGCATGTCTTAGAACCGATTTCCCCTGATCCAGGGCAATCTATTAAGGCCAACTCCGTTCGAATGCAGGAATTGGACTATCAACAAAAATGTCAAGCCTACGAAAAAGTCTATCATCGTCCGCTCTCCTATCATTGGGAAGACACGGATATTGCTGGTTTACGACCACGGCGTCAGTCAGAAATTTCAACACCCGTTCCCGCACCTGATCGTTCCTTATCATAATTACTATTACATCGAGAGATCTATTGGTGATCTCTCTTTTAGTTTGCCAAAAAAGCTGGAAAGAAACATAATTGCTTCTTTCCAGCTTTACAATTTCTTAATGGGATGCACCTAGCAGGAGTCGAACCCGCAGCCTTCTGATTCGAAGTCAGACGCTCTATCCAGTTGCGCTATAGGTGCAAAATAAAAAGCGGAAGACGGGATTCGAACCCGCGACCCCCACCATGGCAAGGTGATGTTCTACCACTGAACTACTTCCGCGTTTGACTATACTTAGTATTCTATCATGATAACTAAGTTTGTCAATCCAGTTGACGACGATTAATTTGATCCGACCATCGATCAATCTGGTCTTCTAAATATGCAACTTCTTTGCTAAGTACTGCCTTCGTGGCCCGATGATTCTCTAAAATTCGCTGAGCCTTATCAAGCCAGCGGCGTTGCTTTTCTAAAGGCATGAGGCCAACTTCTTCAGCACGACTAAGTAGGGCCTGATAATTCGCGATTAGCCCTTTTAGTTGCTGATGAAGCGAATTAAGTTCAGCTTGACTTGCTTTTTTAGTCGTTTGACGCTTTTTGGTCGGTTTGACTATCAGGCGATCGATGCTTTGATGATTGGCTAGCGCACTTAACACTTTTATATCATCATTGGTTAAGGGCCAATCCTTCTGCCGACTTTCAATTAAACGGATCTTAAATTCGTAAGGAGCGTCGGGAATCTGATCATAAGCCAATTGAAATAGTCTTTCGGGGAAGGCCACCCCTTGGCGTTGTTTTCGGCGAATTTCAACTTGTTGTCCTTTGGTTAATTCCATCGTTTCTCCTTACTAGTATGCTTAAAATAGCGATTTTAAGCCAAAGAAAATTAACATCAAAGCGAGGACTACCCGCAAAATTTGCTCACTAATCGGGTAACGGTCAAGGTATTCTACAATAGTAGGGGCAAACAAGCCACCAATCACCGCTCCGATCATCAAAGGAACCCCTATGGACCAATCGACCATTCCTGAGGCCGCATGCACCAATGCTCCTAAACTACACATTCCGGCTAGAACATAGGATGAGGTGGCCGTAGCATCAAAAAGCGATTCACCCATCAGTAATAAACCAGCAATGATCGGGCCACCCCCACTGGATCCCGAAATACCAACCATTAGACCCCCGAGCAAACCATAGGACAAGGCCGCGATCTGCGGGTGTTGTAGCGATCGCTGCTGACCTCGTCTCATTAACATCTTAACCCCAAAATAAATCAAGAGCAGAGCAATAATCCAAGTGTATATTTTTTCAGGAATCCAAGGTGATAATAATAAACCTAAAATGACTCCTGGAATAGCAGCAAACAACATTTGATTTCCAATTTTAAAGTTAATCCGGTGATGACGCCAATAGCCAATCACACCAACATAAATTGATGGCAAAGCCGTAACCAGAGAAGTAGCAGCCGCCGTTACTGGCGAAAGGCCAAACAGTGCTGTCAAAACACCCAGATAAAAGGCGCCACCGCCACCGCCCATGGCAATGACGAAAGTACCGATTAAAACTCCGATAATCACTAATCCAAATACTTGCATTTAACCGCCCTCCCTGATGACTTTCGCAGAAATAAAAAAACTTGAGATAACCAATGGTTAAATCAAGCTCCTTAAACTATAAATGCGGATAAAGGGATTCGAACCCCCACGCCACAAGGACACAAGAACCTAAATCTTGCGCGTCTGCCAGTTCCGCCATATCCGCATGAATCGATGGAGGATACAGGGCTCGAACCTGTGACCCTCTGCTTGTAAGGCAGACGCTCTCCCAACTGAGCTAATCCTCCATATCGATAACTATTTTAGTTTATTATAGTTACCGATAATTGTCAATTAGTGATTTTGCCTTTCTCCAGTCGGCTCATCGGCTGGTTCAAAAGCTTCTCCTTTCGTACGCCGTGATAGATCGACCTTCTTTAAGGGGATCAATTTACTACCATATTTGACCTTGTAATAAATGTACAAGATGATAAAAATCGGCACCGTCATATAAGTAATGGCGATATTGGACCAATCCATATTGATGAAGGCATCAATATTCTGTCCACAAATGACGACTAAACACAAAACAAAGGCTAAAATTGGCCCTAAGGGGAATAAAGCCGCGTGATACTTTAATTCACTCAACTGGTGACCTTGGGCCATAAAGGCTCTTCGGAATCGCCAATGAGAAACGGCAATCCCGACCCAAGCAATAAAGCCGGACAATCCTGAAGCGCCAATCAAGTAGTTATAGGCTTCTGGACCGATAAATTGGGTTAACCAGACAAGAATTCCAATCACTAAGGTGGATAATAACCCATAAATTGGAATCCCACGCTTATCAATATAACCAAGGATCTTCCAAGCATAACCTTCCCGCGCTTGGGAATAAAGCATCCGCGAAGAAGCATACATCCACGAATTAGCTGATGAGAGCACTGCTACTAGAATCACAGCATTCATCACACTCGCTGCCGCTGCTAAACCGGCGCGCTTAAAGACCAGCGTAAAGGGACTAGTCACAATATCTTTAACGTCCGAACTCAACAAATTTGGGTTGGTGTATGGCAAAATGCAGGCAATGACAAAAATCGTACAAATATAGAATAAGAGAATTCGCCAGAAGGTAGAATGAATGGCCCGCGGCACACTCTTTTCTGGATCTGCTGATTCCCCAGCGGCAATCCCGACCATTTCGGTTCCCTGAAAAGAAAATCCAGCTACTAGGAAAACACTCAAAATTCCCGAAAAGCCATTTACAAACGGGGCCTTTTTATAAGTAAAGTTTTCTAAACCAACTGGTCCTTGACCACCCATAATCCCCAGGATAACTAGCACCCCGACAATTAAGAAAACAATTACCGTAACCACCTTCACTAGGGCCAACCAAAACTCGGTCTCCCCGTATGACTTCACTGACAACACGTTGATTAAAAAGATCAAAGCGAAAACAACCGCACTAAAAATCCATGATGGAATATGGGGGAACCAAAAGTTCATGACTAACCCCGCCGTAGTGACTTCTACCGGGACGGTGATAGCACAATTTAGCCAATAGTTCCAACCAAGGGCAAAACCCATGGCAGGACTCACAAATTTAGTTGCATAAGCCGCGAAAGAGCCACTCAACGGAATATAGGTGGCCATTTCGGCAAGGGAAGTCATCAAAAAGTAAACCATGATTCCCATTACGGCGTAGGCTACCAAAGCGCCCCCCGGTCCTGCCGTCGTGATTGCGGACCCACTGGCAATAAAAAGCCCGGTCCCAATTGATCCTCCCAAAGCGATCATTGATAAATGTCGCGATTGCAAAGATCGCTTAATTTCGCCACCTTGCTGGTGACTCGTGTCTGTTGCCATCAGATTTCCTCCTCGTTTTCGATACAAAAAAGTTCTTCCCGGGCACACCAGAAAGAACCTATCTTATCTAGAAGCGCTCCGTGTTTCCACGACAGTGAATCGCTTCTTCAACGATCCCCCAACGCCACTGGGGCAAACCAGTTTTGTTTCGGCACGGCACCCTTTCATCAATGCTCCAGCTTTTGCCAGCCTAACAATGATTACTGATGAGACATGCACCTCTTCGTTAACTATTTACTTTGATACATTAGTGATTATACACGCTTACTCACATTTTACAAGTCGACCACTTGATGATGCCAGCTTGTTTAGCAATTAAATGAAAGCCGTTTGCTTGCAAAACTGCTTGTGAAGCTAGGTTGTCATCCCGCGTATAAGCAACAATTAACTGGTTAGCATAGTGACCTAAAACTTGTTGTACCGCCTTCGTCATGATCCCCTGATTCCACCAAGGTCTTTCTAATAAATATCCTAATTCACGACCGGTATTAATCAGAAATAAGGCGATCAGCCCGATCAATTGTTTCCCCTTAAAAATTCCCCAGAGGACTTGTTGATTCAGCCAATTTTGAATTGCCCATCGCCGGGCAGCCGGATGCTCACTCAATTTTAATCCAGCGGCTTGGGCAAGCTGTCGATCGGCCAGCAGGTTTTCAATCTGATCAAGCTCACGGGCCTCTAATTGATGAATTTGAACTTGAGAACTTTCGTCCACTTGCATTATAATGCTCCTATTTAAACCACATGAGGTGACTGTATGGAAATTAAAGATTACCCGATTAATGAACACGCCCAATTAACGGCTTATTTGCAAAGTACTTATCCTGACCAAAAACTACCAGCGATCCTAATCGTCCCGGGTGGATCAATGACTCATATTCCCACTGAGTCATCCGAAAAAACCGCTTTACGTTTTAACGCGCTAGGGTTTCAGTCCTTGGTCCTCCGCTACACTTTTCTTAGTGAACAACAGCCCTTATTACCCCAACCAATTTTAGACTTAGCGGCGGCGGTAATCATGGTTAAAATGCATCGCGAAGAATGGCATTTAAATGATCAGTTAACCCTTCTTGGGTTCTCGGCGGGTGGACTGATCGTCTCATTATATAATGATTATTGGGACAGTACTTGGCTCACCAATCAGCTAGGTACGCACAGCGCTATCTTAAAGCCATCCAATGCCATTCTTGGTTATCCGGTGATTGACCTTGATCTAGGTTTTCCTAATGATGTTGATACCCTTCATCAATGGACGAATGACCCTGAATTTTATAGCGCCAGTCATCATGTCACGGACGCTAACGTCCCCACCTTTTTGTGGGCGATAATGGATGATCCATTGATTACCGTCCAAAACACGATCAATTACAGTTTAGCCCTTCACGCCCATCAAATCCCCCATGAGGTTCATCTTTTTCAGCACGGGCCTCATGGAATGACGATCGCTAACCCATTAGCAGCTAAACCAAACGAACCCGATCATGCCGATCCTCACGTAGCTCATTGGATCGATTTAGCTAACGAGTGGCTACAATCCTTAACGTAATAAATAGCCCCCATCAACTGGTAACATCACTCCAGTCACATAATCAGAAGCCGAACTGGCTAAAAAGATCATTGGGCCCATCAAATTTTCCGGAACGCCCCAATCGCCTGATGGAATATGAGCTTGAATCTCTGGACCGCGCACGGGGTCATCTTGTAAGGCTTTGGTCATGTCAGTTTTTATATAGCCTGGTGCCAAGCCATTGACTTGAATATGATATGGGGCTAAGGCATCCGCATAGGCCTTCGTTAATCCTAATACCCCATGCTTAGAAGCGGTGTAAGGGAAAATATACTTTCCTGCCCGATATGATTGCATCGACCCAATATTAATGATTTTTCCCGAGGATTGTTTAACCATCACTTTAGCGGCGGCATGCGACAAATGATAAAGTGCATTTAGATTGAGATTAATCACTTTATCCCAATCCTCATCTTTAAAGGCTAAAACATCGTTACGGATCTGGATTCCGGCATTATTAACTAATATATCTAAATGACCATACTGCTTAATAACCGCTTCGACAATCTGATCGGCACAATCAGTTTGACTAATGTCTTCTTGCAGAAAATTAACTTCTGATCCTAACTCGCTTACTTTACTTCTCAACTCATCCCAACCATCTCTTGATCGAGAAACCACAAAAATTTTCGCCCCATACATGGCAAGGGCAATTGAATAATATTTTCCTAACCCTTTGGCACCACCAGTGACCAAGGCTACCCGCCCATCAAGGCGAAAACTTGTTGAATTAAAGGACTCCATTAGTTCCACCTCCCAGTTGATCTTACGACCTGATTGTATCACGAAATGAAAGCTAACAAAAAAACCGCCATTTTGGCGGTTTTTTTAGATCCGTGAATTGTGGGTAAAATTCCAGTGCTGTAAAGTCGGTGCATATTTTACATAAGCCATTTCCATCACTTGAACCCAAGTGTAGGCTAATAACATAGCCCCAATCGTATCAGTTGGGTAGTGAGCATATAGGTAAACCCGTGAAATGGCTAACAGAATTACGAAAATCAAAGTTAAGGCAATCGTTAGATTTCGTTTTAACCGATTTTGAATCAAAGGTACCAGGATCAAAAGAATAATGGCGGCTACAATGAAAGTCCCTAAGACATGCCCACTCGGGAAACTGTAACCATCATCAGAAGCCAAGTGTTGCGATGGCCGTGCCCGTTGGATAATGTGTTTAACAATCCAGCCCAGGACATCTGCACCAAACAAGGTGACAACTGACCATACCGCCGGCACCTTAAACTTGAATCCCCATAACAGGAAGGCAATCACTAAGGTCCACAGAATGGTCATTTTCGGGCTACCAATGAAGCTGATAAATTTCATGATAAAAGTCATGAAACCCGATGCGTGGTTGCTGGTGAACAAAGTTTGCAATGCTGCATCGACGGTGCTCGGTAATAAGGTGCTCTTCCAAACCATTAGAGCAATGATGATGAAAAGAATTCCGGAAACATAAAAGCGTAGTTTCCGTCCATGATCTTGTTGGATTAACATTAAGTTTCTCTCTCGCTTTCTTGTCTATTGGGAAAATTATACCATATCAGTCTTTTTTCGGCGGGCGTTTTTTCGGTAATAATACCTGACTAAAGGGCCGCGGTCCCCGAATCCGTCGGCCGAAAATAGCGGCATTCAGCAAATCACCAATCCCAAAACCCAGTGACAAAGCTCCAGCAATGACAATGACTTGATAAAAATAAGTCATCGCTAAAGCATTATGACCCAAGACAAAATTACTGATCATCCGGTAGGATTGGCCCCCAGGCACAAAGTTAACTAGCGCCGGTACATTATAAATAATCATGGGTAATTTTTGCCGGCGGGCCAACAACATACTAGTAACCGAAATTAAAATGGCCCCAATCATGTTACTCATGGCTAGCCCTAAATGAAGTTGGAAATATAAAATGACATAGACTGCCCAGGATAAACAACCAATCAAGCCCGAAGGCAGATATGCTTTGACGGGGATATTTAACATCATCCCAAAGCAGATTGCTGCGATGAAGGCCATTGAACATTGAATTAATAAATTAGTTTGCATTAGCCACTCCTAAAAATAACGCAAAACGATGACAATCGCACAACCAATCGATGCTGCCGTCAATAAAGCTTCTAAAGCTCGTGAAGGGCCACTAATCAGATTTCCAGAAACAAAATCGCGGGCCGCATTCGTTAATGGAACCCCTGGTACCAGTGGCATAATGGAACCAACAATGGTGGCACTGGTATCATGAACCAAGCCTAACTTGCCTAATAAAACGGTACAGATCCCAATCACCAAGGCAGAACAAAATTCACTAATATACTTAATTTGGAAACGACCAAACAGCCGGAGAAAAGTCCAATAACCTAAGCCACCGATCACAAATCCATAGGCGATATCGCGAACATCTTCGGTAAAAATCACCATCAAAACGGCGCTTAAGATCGCTGCTGCTAAACATTGGAGCCATTCTGGTAAATTAGTTTGATCCCGATCAACTTCACTCAGTCGTTGATAGGTTTGCTGAAGACTTAGTTCTCCGGCCGAAAACTGCCGGGAAACACTATTCACTTGGGCAATTTTGCGCAAATTATTTTTTCGTACCCGAATATCGACGGCCTGAGCATTCGGTTGATGATCAGACGAGGCTACGATCCCAGTAACCGTTGTAAAAACCTGAAAGGATTTTAAGCCTGCCGCACTCCCCATACGATACATAGTGTCGTTCACACGATCCATATTCGATCCATTTTCGATCAAAATCTGGCCCGCTAAGATACAGGTCGTAATTGCAAGATTTCGTTCTTGATCTTCCATACGCTTCTCCCTCATATTCAATGAGTTAATTATCTGTAAAAGCAACCGAAATAACAAGCCCTTTCGGCGATTTAGCTTGTTTTTTCTTTAAAGGTCACATTTCCTTATCAGACCAGTTATTGTACAATATTTTCAAAAGCAAGATAAAGGGGATTTATATGCATCAACATCAGGTTTCGGGGAAGCGATTTGGCGGTGTCACCCTCCTTAATGCCATCATTACGGTGGTAGAAATTTTAGGTGGTATCTTTTCCGGTAGCCTTTCACTCCTTTCCGACGCAATGCATAACCTTAGCGATACAGTATCAATTGCGATTGGTTATGGAGCGCAAATCATTAGTCAACGGCCGGAAAATTCTAAGCGAACATACGGCTACCAACGGGCCCAAATTTTGGCCGCTCTTTTTAATGCCGCTTTATTAGTTTTGATCGCAGTCGTCTTAATCATTGAAGCCATTCAACGTTTCCAGCATCCCGAAAAAATTGACGGTCCATTAATGCTGGTAGTTGCTGTGATTGGGTTAATTGCCAACTTTGTATCAATGTTTCTTTTAAACGCGGGTAAAGACACTAGTTTAAACATCAAGGCTACTTATCTCCATTTACTCAGCGACACCTTATCATCAGTTGCCGTGATCATTGGGGCTCTCGTTCTGACCTTTACCGATGCCGAATGGGTGGATCCCCTTTTAACCATCATTGTCGCCCTTTATATCGCTTATGAAGCCTGGCCAATCATCAAAACCACTTTTAACATTTTGATGCAAACCTCACCCGCTGTAAATTATGATGAAATTGAGCGGGATCTGTTAGCCATTGATGGGATTTGTCACGTCCACCATCTGCATGCTTGGATGATTGATGAACACCACAATTCGATGTCACTTCATATTAATTGTAATGATATTCGACTAAGCGAAGCTGAACAATTGTACCAACAGGTTGATCAACTCCTGAAAGACAAGTATCAGATCGATCACGTTACGATCCAAGCCGAATGCTATCGGGGCCGCCATGAACGGTTATTTAATCCCGATAGCGACCAATTTTAACTCATTAAAAAAGACTGGGGCATCAGCTCCAGCCTTTTTAGTAGACCGCATAGGTCCTTTAGTTACTTACGTTCCCAACGCGCAAATAGGGCAAAGATAATCGGTAAGACCACAAAGCCACCGATCATTCCAGAAATCGCATACCAATTCAGGTGACCGTGGATCGAGAATTCACCGACCCAATCATATTCAAAGAGTAAGAAGGCCGTCAACAAGACCCCTAGCAGCGGAATTAATACATCCGTCCACCAGTTTTTCGGGGCATTTAAGATTGGTTGTTGATGCTTATCATAATAGTACCCAACCACCCCTATCGGAATGACAATAAATTCAAAAAAGCGAACCATGGCACTCATCAAAATTACCAAAGTAGTTTCATATAAGAATGACATTGGGATTAAGATGGCTAAAGCCACGGTGATGATATAAGCCACAATCGGGATTCCCTTGCGATTACGTTTCGCAATCCAATGTGGCATCTGACCTTCGTTGGCCATCGCTTCTAAAATTCGCGGTGAGTTGAAAGAGGCCGCTACATTGATCCCGAACATGGAGACTAAGGCCCCTAATAAAATGATGGTTTGCAAAATTCGATTAGAAAAGACAGCTGCCAAGGCCACGACTTGATTGGTTTTGACGATTGCCACCGGATTAATCATCATTGCCACCGAAATCGTCCCAATATAAATAATAGAAATAATGATAATTGCCAACGGAATTGCTCGAGGAAGATTCTTTTCCGGCTTAATCATATCTTCTGAACCGCTCGACACACTTTCAAAGCCAGTGAAGGCATAAAAAGCCGCCACCATGGCCATCACAAATGATGAAGTGGTAACTGATGGGATCAAACCACCATTGCCCGTCAAACGATTGATCTGACTAAAATTATTTTGACCAGTTACCAGAAGAATACTAACTCCGGCGATGATCAAAATCACCAAAGAGGTTAACTTGCCAATCGTTGATAGATTGTTCACCCAGGTAAAAAATTCTTCGCCCAAGAAGTTCACAATCGTAATGATGATCATCAAAATTACAAAACCGATGGACACGCTCCGAAAATCGTTGGGATTTCCGCCAAAAATCGATAAAGTTGACTTTATCACGCTTACTGCCATGACTCCCCAAGCTACTGAAGCCGAGAAATAACGCACCACGCCCATATAAAAACCAAATCGATCCCCAAAGGAAGCCTTGGCATAAGCATAGGCACCCCCACTTTTAGAAACGTATTTAGCGGCTGAAGCAAAGGAAATCGCTAAAACAATCGCGATTACTGCTGCCCCTAAATAGGCCAGGGGGGCTTTAGCGCCAACCATCGAAACTACTGATCCCGGGGTTAAAAAGATCCCAGATCCGATTATTGAATTAATGGCAAACAAAACAATGGACCAAAAGCCCAATTTTTTAATTGTTGTCTGTGTCATCTTCTCTCTCCTTGTGCTTGATTAATTAAGGCTTGAAATAAGCGATCCATCGTTTTTTCACGACGATACAACATTTCCGGATGCCACTGCACCCCAATTATCGCCTGTTGTGGACTTTCAAAACCTTCAATTACCCCATCTTCAGCCCAGGCGGTTGCCTGTAAATGTCGACCTAATCGGTGAATAGCTTGATGATGAAAGGAATTGATCGCTAGTTTGGTCTGGTCAAAAATATGAGCCAGTTTGGACCCGGTGTTAATTGAAATGGTTTGAGTAACCTGATCGGGATGATCATGATACAAATGTTGCAGTGATGTATGTTGTCGATACTTTAAATCTTGATATAAAGAACCACCATGAGCAACGTTAATAATTTGCGCACCCCGACAGATCCCTAAAATTGGTTTATTCGCCCGCTCAGCTAATTGGACCACTTGTAAATCAAACCAGTCCCGACTCGGCATCAGATCACCTGATTCCTGTGTCGTATTTTCATGATAATTGCGGGGATCAATATCATTCCCACCGGATAAAATGACCGCATCAACGGTGTTAATCTGCGATTTAATCACTTCTTCATTACTAGTCACCGGAATAATTACAGGAACTCCCCCATTAGCAATGACCGCTTGGACATAGTCTTCATTAACATAACTCCGGTGATAACCTTGAAAGGGTCCCGCATTCGTTAAGACTCCACCAGTAATGCCAATTATTGGTTTTACCATCTTCCATTTCTCCTTACTTTCAATAAAAAAGACACCACCATTTATACTGGCAGTGTCAAAGGAATTGGTTTAACTATGAGTTCAGATTTTGATTGAACGCAAATTAACCGACCGCTCTAACACGCCCTGGGTTAA
>NZ_AICN01000027.1:0-20621 GCF_000247775.1 Limosilactobacillus gastricus PS3
TACACGCTTACCGAACCGACTTAGATTCTTTAGATTAAGCAGCTTCCCTTCGCTAGTACTAACTAGATCAGGTTCAAAGGGTCGATAAACATCTCTCAGCCGAAAACCGGCACCCCTAGCGTGTTGTCGCCTATATTGTGACATGGAGAGAAACCGCTGTCAATAGTGATTCACCAGCTTTTTAGAGTATAATAGCCCTAAGAAGAAATTGGGGGATTTATCATGAAAAAACAGAAATTAATGATCATTGGGCTCATTATCGTTGTCGTAGCCGTGATTGTTGGCTTTGGTTGGGTTAAAACCAGTAAAGCGCAACGCTATGTTCAATCAACCACGCCAACCTTATTCTTTCATGGGGGTGGCAGTAGCTATCATGCCGAAGAGCATATGGTGAATGCAGCCAAACGGGCTGGTGTAACCAATACCGTTATTCGGGCGAATGTTGATCCAAACGGAAAAGTGACCTTATCGGGTTCAATGACTAAGCATTCGATTAACCCGATTGTAGAAGTTAATTATGAGAACAATCGCCAACTTGATTACAGCCAGCATGGCCGCTGGGCTGCTAATGTCGTTAAACTTTTGCAAAAACGCTATGGTATTAAGCAAGTGAAGATGGTGGGGCACTCCCTAGGAAATATTTCCATCATTTATTATGAATTACAGAATGCGCAAAAGAAATCTATGCCTAAAGTAGTTAAGCAAGTCGATATTGCAGGGCACTTTGCGGGTTTGAATTTTTCCCAAGTCCCCGCTAGCATTCGTCAACCTGCTGGTCTGAAATTAGATTCTAAAACTGGTAAACCCAATCAGATGAACGCCACTTATCAAGAGATGACCAAGTTACGGCATGTGTTACCAAAGAATCAGGTGCAAGTCTTGAATATTTATGGAGATATTGGGGGACAGACGGATGGAACGGTGCCAAATGTTTCATCCCTATCACTCAAATATCTAATTGCTTCGCGAGCTAAGTCATATCGAGAATTAAAGATTACTGGTAAGCAAGCACGTCATAGCAAGTTGCATAGCAACGCTAAGGTTGACCGAGCCTTGATAAATTTTTTGTGGAGTAAGTAAAAAGCAGCTCAGGCAAATCGCCTGAGCTACTTTCGTAAATGGGATTATTCAATTTCAATATGGGTATCGCTGTCATTAACCGCGTCAAGTTTTGGTAAGGTCAAAATCAAGACCCCGTCTTCATACTTAGCACTAGCATCATTGATGTCCACGTCTGGTAGGCGGAATTCCCGACTCATTTGACCATAACGCCGCTCACTGTGGAGAATGTTCCCATCTTTGTCGGAAACATCATCAAAAGTATCACGAGCCCCGGTGATGGTCAAAATGTTGTTAGCATAGTTGATGTGAATGTCTTTCTTTTGGAAGCCTGGCATATCAACCTTAACCCGATAGTTCTTTTCGGTTTCAGCAATGTCAGTCCGCATGTGACCGTCATTATTAGCCATCTTCGAGAAGAAACTATCATTCATCCAGTTCCGCATATCAAAAATGTCACCAAATAAATCGTTTCGACGTTGAATTTCGTTAGCCATAAGATTACTCCCTTTCTATATGTATATATCACTTCTTTGATACAACTATATTATAGCACCAACTTTTGACATAGTACTAATTATTTTGACCTTTTTTGACCAAATGGAATTGAGATTAGTAATATAGTAGTTATGTCCACTTGGAAATGGACTTTAAGGTATAATATTTTCATCAAACTAAAGGAGCTGATCACCAATGGCAGCTGAAATTACGATCCAATATAACCAAGTTAATTGGCCCCTCAACCAACCCTTTGACCAGGATGGCTTTTTACAATTAGTCCAAGCCCGGGTGGTTGATGGCGGGCAAGACTTGACTAATCAGTACGACTTATCCGTTGAACACCGCAATCTATTAGTTAATCAAGCGGGTCAATATCAAGTGACGATCAATACCGTTTATGACTATCAAGTTTTAAAACGGTCGGTCACCGTGGTGGTTGGTAATGAAAATCAATCCTATGCGGCGAATAATCAGTCGAATAAGCGTCACCGTTGGTGGAAGTGGGCCTTAGTGATTCTGGTAATTCTAGTAGCCTGGTTTGCCCTGCATCAACGCAATGTCAATCGAGCTAATGAGGCTCTCCAAGAATCGCAATCGAGTCAGATTGCATCCAATTCAAGTCAAATTTCGAGTTTGTCGAATGACAATCAAAAGTTAACTAATCAAATTAATCAATTGAAGGCGGCGGTTCAACAATACCAATCTGATCATGATCAAAGTGAGTTAACCCAGAGTTTGAATACGATTAAGCAACAAAACGAGGAAATTAAGGCCGATTTATCAACGACTTCCCAAGCTAAATTACAAGCCATCAACTCGGCGATTAATTCCATCAGTAATCACCCGGATCAAGCGGCGACGACAATTAGTAATTTGGAAGACAGTATGCAAACCGCCACGAATTGGTTCAATCAATTTACGCAAACCATCTCTAACTGGCTCAATCGGATATAAGTGAGGAAAAGCAATGGATGAAGAAAGAGCTTTAAAGATATTACAAGATTTAATTCGGCTACAAACAGTCAACGGTAATGAGGCCCAGGCAGCTCATTACCTACAGGAGATTTTAAGGCAAGCAGGGGCCCGAGTTGAGATGGTAGACTTTGCTCCAGAAAGATCTGGATTAGTGGCTGAAATTGGCCCAACCACGGGACCAGGCTTAGCTTTAGCTGGTCACTTAGATACGGTGGCAATTGGCGATCCAGCTAGTTGGCATCACGATCCCTTTGGCGCAGAAGTTGAGAATGGCCGGATTTATGGCCGGGGTTCCGTGGATATGAAAGGAGGCTTGGCGGCTATGGTTGCTACCATGCTTGCTCTGGCTGAAGAAGTCGATCAGCTTAAAGGGCGCCTCCGCTTACTGATTTCTGTAGATGAGGAAGTTGGTGGGCAAGGATCCCTCCAGTTGACCCAACTGGGCTATGTTCATGACGTTGACGCTATGATTGTGTGTGAGGCGACTGATGATCAGATTCAGTATGCTCACTGTGGCTCGTTTGATTATCAGATTGACTCACAAGGTAAATTAGCACATAGTTCACGACCACAACTGGGAGCGAATGCGGTCATGAATCTGGTTGATTATATCAATCAAGAGGTCCATGTCTTTGATGATCATCCGACTAGTCCGGTTTTAGGCGAATTAGTCCATAGCGTAACTGTCTTTCACGGGGGTGAACAGTTAAACTCAATTCCTGCCAAGGCCTATTTACAAGGTAATGTGCGGACAATTCCCGAATGTGATAACCAAGCGACTAAAGATCGGCTCCAAGCCATCATTGATGATTTGAACCAAGATCCGAAACATCAATTATCCCTTTCGATTGTGGCTGATTTTATGCCGGTTGTGACGGATCCCAATGATCCTTTTATTGGACAACTCCAAGATATTGTCGAAGCAGTCACTGGTCAACGACCGACTGCAACTATTTCTCATGGAGCGACGGATGCTTCACGCTATGTCATGGATGATCATCAATTCGCGGTGGTTGAATACGGGCCGGGATCAGAAGATCAATCCCATCAGGTGGATGAATCCTTAGCCCTGGAAGACTACTACCAAGCAATCACCGTTTATCAAAAGTTGGCTCATGATTTCTTAATTTAATTTTAATAATAGGATTGACTTTTGGGATGCCCTCTCGTAGAATAATGGCAATATCAAAACACGTTGATCAGACTAGTAGCTAATGACCGTTATTTAGCGAGCCAATGTTGATGGGAGATTGGTAAACCGTAGTTAGCGAATCACATCTGGTAGTTAATCGTCTGAAAATAGTAGGATGATTCGGGAAGGCCCGTTAGCGCTGCGAGTTTAAAGTTTGAACTCTCTGAGGTGGTTATCGTGAGGTAATCATAAAAATGAGGTGGCACCGCGTCCTACGCCCTCATCGTCGATATGACGATGGGGGCTTTTTTTAGCTTTAAACTTGATAAGGTGATGAATGTGAATTGATCACGAAAAAAGGTGGTACCACGCCCTGGCGTCCTTTGGCTGAATTAGCTGAGGGCGTTTTTTGTTTGAGGAGGAAAAATTATGAAGAAGATGAAACAGTTCCTGGCCCTGTTATGCTTGGGAATAGTGGGGGTATTATTAGTTGGTTGTCAAAAACAGTCGGTGACCCAAAAGGCCAACACCCAAGACACTTGGGCGAAGATCAAAAAGCGTGGCACCCTCTTAATTGGGGTAGATGACAGCTTTGTGCCGATGGATTTTCGACAAAAGAATGGTCAACTGGTGGGATATGATGTGGATTTAACAAAGGCCGTTTGTAAAAAGCTGGGACTAAAAGCGGAGTTTCAATCGATTGATTGGTCAATGAAGGAGACTGAGTTACGGAACGGTACGATCGATGTGATTTGGAATGGCTACACCCGGACCAAGGCGCGAGCGAAGAAAGTTGCTTTTAGTCGGGTTTATGAACGGTCTGGTCAAGCCCTCGTGGTCCGTAAAGATAGTGGGATTAATAAGTTTTCGGATATGAAAGGCAAGACTTTAGGGGTTCAACAAGGTTCAACAGCTTACACGGATCTTTTAAAATATCCGAAATTATTAAAGCAATATATTAAGAACGGGACACCAATTATCTATAATGACAATAACTCTTCTTTCTTGGATTTAAAGGCGGGCCGAATCCAAGGGGTGCTGACCGGCTCGGTTTATGCTGGTTACTATGCGACCCACTTGGATAAAAATAAGTACAAACTGATTGGTTTGGATGTCTTTCCGAGTGATCAAGTCGCCGTTGGGATGCGTAAAGGTGATCGGACCCTTCTCAAGAAGATTAATTGGGCTTTAGGAGAACTACAAAAAGACGGCACCCTGCGCAAGATTAATCAAAAATGGCTGGGGATTGATGATGACTATTTAGGTCCCGTGGATTAGTTTTTGATATATAAAAATATGCGTTGCCTGATACTCAGTCCTTCGCTATACTACTACGGTAGACAAATATTAACGTGTCAGAATATTAAAGACTATTTATATTGGGAGACGAAAATGACAACTTTTATGATGCAACTAATCACCGGAATCGTCTGGTTGGTTTTAATCATTGTTGGTTGGCGGCAAGGTCGGTTTAACTGGCTTGGTTATGTGTTATTAGTTGCCTTGGCGGGAATCATGCATGGGCTAGCGCCACGGTTGCCAGAAAGCTGGATGCTCTGGTGGGCACTTTTATGTGTCATTTTAAATTTCTTAATCTTTTTTGCCTTTAAGAAGAAGGTTAATTAGCAATAAGTAGCGTTTCTGAATAGGAGACGCTATTTTATTTTAGAAAAATAAGCCACTTCCTTAGATTTATGTTATTATTGATTACAATTCGATGAGAGAATATTAATTAAATAGAACGGAGGAGGATCAAATGTCACGAAAAATCGGAATTGTTGGTATGGGAAATGTTGGAGCTGCGGCGGCGCATTACATTGTAGCTAACGGTTTTGCGGATCAATTAGTGTTAATTGATAAGAATGAAGCCAAGGTTAAGGCTGATGCCCTTGACTTTGAAGATGCTATGTCAAACTTACAATATCATACTGATATCACGGTTAATGATTACAGCGCCTTAGAAGATGCGGATGTGGTGATTTCCGCGATTGGAAGCATTAAGCTCCAAGATAATGCGGGGGATGACCGCTTTGCGGAATTACCATTCACGCGGGTTAACGCCCGTGAAGTGGCGGAAAACCTTAAGGCGGCTGGTTTCCATGGTAAGTTAGTTGTAATCACCAACCCGGTTGATGTGATTACGTCGATTTACCAACAAGTTACTGGCTTACCAAAGAACCATGTCATTGGGACTGGGACGCTTTTGGATTCATCACGGATGAAGCGGGCGGTTGCTTCTCGTTTAGGCTTGGATCCTCGTTCAGTGGTTGGTTATAACCTTGGGGAACACGGGAACTCTCAATTTACCGCTTGGTCAACCGTCCGGGTCTTAGGGAAGCCGATAACCGAATTGGCAGAAGCTCGAGGCTTAGATCTTGAAGAGTTAGATCATGAAGCTAAGGTTGGTGGCCACACGGTCTTCCATGGCAAGAAGTACACTAATTACGGGGTTTCCACGGCCGCTGTTAAGTTAGCCTTAACGATTATGTCAAACTCCTTAACCGAAATGCCGGTCTCAAACTATCGGGAAGAATATGGGATTTACCTTTCATATCCAGCCGTTGTCGGTAATGATGGGATTGTAGAACAATTGCAATTGGACTTAACCCAAGAAGAATTAGACAAGCTCCAAAATTCAGCTAACTTCATCAAGCAAAAGTATGCCGAAAGTCAAGAAGCCTTAAAAGACTAGTAAAAAACTGCGCTATGTTCGGCGCAGTTTTTCTTTTGTCCAAGACCAACTAGTATGAAGCAAAGCAGCGGTTCCAAAAGCCAGCAGCCAAGTCCCGATCCACAGGGCAGTCATGGTAATGTAAGGGTGGGAGTACCGGAATGATGCAATCCCACTGTACCGCCATAGTAATTGTTGCCAAAAGACGTTGGCTAAATAAGCTCGGTAGGCATAGTTGGCGAGCCAATGCATGATGGACGACCAAATTTGCCAAGATCGCTGGGATTGCCAGATGATCCCCACTAGGATGATCACTATAAGACTATAAAAAGTCATGGAAGGCTGATAATAGGCCGCCCGACTCAAATTAACGGGGAAACCACGGGCGAATAATTGTTGATTGGTCCATAACCAAGTAATTAACCAAGCGAAAACCATTAATAGCCAAAATTGTTGTAGCCAGGGCAGGACTTTATCAAAGAAGTTCCAAGCAAGGATACCACCAATTCCGTAGATAATGAAGCTAATAAAAATACGATCTAGCAAATACCAGGATTGCTGATGAGGACCATTCAAGACGTTAATGTCATAAAAGTAGATCCAGGCACCGTAAATGATGGCCGTAATAATGGCGATGATCCAGCCCCGTTGCTTATGGGCTTGCAACCAATAATGAAGCCACCAGAAAAGGGGCATCAAGATGATAAATTGGAGCATCATTGTGTTGTACCAAAGATGGGGCGCAGCATTTCCGTTAATTGCTTGCCATAAAAAACTTTTAACGGAGTGGTAATGCTCATGTTGTTGGAGCTTAGGCATGATAAGTAAATAAATCAGTGTCCACCAAATTGTTGGAACGCCAAGTTGGTGCCATTGCTGTCGATAGTAGGGCCAAGCTTGCCAGCTTTGATCATGCTTTCGCATGGTGGTGTACAAAATTCCCCAGATGAAGGCCGGTGCGGTATATTTGACCAAATCGTAGAGCATTCCAAAATTGAATTGGACGCCGGTTGGCTGATTGGTAATGACCAGATTTAAAATTGGTTGCAACATGACGGCCGTACATGCAAAGACTTTCAAATAATCTCCCCAATCAGCGGACGCTTTGTTCTTCATGACCCTTTCCTTTCAATGAAACATTCATGGCTCTATTTTATCATTGCTTTCTAAATTGATAATCTTTAAAATTATAAAGGTAAACTATTTTTTGTTAATTGTGTGAGGGGTTACGACTTTATTATCACAATCAAAAATTTAGAATAGTTAAAAAATGTAACTTTTTTACTGGAAACCATTAAAAAATGATGAGAATAGGGTAAAATAGTTAACTATAATCAATTACTTACTCGACTAGAAAGGGAGGCTTATATGTCAAAATCTAGCCAGCCGAGTGGCTATGTGGAAGGCTCGAACGTCAATCCAGATGGGACTCGGCGCGAATTATCAAACTTAAATGTGCAAATGATCGCGATTGGTGGGGCCATTGGGACCGGGTTGTTCCTGGGATCCGGGAGTACGATTCACCGGACTGGTCCATCGATCCTGTTGGTATACATCATTATTGGGTTCTTCTTTTACCTGATGATGCGGGCGATTGGGGAAATGATGTACACTGATCCCAGCAAACATACCTTTGTGGCCTTTATCCATCGTTATATGGGATCTAAATATGGACGGTTTGCGGAATGGAATTATTGGTTAACCATCGTCTTAACGGCCATGGCCGAAATGATTGCCATCTCGACTTATGTCCGGACCTGGTTCCCGTCTTGGCCGGGATGGTTGGTCCAAATCGTCTTCTTATTAGCGATGATGGGCCTGAACCTATTCGTGGTTTCCGCCTTTGGGAAAGCCGAAACCGTAATGGCCTTAATCAAAATCTTTGCCATTTTAGCCTTGATTGTGATTGGGATTATTATGGTGATTATGCATTACAAGAGCCCAACTGGTCATATTGCTAGTTTTACCAACGTACTTGGTAACTTTAAGATGTTCCCGAATGGGATTGATCAATTTATCTTTGCCTTTCCAATGGTCTTCTTTGCCTTCCAAGGAATTGAATTCGTGGGAATTACCACGGCTGAAACGAAAAATCCGCGGCAGGTGTTACCAAAAGCGATTAATCAGACCCTGTTACGGATCTTAATTTTCTATGTTGGGGCCTTGTTCGTTATCATGTCGATTACCCCATGGCGGCAAATTAATGCTGATTCCAGTCCTTTCGTCCAAATCTTCTCGTTAGCCGGGATCCCAGCCGCAGGGGATATTATCAACTTAGTGGTAATTATTGCAGCCACTTCGTCCTTGAATAGTTTCCTCTTTTCTGGTGGCCGACACCTGTACCAATTGGCCTTAGAAGCGGGTCCTAATAAGATGCAGGTCTTTAAGACGATTTCTTTAAACGGGATTCCAGTTTATGCTGTGATTGGGACCGCGGTCTTGACCTTATTTGCGCCGATTATTACCGCAACGGGAATGACGGATGCCTTTAGCTTTGTGACTTCCATCTCTAGTGATATCTATATTATCGTTTGTGTCTTGACGATGATTTCTCACATACGTTATCGTCAATCGAGTGAATTCTTAGATCATGAATTCCAGATGCCATTGGCGAAGATCTCGAGTCCACTGACGATTCTCTTTTTCGTAGTGATTTACGCCAGCCTCTTCTTTAGCCCAACATCCATTTGGGCTGCGGTCGGCGCTTCGGTCTGGGCAATCGGCTTCTTCTTAGTGATTGCCTACCGTGATAAGCATGGCGCTTACCCTAAAGATGGCTCTTTAAGTGAGTAGAGGTTAAAAATGGATAATATTAAGGCGTGGAACCAATTAGCTGAATTTTGTGGTCCTCGTGATTTACCTGACTTATCACCAATATCTATCCAAGAACGGCTGGCCACAAATCAAGTGGACGTAGCCGTTCTTTTTGGTGGATCGATTATTGCTGGTGGAGATGTGTTTGCTGAAGCGATCCGGCAAGGGATTGCTAAGCATTATGTGATTGTTGGGGGACATGGTCATACGACGGTGACCCTTCGACAACTCATGCAAGCGAAATTGCCAGAGCTGCAGGTGACTGATCAATCAGAAGCGGCTCTTTTTCAAGCATACTTAAAGGCAAAGTATGGACTGGCTGCTGATTTGCTGGAAACAGCCTCGACTAACTGTGGTAATAACATTACTAATTTATTAGCTTTATTGGATGCCCAGCAAATTCAGGCCAACAGTTTTCTATTGATGCAAGACGCTAGTATGCAGTGTCGAATGGCAGCCGGATTGCTAAAGGAGCGCCCGCAGGCACAGATTATCAATTACGCAACTTATCAGGTGCGATTCGTTAAGCAAGGTGATCACCTGGGTTTTGATCATCAGCCGGCGGGAATGTGGGACCTTAAACGATACCAGAGCCTGTTAATGGGAGAAATCCCCCGCTTACGAGATGATGAAGCGGGCTATGGACCACGGGGCAAGCATTTCATTGCCCATGTCGAGGTGCCAGCACTGGTGCTGGTTGCTTTTGAGCAACTGCGTCAGCAATATCCAGAACTAATCCGGGTGCCGAATAGTGACTTTGCGACGAAACCATAATTATGAAATAATGGAACAAATATATCTTTAAGGAGTTTTTTCGTGAAAGAAGTATTCTCTAAACGAGTAACCATGTTCGAGCTATTTTATGATCTGGTTTTTGTGTACATGCTGTCGCAGGCCACTGGCATTATTCATCACTTACATCACGGTGTAGTGAGCCTTACATCGTTTTTGACTTTTATTATCGTGATGGTGGTTTTCTTGAATTCGTGGATGGTTCAGACGGTATATACCAATCGCTTTGGTAATTCATCATGGCGGGATATCACCTTTACCTTTATTGATATGATGATTGTTTTATACCTGTCGAATAGCTTTACCAATGTTCAAAATTATCGCGTCTTTTTTGTGGTAGCTGGATTGTTATCATTCACACTATTTTTGCAATATATAATCGTTTTGGTTCGCTCATCATCCACTGATGATCGAAAAATTGCTAGTGTTTTTGCCAAAATTTTGGGATTTCGGACGCTCTGTTTATTAATTGGTGGCGGAATTTCTGGGATTGTTGGTGATTTAATTGCTCTGATTGGGGTAGTTGGATCCTGGTGGGCGCCAAGTTTAACTGGTAAATATACACGTCGGCATCCAATTATCTTTAGCCATCTTTTGGAACGGTTAACCCTGTTAACAATTGTGACCTTTGGTGAGACCATTGTCGGAATTTCCGAATATTTTTCAAAAGATAGTTTTACAGGCTGGTCAGTTCTGGTCTTTGGGATTGTGGCTGGGATGTTTTATTCTTATATTACGGAATTCGACCAGTTAATTGAGGAACACCAACGTGGTGAAACAGGGAATCGTTTGATCTACTTGCATTATCCGATTCTATTTGGTATTAGTCTCGTAACGGTTGCTTTGACTTTTATACATGAAAACGAAGCCAATCCATATTTTGCTATTAGTTGTCTGTATGGTGGCCTGCTTTTATTCTATTTCGGGATCATGATTTCACGGATTTATAATCGTACTAATGTCGCAAAAGATAGCCTAATTAATTATTTAAAATTAGGAATGATGATCATTGGTGGTCTAGTTAGTTTGATTTATCCGATCTTTGAGAAGACGGTAATTATCACTGTTATGGTGATCGTCATCAACATCATTATTAGTCAGATGACGATTCGTCAACAGTCGAAAAACTAACAGATCTAAGGAAAGCTTGTAATAAAAAGAAGTTGGTGAAGAATTCATTCTTCCCAACTTCTTTTGCGTTATTGATTATATGCTTGTAAAGCGGCCAAGACATCAGCCTTTTCGGCTTGGACGAGAGCGACACGACTAGCAATTACCTTGGTATCCATTTCGATTTCTCGGGTAAGACCAGGCGTGTTCAGCTTTGGTTCAAAGAAGGCTTTAAATTCGGCTAAGCGATCGGCAGTCTTAAAGACTCGCGATATCACCGTGATGTAAGTGGCAAATTCCATATCACCACCGACTGTAGCTTCTAACCAATCCCAATCATTACGGATCCAATCCCATGCATATTGTTGGGCAAATTCATTGGCTAAGAGGCCTTGGAACCAACCACGGAGATCTTGTGGTTTAATCGTTTCCGCATTTTCAAATTCACCAATTAAATGTTGAATTAAGTCCGCATCAGTAATGCTAGTGAGAGCCCCCCGTAAGGCAACTTTAAAGCTTGGATCAGTGGTGGTCCGGTAAGTATTGAGTAATTCGTGGAAAACTTCAGCCGAGAGGTAATGTTGTAACTCGTTCTTGATGATGGCCCCTCGCGTGTCAGCCGGCAAGTCCACTAGATGGTCATGATATTCAGCAAAGAGATCGTGAGCTTGACGGATGGCGACCTGGTTATGACCATACAAAGCAGCGCTAATAATGGTTGGCCGCATTAAGATTTGATCGTTGGTATCCTGTTGGTTAGCTGTCCAGCCAAGTTGTTCTAATTGATCTTGACTCAAGACTTTAAAGAAGTCTTGGAGATACTTTTCTTCCGCCTGGCCGGCTTGGATAAATTGTTTTAATTTATTAGCCGTTTGGTATAAGACATCGGTCACAATGTAGGATGATTGATTAGCAAATTGTCCCAACCGGGGAATTAAATCAGCATACGAAATGTATTGACCTTGGGCTAATAGCGATAAGTCTTGAAGAAATTCCCGTTGATCACTATTAGATAGCTGATCAACCTGGGCAAGCAGATCATTAAATAATTCGGTATCATATTGAACGATAAAGTGGGCTTGATTGTCCTGGTTCAATAAGAAAGGTTTTCCGGCCGTTTGGCGTAAGCTTTGATAATCACCCAAGTCGAGACTTTCGGTAGTCATTAGCTTTGGCACGCCAGCGTAATTACTGTTCAGCGGAATCTGCCATTGACGTCCTTGATCTTGATGCTCACCAATGAAGAATTGGGCTTGCTTTAAGATTAGGTGACCGTTTTCTACCTTAGCTTGAACGACTGGATAACCAGGTTGTTCCAACCAGGAGTTCATGATGTCGCCGATCGGCATGTTAGCTGCCTGACCTAAGGCTTCCCAGAGATCAGCTCCCTTGGCATTGCCATATTGGTGAGCAGCAAAGTAGTTTTTCAAACCTTTTCGTAGTGCATCATCGCCGATTAGTGAGCGAACCATCACGAGCATTCGCGAGCCTTTGGCATAGACAATCGCGCCGTCAAAAATGGAGTCGATTTCGGCGGGGTTATTAACATCGACATGGACGGATTGGACACCATCGGTTGCATCCCGGTTAGTTGCCATTGGAACTTCAGTTGTTTGGAAAAGATCCCAAACATGCCAATCAGGTTCGAGGGCATCTACCGCCACGTATTCCATCATATTGGCAAAACTCTCGTTTAACCAGAGATCATCCCACCATTGCATGGTTACTAAATCACCAAACCATTGATGAGCTAACTCATGAGTGATCACGGTGGCGACTACTTGTTTCATTTCCAAGGCCGTGTTATCTGGATCTAGTAATAAGTATGCTTCCCGGTAGGTGACTAAGCCCCAGTTTTCCATCGCTCCGGCGGAGAAGTCGGGGAGGGCTAATTGCCATGAATGTGGTAGCGGATATGGGGTTTGGTAGTAATCTTCGTAAAATTCAATGGCGCGTTTAGCGATATCCAGGGCAAAATCAAGTTCCTTGGCGGCATGGGCTTTGGTTGCGAAGACGCCGACTTGGACGCCGCTCTTTGTTTGGGTTAGCTTGCTTTGCAAGTCCCCAAAGGCAAAGGCCACTAGATAAGTCGACATTTTAACGGTCCGTTGGAAGTAGTGATAACCATCGACCACCTTGGTTTCCGGCATATTGGCCAAAATCGTTTCCCCCGGTTGTTCGTCAAACTTAATCGCCAGGTCAAAAGTGGCCTTTGCTTCCGGTTCATCGATTGACGGGAAGGCTTGGCGAGCAAAGGTAGTTTCAAATTGGGTCCCAATTAATTGTTTCCGCTCGTCACCGATTTGGTAATAAGAAGGGTAGATTCCCATCATGGTGTCAGTTAAGGGAGCGGTATAATTAACGGTGATCGTTAATTCACCGGTGCTGGGACTCGTGAATTGGAGACTTTCCTGCTCATCATCGCTCGTAAAGTCGACAGGATTTTGGTTAACGAGAACTTGACTAACTTGTAAAAATTTTTGGTGTAATTGCAGGTCGGTTTGGCTGGCATGACCAGTAATGGTAACTTGCCCAGTAATAGTTTTGGCCTGACGATCAATCGCTAACTTAATTTGATAATTTTCCGGTTGGAAAAGATCATAAAAACGTGAAATTGCCATCTGAGAACTCCTTTATATCTGTGATAAGATTAGTATACGCTATTTAATGAATGAAACCCTAATTAAAACTTATAGATATGGAATGAATCATGTTAGAATTATCGATTTTAATGATGGAACGGGTCGGGATTGTTGTCCTGTTGGGCTTTATCTTGGTGTCAATTCCACAGATGCGGCGCTGGCTCTTTAATCCCACCATGGCCGGGAAATTTTGGTTAATTGTCCTCTTTTCCTTTGTAGCGGTAATCGCGAATATGACGGCGGTGGTGATTGGTCCCCATAATGAGATCGAATCATCCATCGTAATGATGAATCTACCTCATGGCGATTCCTTAGCTAATGCGCGGGTGCTGGCTATTTCTTCGGCCGGAATTGTCGGCGGACCCTTTGTTGGCGGCATGGTAGGATTAATTGCTGGCTTACATCGGATGATGCAAGGGGGGCCGTCCGGCTGGTTTTATGTAATTTCTTCTTTAATAATTGGGCTTGCTTCGGGTGGTATGTATCGGTCACGTAATCATGAAGAGCAAGGTGGCGATCCCTTTGCGATTTTGACAACTCACCAAGCTTTTATTGTCGGCCTAGTCATGGAAACTCTCCAAATGGTATTTGTTCTACTCTTTAGTGAACGGGGCTGGGAGTTGGTTTCCTTTATTGCCTTTCCGATGATTGTAATTAATACCTTGGGGACGATGGTGTTCATCTCGGTGATTTCCATGTATCTCAAGCAGGAAAACCAGACTCGGGCACTTCAAACTCAAACCGTGCTTAACCTGGCTAGTTCCACCCTGCCTTATTTTCGGCAGGGGCTTAATTATGACTCGGTCCAAAAAGTGGCCCAGATTATTTTGGACAATACCAATTTTGCGGCCATTTCTTTAACGACCACGAAATCGATCTTGGCTCATGTCGGGGCGGGAAGTGATCACCATGTAGCAACCCACCAAATGGTGACTAATTTGTCACGAGAGGCGATCACGACTAATCAAGTTCATATTGCTCAGAGTAAAGAAGAAATTGGGTGCTCGAATCCTAATTGTCCTTTACGGGCGGCGATTGTGGTCCCACTGAATGTCGATCAAAAAATCGTGGGGACCCTTAAAATGTACTATACCGAAAGTTGGCGCCTGACCCCGGTGGAAATTGAATTGGCAAAAGGACTAGCCGATCTTTTCTCTAGCCAAATTGCCTTAGGGGAAGCGGAACACCAAGCTAACCTGGTGCGGGATGCTGAGATTAAATCACTCCAAGCCCAAGTTAATCCCCATTTCTTCTTTAATGCTATTAATACCATTGCAGCAATGATTCGGATTAATAGTGAGCAGGCCCGCGAGTTGCTAATTAAGCTATCGCAATACTTCCGGTCGAACCTAGTTGGCGCCCGGGCGACGACGATAACCTTGGATCAAGAACTCGCACAAGTAGAGGCCTACTTATCTTTGGAACAGGCTCGTTTTCCGGGTAAGTATCAGGTTAAATTTGATGTTACGGCTAATCGGTCGCTCTTACTGCCACCCTTTGCCATTCAGATTCTAGTTGAAAATGCGATTCGCTATGCCTTTAAAGATCGACGCCAGGATAATCAAGTAACCGTAACCGCCCATGCTGATCAGCAATGGTTATCCATTGCGGTAGCCGATAATGGAGACGGGATTGATCCAAATACGTTAGAAATTTATGGTGACCAAGAAGTTGAATCCCAGCACGGGAGCGGGACGGCGGTTTATAATTTAAATCAAAGGCTAGTTGGTCTCTATAATGATCAGAGTCGCTTACAAATTCAGTCAAGTTCTGACGGGACAATTGTGAAAATGAAGATTCCAGTACAAATGGGAGGATAGGCATGAAAGTTTTAATTGTCGATGATGAACCACTGGCCATTGAGGAACTAAAATACCTAGTTGGCCAACATCCTCAAGTCACCCAAGTTGACCAGGCTGATGATGCCGCAACGACTCTAAAAGCCGTCAATGATCATCACTATGATGTCTTATTTTTAGATATTCATTTAGGGGATGAAGATGGCGTTAAATTAGGTAAGACGATTAGTCAATTTACTAATGCTCCGCAGATCATTTTTGCGACCGCCTATGATCAATATGCTTTGGCGGCCTTTGATGCTCACGCTACGGATTATATTCTCAAGCCCTATGAGGAAGCGCGCGTTCATGAAGCTTTAGACCGAGTCGCGACTAGTCATAGTGAATCAATTCCGGCTACAGATAGTCTCCAGCGGCCTTGGCTCGCCATTACGGCGGAAGATCGCACAGTCGTGATTCAAAAAGCATCGATTATTATGGCGGAAGTCACCGGAAACGAGGTGGTGATTACGACGACGGATGGGACATATTATAGTAAACAGTCACTTGCTAAACTTGAGCAGGAGCTTGATCATGAAGTCTTCATGCGAGTTCATCGTAATTATCTAGTTAACCTGACGATGGTGGCGGAGGCCGAACCAGGCTTTAACCATAATTATCAATTGACCTTACGGACGGGGCAGAAAGTCCCGGTTTCCCGGTCTTATGTCGGGGCAGTCAAAACGGCCCTGGGAATATAATTTAAGATTTTCTTAAGAGAATGGGTCGCTCGTTAGTTCACAAGGGCGGTCCATATTTATATGGGGCATTCTAGCCGAGAATTGAACCGTTTTCATAAAAATCACATATAATTAACCCTGTTAAAACTTTTGCAGATTAGGATTTAGGAGGGTTAAAGATGAGCGACAAGAATAATGGTGCTCCTGAAAAGAAACCAGCACCAATTATTATGCAAATGTCAATTTTTGCCATTATTTTGTTTATCTCGGGGATTATTTCATCATTCTTCCCCCAAAGTTTCGTGGTCCCAGCCGCAGTGATCGGGACGATCCTGTTGTACTTGGCCTTGACCTTTAAGATCGTTAAGTTGGAATGGGTAGAACAATTTGCTAATTTCTTAATTGGTTTGATTGGTTTCTTATTCGTTCCTGCCGGAATTTCTTTAGCAGCCCACTTGGACATTATGGCTAAAGAAGGGGTTCAAGACGTGATCGTGATCATCTTGGCAACGATCGTCTTATTGGTTGTGACTGCTTATACTGCTCGTTACATCATTCGAATTCACGAAAAATTAGTCGGGAAGAAGAAGGGTGAACTTGAAGGCGAAATTGAAGGGGAGGACAAGTAATCATGAGTGCAGCTTTAAATACCAACTTGATGCTACCTTTCACCGGGATCATTATCTGTTTAGTAACATTCTGGATCGGGCAATGGCTATTCAAGATTAGTAATGGTTTATTCATTTTCCACCCATTGTTTGTCGGGATGATTTTAGGGATTGTGGTCTTAGTCGTTTGGGGTAAAATTGCTCATTTACCAACGACGACAGTCTACACGAAGTACTTTACACCTGGTGGGAACATTATTAACTGGTTCTTGCAACCTGCAACCATTGCCTTTGCCGTCCCGTTGTTCAAACGGAACGACGTCGTTAAGAAGTTCTGGTTAGACATCTTCTTATCATTAATTATTGGATCAGTCATTTCACTTTTCATTATCTTCGGATTATCGAAGCTCTTCGGATTGTCTGATCAATCTGCCATCGCCATGACGACGCAACCAGCTACTTTGGCGATCGCAACACAAATTACAACATCACTTGGCGGGGAAGCCGCAATTACTTCATTGGCATGTATTCTGAATGCGGTTATCATTTACGCCATGGCTGATATCTTGATCAAGGTCTTCCGTTTACGCGGATCCAAGATCGGGTTAGGTCTTGGGCTTGGTACCGCCGGACACACGGTTGGATCTGCCAAGGGTGTTGAATTAGGTTCGGTCGAAGGTGCGATGGCTTCCATTTCAGTTGTTATTATTTCAATTGTTATGAATATTGTTGTTCCGCCGTTTGTACATTTGTTCATGTAATCTAAATTTGTTACGCTTACACGAAAAGGGTGCCTTTAACAGGCGCTCTTTTTGTTTGTCGACAAGTTTAATAGCATTCGGTATACTGAAGGAGCCATCTTAGCTCAGATAGGTAGAGCGTATCCATGGTAAGGATAAGGTCGGCGGTTCAAATCCGCCAGATGGCTTCGCAGAAATTACATACGTTTGATCCATTTATACAAATTGAAATTGAAGCAGAGACGATTATTACCGGTATAATTGGTATAACGAATTTTTAAACGTGTGATTTCGTGTAAAATAGGGTCTCCGTCAACTGGTATTGATGGACCTGTACACCACTCCTAATGCTGGGAGTGTTTTTTTAATTTCTATGCAAATAAACAATCAATACGTTTGAAGAAGTATTCAATAATCGATGATGATAAGCGGTCATTTAATTTGGCGACAATTTCATGATTTTCACTATCATAACAGATGAACGACATTGCATGTCCTGTAGATCGGAACTCATCAAACGACAGATGTTTAGGGAGCATGGCTAATCGATATTGTTTAGGAACGTATTCATAAACGGTTCTTCTAACACTGCTCGTTGAGCGGTGACAAATTTTTGAAATCTGTGTTTCAGTATTAACATCACGAATGAACATTATACCTTGATTTTTTAGGGTACGGGATAGGGTATGATTAAATTCAACAATATCTGTTTTCGAGCTAAACGTTGTACAACAATGCTTACAGTAGAAACGTTGTTTCCAAAGTTCTAGTTCTATCGTATTCCATTAAGACTAGCTAGCCTTACGTGTGTTTTCCTATATCCGTTTTTAACGACCTGTTTAAATTCACAATTAGCACAGTGATGTGTGGGCTCCAAGCACTTCTAAGGTGAATTCAGTTTGGACATTTTTCCTACTAACTTTCTTTTAATTGTGGAGATTGATTGTAAATTTGGCAAAGGACAGAATGTCCTTTTTCTATGCATAAAATTGTACAAAAAAATCTGGCATTGATGTAAATCAATACCAGAAATTCTAGACCCAAAATATTTCGATAAACTGGAATTTTCAGTTCAGTAAAGTAAATCGGCAATCGTATATTTTGACAATGAACTTTTATATGAATCCTCTGCTTCTCTGAAAATACTCAAAGTCTTATCAGCTTGTTTGACAAACTCATCAATATCATCTGTCTGAACGGTTTCTCTCAGATTATGGCTGTGCAAAAAGGGAGTTTCACCTTCGATTGCTTCAAAAATATCCAAAAATGTTATTTTTTGCGGTTGTCTGCCAAGAGACATTCCACCCGTTTTGGATGCAGAAGATTTAAGGATACCGGCTCTTACTAATTTCCCTAGTATTTTTTTTAGATACGAATCAGACACTCCAAGAATTTCACTCAATGCCTGACTTTTCATAGCTTCTCCTGATTTTTGCTTTGCTATTATTACAATCACGTAAATGGACTGTTCAACTCCTATTTTTGTCTGCATGCACAGACACCTCCTCACCTGCAATTGTATATCTTGAGATTGTTTTTTGTCAACGGACTTGACGTTACCACAAACCGAAGATATAATTTGTCTTAAGATATTATTTGTCTCGAGTTGGTTATGGAGGAATATTTAATGAAAACACAAAGTAATTTTTTTAACTCTAATCCTATTTCTATTGCCATACTATTTGCCGGGACGTTGCTTGGACTGCTGACACAAAATATGATGGCTACCATTTTGACACCCATCATAAACGATTTTCAAATTTCTGCTTCCACCGCTGGATGGCTAACAACAATCTATTCACTGATTGCAAGTATCTTAGTTCCTGTAAGTGCTTTTTTCACGAAACGTTATTCTTGCAGACAGTTATTTTCCTTTTCTATGCTGACCTTCACGATTGGCTCATTTATCGGAATTATTGCAACGAATTTTGAAGTTCTTTTATTCTCCCGCATCTTGCAGGGAATAGGGACAGGTATCCTAATGTCTCTTTTGCAAATTGCAATCTATTGCAGTTGCAGCATTGAACAAAGAAATAAATTGATGGGCATAATCGGTGTATCCATGGGATTCGCGCCTGCATTCGGTCCGGTACTTTCTGGTTTTATGTCCGATGCATGGTCATGGAAAAGTGTTTTTGTGCTTCTTACGATTATGGGAGCCATTCTATTATTCCTGAGCCTGCTTTTGCTCAAAAATTTAACCAAGCAAGAGGAAAATTGCTTTTTAGATAAACTATCCTTGCTTCTTTCGTCCGTAGGATTCTCTGGATTTACTCTGGGTATCTCATTTATCTCCCAATTTGGACTGAAAAGTGCTATTACCCTATCATGCCTTGCGGCAGGATTACTCATTATCTTCCTGTTTATTCATCGACAGTTTCGTATTTCACAGCCTTTGTTGCAACTTGAAACCCTCAAAAATAAAGGTATGCTGACTGGAACGCTTTTTACATTCCTGCTTTTTACAGCTTTTAATGGAGTTTCCGTAGTATTACCTCTATATATGCAAAAGTTCATTGGCATAAGTGCATCGGTTTCCGGCATTGTTACCTTCCCCGGTGCTGTACTGGTTGCTGTTGCAAGCCTTATTTCCGGCTTTTTAGCTGACAAATTCGGCTTTCATCGTCTGACTGTTGCGGCTTCAATTATGCTTTGTGTTGGAACTGGACTTCTGCTGACGCTAAATACGGGCAGTTCTCTGGTCATGATTGCTGCAGTTCAATGTATAAGAAATTTTTCAATTGGTCTTCTTATCATGCCTGTGACAACATGGGCATTGAACCAGCTTAATACGAATCTTGTAAGTGATGGCACTGCAATTATTAACACTGTTCGTCAAATTTCAGGTGCAATCGGAACCAGTTGTATGCTCATGTTCTTGCAGCTTTTTGGTGTATCCACAGCATTTTTCTTTTCTTTGACATTAAGCATACTATCCCTTGTTATTGCAGTACAGAAAATAAAGGATTAAAAACTCGATCAATTAATTTATCTTCTCGCGTTTTATTGTCGATTTTTAAAGTGCTTAAAAATATGAGATAAAGTAAGTATAGAGATAA